>JAAYDY010000006.1 GCA_012729015.1 Phycisphaerae bacterium | reverse complement strand
TGTACAGCCGGACCAGCTCCTCCAGCGGCAACGCGGTGAAGTAGTCAAACACCAACTGGCCCCAGGGCACGTCGAGCCGGCTCTGGCGAACGTCGTTGATCGCGGTGTTCAAGTCTTGGGCGATCTGATCGCCGTCGAAGACCGGCATGTGGCCGTTGTCCAGCCAGGCGAGTCCGTTCCGATTGAGGCTCGTCTGCGGGTTGCTCCACTCCCGGGTGACGGCCACGGTGAGCGGGAACGGCCGGCTGTTCTCCTTCGGATCTTCCAGCTCGTGTCCGTAGCGAGTGACCATGAGCAGCGTCCCTGTGGTCGGGAAGGCGATGCAACCGCCGGTCCGCGGGTCGACACCCCGATTCGCGACCACCACGGGGAACGGAGCGATCGCCAACTGCTCCGCGATACTCAGCTCAATCCAGGAGAAGTTGGCGAACGGCTCGAAGGCCGTGAAGCCGATGCCTTTGAACTCCTTGGCCACCAGTTCCTGGTTGCCGATCCGCAGGTTGCTGCCGAAACGGGTCTTCATGGGATCGGTTCCCAGCAGGTTGTGCTGGGCCGGGCGGTTCTTGGCGTCGGTCACTGGCGGGTCGTAGCCACTATCCGGGAGTTCATACGCTCGCGGGGGCAGGAGCATTTGCCGGGACAGGGTGAAATGCCAGTGCACCGGCGGTTGGCCGGCGGTTTCTTTGTGCCGCTGGAGGCTCGAGTCGCGGACCAGCCTGTCGTCGGCCGGGTCGACCAGGCCGCCGTCTCCGGGTTTTCGAGTCGTACCGGTGATCTGTGGCGGCTGGGCCCAGTAGCCGTCTGGCGCCCCCAGATCGCTCGGGGCGAGTTGGTCGACGACCAGTGGTGTGCTCGCCGTCGCAAGGCCCTGCGGCGTCAACTGCACGATGCTTGCCGCCGTCCGCACCAGGCGGATCTGGTCTTTCTGGCCGATCTGCAGAGCTGTACTCAGAAAGACGTTCGTGCCCACACTTCCCACGCCGGGATCGCGGTTGGCGATCACAATGTAGCCATACCCTGGGATCAAGCCGCCGTTGGTCACCACGGTGGTGTCCAGGGTGATGGCGGGCTTGCTCTCGCCCTTGTCCGAGATCACCTGCAATTGGTAGGGGGTAATGTCCAACGGCTCGGGGTAAGGGTTGTATATCTCGACGGCATAGACTGATTCGAGCGGCAGGTTATCCAAGTTGTCATCCCAGATGTACGTTCCAGGGTTGTTTGTGTCCTCGACCGCCTGGATGATCTGCTTGGCGTAGGCCTCGGTCAGGTACGGTTGCTTCTCGACGCCGAAGACCTCGAAGACCGGGTTGTCGATCGGCCACGCGAAGTAGGTGATCGGGTCGGGTACGTCCGCGATGCCGTCGCCGTCGCGGTCACCGTTGTCGGCGAAGTCGAGGGTGTTGACCGCCAATTGGGCGGCGGTGCGGAGTTGCTGATTGTCGGGCACGCTTGTTTCCTGGAGCATGGCCAAGTAGTAGGCGGTCAACTGCATGGCCCGACGGTAGGAGGGTAAGCCGAAGTACTTTTCTGTGCTGCTGTTCCAGACCGGTTCGAGCGCGTCGCGCAGGCTGAATTGCGTCCGCAGGCCGGCCACGTTGAAGTGCAGAGTCATGGCGGACTCGGTGTCGTCGAGTCGGCCGTACTGCAGCGGGCCGGCTAAAGCCGCGGGCAGATCCCAACGGGCGTAGTTGTCCGCGTCGTCCAGCGTCGCATCCCAGGGGGACGCCGACGTCTCCGGGTTGACGATGTAGTGGAACCGTTCTCGCCCGGGATAGCTGGGCTCGGTTACTTTGTCGTCTTCGGCCTCAAAACGCGTGAGTGCCTCCTCGTTTCGCCGCGGCCGGAGGATATCGTCGCTGTTGGCGGTGGTGACCAGGCGGCGGCGGTCGTAGAGGTCTTGGCCCGAGTTATACGCTCCGCCGGGATCGCCGCTCTTGTTGGTCAGGGCCGGGCCGGGCGTCACGCGCTTCTCCCACCAGTCCAGGTCGCCGCGTACCACCTCCTCGTCGACAGGCCAGTAGTGCGGCGTCAGGGC
>JAAYDY010000074.1 GCA_012729015.1 Phycisphaerae bacterium | reverse complement strand
GCCGAGGCCGGAACTCGCCCCAATCACCGCGCTACGGACACTCCCGGCTCACCCGCAGGCAACTGTTCGGACCGGAGACAAGCAACCCGGGGCGTGCCCTGGGCGGCCCCTGCTCAGACGGAGCCCCGGCGGACAATCTTGCCCGGGTGTTCGTCACCTCTTTGTAGATGTCGGTCCGACCCTCGGTCAGCGTCTTCGCCACCGAGCGACCAGCCTCCAGCATCTCGGCCGGCTTGACCGGCTTGGCCGATGAACTGAGCTGTTGATCGACGTACTTGATCTCCCACTCCAGTTGGCTCAGCCGCTTCTCGCACTGCCTCACCTTCTCGACAAACGTCTCGAGGTTGTCGCTGACGACAACGGCCTCGGCGTACTTGTCGCGATCGGACTCGACACGCGCCCGTTCGGCCCGCAGGGCGGCAGCCCTGGCACCGAGTTCTCCGCCGTCGCGCGTCATCTGCGCCGTCAGCTCCGCCAGCAGACCCCCTGCGCCTTCGGCGGACACCAGGGCATCGAGGACCGCGGCAGTAATCCGGCGATCGGTCCGCTCGCGATTGCAGATGCCCTTATTCCAGCATTTGCCGTCGATCGCGCTACTGCACCGATAGCCTCGTTGCACGCTGTCTCCACACCTACGCCCCAGTCCCTGGCCGATCATCTTGGAGCCACAGATGCTGCAACGCAGGTGGCCGCTGAGGAGGCAACGAGCCGTGTAGGGGATGGCCGCTCGCGGCCACGCCTCAGGGCGACGATATTCCACCAGCCGGACAGGCAACAAACGCGGCGATCAGAATCGGCGTTACCGCCTCAGAAATGCGGTCCGGTTCGAACTGTGTACCGTCGCCCCGACCATATTTCTGTAGCGACCGCGAGGGCTCCACCTCGCGGTCGTTTTCGTTCCTGGCCGTGTCATAAACGCTGGCCCAGCGGTTCAGCGAACCAATGTGCCGGCGGTTGTACGAGCGCTCGTGCTTGTTGGGGGCGTTCGGGGGGTGAATCTGTTGTCGCCTGCCACGGGCCTGGCACAACGGAGGCAAGTGCCGACATTTCTGGAGGGGGGCACAACTCCGGTCCCGTGCGCAAGATAGACGCCCGGTGACCTCAGGGGGTCAGCGGGCGTCGATGGTTATCGGTGGAGCGGGCGATGGGAATCGAACCCACACAACCAGCTTGGAAGGCTGGGGCTCTACCATTGAGCTACGCCCGCACAACGTGCAGGACGACGGGATACGGCTCGGCGACTCGGTGAAGAGAAGAAAATGGTGGGCGGAGAAGGATTCGAACCTCCGAAGGCATAGCCAACAGATTTACAGTCTGTCCCCTTTGACCGCTCGGGAATCCGCCCACGCATTTGTCTGCGGACCACACTCGCGTCGCCGGCCGCCAAGGAGCGGCACGGACGGGCGAGGCACTATCCACTTGTCATCATCCCGGCCATCGCAGCCGGCATGAGAAGAACACTGGAGCTGGCGGCCGGACTTGAACCGGCAACCGCCGGTTTACAAAACCGGTGCTCTACCATTGAGCTACGCCAGCAACCCGGTCGAGCAAGGAATGATACCCCGCTGCGACGGCAATTTCAACTGATTTTCGCGGTTTGCCGCCATTCGCGGGCGACCGCAACGCCACTCACATCGGCCCAATCCGCCCGGCGTCTTGACGATAATCGACGGGGCCGTCGCCCTCGTCGGTCTCCTCGGCCGGCTTCGGGGCGCCATTCTGCCGCTCCTGCTGCTCCTGCATCCGGCGGCGCATCTCTTCCTGCATCTTCATCTGCATCTGCTGCGCGGCCATCTGGAGCCGCATGAAGCTCATGAACGACCGTTGCATGTCGCCCAGGGGCACGTGGACCTTGAGGGCGGCCTCGCCGCGAGCCATGGCCATGCTGACCACCGACAGGGCCAGCTCGGGCCCGGCGGCCGGCGGCGCGGCCGGCGGCACGGTGACGCCCGCGCCCTTGGCCATCACATCGGCGATGGTGTCCAGGTAGGTGGCTGCGGAAACGCAGACCACCGTGTTGGCCTCGGGCAGGGCCTTCTTCATCGCGGCGGCAATCTGCGGCGACCCGGCCAGCCCCCCCTCCTTGAGCTTGACCGCGGCGGCCAGATCGGCGATGCGGTCGGGCTTGTCGCCGGTCACGGTGAGCATGTGCCCGTCGGCAAAGGCGATCCACTGGCTGAGGCCGTCAGAGCCGTAAACGCTCTTGAGCAGGTCGTTCGGATTCATGCCGGGCGGGTTGCCTTCCACCTGCGGCATCTGGAACTTCGCGATCATGTTGTCTACCGACAGGTCGCCGACTTTCCGGACATCGCGGACATACTGCATGACGACGCCCATTTTCGGAGCGTCCGCAGGCATGGAGGCGGCCAGGTCGTCGATGAGCTTCTGGTAGGCCTCCATGAGGCCCTGAATCTGGGTACGACAGGCCTCGGCGTCCTTGACTTCGGTGGCGGAAACCATGTTGCCCATCAGCGGCCCGTTGGGCACGGCATAGGCGGCGAAGGCGACGCGAGGCCCCACCACCTGCCCGAGACCGCCGGCCTTCTCCATCAGGCCGTTGAGGTTCTCGATCATGCCGCTGAGCTGGGCCAATTGGGGATGGGTCTGACACAGGGGTTCAATGACCGCGAGCATGGACTTGTAGGCGTCGATCACCCGGGGCATATCAAGGGAATACCAACCGGCCACCCAGGGCAGTCCGTCGGCGGGGAGGTTGGGGGCCAGGGTCTCGCCCAGGACGGGGTGGCCGCTGAGGAAATGGCCGATCCGGCCCTCGGGATCGGCGCTGCCGCGAACCTGGAAATCGAGACCGGCCGGCGAGACGCCGAAACTGAAGCCGATCCAACGTAGCTCCCCGGCCCGGACCCATGCATCGTCCAGGAGCTTCAGGACGCTCTCCTGCTGTGCGGCCTCGGCGGCGCCGTCCTCGCCCAGGGCTTTGGCTTCCTCGATGCTGGTGGCCAGCTTCGCGCGAAGCTTCTGGAACTGCGGTTCGCCGGCGACCTTCAGTGCGGCCAGATCAACCATGCCGTACACATCGGCGTCGTCGGCCAGGACTTGCTGCGAGGGGGACATGGCAAAACCCAGCGGTTGGCCCTTGATACCTTGGAGATCCTTGAAACTCGCCACCAGCACGTAGTCGTCATAGCGAATGAGGAACGAGTTCTTGTCGTCGCCGAAGGTGTAGATCCCATCAACATCGGGTGGCGCCTCGCCCACGAGGGCCTGGAAGTCTCGGGGCTTGACAAGAACGCCACTGACGGGGCGTTCCGGCCTGTCCGCGGGCGCCATGACCCATACGGCCATCGGAGCGGTCGTGTCGAACTGCTCGGGCGAGACACGGAACTTCGCCAGAAGATCGGCGAAGGCATGGATTTCCAGCCCCTGCTGCCCGTTCTGCATCGGCACAACGCGCTTGAGCAGATCGGTCAACTGCCCGTCCAGGGTCGAGGGGCCGCGAATGACGATGACACCCATCGCCTTTTGCGGCACTTTGGCCAGGATATCGTCCTGGGCCAGGGCCTGCGAAACGGTGCCGCAGGCCACCAGCGCCACGAGACCAGCCAACATGGAAATTCGAGACATGTCGAGGCTCCTAAAGGGAACTCAGTCCGCCACCGCACCGGTGCGGCTCTCTTCTTATGATGATGACGCCGACGGAGGTGGCTCGCATCCCGCCAAAGCGCGGCCGTTGCCCCGCCCGACCGCACACGGGCCAGACGCCTTGCCACGACCAGACGGAGCTTAGCTCTGCAACCTGGCCAGTTTCAGGAGGTTGCGGGCCGCGTCGTAGTCGGGCGAAGCCGTCAGCACTTGGAGCAGCGTGTTGGCCGACTCCGTGTATCGACCGTCGAAGTAGTAGACGTAGCCGAGCAGGAACTGTTTCTGGGCGTCGTCGGGACGGAGCTTGGTCATGTGCTCCAGGTCCCTGAGGCGCCGATCGAGCTGGCTCCGGTCGCTGTAGAACTCTTCGAGGCGAAAGTTGTAGAGGCCGATGTCGGGCTCGATGGCCAGGGCCTCCTTGAGCCGCTTGGCGGAATAGACGTATTCGCCGTTGGCAAAGGCGGCGTGGCTCTCGGCGAACTTGGCAATGGCGTTGTCGGGGGCCATCTGGACGGCCCTTCCGTAGGCCTCGGCGGCGATGGGGTAGCTGCCCATGAAGAAGTAGAAGTCGCCGCGGTGCATGTAGTCTTCGACGGTCTTGGGGTTGGTGATCGATTCGACGAGGGCGGCTCTCTCCTCGCGGGTCAACTCGATGGACGTGGTCAGTTGCTCAAACTCGGCGGCGGTCATTTTGCCGTCGGGCGAGGCCGGAAACTTGATCCACGGCCCCACGCGGCCGGTGCGCAGCGCCCGCAGCAGGCCATCGGCGTCGCGGTCGCCGGCGGCGGCGAGGGACTCCAGCCGGGTGTCGGCGCGGTCCCACAATCCGTGGAACAGGTCGATGTAGGCCATCAGGAACTGGAGGTTCTTATCCTCAGGCGCCCGCTGCAAGGCCAGCTCGAGCACCTGGCGGGCCTCGGCCAGGGCGCCGACGTCGTGGTAGATGTCCTGAAGGTTCACGCCGCCGATGCGCAGCGAATCGTCCTTCCAGCCGTGAGCGGTGGTGAGCGACCGCCGGAGCAGCCGCGCGGCGTCGGGGAACCGCTGCGCGGCGAAAAGGCTCTGGCCGGCGGCCTGTGCGAAGAGGCTGCTGGTCGGGTCGCGGGTAGCCAGGATGGACCAGACGTCGGCGGCGGCCGGGTAGTGGCCGTTACTGAACAGGTAGTTGCCCATGGCCGCCAACTGGCTGTCGTACAGAGCGTCGAGGGACTGTCCCTCCGGCGGCTGGTCGGTGCGGTACACGGCGGCCACGGCGTCGAGGAACGCCTTGTTGGCGATGGTGCCCTGGGCCTCCTCGGTGAACTCGCCGAGGAAGAGCTCGGGGTTCTTGATGCGGCCGCGCTGGAGGCAGTTCAGGCAGTAGTAGCCGTAATCGTACTGCTCGGGCTTGTCGCGCAGGCCGAACGGGAAGACGAACTGGAAGAACGCCTGTCGGAGGTCATCCGGCCGGGCGGTCTTCTCGCCGCCCAGCAGGAGGCCAAGTTCGAGGCTGCCTTTCTGGAGCTCGGCGAAGCGTGCCCGCTCGCCCAGGGCGAAGCTTTCGAGGCTTCGCAGCCGCCGCCCGACCAGTTCGGGCCGCAACTGGCCGAGGTCGAGGTTCGCCGGCGAGAGCTTGCCGCCAAATCGCGAGGGACTGACGCCGAAGGGCGCCGCCAGCAGTCCGGTCGGCGAACCGCCGGTGCGCCGTGTGAACTGCGACGCCGAGGTCACGGCGCCGATGTTCTGCCCCAGCCGTTCGCTGGGCAGATTGCCGGTGCCGTACATGCGTTTCTGGGCGGCGGCCACGTCACTCAGGACACAGACCATCGCCACCGCCATCGCCCACCGGAACCCTGTCGCCATTCGATTCATCCGTCATCCCCCAAGAGGTGCCACCGGAGGAAAGCCTGTCGTATCCGCACGGACGCGGCGCCGGACGGCCCGCGCATGGGATTATTCTACTTCGCCGCCCCACGGTCCGCAATGCCACAGTCAGTTTTGGGGCGGTTTGACACTCGCAAGCGGCCCTGATAGAATGGCGACCTTGCCGCGGCCAGTTCGGGAGTTCCGGCAGCAGCGGCGTATGGGGCGACGCGACGTGGCCCTCGGTGGCCGAAGGCACGTCGGGCCGCCGGCGCCGCGAGGCGGCACGCATCCGCAGCGGATGAGACAGGCAGCGGGCGGAATCGTCCGGATCGGCTGCGCGGCGGCGTTTCGGCGCCGGCGCCGGGGCGGATCACGGCGGGGAGCATCGCAAGCATGGGACTTGAAGGTCTGGCGGCCCTGGTCGGCAAAGGGCTTCGACTGATATTCGGCAGCCGCAACGAGCGCCTGGTCCGCGTCTATCGGCGCAAGGCCGAGGACATCGGACACTGGGAGGCCCAGTTTGCCTCCCTGAGCGACGAGGCGATTCCGGAGAAGACGGCCGAGTTCCGGCGTCGTCTGGCCGGCGGCGAGCCGCTGGAGTCGATCCTGCCGGAGGCGTTCGCCCTGGTGCGCACGGCCGCACAGCGGACGATCGGCCTGCGCCCCTACGACGTGCAGTTGATCGGCGGCCAGGTGCTCAGCGAGGGCAACATCGCCGAGATGGTGACCGGGGAGGGCAAGACCCTGGTGGCCGTGCTGCCGAACTACCTCCAGGCGCTGGCCGGCAAGGTGCACCTGGTGACGGTCAACGATTACCTGGTCCGCCGCGACTCGACGTGGATGGGCCCCATCTACGAGAAGCTGGGCCTGACGGTCGGCTGCATCCAGACGCCGATGACGCCGCAGCAGCGCATTCCGCAATACCGGTGCGACATCACCTACGGCACGAACAACGAATTCGGCTTCGACTACCTGCGCGACAACATGAAGGTGAGCCGGGCCGAGCAGGTGATGAACGATCTGGACTTCGTGATCGTGGACGAGGTGGACAGCGTGCTGGTGGACGAGGCGCGGACGCCGCTGATCATCAGCGGCCCGGCCTTCGAGAGCACGGAGCTGTACGCCCAGGCCGATGCGGTGGCGCGGCGGCTGAAGGCGGGCGCAGACTTCGAGGTCAAGGAGAAGGAGCACACCTGCTCGCTGACCGATGGCGGCACGAAGCGGGCCGAGGAGCTGGCGGGCGTGGGCTCGTTCTACGTGGCGCCGAACACCGAGTGGCCACACAAGATCGAGCAGGCGCTGCGAGCGCATCACCTGTATCACCGCGACAAGCAGTATGTCGTGCAAGGCGACGAAGTGATCATCGTCGACGACTTCACGGGCCGCCTGATGCCGGGGCGCCAATGGTCCGACGGTCTGCACCAGGCCATCGAGGCCAAGGAGCAGATCCGCATCAAGGAAGAGACGCAGACGCTGGCCACGATCACGTTTCAGAACTTTTTCCGCCTCTACGGCCGCCTGGCCGGCATGACCGGCACGGCCATGACCGAGGCCGAGGAATTCCACAAGATCTACAAACTGGACGTGGTGGCGATTCCGACGAACCGCCCGCTGAACCGGCTGAGCCACCCGGACGTGGTGTTCATGACGCTGCGCGAGAAGCAGACGGCCATCGTGGACGAGATCAACGCGTACTCGAAGCGCGGGCGGCCGGTGCTGGTCGGCACGGTGAGCATCGAGAGCAGCGAGAAGCTGTCGGGCCTGCTGGAGAAGACCCACGGCACCGAGCACGAGGTGCTCAGCGCGAAGCATCACCAGCGCGAGGCCGAGATCGTGGCCCATGCCGGCGAGCGGCATGTGGACCGCTCGGGGCACGTGTGCGGCAATGTGACGATCGCGACGAACATGGCCGGCCGCGGGACGGACATCAAGCTGGCCGAGGGCGTGGTGTACGAGAAATGCCACGGCCCGTGGGACGAGAAGTTCCAGGAGCGGCCGGACCACTTCGGCAACAAGTGCTGCATCAACTGCCCGGAATACGACGGCGTGTGCGCCCACTGCTTCAAGCCGAAGCTGGACCCGTCGTTTCCGAAGCGCGGGCGCACGGAATGCAGAGAGAATCCGCCGTGCGGGCTGCACATCGTCGGCACGGAACGCCACGAGTCGCGCCGCATCGACAACCAGCTTCGCGGTCGCAGCGGCCGCCAGGGCGACCCAGGCAGCAGCCGCTTCTTCCTGTCGCTGGAAGACGACTTGATGCGCATCTTCGCGAAGGACTGGGTGACGAAGATGCTTCAGCGTCTGGGCATGGAAGAGGGGATGTCGCTGGAGCACGGGTTCCTGAGCCGCGGCATCGAGAACGCGCAGAAGAAGGTCGAAGAGCACAACTTCAGCATCCGCAAGAACCTGCTGGAATACGACGAGGTGATGGACTCGCAGCGGAAGGTGTTCTATGGCCGACGGCAGGAGATCCTGGAGTCGGCGAGCCTTCGTCCGGTGGTGTGGGCGCTGCTCACGGAGAGCCTGGACGATGTGCTGGCGGACCGCCTTCGCGAGGACTATCCGTACGAGTGCGTGGCGGACTGGGCCCGGCGGAATCTGGACGTGGCGGTAACGAGCGATTCGCTGAAGAGCCGCGAGCCGTCGGACATCGTGGACTACATCAAGGAGCGCGCCATCGACGAAGCGCGCAACCGGGTGGTCGAGACGCTGGGCGAGTTCATCGACTACGGCGAGGACGAAGCCGAGGGCGCCGACGAGGACGGCGACGCGCCGCGACGCGAAGCCGAGCCCCAGGTGGACTACAAGGGACTGAGCAGCTGGTTGCGGCGGCAGTTCCAGGTGGACCTCCAGCCGCACGAGCTGCGCAAGCTCTCGATCGACCAGATCGAGGAGCAGGCCCAGCAGGCGGCCGAGCAGCGTGTGCTTCAGTACGACTGCGCCGCCGTGAACGAGTACCTCGATCCAGACTATCCGCTCGGGGTCATCGCCGAGTGGGTCAAGCGGAAGTTCGACCTCGACGTGACGCCCGGCGAATTGCGCGAGCACCTGACCTCGGACCTGGGCGACTGGCTGAAGGCGAAGCTGGCGGCCGTGTACGACGCCAAGGAACGGCAGTACCCGATCGACCACGCCATCGAAGAGTGCCTGAACCCGAACGTCGGCGCGGGGGCGTTCGACTTTGCGCGGCTGTCGCGGTGGGCGACGTGGTTCTACGGTCTGCCGGTCGGCGAAGAGGAACTGAAGCTCGAAAGCTTCGCCCAGGTGCGGGACCGCCTGCTGTCGGTGGACGAGCGCAGCCGGCAGGAAAACGCCCTGGCCGGGACCATTCATCGCGGCCTGTCGCGGTACCTGTCGGCGGACGATGCCGTGCTGAGTGAGCACAACCAGCCGCACGTGCGCACGTGGGCGGCCGAGACGCTCGGCGTGGAGCTGACGCCCGACCAGGTGGCGGAGTTGGCCGCCCTGCCCCGCCGGGAACTGGAGTCCGAGCTGCTGAAACGCGCCGCGGGCGTCCGCCGCAGCGACATGAACCACCTGGAACGCTATCTTCTGCTCCAGGTGTACGACACGAGCTGGAAAGATCACCTGTACGCCATGGACCACCTGAAAAGCAGCATCGGGCTGCGCAGCTACGCCCAGGTGGACCCGAAGATCGAGTACAAGCGTGAGGGTCTGCGTCTGTTCGAGCAGATGCTGGGCGGCATCAACGACAAGTTCACGGACCTGTTCTTCAAGGCCCGCTGGGTGCAGCGCGAGGCCCTGAACCGCATCTGGTCCGGCCAGAGCGCCGAGCACGCCGAGGTGGACCCGAGCCTGGCGAAGTTCGAGGAGCAGCGTCAGGCCGCGCTTCAGAGCCTCCAGCAGCAGGGACAGGAGAAGCTCAAGCCCATCGTCCGGGCGACGCCGAAGGTCGGCCGCAACGATCCGTGCCCGTGCGGCAGCGGCAAGAAGTATAAGAAGTGCTGCGGCCGGTAGGCGTCTGCAAGACACCGGTCGGCCCGCGCACCGCGGAGGCCCGTTGGCATCCCATCCATGAAAGCTCCCCGGGTTCCATCCTTCGCTGCCCGTCTGGCCCTGGACCTGTTCTACGGGTTGCTAGTACTGCTGGCATGGCCGGTGCTGCTGGTGCTGTTTCTGTGCAAGCGCAAATGGCGCGAGGGGCTGCGCGAGCGCATGGGCGGCGTGCCGTCGCTTGCCGCTCACCCGCTGCGCATCTGGGTCCACGCCATCAGCGTCGGCGAGACCGAGGCCGCACGGAGCCTGGTGCCGGCCCTGCGCGAGCGATTCCCCGAGGCCGAGATCGTCTTCTCGACGACCACGCGCACGGGCCGCCAGAGGGCCGCGAAGCTCTTCCCCGAGCTGCCGCTGTTTCACTACCCGATGGATTTCCCGTGGTCGGTGCACATGACCCTGGGGCGCATCGAGCCGACAATGGTCGTCGAGGTGGAGCCGGAGTGGTGGCCCGACTTTCTCTTCACGGCCGCGCGACGCCGAATCCCGGTCGTCGCCGTCAACGTGCGGATCACCGAGAAGGCGGTGCGCGGCTATGGGCGGATTCGCGGCCTCGTCGGCCGCATGATCAACTGCATGACGGTCATCGGCGTGCAGAACGACGAGTACGCCGCGCGGCTGAGGGGCCTCGGCGCCGACGCCGACCGGATCGCCGTCACCGGGCAGATGAAGTACGACAACGTCACGTTCGACCGCGTGGCCGGAGCGGATGCCCTGGCGGCCGACCTGGGCCTGCGCCCGGGCGAGCGTGTCATCGTCGCCGGCTCGACGGGGCCGGGCGAGGAAGCGACGCTGCTGGACGCCTTCGCCGCCGTCCGGGCCGCCGCCCCCGGTGTCCGCCTGGCCATCGTGCCGCGCAAGCCCGAACGGTTCGACGAGGTGGCGCAGCTCATTGCCGCCCGCGGCTATCGCCTGGTGCGGCGGAGCGAGACCACGGGCCGCCCCGCGGCGGCCGACGCCGAAGCGATTCTCCTGGGCGACACGATGGGCGAGCTGATGAAGTTCTACCAGATCGGCTGCCTCGCGTTTATCGGCCGCAGCCTCATCCCGCTGGGCGGCAGCAACCCGATCGACCCGGCGAGCCTGGGCCTGCCGCTGGTCTTCGGGCCGCACATGTTCAACTTCCCCGAGGCCGAGGAGTTGTTCGTCCGGGGCGGCGCGGCTCGCATCGCAACCGACGCGAAGTCGCTGGCACAGACCCTGTCCGAGGTGTTACAATCCCCCGAGCAGTTGGCGGCCATGGGCCGGCGAGCCCGCGAGGCCATCGGCAGCCGCCAGGGCGCCACCGCCCGCAACGTGGACCTGATAGCCCGGGCCCTGGAGGCCCGCGAGGCCGTGCGATGAGCGAGAAGATTCGCAAAGAGCTGTTTGCCGGAGTCTCCAGTGCCGTCGTCAAGGTCGGCACCAACGTCCTCACGGACGACAACGGACGGCTGGACCATGGCCTGATCGGCGACCTGGCCGGCCAAATCGCGGTGCTGCTGAAACGCGGACTGAAGCTGGCCGTGGTCTCCAGCGGCGCCATCGGCGCCGGCATGGACGCTCTGAAGATGACGCGCCGCCCCGACGATCTGCCGCGGCTCCAGGCCTGCGCCGCCATCGGCCAGGCGCGGCTCATTCACGTGTTCGACCAGGCGCTCAGCCGCCACGGGTTCCACGCCGCCCAGATTCTCATCACCCGCGACGATTTCGAGCATCGCAGCCGCTACCTCAACATTCGCCACTGCATCGGCGCCTTGCAGCAGATGGGGGCCGTCCCGATCCTCAACGAGAACGACACCGTCAGCGTGGACGAAATCCGCTACGGCGACAACGACATCATCGCCGCCCTGGTCACGCACAACCTGCGGGCCGACGCCCTGGTGCTGCTGAGCGTCGTCGAGGGGCTCTACCGCGACAAGGCGCGCGGCGACCTGATCGACGTGGTCGAGACCATCGACGGCCGGCTGACCTCGCTGATCGACGGCTCGCGCAGCCGCAGCGGCACCGGCGGCATGGGCTCGAAGCTCGAGTCCGCCCGGACCGTCACGCAGTCGGGCGAGGCCGCCGTGATGGCCTGCGGGCGTCGCAGGAATGTCCTGGTGGACCTGTTCGACGGCAAGAAGGTGGGAACGCTGTTTCTGCCGACGCCGTGCCGCATGACCAGCCGCAAGCGGTGGCTCGCTTTCAGCGCCCGCAGCCGCGGCAAGGTGACGGTGGACGCCGGGGCGGTGCGTGCCCTGGTCGAGGGCGGCAAGAGCCTGCTGGCCGGCGGCATCACGCAGGTCGCCGGCGATTTCGAGGCGGGAGACGTCGTGGCCATTGTGGACGATCAGGGCCGCGAGATCGCCCGCGGCCTGGCCAACTACGACGCCGAGTCGCTGCGCAAGATACGAGGGTGCAAGTCCTCGCAGTTCAAGGCCATCCTGGGCTCCAGGCCCTACGACGAGGTGATCCACCGCGACAACCTCGTCCTGCGATCCTGACGCGTCAGACCCGCTTGTGATGCTCGGCGGAGAAACCGTAGTGGCCCACGCTCTGGGCCAGGGCGAAGTACTGCCCGGCTCCCTTCACGTTCGGACAATAGGCCAGCGGCTCCAGGGCGTCCACGAGCAGCCGCCCGTTCGCGTCGAGCAGTTCCTCATGGACCTGGACGGCAAGAACCTCGGCGATGAACAGTTCGTGCGACCCCAGGGGCAGCCGCTGAGTGGTCCGGCATTCCAGCGCCAGAGGACACTCCCGGATGATCGGGGCATTGACCTGGCTGGCGTCGATCGGCGTCCATCCGGCCTCGGCGAACTTGTCGTGGTCGCGGCCGCTCAGCGTGCCGCACAGGTCGGCGTGCAGCGCCGAACCGGCCGACGGCACGTTGATGACGAAGTCGCCGTTTTCCTCCAGGAGCGTGAAGCTGAACCGGCCGGGTCGCACCGCCACCGACACCAGCGGCGGCTGGCTGCACACGACGCCCGTCCAGGCGATGGTGATGATGTTGTTCTTGCCCTCCCTGCCACGGCAGGACACCAGCGCGACCGGCGTCGGCATCAGGCACGTGGTCGCAGGCAGGACACGGTGGTGGATGATTTTGCCGCGAACGGTCATGGCTGTTCCTCCTGGGCCCGTCTTGCCCGGGGCCCTCGGGACCGGTGAATAGGGCGGCTTCGCCCCAGGACGTGCTTGACAAGCGGCTGCCTGAGTTTATAATAGCTCGTCTTAGGTTTTCGGGCAATTGCTGACACTGCATTGTGTGGAAGGATACGACATATGGCACGTCCGCGTCGCAACGCCAACCTGGTCTTCCGGTCGAAGAGGGCCAACCATGGCCGCAAACCCTGCAAGGGCAAGCTCAAGAGCCGCTTCGTCCGCGATCGCCGTCGCAGCCGCTAGTCGGCACAACCGCCTTCTCAACCATCACTTACAGACGCCCGGCCGACTTCGGGCGTCTGTTTTCATGCGCCGCCCTGACCCGCCAGAACCCGGTCCAGTTCCTCGCTCAGTCGCAGCAGTTCCTCGCACCGGTGGACGTCCAGCACGCCCCCGCGGCCGTAGAGCAACGCCAGGTCGCCGACCATTTCCAGCGCCTCCAGGCCATTACGGATCGCGAACTCGCGCACGGCCGGCGTCAACAGGCCGCGGATCTCCCCCTCGTCGTCGCCGGACACCACGTAGGCGTCGCTGAAGGCCGGATCGTCCGGAAAATCGATGTCCTTGCCCGTGAACCAGTCGCCGATGCGGTCGAAGAACCCCTCGGGCCGCACCACCAGCCGCAACACCGCCGCCGGGGCCTGCCACGTGCAGCAGTACTGCGTGTGCGTGTGGCTGTTCTTGCCGCTGCCGGTCACATAGACGTACTCGAACAGGATGATCTGTCTGCCGCCGTGGTCGCCGATCAGTACGTGCCGCAACTGCCTCCTGCTTCCTCTGTGCATCAGGGCGAAGACGCCCATGCGGTCGCGAAGCCCCAGTGCGTCCTCGGTCGAGAACGCAAACCCGTAGCCATCGGCGAAGGCCTGCAACTCCTCTCGCCGCCGCTTGAGCGCGGCGTGTTGACCGATGATCGCGATGATCACAATGACCGCCACAACCGCAAAAAAGATGAACGGAATGGCGACCATCGCAGGAACGAGGAAGGGCAGTGCCGACATGATGGCCTCCTGGAAGTGCTACAACACACTGTAGCCCGCGGGCCATGGCCCGTCAACGGCCAATCGCACGGCTGCGCTTGACACGTCCGGCCGGTGCGGCTATCGTGGCCGCGGTGCATCGAAAGGACGGGGTGCCGCCGTGACCACGCTGACCACCATCGAAACGCCCGAGCGCGTCGCACTGACCTACGACGTCGCCGGCCTGGGCACCCGGGTGCTGGCCTACCTGGTGGACCTCGCCGTGCGCGCCGCCGTGCTCCTGCTGGTCACCATCGCCTTCTTCGTTTTCTACGAACAGGAAGGCTTCGCCGCGGTAACCTCCGGGGTCCGTGCCGCCTCCGTGGTCGGCTTCTTCCTGCTGCACTGGGGCTACGCCACGCTCTTCGAGGCGTTCTGGAACGGTCAGACGCCCGGCAAGCGGCTCATGGGCATCCGCGTCATCAAGGAAGGCGGGTTTCCCGTCTCGTTCTTCGACTCGGCCCTGCGGAACCTGGTCCGCGTGGTCGATTTTCTGCCCGTCTTCTACGGCCTGGGGATCGTCTGCGTGTTCCTGACCCAGCGCCACCAGCGCATCGGCGACCTGGTCTCGGGCACGCTCGTGGTGCGGCAGTCGCCCGCGCGGCGGCCGTCGCTGGACGACATTCTGGCCGCCCACCGCCAGGCCGACGCCGACGCCTCGCAGCGGCTGGCCCGCGTGCCGCTCACGGTGGAACAGTTCGAGGCCATCGTGGAGTTTCTGCGCCGGGCCGAGCGTCTGACGCCGGACACCCGACAACGCATCGCCGGCAAGTTCGCCGCCCCGATCCGCCGCAGCATCGCCGACTCCAAGAGCCTGCGCGAGACGATCCGGGCCGACGAGCTGGACGACGAGGCGCTGCTGGCCCTGGTGGCGCATGCTCGCCAGTCGCAGGCCGAGCCGCCGGCCGGCGCCGCGCCCGACGACGGGGAGCGCCGCCCATGAACCTCGATCGCTTCGTCGCCCGCAACCAGGAGCAGTGGCAGGCGCTCGAGGAGCGGCTGAAGGTCGTCGAGCAGCACGGGCCCCAGCGCCTGGACGCCGAGGAATTGCACGACTTCGCCCTGCTCTACCGCAAGGCCGCCGACGACCTGGCCTATGCCCGCACGTTCTTCAGCGACAGCAAAGTCACCGAGTACCTGAACGACGTGGTCGGCCGCATCCATCCCCTGCTCTACAACCGCTCGCGCCGCTCGCCAATCGACGTCGTCGCGTTCTTCCGCCGTGATTTTCCGCGAACGTTCCGCCGCTCGTGGCGATCCATCACCACGGCCACGGGCATCTTCGTCCTGGCGGCCCTCGTCGGATACCTCGGCACGTGGCAGAACCCGTCGGCGGCGCGGCGGATTCTGCCGGCACACGTCGTCCAGAGCGTCGACGCCGGCCGCATGTGGACCAGCGACGTCTACGCCATGGCCCCCGGGGACTACCTCTCGGCCAAGCTCTTCACAAACAACATCGCCGTCACGTTCACGCTGCTGGCCCTGGGCATGACGGGCGGCGTGGGCACGGTGTTTCTGCTGGGGCTGAACGGCCTGACGCTGGGGGCGGCCGGCGGCCTGTGCCACTCGGCCGGCATGGGCGGGCCCTTCTGGTCGTTCGTGGCGGCACACGGCCCCCTGGAACTACTCGTCGTCTTCATCGCCGGCGGCGCGGGCCTCGAACTGGCCATGGCCCTGGTGGCGCCCGGCCCCTGGCGACGCGGCGACGCGCTGCGCTTGCGCGGCGAGCGAGCCGTCAAGCTCATCGTCGGCAGCATGCCGCTGCTGGTCGTGGCCGGCGTGGTCGAGGGCGTCATCTCGGGCGGCGCGCCGCTGTGGGTGGTCGGGCGCGGGTACGACCTCGCGCGCGTGCTGTGCGGCCTGACGCTGGTCGGGGCCGTGCTGTCGTACCTGCTGCTTGCCGGCCGCGGCAAAGCTCGCATCGCGGCCGCCGGTCAGAGCCTGCCTCGGGCCTTGATGTCCAGATAGCGATTGACGAGCGTGGACAGGAGCTTGTCGGCGTCCACGTCGAGGGTCATGACGCCGCGCGAAGCGAGCACTTGCCGCGTGACGGCGTGCTCGCGGAGCACTTCGCGTGCGGCAGCGCTGCGGTAGGCGTCAAAGGCGACGCGCGGCGCCCCGGCGGCCGCCTCGGCCAGCCGCGGATCGCGGATCGTTGCGCAGACCGGCAGGTGACGGGGCAGCATCGCCGACAGCCGCGCCACCATCGCCGAGTTGCTGCTTCCGGCCGCCAGGTCCGTGAGCATCACGATGAGGCTGCGGCGGCTGACGCGGGCGGCCAGGTGGCCCAGGGCGTGCGCGTAGTCGGACTCGAACAGGTCGGCCTCGGTCTGTGCCAGGGCATCGACGATGCGGCGGAACTGCCCCGCCCCCTTGCGCGGCGGCAGGTAGAAGCGCACCTCCTTCGAGAAGATCATCAGGCCGACGCGGTCGCCCGACAGCAGCGCCACGTTGGCCAGTCCCATGGCCGCCGCGACCGCGTGGTCGAGCTTGGTCAGGGCGTTGACCTCGGCGGTCATGAGGCGGCCGGCGTCCAGCGCGATGACCAGCCGCTGGTTCCGTTCGAGTTCGAACTCGCGGACCGTCGGCTGGCGGTGCTTGGCCGTGGCCTTCCAGTCGATCAGCCGCGTGTCGTCGCCCTGCACGTAGGGCCGCAGGCGGTGGAACTCGCGGCCCTCGCCGAGAACCCGCATGCGCCGCAGGCCGCTGGCATGGTGACCGGCGCGGGCCATGAGCCGCCGGCTGCGGGCCACGCCGTAGATGTCGGGGTACACGGACACGGGCCGCGCGGCCGGTCGCTGATCCTGGCGAGCGACCAGGCGGAGACGCCCGTACCGCCGCACGTGCAGCGGCCCGAGCTCGAATTCGCCGCGCACGGTCGGCGTGAACAGGTAGGACAACTCGGCGCGACTGGCGGCGGGGACGACGGTCTCCAGCGGCAGGGCCTGGCCGACGTCAAACGAGTCCGGCAACGTGTCGGCAATCGAGAGCCGCACGGGGCAATCCGTGTGATTCTCGATCAGCACGCGGGCGACGTTGGCGGCGCCCTGGCTGAGGATGTCCTCGGTGACGCGTCGCACGACAATGTCGCGCTGGGCGTTGGCGGCGCGGCCCAGCGAGCGACGGTCCACGGCCAGCAGCAGAAAGACCACGGCGTCGATGCCCGCGCCGACCAGCAGGGCCACGCGGCCGAGGCCGGCGTCGCCGATCTGGACCATCGGGCCGATGAGGCCGACGGCCATGACCGCCGCGCCGACAAACAGCAGAACGATGACTCGATCCGTGAAGATCACGCTTGCTCGAACGCCTCCGGACAGACTACCTGGGAATCTCCACCTCGGCCAGCACCTGCTCGACGATGTCGTCGGCCGAGATGCCCTCGATTTCGGCCTCGGGTTTCAGGATCAGCCTGTGCCGCAGCACAGGGCGGGCCATCTGCTTGACGTCGTCGGGCGTCACGAAGTCGCGACCGCGCATGGCGGCCACGACCTTCGCCGCCTGGAGAAACGCCAGCGACGCCCGCGGGCTGGCCCCGAGGGTCAGGTGATGGTGAACCCGCGTGCCTCCGACGATGCGGACGATGTAGTCGTAGAGCCCGTCGTCCACGCGGACGCTTCGCAGCCCGGTGCGCGCGGCGAGCAACTGCTCGACCGTCAGCGCCTTGACGATGCCCGCCGAGGCGATGTCGGCCGGATCGAGGCCCGCGTTGTGCTTCTTCAGCACGTCCACTTCCTGGGCCGCGGCCGGGTAGTCGATCAGCGCCTTGAGCAGGAACCGGTCGATCTGAGCCTCGGGCAACGGATACGTGCCCTCGTACTCGATGGGATTCTGCGTAGCGATCACGAAGAAGAAGTCGCCCAGCGCGTGGCGCCGGCCGTCGATGGTCACCTGCCGCTCTTCCATGGCCTCCAGCAGCGCGGCCTGGGTCTTCGGCGGCGTCCGGTTGATCTCGTCGGCCAGGAGCACCTGCGTGAAGACCGGCCCCTTGACCAGGTTGAAGCGGTTTTCGGCCATGTCGAGGACGTTGGCGCCGGTGACGTCGCCGGGCATCAGGTCGGGCGTGAACTGGATGCGTGTGAACGTGGCGTCGATGGCCAGGGCCAGCGACTTGGCCAGCAGCGTCTTGGCCAGTCCGGGCACGCCCTCGATGACGACGTGCCCGCCGGCAAACAGCGCCACCAGCAGTTCGTCGATGCAGGCGGCCTGCCCGACGATGGTCTTGGCCAGCTCGTGTCGCAGTCGGTCGGCCAGTTCGGCAACAGGTGTCATGATGCGAGAACCTCCTTGCTCAAGTGAGCCAGTTGACGGGCAACGGCCAGCAGCCGGCGTGACGACAGCCGCGGCGATTCGGCGGCCTGCTGGGCGTCGATGAGGATGCGTCGCACGGCGTCGCGGCTGCGTCGGGTGCGACCGGCCAGAGCGTCGGCCATCTGGTGAGCGTCGGCCGTGCGGGGCAGGTGCAGTTCGTGAATCACCTGCTCGCGGAAATCGTCGTAGAGCCGCGCGGCCGCATGGCCTCCCGCGCCGCCGCGACGGTAGAGTTCGGCCAGAGCCTCGACGAACTCGATGTGGCTGCGCCGCACGGGTCGCCGCAGCGACTTCAGCGGCCCGAAGCGCCGCCCGCGACTCATCAGGAACATGGTCACCAGCAGGAACATCTGGCCGCCCAGAGCAATCAGCACGCGCCGCGAATACGGCGTCGTCAGCGGCTCGCGGTCGTAGTAGCCGTGATGATATTCGTCGAACAGGACACGACCGCCCTCGCCCGCCTGCTCCAGCACATTCAGCAGCAGGACCACGTTGTCGGCCTTGCCGATGAGCCGGTTGGAGAACATGCTGCCGGAGGCCGCAATCACCACCTGGCCGGCGTAGTGCGAGTATCGCACCAGGTGCCCCCGGCCGGCGTGGTCCTCAAGCAGCGGCGGCGCCGGCAGCTCCGATGGCAGGCCGTCGGACGAGAACGTGGCGACGTGACGCACGTTCCGCGTCAGGTCCGATGGAAGAGCCGGAAACGCCGAGCCCTGGGCGAGCACCAGGTCGCGCAGCAGCCAGAAGGGTTCGTCGCCCTCGCCGCGATGCAATCGCCGCAGGTCCAGCTCCAGGGCCTCGTTCAGCGGCTCGCTGCGGTCGGCGCGGCGATCGATGCCCCGGTCCTGGCCCAGCAGATACACGAGCGTGTTGCCCCGGGCGATCCACTGGCTCAGGGCCTCGATTTCGGTCGCCGTCGGCTCCACGCGCAGCGGGCCGGCGACGATCAGCACGTCGCCCTGGCCGCCCAGTTCGGTCCACGGACGTTCCATCCGCTCGGGCACGGACGGGCCGTGCCGGGCCAGCAGCCGGAAAACCGCCAGCAGGCCGCCCGGCGTGTGGCTGTAGCTGCTGGCGAACGTGCCCGCCCCGCCGGACTGGTCGGGCTTGTGGAAGATCGCCGCCACGGCCACCATGGCCGTCACGATCAGCAGCACGAGGATGACCACCTTAAGCCGTTTCGTGGCCGACCTCCTCGACAAGCTGGTGGGCCGTTCGCGCGAAACCGCGGGCCTCGTCCTCGTTCAACGGCTCGTGGCCGTACCATTTCGCGTCGTACTGGCCGTTGAGCTGCCCGAGCAGCTCCGCCGGCCGCGCGGCCTGCCGCTCCACGAGCTGGCGATGGTACTCCCAGTTGGTGCGGGTGCGGTCGATGAGGACCAGTTGCCGCCGCTCCAGCGCAGCCAGCGCCATGAGGTACGCATGATGAATGGCCTCACGGAACTGGCCCCGATCCAGGGCCGCCGCAACATCCTGAGCGTGCGATTCCGGAGAATTCAGCCGCACCGACGCCGCCAGGCGACGGCTCGGCGACACGTCGTGCCGCCGCCGTCGGGACCGCAGCCAGTGCCAGAGACGGCGGCCGACGATGGCGACGATCAGGCTCAGCGAAACGGCCAGCACCGCCCGGAGCGACTGGCGGCTGACGCTCTCGACGCGGCCCCCGGTGATGCCCAGCCATTCGTAAAGGCGGTTCAGCGACGACTGGACCAGTTCGAGCACTTCGTCCATGCGGTCCCGCTGCACCTGAAACTCCGGGGCTTCAAGGATCGACGCCATGGCGTCGCGCGCCGCCTGGAGATCGCGGCGACGGGCCTCCGAGCCGGCCTCGGCCGCCTCGCCGTATCGCTCCAGTTCGTCGATCGCGCCCTCCAATTGCCGCACCGTCAGGCTGTGAACGTATCGCAGCGCCGCGTCGGACTCTGCGCCCATAGCGTCGGCGAACTGGCGCGTAAAGAGCGACGTGTGAAAAACCGCAGGCTCGTCGTTCGGGGCGAGTTGCAGCTCGATGTCCGTCAGGTCGGCCTCGATGCGGCGGAGCCGGTCGATCAGGATCTGCCGCTGGCTGGGCAACAGGGTTTCGTCGTCCTCATCGTCGTCCAGGCCGAGCGCGTCGAGGACCGCCAGGTGTTGGTTCACGATGCGGCTGAGATCATCAGCGGTGATGGGATCGGCGCGGACGGTCCCCGCGGCCGTCGCCAGAACGATGCAGAGGAGAAGAAGGAGGCGGTGGATCATGGTTGCGCTGCCGCCGCAGGAAACGCCGCGTTATGCCGCGCCGTCGGCCAGACGGTCGGCCACCCGTTCGAGGTCGTAGCCCTCGTGCCGAACACGGATATCGAAGTACAGGGCGATCATTGCCAGCCAGACCAGCGGCTGCAAGGCCGCATCGCACGCATTCATCAGCAGGACGAACGGAACGGTGACGGCCGACGGCAGATGCGTGGGCCCGAGGACGACATCGTGCCACGCGCCGCCAGAACCGCCGCGGAAGAACCCGACCGTGTAGTATAGCGTCAACAGGACGCTGTGGACACTGCCGTAGATGGCCGTCAGGGCAAGAAACAACACGGCGGCGCGGGTCATGTGGCGGCTCGGACGGGTGGTCGGATCGCGCCGGCGGATGAGCGACGCGCTGCGCCACAGGGCGGCCAGGTAGCCCTTGTCTTCGATCACCACCACCGTGGGCAGGAGAATCCAGCAGAGGAAGAGCCAGAGGATCAGGGCTGCCATCGGCAGTTGAATCAGCACGAATACCACCAATCCGCTCAGCAGCGACGCCTGCCCGCTGGGGATGCCGCGCTCCAGCAGGTAGGTGCCGGTGTGGATCAGCACCAGCACCATGGCCACCAGGCCGACGCCCAGGATCACGCCATACAAGGCGAGGGTCATCAGCCGCGTCAGAATCAGCCGCGGAATCTTCGGGACGAACTGGACCAGGCACTCGCGGAACGTGACGGCGCGCCCCAGGTAGAGGCTCCCGGCGGCCTGGGCGATGAGCCCTTCGGCCAGCGTGCTCATGACCGTCACGCTGAGAATGAGCACGAGCAGGCGACCGACGGCGTCGCGCCACGCGAAGGCCAGGTGCGACTCGCCCTCGACCAGACGCAGCACGTCGGCGAACACGTGGTTGGCCACGTTCATCTGAGGCGTCGTGACGAGGAACGTCGCGGCGAACGCCAGGCCGCTCAGGGCCAGGATCAGACGCAGGTTCCCGCGGTAGAGCTTGATGCTGCGGTCGAGAAGCTGCCCGAGTCCGAGGGGTTCCAGGCGTGGTCCGTCGCTCGTCATGCCGCGTGGCTCCTTGCCGACCTCGCGATGCCGAATCGTTCGCAGTACGAACCGAGCCCCGCACGGGGAAGACCCGACGGGGCTCGTGGATCAGCACAGTCCGGCAGGTCTACCAGATGCCTTCCTTCAGGGTCTTGACCCACTGCTCGAGACTCTGATACGCCTGATCGCGGTTCGACCGGAACACCGGGCCGCCGGGATGCTCGGTCTTCTCGGCCAGGACCATCCGCAGCAGGCGGCTCTTGGCCAGATTGCTGTGGTCGATGTATCGGTCCACCGATTTGAAATTGGCGGCCACGGTCTTGCGGTCCGTGCGCCGCTGCGTCTCGATATAGAACTCCGTCCCGTTGTCCGTGCCGCCATGGCACTTCGCGCCGGCGCAACTGCTGAACAGAATCGGCTGCGCCGTGCGCTGGAACGCCACCATCGGGGCGCCGATCTCCTTGAAGATGGCCTCCGCCTCTTCGTCGGTGAGCTGGTACACGACGGCCTTCTTGGGGCCGGCCGGAGCAGGCGGCGTCGTGTCGCCGGCGGGAGGCGTGGTGTCGGTGCCGTTGGCCGGAGGCCGATCCGCCGCAGGCGGCGTCACCTGGGCCGGTTCGACCTCGAGGAACGACGACGCGCCGCCCGAGGCGTAGAACTGGGCCGCCTTCTTCAGATACTTGCCCCGCTCGTCGCCCTGGTCCAGCGCCAACAGCTTGTCGGCCTCCTGGCCGACCTCGGCGTACAGGCCGTTGCTCAGGGCCCACTTGGCCAGTTCGAAGTGGCCGGCCGCATCGTCGTCCTTCAGGGCCGCAACTCGCGTCTTGTACTCGGCGCTCGAACCGCCGGCCACCTGGGCCGCCAGCACAGCCGCCACGCCCACAAGCACCACCGAAGCCCACACAAGCAGTCGCGGATTCATGCTTCGCTCCTCACCTAACCGAGCACCGGTCAACTACTTCGATCTCCGGCCAGTGTACCAGATTGCCGAAGCCCTTCAACCCTAAAAGCACGGCCACCCGAGACTGGGGTGTACGTCACGTTTGCGGCGGGCCACTGGTCTGGGAAGAACGCCAACCGTAGGGGCAGCTCGCTGCAAGTCCCGAGCCTCGTCGAGGGGGGAGCCCCCCCCTCCCAAGGTGCCTGTCCCCCGCGGGTCGCTCGCGAGCGCCCCCTACATCGCCCCCCCCCCGTTGCTGCGGTGCGAGTGCCTGCGTACCTATAGACGTGACGTGCACCCCCGAGACCGGGGCGCATCCCTTCTCAGCCAGCAGTCGTTCAGGCAGCCATCTACGGGCCTCTTCTTCATGGCCGCCCCTCGACGGGGCTCGGCAGTTCCCTCAAGCGGCCGTGGCACCCGATCCTACTCCTTAGGCAGTTCGCCGGCGGGCTGTTCCTTGCGGCGGATGTCGGCGCCGAGCTTGCGCAGCTTGACGTCGAGGTTCTCGTAGCCGCGGTCGAGGTGGTAGATGCGCCGGACTTCGGTCTCGCCGTCGGCGATGAGGCCGGCCAGGACGAGGGCGGCGGAGGCGCGCAGGTCGCTGGCCATGACGGGCGCGCCGGAGAGACGCCGGACGCCGTGGACGACGGCCATGTTGTTTTCCTTGCGGATGTCGGCGCCCATGCGGTTGAGCTCGGCGACGTGCATGAACCGGTCGGGGAAAATCTTCTCGGTGACGACGCTGATGCCGTCGGTCAGGCACAGCAGGGCCATGAGCTGGGCCTGGAGGTCCGTGGGATAGCCGGGGAAAGCCAGAGTGGTGACGTCCACGGGCTTGAAGCGTTTGCGTCCGACGACGGTGACGGAGTCGTTGTCGCGGGTGACCTTGACGCCCATTTCCCGGAGCTTGTGGAGGGGCGCCATCAGGTGGTTCCATCGGGCGTCGCGGACGGTGACGCGGCCGCCGGTGGCGGCGCCGGCCATCAGGAGGGTGCCGGCCTCGATGCGGTCGGGGATGACGTCGAAGTTGACGGCGTGGAGTCGGTCCACGCCGGTGATCTCGATGCGCGGGGTGCCGATGCCGTTGATGCGTGCGCCCATGGCGACGAGCATTTCGGCGAGGTTATGGACCTCGGGCTCACAGGCGGCGGCTTCGATGATCGTGTTGCCGCGGGCGAGCGTGGCGGCCATGAGGATGTTGGCGGTGCCGAGGACGGTGCTGCCGAAGGGGCCGCCGAGGTAGAGCTCGCGTCCTTTGAGTCCGCGCGGGACGGCGCATTCGAGGTACCCGTGCTCGGTGCGGATGCGAGCGCCCAGGGCGGCAAGTCCCCGGACGTGCAAGTCCACGGGTCGGGAGCCGATGGCACACCCGCCGGGCTGGCTGATGCGAGCCTTGCGTCGGCGGGCCAGGAGCGGCCCCATGACGCAGATGCCGGCGCGCATGGTGCGCATGATGTCGTAGGGCGCCTCGATGCCGGACTCGTCCTTGACCTCGATCTCCAGGGCGTCGCCCTTGCGTTCGACCTCGGCGCCGAGGGCGCGCAGGAGCACGCTCATCGTCCGGATGTCCATCAGGTCGGGCACGTTGCGCAGACGGGTGCGTCCCTCGGCCAGCAGGGCCGCCGCCATCATCGGCAGGGCCGCGTTCTTCGAGCCGCCCGCCTGCACGGTTCCCTCAAGCGGCTTGCCGCCGCGAATCACCATCATGTCCATAAAGCGAATCGCTCCAATCGAGTGCCAGTGGAATCTGCTCCGCGGCCGCTAGCCTACAGATTGGGCCGTGAGTTTGCAAGGGCGGGACTCGCCGTCGATCACGACTCCGGACGGAAATTGACGGAAGAAGTGGCGTCGGACGGCTGTCATTCTATATCATGCCCAGATCGGGCGACGGGGATGGCCGTCGCGTGACAGGCAGTCTCCCGTGTGACGAAGACGACCCCCTGGGCAGCAGGCCGTCGGCGTGGAGGTTCCGCAAGATGCCGCGAACGTTCGTGACGTGCCGCCGGATGATCCTGGCGATTGCAGTGGGAATCGCCATGGCACCGTCGGCCCCGGCCGCAGGCGTCACGGCGGTCGCCGTATTCAACTTCCAGATGAAGAGCGTCACGCCGGAGTGGGTCTGGCTGGAGAAGGGGCTGGCCGACCGGTTGATTACGGATTTCCACGCATCTCAAGGCGTCGCGGTGCTGGACCGGGACCAGATGCAGAAGACTGCCGAACGGATGCACTGGGTGCCGGAGATGCAGACGGACGTGTGGCGTGTCCCGAAGCTGGAGTTCCGAGCCAAGTACCTGATCAGCGGCAACTACGAGGTGGCGGATGACGTGCTGACCGCCACGGCCGTGGTGGTGGACTTCGTCTCACAGCGGGAAGTGGTCCGCCGCACGGTGTCGGGCCCGCCTGGGGAGGCCCTGGACCTCGTGCGGCGGCTGAGTGGCGAGCTGCTGGCCTGGCTGGTCCATCGTAAGCCGGAAGAGGTGTTGGCGGAGTTGCCGGCCTGGACGCGGAGCCTCCCGGCGGCGCGGGTGCTGTACGAAGGGGTAGACCTGTACGATCAGGGCCGGTATGCGGAAGCCTGGCTGAAGTTCCGCAGCGCGGCACGGGACGATCCGCAATACGTTGACGCCCTCTACTTCGTCGGCAAGATGTACTACTTCATGTGCCGCTACGACCACGCCCGGGAGCTGCTGGCCGAGTACTTCTATCGTGCAGGGAGGAGGCACCCGCGCATCACGGAGGGGATTCGCGAGTACCTCCACTCCTACGAGCAGACCTCCTCGCCGTCAGACGCGATGATGTCCCTCTACAGGCAGTTCTACGATCGCTTCGCCACCGCGCCGGACGACGAGACGGGCTGGAACGTCAAGATGACCGGCTTCTGGTCCAATGGAGAGACCCTTGCCTCGTGGTTGCTCGAGCGGATGGCACGTCTGCTCGAAGAGCAGGGCCGGTACCAGGAGTCGATGGAACTGGCGACGGCGGATCACGGCAAGGTGTGGGCCCGGTATGCTCACGACTCCCTGTGCCGTTGTTTGCGCGCGAACCACATGACCGGCGGTGAGTTGTTCGGAATCGCGGACCCTCGGCTGGTTGACCACTGGCCGTCAGGAAATCTTCACTGGGGAGCGTCCCGCATAGTCCTGTTTCGGACCAACGCCTCGCGGGAGGTGATGCTGACGCGAGGCGGGGCCGCGAGTTGCTGGCTGGCGGCCCCCGCGGGCCACGTGTTTCGCAGCCTGACCTTTCTTGTCCCCAGAACGGGCGATCCGGCGAACAGAATCGGGCTGACACTGACGAAGGACATTCCGGACGATACATTGCGGCTGGTCCGGTCCGAGGCGGAGCTGGCCGGCGGCGTTCGAGTGGACGGGTTGCCCCGCACCGGGCTCTTTCGCTGCAAGTGGGTCTCGGCGGGGCCGTTGCATGTCAGGGCCGAACTCGAGCCGGTCGGCCCTCACGGCCAGATCGACGTGATATGCGAGAACACGGGGAGCTTCCGCGTCGAGGTGGACGGCCACATGGGCCGCCAGGGTCCGGGGCTGATCGGGCTGCTCCGCCCCGGGGAGCACCGGTTGGTGTTCCGCTCGGCGCGTCCCGATTCGCCGTTCGGAGAGTTCCGTACGACCGCTCACGTCGATGAGGGCAGGGCCACCAGCGTGCGGGCCAAGCTGCCATGGAAGGAGGGGAGCCGCTGGGCCTCGTGGCGGACGGCCCTGGTATCCGACGGACGCGGCGACCACCTCGACGTGTCGTCCTCGCATGAGCATGAGGACGCACACGTTCTGGCCGAGGACAATGCACTGCGGGTCACCTGGTCGCAGGGAGACGACCTCTGGCACTCGCCATGCCGCGACGACCTGGTGTTCGAACCCGCCCGGCGGTTGGAGATGCCCCTGTCGAGCGCCTGGCGAGAGTGGATGCCCTCGTTGCACAGGGACGAGTCGCGCCGCTACTGGCTTCATTTCACGAGCGACCGCAGCATAGACCACAGTCTGCGCCGCTACTCGTGCTGGTCGCGCGATCTGGTGCACTGGAGCGCGCCGGCCCTGGTGGAGGAACAGGAACGCCCGTCCCCGAAGACGCCGGCAGACGTCTGGGGCGAGGAGAATCTGCCCGCCTTCGACCCAGCTGCGGTCTCGCGCGGATCGCCCCTGATCTCCAGGACGCTCGAGTATCGCCCGCGCGTGCCCATGCAACGCCCCCGGCCCGATTGCCGGGCTCGGTTCGAGCATGTCGTCCTGGCCCGCGAGGACGGCCGCTATGAGATCTACGCCGTGTATGAGGACAGAGGCAGTCCGGAGATGTTGCTGTGTCGCTGGTTGGCGACGCCCGACGGCCGGTGGTCCGAGCCGGAGACCATCGACGTGTTCGACCGGTACGGCGAGCGGTATGAGAGCCCGTTTGCGGTCGTACGGCGGAATAGGCGTTCGCACGTGATCATGGATTGCCTTGACGGCGTCACCGGTTCCGACCGCCGCGCCCTGTTCAGCTATACGGAGATGCCCGACGGCACCTGGCAGCGATCCGGCGCCACCGTGGGGCTTCCGCCGCCGACGCATCTGGCCTGGCATCCGCGGTGGGGATACATCATGACCTGCGGTGTGCCCGCCGGGCACGAATGGTTCTTCCATCGCGGCTACGGTCCTCTCGTGATGACCGGCCCGGACCTGGAGCCGCTGTTCTCGGTACCCGCCTCCGAATCCGGCGCAGCCCCCCAGGAGGTTCCGTGGCCGGTCACGGTGCGGTTCGGCCCGGACGGCCGGCCGGCCATCGACGAACCGGCGACCGTCGCCGCCGCAAGCTTCGCCACGTTCATCGAGGCGATCGAGCAGAACGATATCGGGACAGTCAAGGCCACGCTGGAGGCGCGGCCCGAGTGGGTGAGGCAGCGCTCGGAGCCGCTCTTCCGTGCCGTCAACAACGCGCACATCGACCTGGTCAAGGCGATTCTGGAGGCCGGGGCCGACCCCGACGCTCCGTTCACGTGGCGCCGGCGACCGGACCTGCACGAGGACACCGTCTCGCCCCTGTTTGAGGCCTGCACCATGAAGTACCCGGACCTGGTTGCCCTGCTGCTCAAGCACGGGGCCAGGGCGGATCGGCCGTCGGACACCGGCAGCATGGCCATCCACATGGCCTCAGAGCGGGGCTCCCTGGAGGCCGTCCAGTTGCTTCTCCGTGCCGGGGCCGGCCTCGATGCGTCAGGTCGCACCGGCACGACTCCGCTGGTGGCGGCACTGACAGGCACCGAACTGACGATCTACCCGGGCGATGAGCTCATACGCAAGGCCCTCGGGATTGAGTTTCCCACCGAGAACACCGAGAGCGTGGCGCGTTTTCTGATTGACCAGGGCGCCGATCTCGACGCCGTCAACGAATGTGGCCTGACGCCGCTCTGCCTGGCGCTGGCACAGCGTTGCAGCATCGGGCTCATCGAACACCTGCTGGACAAGGGCTCCAGCATCACGGTGCGGGACCAGTGGGGCTTCACGCCTCTGCACCGGGCGGCCAAAGTGGGCAACACCGAGGGCGTCAAACTGCTCATCCGCCGAGGCGCCGAGGTCAATGCCCGGATCGACAAGGGACACACCCCCCTGCACGTCGCCGCCGAGTGCAAGGACGACATCGGACTGGACACAGCCATCTGCCTGATCGCCAACGGGGCAGACCTCAGGGCGCAGACCGCGTTCGGCTCGTCACCACTGCACATTGCCGTCATGCACAAAACGAGCTTCGCAACGGCGACCCGCATCGCCGACGCCATGGTCGCCGCCGGAGTGGACATCGACATGACGAACCATCGCGGTTGGACGTCGCTGCATAATGCCGCCTGCCACAGCAGCCAGATGATCAAGCTCCTGGTCGCCAGGGGAGCGAACATCAACGCCCGGGACCACCAGGGGCGCACCCCGCTGATGCACGCCGTGGCCCGAACGGAAGAGGTCCAAGATCCGTCCGTGAACCACGACCGCTGGCACTTCGCCGACATCTGTCTGGCTCGCGGCGCCGATGTCAATGCACGCGACAGCGAAGGCAAGACCGCCTTGACGATGGCCATCGAAAAAGGGGACGTCGAGGCCGTTCGCATACTGCGCGAACACGGAGGCATTGAGTAGCCCGGCCACACGCGAGAACCACCCGAGGCTTTTCTCTGAAACCGGACTCGTGCGGCGCGCGTCCAAGGGGGTATGATACCGGGCGGTACGGGTTCCCGGATTCTGCCGAGGAAGGATGTTTCCTGTGCTTTGTATCCCTTAAGGAGTCCGACGATGATTCGAAAGACGACGATTCTGCTGTGCGGCCTTGTCTGTGTGGCGGCGTGGGCCTCGGCGGCCTGGGGCCAGGGGGAGCCGGGGGTGGCCGTGACGGTGTACAACCAGGGGTACGCGGTGGTGAAAGAGGACCGCGTGGTGGAGATTCCCGACACCCAGTCGCTGATCAAGTTCGTGGACGTGGCCCAGCGGATCGACCCGACAAGCGTGTATTTCAAGAGCCTGACGGACCCGGAAGGGACCGGGGTGCTGGAGCAGAACTACGAGTATGACCTCGTCAGCGCCGACAAGTTGCTGGCCAAGTACATCGACCGGCCGCTGAGCGTGTGGACCACGAACGGCAAGAAGTACGAAGGGACGCTGCTGTCGTTCGACGCGGGGCAACTGGTACTGAAGACGCCCGAGGGAATCGCGATGGTGCAGCGGGCGCAGAACGTGCAGGACATTCAGTTCGCGGCGTTGCCGGAGGGGCTGCTGACGAAGCCGACGCTGGTGTGGAAAGTGGCGGCGGGGCGGACCGGGAAACACCTGGTGCGGATGGCGTACCAGACGACGGGCATGGGGTGGCGGGCCGATTACAACGTCGTGACGAACAAGGACGATACGAAAGTGGACGTGGCTGGGTGGGTGACGGTGACGAACAGCTCGGGAGCGACCTATAAGGACGCGCGGCTGAAGCTGATCGCCGGGGACGTGCGGCGGGTGGAGCCGCCGGCGCCGCAGAGGATGATGTATGAGGGGGCCCGCAAGGCCGCGGCGGCCATGGACGCGGCCATGCCGGAGGAGAAGGCGTTTTTCGAGTATCACCTGTACACGTTCCCGAACCGGACGACGCTGGCCGACAGCCAGGTCAAGCAGCTCCAGTTGCTCAACGCGGCGGACGTGGGGGTCGAGAAGGTGTATGTGTACGAGGCCCAGACGGGCCGGTACTGGGGCGGCACGTACACCGACCGCAGCTACGGGCAGACGGGCAACAAGAAGGTGAAGGTGATGCTGGAAATCGCGAACACCAAGAGCAACCACCTGGGCATGCCGCTTCCGGCGGGGAAGGTGCGCGTGTTCAAGCGCGACGAGGCGGACAATTCGCTGGAATTCATCGGCGAGGACCAGATCGATCACACGAAGGACACCGACACGGTGAGGCTGTACGTCGGCAACGCCTTTGACGTCAACGGCGAGCGCGAGGTGATGGATTTCACGGTCGAGACGGGGCGGAAGCGGATGCAGGAGAAGGTGCGGATCACGTTGACCAGCGCCAAGGACGAAGCGGTGACGGTCAAGGTGGTGGAGAAGATGCTGCGGGCGCTGACGTGGCGCGTGACGGACAAGAGCGACAACTTCACGAAGGAGAATGCCTTTACGGCGCATTTCGACGTCGAGGTGCCGGCGAAGAAAGGCGACGAGCCGGGCAAGAAAGTGATTGAGTACACGGTGGAGTACACGTGGTAGGCCGCGGTACTCAGGACATCGGAAAAAGGCACAACGCGACCGCTCGTGGCCCAAGGCTTCGGGCGGTCGTGTTGCGCGGCGGGCGGCAGGGCGGCGGCATGCCGTCGGGTTTCGAGCCTGTCGAGAAGCAGCCACGCGGAGACACAAGGACCCAGCCATGGGCATGCCTGACGGGGCATGCATGGCACCCGGCGGTAGGGTGGCCCCCTGCGGGCGGTGGTCGGAAAAGGCTGCGCGGGGTCGGGCGGAAATCGTAAAGGTTCTTGAAGCATCTCTCTGAGTTGGGCACAATACAGGTCTGCGAGAACGGCACAGGGGGCTGCGCCGATTTTCCTGCATGTGTGGAACCCCCCGCCCGGGTGGGCGTCTAAGAAAGCGACGGTGAGGCATGGCTCGTGTGGATGCTCAAGGTTGGCCGGCGGACGGCGAACTGGTTGAGCAGTGCCGCAACGGGAAGGCCGAGGCATTCCAGGCATTGGTCGAACGGTACCAGGACCGCGTGTACAACACGGCGTACCGGATGGTCGGCCTGGAAGAAGACGCCCGCGACATCGTGCAGGATGCGTTCCTGAAGGCGTACGAGAACCTGGGGCGTTTCCGCGGCGAGTCGGGCTTCTACACCTGGGTGTTTCGCATCGCCGTGAACCTGTGCTTGAGCCATCGCCGCAAGGCGCAGCGTCTTCGCCTGGTGATACCGACGGACGACCCGGAGGGCCTGCTGGCCCAGGGCGGGCACCAGGCGCAGTCGCTGGTCAGTCCACCGGAGGCCGCCATGGAAGCCGTGGAAACCGAGCGTCGCGTGAGCGAAGCGCTGCTGCACCTGGATACGGATCATCGCGCCGCGGTGGTGCTTCGCGACATCGAAGGGCTGGACTACCAGACGATATCGAGCATTCTGGACGTTCCGCCGGGGACGGTGAAGTCGCGGATACACCGTGCGCGGATGATGTTGCGGGACCAGTTGAAGGACCTGATCGCGTAGTCGGGGGTAGTGGTTGCAGCGAGGACCCAGAGATGCTGTGCGATAAGATACAGGACAACCTGTCGGCGTACATCGACGGCGAAGCCGGGCCGCAACTGGCCGCGGAGATCGAGCGTCACGTGAGCGAATGCGAGCAGTGCCGCGCGACGCTTGGGCAGTTGCGCAAGGTGGCGGGGCTGGTGGGGTCGATGCCTCAGCACACGGCGCCGGTGACGCTGGCGGAGGACGTCCAGGGCCGCCTGGAGCGGCAGATGCTGATGGAGGCGGGCGGCGAGCCGGAGCCTGCGGCGGCGCAAGCGGATCGCCGGTTGCCGCAACGTCGGCCGGCGATGTGGCCTCGGGTGGCGGCGGTGGCGGCGTGCCTGGTGCTGGTGGCGGGGATCGCGGCGTTGCTGGCGCCGCTGGGAGGTCGCAAGACGGAGTATGCGGCCGGGCCCGCGGCACCCGTGGATCGCATCGCAGCAGGCAAGGTCGATGGCCTGACCGTGACGGACTGGGACTCGGCGACGACCACGATCGCGCGGGCCGATGAGGACAAACTCGGCGCTGTCAGAGAGGCCGACTCGACAGACGGACAGGTGCAGCGCAGCTTGCGCAGCAGGGATCCGGAATTCTACTCGAAGATCGCAAGCGACGCGGCCGGGAACGTCGGACAGGAAGCGATCAGTGGGGTGGGCCGAGCCGGGCGCCACGTGTCGGAGAAGGCCCGTGCCGAGGGGCTTTTCACGGGCGTTGAGGCGGCGAAGAAGAACAATGACACGGAGCGGCATTTCGATACGTCGTGGCTCGCATACGGGGGTCGCAGGGCATCGGGAGCGGGCGACAACGAGCTGTTTCTCGTGGCGGCGGACGTGGAGTCCGGCGAGCGGGCGGTCCAGGACGCGCTGGTCCAGGCGGGCGTGGTGAACGCGACGTTGAACCGCGCGGTGTTGACGCCGGCCCGGTCATCGACGTTCGCGTTCCGCTTGTCGCAGGATCCGGAAAGGCCGACGACCGCCAAAGGCGCCGCGGCCGCGGCAGGGGAAGACGCCGAGGTGCTGGAGATCGTGACGATCGAGGCGCGGGTGGCCCCGTCGCAGGCGGCGACGCTGAATCTGCTGGTGGCCAACAGCGACGCCCTGACGGTGAGCGAGGCGAGCAACGGCGTGTTTGCCCAGGCGGCGCAGACGCAGCAACTGATGCAGCAGGTGCCGGCGGTGGAGCGGAACCGGGCTCTGGCCGACAACCGGATTGTCCAGGACAATCTGAAGATGCAGACGCAGCGGGTGAACCTCTCGCAAGAGATGCCACGACAGGTCGCGGGCTTCCAGTGGAAGGGTGAGGGCCGCGACGAGGATGCAGCCGCGAAGGCTCTGCGGACGGCCCAGGACGGCACAGGCGCCGGAGGAGCCAAGGAGGCCGCGGAGGCTCACGACGGCAAAGACAAGTACGGGTATGGCGTTGAGGCGGTGACACAGGCCCGCAAGGATGACGCGTCGCCGGCACCGGCAGCGGCCGATGTGCGGCCGGCAAGCGAGGAGCCGTCAGAGGTCGGGCTGAGCAAGGTGGCCGAGGCCGCCGACGAAGAGACCATGAACAAGCCCGCGGAGGAAAACGCTCCGGCGGGGGCTGCATCCGGCCCGGCGTCGGCCATGCGGCGCGTAATGGATTTGCCGGACGAGGGCCGGACGGCTGCGACGCAGCCCCAACCGGCCTCGCCGGCGGCGGAGGAGCAGGCGGCGCCGGCCGAGGGTGACCGGCGGAAAGACCTGGACCGGAGCAGGCAACAGGAACAGGCCCCGCGGCCGGCGGACACGGCGCTGGCGACGAACAACGACGTGACGCCCGGGTCGGCGGCGCCGGTGGCATCCCCTGCCCCGGCGGCGGCCCAGGAACCGGGCGCGGCGCCGCAGGTGCAGACCAACGCGGGGGCGCGGACCTACCGCGAGACGTTCAAGCCAGAGACGGGGCGGGAGGCTGCGGCCTCCGCAACGGCGGCAACGGCGACGGCGGGCGGCGCGACGCAGGCGCAGGCGCCGGAGGACGCCGGCGTCCACCTCGGCGTGCGGGAGGAAGGCTCCATCCGAGGCGTGGCGGCAGCCCAGTTGGAAGGGGGAGCCGTCACCGACGATTCAGCGGATGAGGCGTCGTTGCCGATCGTGATTCAACTGGTGGTGCGTCGGGGCCCGTCGCAGGCGGCCGCGGCGGCGCCGGACGGCCAAGTGTACGATTCGGTGCGCGATGCGTCGCAGAAGGCCGCGACGGAAGCCGAGCAGCCGCAGGCGCCTCATGCGGAGGTACAGGCCGCGCCGTCTCCCCTGCCCCCGGAAAGCGATCCGCGGGAAGCGCCGGCGCAGCCGTAGGGGCGGCTCGCAAGCCACCCGTCATGGCTGCCCATGCCACGGTGTTCCGGCTGGGCCTGGTTCCCGATCAGTGCGTGGCGGCCGGCGGTCGGCGACGGGCGGGCGTCGCAGCCGCGTGAGCTGGTGCGGCGGCGCGCGGCGTCGCGGCACCGGGATTGGGATGGTATCCGAAGAGCCGCACCAGGGCGCCCACGGCCACCGGGCAGAACTGCTTTCCGGAGTTGACGAGAATCTCCTCGACCGAGTTGTGAGGTGACCGTTGCGGCCGATAGGGCCGTTCCTGGGTCAGCGCGACGAAGGCGTCGGCGACGCCGATGATTCTGGCCCCAAGGGGGATGTCCTTGCCCTTGATCGCCATGGGGTACCCCTGTCCGTCGAAGCGTTCGTGGTGGTGCCTGACGGCGGCCGTGACCTCCTTGTTCTGAAGCAGGTTGTGGACGATCTTCTCGCTGACCGAGACGTGGGAGTGGAGGTGCTGGACTTCGTCGTTGCTGAGCTGCTCTCGTTTGTTGACGACCTCGTCGCGCAGGGCGACACGTCCGACGTCGTGCAGCAGTGCGGCGACGACCACTTCCTTGGTGTTCCTGGGCGGCAGTTTGAGCACCTGGGCCAGCTTGCTGGAGAGGAGGGCCACGTCCTTGGAGAACCCGGCGAGGTACTTCTCCTTGGCTTCGACGGCGGCAATCAGGGCGTGAATGCTGCGAAGGACGGCCGGATTGGTCCTTTCCTGGCGGACGAGTTCCTTCCGCCAGATGGAGTCCCAGTGGATGGCGGCCTGAACGATGTCGACGGGGCCGTAGGGCCACAGCAGCACGTCGCGGACGCCGGCATGCATCAGTTCCTGAAGGATCTTCTCGTCGGAGCGTTTGGACAGGACAATCAGGATCGGGCCGTCGTGGACATGGCGGAGCGTCTGCATGCCCTCGAAGATGGAGCGGTCGGGCAGCGGAATCTCGGCGAACTCGGCCGAATCGACGAAGATGACACTGGGCTTGATAGGCGTCGACTGAGTGACGGCCTCGGCCAGTGAGCCTGCGACGAAGCACTCCCAGTCCTGCGCCTGAAAGGCCTTGCCGCAGGTCCGGCGGAATGATTCGGTAGGCGCCACAACAAGGACGGCACGCTTCGGGCTGGCCATGGGAAGGCTCCCTGAGTCTGGCGTACCCGGCAGACCCGTGACACGGGCCATTGTGGCAGGCCCTGCGTATCACGGCCGAGGCGGACAGGCGTCACAGCGAGCTCTCGGTTCTGCCTGGCACGGTTGCCCCCGAGCAACATTCGTGCCCCCCATGCTGCACATATCGGCATTGTGGTTTATCAACTTGATCGAAGGCATGTTTTTTTATTCGCATGAGCTTTTCAGTCACATGCACGGCTGCCGGAACGACTTAAGAGTCCGCCGCCCTTGGACGGAGGCTGGAAACAGGCATAAAGCTTCGTGCCGCCTCATGAGTTACTATATATGGGGCATGACACGGGGCTGCCCCACCGGACAACCCGGTAGAACTACCAGGTCCGAGGCGTGCGTGCGACAAGGCGGAGGAACTCATGGCGACGGGTCGGCAACCGGCACTTCGAGGCATCCTGGCGGTTTTCGTGGCGGCGGCGTGCGTCGGCGCGACAGGCGGCGGGCGCGCGGCGGCCCAGGACATCGATTGGGGCGACCCGGCCGAGAACGACCGTCGGCTGTCGCCGGAAGACCGGACCTACGTCGAGGCGGCACAGGTGGCCCTGGAACGACTGCCGTTCGAGGTGCGTCGCGCGGACACGCTGCCGGAGACGTTGCGCGGCACGGCGGCCATGGTCCCGATGGGCGACAAGCGCCTCGGGCTGCGGGCGTGCCTGTATGTGCCCAGCTACTACGATCCGGTGCGGCCGTGGCCCCTGCTGGTCGAGGGGCGAAGCCGGTTCCTCTCGCCCGTGACGCTGGCCGAGTTTCACCGGCACGCCGAGCACCACGGGTTCCTGTTCCTGGGCATCGAATACTCCTACTTCCGGGGCCGCAACACCGCCAAGGTGGATGTCTGGACCCGCCAGGGCGAGGGCACGATCCAGCCGAAGGAGCGATCGGGCACGGACTTCCTCCGTGACATGACGGCCGACCAGGAGCGCCTGGTGTCGCTGTTGCGGGAGGTCCGGTCGAAGTATCGCGTGGATCCGCAAGCCGTCGGAGCAACGGGGTTTCTTCATGCGGCGGTCATGGCGTACCGGCTGGTGCTGAACCGGCCGGACCAGTTCTGCACGGCCATTGCCCGCAGCGGGAACTTCGATCCGTTCTTCATGCCGCGCGTGTCGGGTCCGGGGAAGTTGCGACCGATCTACATCGTGTACGGGGAGAATGAGGAATCGACGCTGTCGGACAGTCTTCAGGCGGCCGAGTACTTTCGTCGGCGGGGGTTCACTGCGGTGCAGTCGGAACGGATTCCGAATTCGGGGGTGGACTCGCGCCCGGAGATCGCGGCCAACTACTTCCACGGGGCGGTGCTGGAGGCGCTGGGAACGGATCGGGCGGAACTGCACCGGTTGTGCGACCTGGCGGTGCGGTGTCTGGACGACAAGCTGGGCGAGGCGCCGGCGGGAATGGCCGATCAGGTGCACACGCCCGCAAGCGTCCTGGCGGCCCTGGCGGCATTCGGCGAGAAGCACACGGAGGCGGCCCTGGCGGCCCCGTGCCGGCTGATGATGGCGCGGCTCATGGCCGAGAAGCTCGGGCAGCGGGACCGGGCGGAGGCGGTGCTGCGAGGGTTTCTCGATCAACCGCTGGCCGGCGACGCCGTGGCGGCGGAGGCGTTGGTGTACCTGGCCGAGAAGGTGCTGGACCCGGCGACGCAGGCGAAGGACGGCCTGGCGGCGCTGGATAAGGTGGTGTCGCGTCGGGACGTGCTGCCGGCCACGATGCGACGGGCCAAGGCCCTTCAGGAACACCTGCTGAAGCGCAGCCGCTGAGCTGCGCGCCACAGAGATTGCACTGAGCCGGAGGACACTTTGGCGCGACGGCTTGGCCCGAGCCGTGTCGAGGGGCGGCTATGCCAGCGGGCATGAGGACCCATGGCCGCGAGCGGGCATGGCACCGAGCGTTGAGACTGTGCGGCAAACAGCCAGAGAGGCCGTCGGGTCTGTTGACCTGACCTGCGCGCTACGTGCTGCAACGTTACGGGGCCCTTTCCCCGTGGCACGAGCATCCTGCCCGTGCGTGGCAGGGCCATCGTGGTCATGCACGCCCTGTTCGTCCACGGGCAAGATGCCCGTGGGACGCATGGGCAGGATGCCCATGCCACGGTACGATCCCCAGAACGTCAGTGCACGCGTCAAAGGGGCGGAGGCTGGACAACGGCGGGGTCTGCCCGTACACTGCTGGCACGTGCGACGGGGCCGCCCAAGGGACATGGGCGTGCGGCATAAGGGCACGAGGCAAGCGGGAACGAAGCGTGGAATCCCGACGAGGAGGTTGGAGCAATGCATACCGGAGTTCGAGCTATCGTGTTGTCATTGACTTTGGCGTGGCTGGGTGCGGGCGTGGCATGGGCCCAGGCCGACCCGTTCGCTCCGCGCGTGCCGCCCAAGAACGGTGCCCAGCAGGAGAAGAAAGAGGAACTCCCGAAACCGCCGCGGCCGGACGAGATTCTGGCCTCGCTGACGTTCGAAGTGCGGCAGACGGAGGAGATTCCGGACGATCTGCGGGGTTCGGCGGCGATCTTCCCGATCGGCAAGAAGGAGTTCGGCTTCAGCGGCGCGGTCTATGTGCCCAGTTACTACGATGCGGGGCGTCCGTGGCCCGTGCTGGTGGAGGGACAGTTCAAGCGATTCTCGCCGTTGACGCTGAAGGAATTCGCCGTCGAGGCGGAGAAGCACGGCTTCATCGCGGTGTGCGTGGAACTGACTTACGCCGGCCAAGGAACACGGGTGTCGCAGTCGCAAGCGTGGAATCGCGAAGGCGGCACCACGGTGACGCAAACACAAGCGTTCATCCAGGACTACCTGGTGAACATGGCCGTGGATGAGAAGAACATCCTCGGAATCCTGAAGGAGTTGGGCCAGAAATACACCGTGGCGACTGATGCGGTGGGGATCACCGGGTTCCTGTCGTGCGGCCTGATGTCGTGCCGGATGGTGTGCAAGCACCCGGACACGTTCCGAGTCGCCATTTCACGTACCGGCAGTTTCACTGACAAGCTTCTGCCGGAGGACTACGAGAAGGGCCGGAAGAATTACGTGTTCATCGTCTACGGCGAGAAGGAGGACGCGCAGATTCAGACCGGGAGCCTGGCGGCGGCGGAGTTTTTCAAGAAGAACAACTTCTCGCGGCTCCAGGTGGAGCGCATCCCATACTCGGGCGTGGACTCGCGTCCGGAGATCGTGGGTAACTTTTTCCGCGGCGCGTTCGAGGAGATTCTGGGGGCGGAGAAGAGCGACTTCTTCCGGATTCACAAGATGGCGGTTCAGTGCCTGGAAGGGGTGAAGGACGTCACGCCCAGGAGCGATCCGAAGGCCGATGCCAAGAGCGCCCCGAAGAACGGCGCCGGACAGACCGACGGCAACCAGAAGAAAGATCCGGCTTCGGGCGAAGATTCCGGAAAGAGCGCGGAGCCGAAGCAAGCGCAGGGCCCTGTAAAGGGTCCGGCGGCGGCCGCGGCGGCGCCGCCGTCGCCGGCGGTGGTGATGGCGGCCCTGAGCCAGTTCAACGAACAGTATCCTCGGTCGGCGTTCAAGGGGTCGTGCCGGTTTCTGATGGCCCGCGTGGCGATGGAGAAACTGGACGGCAAGGCCAATGCCGAGAAGTGGTTGCGTGAGTTTGTCGATCCGCCGCTGTTGTCAAGCCCGCTGGCGCCGGCGGCCGTGCTGTACCTGGTGGAGAAGGTGATCGACCAGGAAGCGCAGCGTGACGAGGCCATCCAGTGGCTCGGCAAGACGATGAACCGGCGCGAGGCCTCGGTGGAGGTCCGGAACCGGACGCGGGAGCTTCGCAAGAAGCTTCTGGAGCAGCGCGACAGCGCGGCCAAGGCCCAGCCGTAGGCACGGGCCGGCTGTGTTCGACAACACGGAACTGACGTGAAGACGTCGGTTGCAGGGCGGCGAGAGGCCGTGCGGGGGCGGCGCCCGTATGCGGTGTGTCTGTTTCACCCGTTGGAGTGGGCAGCCAGGGGCAGGATGCCCGTGCCACGGCGCAGGCCCCGGCGTGCCACCGGCAACCGGTCCCACCCGCCTGTCCGACGAGCGGGGTTGCGGCGGAACCTCGCTCACCCGAACTGGTTTATTGGAGTGCCCCGGCGGGGGCGAATCATGTCTGCGCGGCCAGGGAGCGGCACTGGCGGCGCGTCGGCGACGGCCTGGAGAGTCGATGACGAAGATGCTGCGTCTGATCCTGTTCGTGGGGATGGTTCTGTGCGGTCCGGCGTTGCCTCGGGCCGCGGCACAGGACGATCAGCCGCCCAGTCCGATGCGTCCCATCGAGTCGAACATAGCGTTGGCCTCCTGGGGCGCCGAAGCCACGGGTGACGGGCAACCGTTCAACCCGGGGTATCCGGCGGAGGAGGCGATCGACGGCACGGAGCGGTCGGCGCTGTTCGGCAGCAAGCCGAACGGACTGGTGGGCGGCTCGATCAGCATCGATCTGGCCATGGTAACGGAGGTGACGGCCGTGGTGCTGACGCAGGCATCGTACGGCAGCCACTGCGACCGGGCCCGCGAGGTGCAGATCTACGTGGACGGTCGGAAGGCGGCCTCGGTGACGCTGGAGAACACGCCGGGGGTTGCGCAGCGTTTTCCGCTGGCGGCGCGAGGCCGGACGTTCCGCATCACCGTGGCGAGCCAGTACGACGATCCTCAGACGGATTTCGGCGGGTGGAACGAGATTGAGCTGATCACCGAGGAGATACCGGAGTCGAAATTCGCGTTGCCGGAGAGTTTCCTGCCTCGTGGGCCGGCGCTGATCCAGCGTCGCGGCCCAGCGTCGCGACAGGCGCAGGGCGAACCTCGGCGCACGGAAGGTCACCCGCGGACGCTCTGGACGGCCGACGAACTGACCGAGCTGGAACAACGGGCGGAGGAGGATCCGAGCGTCGGAGCCGCGGTGCGGCGCCTGACGGCACGAGCGGACGCCCTGTCGGCGGCGATGCCGCCGATCCCGCAGGCCGGGGCGTCGCCGAGCGCCGAGAACCGCGCGCGGCACATTGCGGCGGCGCGGGCGGTAGTGGACCTGGCCCTGGCCGAACGGTTGACGGGCCAGGCGCGGTACGGCAGTGCCGCGGTGGGCATTCTGTCGCGGTACGTCGAGACGTTCGGACGTTCGACGGCCATCGGCGGGAGTGTGGCCTCGGGCCTGACAGGCGCGTTCGACGAGCGGAGCGATCTGGCCACGTGGGTGATCTACGTGGCGTACGGGTATGACCTGTTGCACGGCCGCCTGAGCGCGCAGCAGCGGAGCGAGTTGGGCGACCGGCTGCTTCGTCCGGCGGCGCAGGAGGCGGCCGGGCGCGATCGGCCCTGGGATCCTGTGGGACCCCAGGCGGCAATCGTGTGGGCGGCGGTGCTGACGGCCGGCTATGCGCTGGACGATTCGGGGCTGATCGACTGGGGCCTGAACGGCCGCGACGGCCATGGCGGCGCGGTGGCCCTGCTGGACAGGGGCCTGACCGAGGACGGGCTGTGGCAGGCGCGTCCGTGGCGTGACGCGCCGGACCGCGCGGCCGAGGCGATGCTGGTCATGGCCGAGTGCGCATGGCGGAACGGGGTGGACCTGTACAGCCACGGGAACGGGAAGATGCGGCGTCTGCTCGACGGCCCGCTGGAGGTGGCATACCCGACGATGGCGTTGCCGTCGCTGCACGAGTCCGAAGGACAGACGCTGCTGTCGCCGCACGTACCGTCGCTGTACCGCTGGGGCTTCGCCCGGTACGGCGACCTGCGGTACCAGTGGCTTGGGGCTCATGCGGCGGCGGACGTGTCGGTACGTCCTGAGGGGCTTCTGCCGGGTTGCTTTGTGGAATCGCCGGAGGCGGTGGAGGCTGGACCGCACGGGCCGATCCACCAGGAGGATGAAGGGGTGGTGGTACTACGGGGCGGTCAGGCAACCGGGGCGCACCAGCTGCTTGTATCGTACGGATCGCGGCGGGGCGACGGCCGCCAGAACCTGCTGGGATTCGACCTGTTTGGCTTCGGTGAGCCGCTGATGCCGATGCCCGGCTCCTCATACAGCGACGATCTGCGTCGCGAGCGGTGGTATCGTACGCCGCCGGCGCACAACACGGTGGTGATCGACGAGCGTCGGCAGGTGCCTGGACGTGCTTCGTTGATGACGCTGGGTGGCACGGAGGAGGTGTCGGTGGTTCGGGCGTGGACGGACCGGGCGGCGCCTGGAGTGGGGCTGGATCGCACGCTGGTGCTGACGCGGGACTACGCGATCGACCTGACAGGGGCCTTCAGCCGCAGCGAACGAACGGTGGACGTGGCCTATCACGCCTTCGGCGAGTTGGAGACCTCGGTGCGGACATCGCGTCCGTGGGGCAACTGGGTCAGCGAGCGGCCCGGCTACAGCGAGTTGCAGGACGTTCGCCGCGGGACCACGGACCTCGTGTGGAAGGCGGTGTGGCGACAGGCGGGTCGGCCGCCGCTGGTACTGACGGCGCCGGCGTCCACGGGCACGACGGTGATCACGGCGACGGGGTGGAAAGGGGTGCGTACCGTGCCGCTGGTGATTCAGCGTCGCCAGGGGCGCGAGGTGGCGATGGCGGCGGTGATCAACCTGAACGCGGATCCGGACTTCGTGACGGCGGTGTGCTGGCTGGAGACCGACAGCGCAAGCGCTCGTGCGTTGAAGATCGAGACGACGCGCGGGGCGGATTACCTGCTGGTCAATTATGCCCCCGGCCTGCGGAGCACGGGAATGATGCGGACGGATGCGTCGCTGGCGATGGTTCGGACGCGGAAGGCGGGTCCGGGATCGCTTCCGTTCGCCTCGGGCGGATTGGACGGCGTTTATATGGCGGGCGGCTCAACGCTGGAGTTGCTGGGCGGCCGCGTCACGCTCGACGGAACCGCGCTGGTGGCCGTGGAACGTACCGAGAACGGACATATCCTCGCCCGGAATCTGGCCGGCGGCCGGGCCACGGTGCGGCTGACGGGGTTGGATCTGCCGCCTCTCTGGGAGTGCACGGACATCGGCCGCAACGTCCTGGCCGTGGACGAGGCGGGGCGTGCGGCGCCGGCGGGCGATCGGCTGGACTTCGGTCCGGACTCGGTGTCGATGGTTCTGGAGGCCGGCCAGGGATTCGAGTTCGGAGAGGTTCGCCACTCGGTGTTCGCGCTGCGTGCGGACCGGGATGCGCAACAGCGTCTGACGCTGCTGAATCGCGTGCTCCTTCAGCGCATGGTGGCCGAACAGCAGGCGGACCACAGCGAGGACGAGGCGGTGCGGAATCCGGTCACACCGGGGACGGCGGTGGTCATCGAAGCCGAGGCGTTCTCGGGCCAGGGCGGCGGCGAGGTCAGGGTGTCGGAGAAGAAGGTCGGCGCGCGCGGCGGCAAGGCCTTCATGGGTTGGGACAGCGAAGGGCACTGGATCGAGTGGCCGGTGGAGGTGCCGGAGAGCGGCTACTACCAGATGCTGGTGAGGCACTGCGGCGACCGGGAACAGGCCCGCCGCGGCATCCTGATCGACGGGGTCGGCGAAGGGCTGCCGATCGGGGAGTTCTTCCTGCCGGCGACGGGCGGCTGGTCGAACGCGCGGGACGACTGGCGATTGACGGCGCTGGAGGATTGGCGTACCGGGCGGCGGGCCCTGTTCTACCTCAAGCGAGGACGGCATACCATTCGCCTGACGAATTTGAGCAATTCGGTGAACCTGGACTACCTGGTGCTGGCCTCGCCGGATGTGCCGGCGGATCGTGACGAGTTTCAGTAGCGGCGCGCGAGATCAGGCCTCGGGGCCGTTCGGGCCGGCGGGACGATGACCGCCGGCCATGGCTTTGGCAATGTCGCCCTCGAAGTAGACGGTCGTCGTGGGGAAGGCCATGCTGAGGCCGCGAGCCTTGACGGCCCGCATGAGAGCCAGGTTGACGCGTTCGACGACCTCGGTGTGCAGATCGTAGGACGTGGGCTTGGTGAAGTACATGACCAGGATGTCGAGGCTGCTGGCCCCGAACCCGACGAAACGGACAAGGGACGTTTCGGGAACCACCTGATCCTCGGCGGCCAGGATGGCCTTGAACCCCTTCACGAGTTCCTCCATCTGATCGGCCGTGGTCTCGTAGGTGACGCCGACGGTCATGCGGACGCGCCGGGCGGGCATGGCGGCCTTGTTGTCGATGACGCTCTTGGCGACCATGCTGTTGGGAAGGGTCACGAGCGTTCCGGCAAAGGTTCGGATTCTCGTGGAACGGAACCCGATCTGTTCGACGGCGCCTTCGATCTGGTCGACCTGGACCCATTCGCCGACGCGGAACGGGCGATCGGTGAAGATGACGATGCCTCCGAAGAGGTTGCTGAGGGTGTCCTGGGCGGCCATGGCCACGGCCAAGCCGCCGATGCCGAGGCCGGCCAGGAGGCTGCCGACGGAGTAGCCCAGCGTCTGAAGGATGGCGATGAAGACGAGGACGCCGACGAAGGCTTTGAGGCTCTTCTTGATGAGCGGCACGAGCTGATCGTCGAGTTTGCTGTCGGTGCGAGCGGCGGCGGACAGGAGGTAGAGGCTCAGGACGTCAACGCCGCGAAGCAGGAGCCACAGGAAATCGGCGGCCACGGCGACCTTGAGGGTGAGAATGGCGGCGGCGCGGACCTCGGGGGTGGCGACCTGGAGCCCGATAAGGGCCAGGGCGCCGAAGACGCCGACCAACAGCAGGGCGACGCCCAGGGGCTTGTAGATCGCTTCGAGGATCAGGTGATCGAACTTGAAGCGGGTCTTCCTGGCCGTGGGAAGGAGGTAGTGTTCGAAGACGAAATCGGACACTTTCCTGGCCACGAGGCCAAGCAGGATGCACAGGAAGGCGGCGATGTATTGCCAGTACTCGATGCCCAGGAACCGGCCCCGAAGCGCCTCGGGCGCGTAGGCGCCGACGGCCTCGAAGAGTCTGCGGCCGGCGAGTTCCCAACTGTCGGGCGTCGGCGCAGGGGCGACGGGCTGAGTCGTTTCGGACTGAGCCATCGCCGAGACAAACCACAGGCCAATGGGCGGAACCACCATCACACCACCTCCGCTGAATCGAAATCTCGGCCGCGGCTGCGGCCACTTTCTCTTATACAGGATGAGCCTCGCCCGGTCAACAGACCCGACGGATTCGTCCTTTGTGCCCGCTGCGGTTGTCGGGTCTGTTGACCCGACCTACGGGCCGGGCGCCACGTCAACCGCAGGGGCGGCTCGCTGCAGGTCCCGAGTCTGGTCGAGGGGCGAGCCGCCCGCGCAGTGGCTTGCCCTTCGCGGGTCGCTCGCGAGCGACCCTACAGCGTGGCCCGTCGTTCTTGCATCGACCAGGCCGGTGTGCCTACGCACGTGACATGCACCCGCAATGCCCCCGTCGCGGTGTTGTGCCTTGCCGGTGGGCTGTTGAGCGGCTAAGATGGTCGGCCTATGCGTGAGCTTCGCGTGGCACTGATCATCGACGCACTGGACGAGCAGGAAGCGGCGGGCTGGCAGTTGTCGCTTCTGGCGAGCCGGCTGGACCGCAGCCGCTTCGGCGCGACGGTATGCGTGCTGGGCTGCGGCGACGACGCCCTTGTCGCCAGGCTCCGGCAGTCGGGGTTGACGGTTCACGTCTTCGACCGGACTCACGGACACGACGTGCGCGTTCTGTATCGCCTGAAGGAACTGCTGGCCTCGAACCGGACGGACATTGTCTGCACATGGACGCCCGGCGGCGCGTTGTGGGGCCGCCTGGCGGCGTTGTGGGCTCGTGTGCCGGTGATGGTGGCGACCGAGGTGGAGACGGCGCCGCGATCGTTCATCGAGCAGCGTGTGGATCGGCTGCTTGCGCGGCGGACCGCGGCGATGGTGGCCGACAACGAAGCGACGGCCTCGCGGGCTGGGTTGGCGTGCGGCGACAACGGCCGCGTGCAGCTCATCCGGCCGGGTGTCGAGACGGAGCCGTCGGAGGCGGCCACACCGGCTTTGCCGCTGCCTGAGGTGCCGGCGGGCTGGAATGTGGCCGTGACGGCGTGTCCGCTGACGCCGCCCATGGGGCTGCTGCACCTGGTGTGGGCGCTGAGCATTCTGCGTTATGCCGATCAGCGGCTGCACTTGTGGATTGTCGGCGAGGGTCCGCAGCGGAGCCGCCTGGCCGAAGAGGCGTCGCGGCTGGACGTGGGCTCGCGGGTTCATTTTCTGGGGCGCCGGGACGATCTGGCGACCGTGCTGCGGCGGGCGGACGTGTTTGTGCTGCCCAGCCGGCGAGGGGAATCGAGCTTCGCGGCTCTGGAGGCGATGGCGCTGGGCGTGCCGGTGGTGCTGCCTGACGTCGAGGGCCTGCGGCACCTGGCCGACGGGGGCCGTTGCGGCAGACTCATCGAGCCGGGCTACCCGAAGAGCATCGCCGCCGGCGTGTTCCAGTCGATTCGCCACGCGGAGCAGTCGCGACAGATGGCGGCACGGGCGAAGGCACACCTTCGCGAACACTACGCCACAGACCGATTCGTTGCACAGTACGAAGCCCTGTTCGCCGAGCTGGCCGAGGCACGGGGCCTGGCCTGATCCGTTCAAGCAGAGCGAACACGACAGCAGGAAAGGGTGTATGAGGATCAACCGCAAGCGTCTGGTAGCCGACCTGTCCCGCCTGGTTCAGATTCCGAGTTGGGAAGAATGCGACACGATAGCCCGCGACGTGGTGGCGGCATTGCGCGAGGCCGGAGCCCGGGATGCCCACATCGACAAGGCGGGCAATGTGATCGGCTCGCTGGGTCGCGGCGGGGCGGGGTTGCTGCTGAACGCCCACCTGGACACGGTGCCGCCCGGGGACTACGCGGGCGACCCGTACAGCGGCAAGGTCTCGGCGGGCAAGCTGCTGGGTCGCGGCGCGTCGGACGACAAGGCGGGCGTGGCCTCGGTCCTGGAGATCGTCCGCCATCTCGCCGGCCGGCGGCTCAATCAGCGGGTGACGTTTGCGCTGACGGTCTGGGAGGAGAGCACCCGCCGCGGCGAGAACGGAGCGTACCGTGCGGCCCGCGAGTGCGAGGCATCGCGGTGCATCGTGCTGGAAGGCACAATGCGCAGTTCCAGGAGCATGGGCATCCACGTGGGGTGCAAGGGCATCATGAACCTGGCGGTGACGGTGCACGGCAAGGCGTGCCACTCGGCGCATCCGGGTAAGGGCGTAAACGCCGTGTACCGTGCGGCGCGCGTTATCGAGGCCCTGGAGAAGGCGTTCGATCCGGCCACGATGCAGCGGAAGACGTACACCGTGTGGAACTCGCAGGTCGAGCTGTCGGATCTGGCGACCGTGACCGAGGTGGAGGCGCGCCAGGGTGTGAACGTGATTCCGGGACGGTGCGAGTTGCTGATCAACTGCCGGCTGCTGCCGGACGGAGACAGTGCGGAGCTTTGCCGTCGGATGGACCGCCTGGCCGGCGAGTTGCCGCAGGGGTGGATCTCCTGGGAGCCGCAGCGTGAGATCGTCGGGCACGTGTGCGACGACCGTGAGTTGATCGGCACCTGTCGCGATGCCATCCGGGCCACGGGCATGCGGCCGGCGTGCGAGATTCTCCATGCCCGCACCGACAGCACCATCTTCCACCACGTCGGAGGCATCCAGTCGGTGGTCATGGGGCCGGGGGGCGTGGGCGCGGCTCACACGAAGAACGAGCACGTGAGCATCGAGCACCTGACGTTGGGAACCGAGGCGGTGCTGCGGGCTGTTGAGGGGCTGGCCGTGGCGGAATGAGCAAGGCCACGGGCATGGCCGCCCCTCGACCGGTGCTCGGGAACGACGTCACGCGGCCATGGCTCCAGCACGTAGGGCGGCGCGTGGCATGGCAACGGTTTGCATGGCAATGAAGGGCGGCTCGCGAGCCGCCCCTACGGGGAGCGAAGCACGCAGGGCGGCTGCTTGCCGTCAGGTTCCGAGCACTGTCGAAGAGTAGCCGCCGATGTCAGTAACCGCGTGGCTGCGGAGCAGCCACCCTACCTTGTGCAGACGTGTGCGGAACACGCGTGGGTCCGGGGGACCCACCCTACGGCTTGGGAGGCGTTGGGGCTCACTCGCAGGGGCGGTAGCGTTGGGCGATGGGCATGCGTCGGCCCATGCCGAAGGCGCGGCTGGTGACTTTGAGGACGGGGGCGGCCTGGCGTCGTTTGTACTCGGCCCGGTCGATCATCCGCACCATTCTCCGGGCGGTGTCGGCGTCGATGCCGGCAGCCAGAAGCCCTTCGAGCGGCACCTGCTGCTCGACGTACAACTCCACGATACGATCGACGAGGTCGTAAGGCGGCAGGGTGTCCTGATCGGTCTGATTGGGCTTCAGCTCGGCCGTGGGGGCGCGGGTGAGGATCGCCTCGGGAATGATCTCGCGCGTGCGGTTGATGTAGCGCGACAGGTCGTAGACCATGAGCTTGGGCACGTCGCCGATGGGAGCCAGACCGCCGCACATGTCACCGTAGAGGGTGCAGTAGCCGGTGGCCAGTTCGCTCTTGTTGCCGGTGGCCAGGAGGAGCCAGCCGAACTTGTTGCTGAGGGCCATGAGGATGGCGCCGCGGACGCGGGCCTGGACGTTCTCCTCGGCGGCGTCGGGGGCCAGACCGGAGAAGATATCGTGGAGCGTCTGCTCGTAGGCGCGGTGGACGGCATCGATGGCGACGGTCTCGAAGCGGACGCCGAGGTTGGCGGCCAGACACTTGGCGTCGGCCAGGCTCTGGGCGCTGCTGTAGCGTGAGGGCATGGCGACGGCCGTGACGTGGTCGGGGCCCAGGGCCTCGGCGGCCAGGCAGACGACCAGGGCCGAGTCGATGCCGCCGCTGAGCCCGAGGACGGCATCGGTGAAGCCGCACTTGCGGCAGTAGTCGCCGAGGCCGAGGACGAGTGCGGCGTGGAGCGACGCGACGCCCTGGCGTGGCAAGGCCTCGGCCGGCACGGCATCGGCGGGCGCCACAGCCTGCCCTGCCCCGCGACCCGGCACGGGCAGGTCGACCACGGCCATGTCTTCCTCGAAGTCGCGGCACTGGGCCATCAGACGGCCGTCGGGAGCGACGGCCATCGAGGCGCCGTCGAAGATGAGTTCATCGTTGCCGCCGACCTGGTTGCAGTAGAGGACGGGCAGGCCATGGGTGGCGGCCTGGAGCCGCACCAGGCGGAGCCGCGTGGCGTGCTTGCCCAGGACGAACGGCGAGGCGGAGATGTTAACGACGGCCTGAGCTCCCGCGCGAGCCAGTTCGCGGATGGGGTCCTCTCGGTACAGGTGGACCATGTCGGGGTCGTCGGGGTTCCAGATGTCCTCGCAAACGCTGAGCCCGAGTCGGACGCGGTCGATCTCGACGACAACGGCGGCCGGACCGGGCTCGAAGTAGCGCGTTTCGTCGAAGACGTCGTAGGTGGGCAACAGCGTCTTGAACTTTCGCTGAACGATGCGTCCGCCGTCGAGCAGGGCCAGGGCATTGTGAAACGGTCGCCCGACGCCGGACGTGTTGCGATCCACGTAGCCGATGACGGCGGCCAAGCCGTGGGTCTCGGCGGCCAGCGACTCCAGTGCGGCGAGGTTGGCCTCGACAAGGCCGCCCTTCAGGAGGAGGTCGCGCGGCGGATAGCCGACCAGGGCCAGTTCGGGAAAGACGACGAGGCGCGCCCCCTGGCGGCGGGCGCAGGCCATGTGGCGGCGGATCATTTCGGCGTTGCCGCCAATGTCGCCAACAATGGGGTTAGTCTGGGCCAGTGCGATCTTCATGCGAATCTGCCTTTCGGGGGCAATCTTAAGGTCCGCCGGCGAGGGGGTCAAAGTAATTCGTCGCTCCGGCCGGATGGAGGCCGAGAACCCCCTGCCCGCAGGCGTGGAAGACCGTGTCAGGGCCGTGAAAAGGACGTCGAAAATCTTTGCAAAAAGAGGCCCGTTCTGATACCCTCTAGGGATGGTTTTTCGAGGGTGCGCCGCCCCTATGGGACCTCGAAAAACAAGGGTTTTTTCTGCCGATCGGGACCCACAGCCGAGCACCTCTCGGCCACGCGTATTGGACCCTTCGACGAGCGCTGGACCGGACCTGGTCCGGCGACGGCGTGCGTGATTTCTGCCACCAGGGAAGGCGAGGACAGTCTTGGCCGACATTCAACAACTGAACAACAACGATAACGTTCAGGAACTGCACATCGAGGAGGAGTTGAAGGACTCGTACTTGACGTACGCGATGAGCGTCATCGTCAGCCGAGCCCTTCCGCGCGTGGAGGACGGCCTGAAGCCGTCGCAGCGTCGCATCCTGGTGGCGATGAACGACCTTGGGCTGTCGTCGCGCGGGCGGTTTCGCAAGTGCGCGAAGATCGCCGGCGACACGAGCGGCAACTACCACCCCCACGGCGAAAGCGTGGTATACCCGACGCTGGTGCGCATGGCCCAGGGCTTCAACATGCGTTATCCGCTGGTGGACGGGCAGGGGAACTTCGGGTCGATCGACGGGGATCCGGCGGCGGCCATGCGGTACACCGAGGCCCGGCTGACGCGCATCACCGAGGCGATGCTGGACGACCTGAAGCTGGACACGGTGGACTTCACGCCGAACTACGACGAGACGACGACCGAGCCGGAGATTCTGCCGGCGAAGTTCCCGAACCTGATCTGCAACGGCTCCCAGGGCATCGCGGTGGGCATGGCGACGAGCATTCCGCCGCACAACCTCGTCGAGGTCTGCAATGCGACGAAGCACCTGATCGATCATCCGGACTGCACGGTGCGGGACCTGATGAAGTTCGTCAAGGGCCCGGACTTTCCGACGGGCGGGATCATCTGCGGGGTCAAGGGCATCGTTCAGGCCTACGAGACGGGCCGTGGCAACATCACGCTACGCGCGAGGCTGCACACGGAGGAGGGTCGCGGCGGCAAGCAGAGCATCGTGGTGACGGAGATTCCCTACGGCGTGCTGAAGACGCGGATCATCGACCGCATCGCCGATTGCGTCAAGGCGGACCAGATTCCGGGCATCGCGGACCTGCGTGACGAGAGCGACCGCGAGGGCATGCGTCTGGTGATCGAGACCAAGCGCGGCGAGGACGCCAACGTCGTCATCAACCAGCTCTTCCAGTTCACGCCGCTTCAGTCGAACGTGTCGATCATCAACATCGCGCTGGTGAACAACCGCCCGCGGACGCTGACGCTGAAGGAGATGTTGTACTACTACGTCGAGCACCGCAAGACGGTGATCCGTCGTCGGACGAGCTTCCTGCTGGCGCGGGCCCGGCGTCGCGAGCACGTGCTGATCGGCTTGCTCTACGCCGTGGCCAACATCGACGAGATCATCGAGCTGATCAAGAAGAGCCCGGATGTGCCGACGGCCAAAGAGCGGCTGATGGCCAAGAAGTGGCCGTTCACGTTCAAGAACCTGACGGGGAAGAAATCGGACCCGAAGAACAAGCTGCTGCTGGAGGCGCTGGCCGAGCCGCTGAACTACACGAGCGGCCAGGCGGACGCAATCCTGGGGATGCAGTTGCAGCGTCTGACGGGGCTGGAGATCGAGAAGCTCCGCGACGAGTGGGCGGCCGTGCGCGAGGAGATCGAGGGATACGAGGCGATTCTGCGCGACGAGCGCCTGGTGCTGGACATCATCGTGACGGATCTGGACGAGATGTCGGAGAAGTTCGGCGACGCGCGTCGGAGCGAACTGACGAACGAGGTGGGCGACTTCGACATCGAGGACCTGATCGCCGAGGAGAACGTGGTGGTCACGATCAGCCACGGCGGCTATATCAAGCGTCTTCCGGTGACCAGCTACCGGCGTCAGGGTCGGGGCGGCCAGGGCGTGATCGGCAGCGACACCAAGGACAACGACTTCATCGAGTACCTGTTCGTGGCGTCGACGCACGACTACATTCTGTTCTTCTCGAACATTGGCCAGTGCTACTGGCTGAAGGTGTACGACATACCGCAGTTGTCGCGTCAGAGTCGCGGGCGGGCCCTGGTGAACGTGCTCGAAATGCGCAAGGACGAGACCGTGGCGGGGATGATTCCGGTGCGCGAGTTCGACGACCGGCACCTGATCATGGCGACGGCGGGCGGGACGGTGAAGAAGACGCCGCTGGAAGCCTACAGCCGCCCGAAGCGAGGCGGCATCATCGCGATCAACCTGGACGAGGGCGATCAGTTGATCGCGTGTGAGTTGACGCACGGGAACGACGAGATCGTGGTCGGAACGCGGGACGGGCAGGCGATTCGATTCCACGAGAAGGAATGCCGGCCGATGGGGCGGGCGACACAGGGCGTGCGGGGCATCAAGCTGCGCAAGGGCGACCGCGTGATCGGGATGACGGTGGTCAACGACAGCGCGTCGCTGCTGACGGTGTGCGAGCAGGGCTATGGGAAGCGGACGGATTTCAGCGAATACCGCTTGCAGGGTCGCGGCGGCCAGGGCATCATCAACATCCGGGCGTCGGACCGCAACGGCAAGGTCATCTCGATGATGATGGTCCGCGACCAGGACGACCTGGTGATGACGACGAGCCACGGGATGGTTCAGCGGATTGCGGTGAAGGACTTGCGCATCATCGGGCGCGCGACGCAGGGCGTTCGGATCATCCGCCTGAAAGAGGGCGACAAACTCCAGGCGGTGGCTCGCGTGGTGCCGGAGGAGGAAGGCGGCGGCGAGAACGGCCAGGAGCAGTAAGGCGTCCCGTCGGGGCCGTCGCGGCGGCGGCTCGGGGGCAACGAACGTCAGCGAATCGGCGTCGCTATGACCGAGCCAGAGGCAAGGACGGACGAGCAGTTGATGCGAGCCTGCGCGGCGGGGGACCTCGAAGCCTTCGAGCTCCTGTTGGGTCGGTACGAGCGCCGCATTGTGAGCTACGCCTACCGTTTTCTGCACGACTCGGACGCGGCCCGCGACATTTACCAGCAGACGTTCCTGAACATCTTCCAGAGGCGACAGCAGTACCGCGAGACAGCCCGGTTCTCCACCTACGCCTATCGGATTGCCCACAACCTGTGCCAGAACGAGCTGCGCCGGGCGGAGCGCCGCCGCACGACGAGCCTCGAGCGCGGCCCCGTCGGCGGCGACGAGGCGGCCGGCGCGGTGCAGTGGCTCAGCGACGGCAGCGACGGGCCGCTGGAACCGTTGTCGCGTCAGGAACAGGACCGGCTGCTGCACGAGGCCGTAGCGGAGCTGGACCCGATGTACCGCGAGGTGATTGCGCTGCGGATATTCGAGGGTCTGGCGTTCAAGGAGATCGCCGAGATCGCGGGCGTCGGCGAGAGCACGATCAAGAGCCGCATGCGCTACGCCCTGGCGTACCTGGAGCGTGCGCTTCGCGGACGTGTGGAACCGTAGTGTCGTGACGACCAAGGAGCCGTGGATGGAAAGCCGACTGAAGGATCGCCTGGGCCCGATGGTGGCGGAGATGCTGGAGCGATACGACGAGCCGCAGACGCTCGACTGGGTGTACGCCCTGTGGCAGAGCGACCGGGAGTCGGACTATACGGCGTTCGCCCGGACGGCGCGTTATGCCGCGGGGCAGTTGCGGGAGATCGGCGTTCAGGACGTCGAGATCGTGCCCTGCCCCGCCGACGGGCGGACCCGGATGCAGGCGTGGACCATGCCGCTGGCGTGGGAGGCCGACGAGGCGACGCTGCGCCTGGTGGAGCCGCAGCGGGAGCTGATCTGCGACCGCAAGTCCGAGCCGCTGTCGTGCTGCATGTGGTCCGAGCCGACGCCGCCGAACGGAGTCCGCGGACCGCTGGCCATCGTGGACGACCCGAAGGCCGTGACGCCGGAGCAGCGCCGGAAGCTTCGTGGCTCATTCATCCTGACGTCGTTGTCCGGCCGCGGGCCGATGAAGGTGTTCGCCCGGGAGGTCGGCGCCCTGGCGGTCATCAGTTCGCACGTGTTCCACGCCGACCGTCACCCGGACGCACTGGGCTGGAGCAACGGTTGGTCGGATGCCGCCGACGGGTGGGCACAGAAAGCCTCGGATTGCCGCATGACGGGATTCCAGGTCACGGCATCGACCAGTCAGCGTCTGCGCGAGATGGTTGCGGCGGGCCGCGTGATGCTGGAGGCCAAAGTCACAGGACGGCTCGGCAAGGGGACGCTGCCGGTGGTCACGGGCGTTCTGCCCGGCGAAACCGACGAGGAGGTGCTGCTGGTCGGGCACCTGTACGAAATCGGCGTGCTGGACAACGCGTCGGGATGTGCGGCGATGATCGAGGCGATGCGTCTGATGGCCTCGATGCCGCGGCCGCGGCGGCGGGTGCGGATCCTCCTGACGAGCGAGTGCTACGGCACCTACGCGTTCTACACGATCCGGGGCGAGTTGCTGAAACGGACGGTGGCGGGCCTGAACCTGGATTGTGTGGGCGAGGTCGAGACGCCGGAGCGGCCGGCCCAGTACCATCGTACGAGCGAGGCGTCGCCGGCGGCGGTCGACACGCTGGTGCGGTGGGCGATGAAGCTGGCCGAGAGTGTCGAGGGAACGTTGCCGGCCCGGGAACTGACGCACTCGCTGAGCGACAACGCCATGTGCGACCCGGCGGCGGGCGTGCCGACGGTCTGTTTCATGAAGGCGCCCTATCACTGGCACACGAATATGGACGACTGGTCGTGCCTGGATCCGTCGGCGATGCGTCGGGCGACGGCGGCCGTGGCGGCGGCCGTGCGTTGGCTTGCCGAAGCCGGGCCCGAGGAGGGCAACGCCCTGGCCGAAGCGACGGTGGCCGCGGCCCTGGCGGATTTCCCCGAAGCCGGCGACCTGTCGCCCGAGCGGCGGGCCTTCTTCCTCGACCGCTGGCGTGCCCGCGTGCTGTGGACCGCCCGGCTCGGCGCCGGCGAGGCCGAGGCCGTGGCCGCGCGGCTGCCGGCACTGGACCCGGCGTCGCTGGTGCGCCCGGAGGACGGCGGCCAGGAGGAGCACAGCACCGTGCCGGTGCGGAAGTTCTGGGGCGCGCCGACGTTCGACAATGTGCCGCCGAAGGACCGCGACGGCTTCGACGACCCTCGCTGGCGGATGCCTTATGTGACGGCCTGCTACTGGGCGGACGGAGTGCGCTCGGTGGCCGAGATCGCGGCGCTGGTACGGACCGAGTTCGACCAGCCGATGGGGGACCTGCTGCGGTTCTTCCGCGTGCTGGAGCGCGGCGGCATGGTGGAGCTGCGCAGGAAGTAGCGCGGGTCGCCTTACACGGTCGACGTCGCGTCGGCGGCGTGGCGTGTCCCGCGTGCGGTGCCGAGCAGGATCGTCAGCAACACGGCCGCCAGGCCGGCCAGGGCCGCGCCCACGCTGAAGGCCACCATCGGACCGAGCCCCGGTTGCATCTGTTCGCAGTATTTCCAGAGCAGGCCGAAGACCAGGCTGGCCGGCAGCGCGGCGATGCCGACGGCTCCGTGATAGATGCCGTAGGCGGTGCCTCGGAACCGGCTGGGCACGAAGTCGGCCACGAGGGCCTTCTCCACGCCCTCGGTCATTCCGTAATAGAATCCATAGGCGGCCACCAGCGCCCAGAGGTGCCAGGCCGTGTCGGCCCGCGACAGGCCGAGGTAGACCGCGGCATAGACGAGCCACCCGGCGACAATCACCGGCCGACGCCCGATGCGGTCTGACACCACCCCGCCGGGAATGCTGAAGACGACCTTCGAGAAGTGCAGCACCATCCACAAGGCCATGACTTCGAGGATGCTGAAGCCGAAACTGGCGCGTGCGTAGTAGAGAAGGAAGTAGTCGCTGCTGTTGCCAAGGGCGAACAGCGTGGCTATGGCGACGAAGGCGTAGAAGCGGCCGGGCAGGCCGGCTCGGCGCGAGTCGGCGCCGGGCGACGACGGGGCGGCCCTGGGCGCTGTCTCGCGGACCTTCAGCACCAGCGCCGCCATGGCCAGGATGCCGGGTATCAGCGACACGGCGAACAGCCACCGCATCGCGTGCATTTCGTCGCCGGTGGCCTGTTCGCCGTGCCCGCGCCAGAGAACGCTGCCGAGCATGGCGTAGAGGATCGCCACGGCAACGACCGGGCCGATGATGGCCCCGATATGGTCCATGATGCGATGGAAACTGAAGGCCAGGCCGCGATGCCGGGGTCCGACGGAGTCGCCGATCAGGGCGTCGCGCGGGCTGGTGCGAATGCCTTTGCCGATGCGGTCGGCGAACTTCAGCCCCAGGACGTGCCAGCCCGCCCCGGCCAGGCCCGTCAGCGGACGGCACAGCGACGACAGCCCATAGCCGAGAACGACCAGGGCTTTGCGTTTGCCGAGGCGGTCGCTGATGCGGCCGGAGAAGATCTTGAGCAGACTCGCCGTGGTCTCGGCGACGCCTTCCATCAATCCGACGTACACGGCCGCCCAGCCCACCGGGACGAGGCCCGTGATGAAGATCGGCAGCAGCGGATTCACCATCTCGCTGCCGGCGTCGGTCAGCAGGCTCACGAGGCCCATGGCCAGAACGTTGCCGCGCACGGCCTCGCGCCAGGATCGTGCGGCGGGCTGCGGAGAATCGGACGGCTCGCTCATGCGTGTCCTCCTGCGGCTCACGTGTCACGGCCCGTCGCGCAAGAACTGATCCAGCACCAGGAGCGAATAGAGTCGCGGGCCGTGGTCCGCGCGACGGCTTGTGTGCTCGTCAATGTAACGGCGAAGGGTGGCGCCGTCAACCAGCCCTGACGCGGCGAGTGGCCCACCGGCCAGTTGCTCGCGCATCCAGCCGGCCTCGGGCCCGGCCAGCCACGCCGCGATCGGCACGCCGAACCCCATCTTCGGCCGGGCGAGAATCTCCGGCGGCAGCAGACCCGCCGCCAGGCGCCGCAACAGCGTCTTCTGCCGTCGCAGACCCACGTGCCGGCCCAGCGGCAGCGAGAGGACCAACTCGGCCAGCCGATGGTCCAGCAGCGGCGAACGCACCTCCAGGCCGTGGGCCATCGACGCCCGGTCCACCTTGGTCAGCACGTCTCCCGGAAGATACGTGGCCACGTCCAGGGCCCTCACCCGTTCGGCGAACGGCATCGAGGCGCCGCCGGGAAGACACTGCCGGAGATGGCCGGCCGCGTCGCGCATCGGATCGTCGCCGCGGCCCGCTTCGCGCCGGGCAATCGCCGCCGGATCCGCCTCATGAAACGGCGACACCCACCGCAGGTAGCGCGTCACCGGGTCGTCGGCCAGCGCGTCGGCAAACCGTCGCAGCCGCGACCGGCGGCTCTTGAGATCGCTCCCCCGCGGCACGGCCTTGCCGATGAGCGCCAGAAGCGACTTCAGCGGGTCGGCGCGGTCCAGACGTTGCGCCAGTGCGACGGCGCGGTAGCGATCGTAGCCGCCGAACAGCTCGTCGCCGCCGTCGCCCGAGAGGGCCACGGTCACGTGGTGTCGGGCCTCGCGGCAGAGCAGGTACGTCGGAATCGCCGACGCATCGGCGAACGGCTCGCCGAACGTCCGCGCGATCGTCGGCAGGAGTTCCCGGAGCGACGCCGGGGCGAGTTCCAGCCGCGTGTGCTCGGCGCGGATGTGGCGTGCGACGCGTTCGGCGAATCGCGACTCGTCGTAGCGGGCGTCGGGAAAGCTCATCGAGAACGTCCGCAGGGGCCGATCCGGGCACGCCTGCCTGGCCAGGGCCGCCACCAGGGACGAATCGAGCCCGCCGGACAGGAAGAAGCCCAGGGGCACGTCGGCCTCGAGCCGCACGGCCACGGCGTCGCGCAGCGCCGCTGCCAGCGCGGCGTCGTCGGTCACGGGAGCGTTGGCGGCATCCTGCAACGGCACGGGAAGGGTCCAGTACCGCGACGGCGTCAGCGCCCCCCCCCCGGAGGCGTCCAGCGGCACGACCAGGCGGCTCGCCGGCGGCAGTTTGCGGACGCCGCGGTAGATCGTCAGTGGCGCCGGGACGTAGCCGAGCACGAGGTACAGTCCGAGCGCCTCGCGGTCGAGGTCGCGCGACACGCCGGGCACCGCCGCCAGCGCCGGCAACTCCGTTGCGAAGGCGAAGCAGCGGTCCGTGACGGTCCAGTAGAGCGGCTTCTGGCCGAGGCGGTCGCGTGCCAGGACAAGCCGCGCACCGGGGCCGTCGTAGAGGCCGAAGGCGAACATGCCGCGCAGACGCTCCGGCACGGCGTCGCCGCACTCGCCATAGAGCGGCAGGAGGACTTCGGTGTCGCTGTGATCGCTGAGGAACCGGCGTCCGCGAGCTTCCAGTTCTCGCCGCAGGTCGCGATGGTTGTAGATTTCGCCGTTGAAGACGACGGCCCGCCGCGGATGGTCCGGATCGGTCATGGGCTGGCGTCCGCCGGCTGGGTCGAGCACGGCCAGCCGCGCGTGGGCCAGGCCGCACGATGGCCGTTCGGGGTCGATCCACGTCCGCTGCTCGTCGGGACCGCGATGGGCCATGGCGGCGGCCATGCGTCGCAGCAGGCCGACGTCAACCGGTGAGCCGTCGCGAGTGATCAGGCCGGCGATGCCGCACATGGTCTTCCCCGGGGACACGTCACGAATGCGAAGCCGCCTCGGCCAGGCGGCCGAACTGGTACACCGGATGGCCCGCGCGCCGCAGGCGGCGTGCGATGGCCGCGGCAAACGGGCTGCCGGCGACCATCAGGAACCCGATGCCCGCCAAGTGCCCTTCGTCGGCGCCCTCGACGGATTCGGGCAAATCCAACGCCGCCATCAGCGCCGAGTACGCACGTCGCGGCTTGCCGCGGCGAACCTCGAATCGGCCGGCCGTCAGGCGCTCCAGCGCCGCCGCAAGGCCGTCGGCCTCGACCGGCGTCATGGCGTGGACGACGCGCTTGACGTGGTACTGGCGAAGCACCTGCTGAAGGCTTCCGGCCAGGACCGGGGCCGGCCGCACCAACGCCTCGGCCGCCGTGTAACCCAGGTCGCCCAGGGGCTTGTCGGGGGCGGCCGTTCGCAGCGCCTGGCGCGCCGGGTCGAGCGTGTCGGGCCACAGGCGGTCGCTGCCGATGGCCAGCACGGCGTCGCCCGGCTCGAAGCGGCGAACGTCCATCATGCGGCTCTTCTCGACGACGCCGGTCGCCGCGGCCATGACCGTCAGCAACTCGCCCCCGCCCTGCCCGGCCTGGGCAGGCAGCAGCTCGTCGATGAACGCGCAATCGGCCGCCAGACACGCCTCGGCCATGCCGTCGGTGGCCCGTCGGGCGTCATCGCCCCGGCCGCCGCGGACAATGGCCTGGAGCATGAGCGGCTCGGCCCCTTCGGCGGCGATTCGGTTGAGTGCCCGCGCCGCCACGTCGGCGCCGAGCAGATCGAGCGCCCCGGCCGCCGACCATCGCGCCACGTCCTCGGCCTCGGCCGTCACCGCGGCTGCGACCAGCACCGGGCGGCGATAGTTGCGACGGAACAGCGTCTGCTCGTAGTCGAGCGACACCCGGACCGCCAGGTCGCCTCCGCCCGGCAGCACGCGCAACCCGTGAGTTCGCCTGGCTCGTGATGTGGTCATATCGGCCCTCTGTCGGCGACATTCGGCCTCCAGAGTATAGACCGCCCGCGCGGCCGCGGCAAGGGGGAGCGGGCGGCGGGTAGCTTCAAGGATGGCGTATCATGTGTTCTGTGAGGTGCCCTCGGGGCGACCCGTAGGGTGGGTCCACCGGACCCACGCGGAACGAGCCGCGTAGCCCCGGACAGTTCAACCGAGCAGACGCAGGGGCGCCGCCGTGGCCAGCATCGCTCGCCGGTCAAGGGGCACCGCCGTGAAAAGGAACGTGCCACCCGGCACGAAAGCCTGCCGATAACTCGCCATGAGAATGCAGCGTCCCTCGTGGGTCCGGTGGACCCACCCTACCGGCTCTATCATGACCGTTTTCCGAGACAGCCTATTTATCGGCGAGGAGCTTCACAACGTGCAATCGCATGTTGTCCCAACTCTTGTTCGTCTCACTGAGTTTCGAGTACTCGGGCAGTTTCTCTGATAACTGTAGGGCAGGCCCGACCAGCATGGCGACCTCCTTCGTCTTGGGCAGGCATAGTCCCTCCCACACCTTTTCATTCTTGCCTAGACCGAGGGATAGGGCACGCTCTTTCTCTCCAACTTTGCGGGGCTGAACTACGACCCGATCGGCCGCAAGAAAGACTACTTGCTCGGCATCACTGTACAGCACCTGCCCAGCGTCGGACGGCAACGTAAGAGTAGCTGGAGTAACTACAACCTTCTCCCCGATGGCGACCTGGTACTCTCGAAAGACCTTCTTTTCAGTATCGAAGGCAAAGACCGAGTCGGTCCGGTTATCTCGCGGAATCAACAACCGAACGGCCCCTGCAATTGCAGTGCATGACCGAATGAAGTCCGTGGACTTCGTCCTGAAGAACGCCACGTGTCCTTCCAAATCGGCCAGCCAGATCACCCCGTCCTTACCAACGCCGCATGACTGAAGCGGCGGCGACAGCTCTTTGCTACAGGCATAAAGAGAATTGCCGGCATATCGTAGCGCAGCTAAGTCATCGGGATAACCTTTAATGGGCACATGCCCGGCCACCTGGCAGTCTCCATAAACCGAATAGAACCGGCCCTCAATGCAGAAGAGGACCGGTTTGACTAGATCGGCTTCAGGCTGCTTGTAGTTCGGGATCAGTACCCCCATCGGGGGCATACCATGGGGCTCGAGTGTTAGTGTGCCCAAACGACTCTTGTCCACCTCCCCCTCTGCGTTCATCTCATAGTAATCCTTATCGTATTGCTTTTCAATCCAACATTCAAACATCTGGTAGAGTGGAGCTTTTTGATAAGGGGCGCTGTCGTCCAACTGACGTTGCCGCCTCGCCAATTCTGGAAACTTGCGCAGCGTGTCCGCATATTCCGGAAGAGTCTCCAGATGTTTGATAGTGCTCGAGGGAAGCGCCTTCAGTGGGGGAAGCGATATGATTCTTGGAGGCCGACCTTGGGCATTAACCATCGCCGGCTTCCAGCCTACGACAACATAGTGTCCGTCTTGTTGGAACAGACAAATCGGTCGCGGATTTTCAGCAGCCGGATCGTGCGCTGCCGTAACACCAGCACAACACAGAAGGCTCGCCACGATATAGTACGTCCCCCTATATCTCATTACGGTTCCTCCATTTCATTCTGGCTGGAGTCGTTAGCCGCTTTGAGCAAATGAGACCAAGCTGTCCATTGGGGCGTACGTGGCCCCTTCCATATCCTTTCCAATGGCAGCGTGCTTGTGGCGTCCTGGAACCCCGTACCGGTCACCGTTGCCTCAGCGGTGGCTCCGGTGCCGCCGCCAGGTTGACAGCCCGTGGGGTGGGTCCGCCGAGCTCGCCCCACACGCTCCAGAGTATAGACCGGCCGCGCGAGGGCGGCAAGGGGGAGCGGGGGGGAATGGCCGGTGCGGCGCGGGATGGCGGTCACGCGCCGGGGGCTCGGGTCGTCGCCAGGGCTGCGGCGAACTCGTCGCCGGTCATCGTCAGGATGCCGGTCTGTTCGAGGAAGGCCACGCTGCCGCGCAGGCAGGTTCGCGTGGGAAGCGTCTCGTTCGTTTCCATGCCGTTGGTGCAGTCGCGGAGCAGGATGACGGTGTACCCGCGGGCCTGCATCGCCACGAGCCCATAGTTGCGGCCGGTCATACAACCGGGCGTGTGGAACCCCACGTAGACCAGGTGCAGCAGGCGGCGCTCCTGGCAGAGGCGGTGCAGCTCGTCGCCGGTGGCGATCACGGGTTCGGCCCCCTGCGGCCGCACCTGCGGGTGGAAGTCGGCGGACTCCAGCGCCTTCCAGGCGTCCAGCCGCCGCTGGTCGTCCGGGCGCGTGAGAGCCGCATAGGCGCCCTGTCGCCGGCGGAAGTCCTGCGGCGGCCATGGCGTCACGGCCGGCGACACGGCACAGCCGCCGACGTAGTTGGCATGGCGGCGGGCGATGGGCGGCGCCGGGGCATGGATCACGGTGAGCCCGGCGGCGCGGCTCGCGTTCAGCACGGGGACGATCCGCTCGACGGTCACGCGGTCGTCCTCGGCGTGCAGGTCGCGCTGTGCGTCGCGGTCCCACACGTCCAGACACACCAGGGCCGTCTCCCGCAGCGACACGTTCCAGCAGACGGTCTCGTAGCGGCCGTGAGTCTCCAACGGCTCGATCCCGCCGCCGGGAAAACGGCTGTAGTACCGCGCACGCAACGTGATCATGGCAACCCTTCTGCCGCGCGGGGCGGTCGCTCAGAACATCGAGAGCTGGTGACGCTCCATAGCGTACTTGCCCATGTGGGCGCCGATGGGGACGGGGTAGCGGCCGGTGAAGCAGGCGGTGCAGTAGTGGCTCGGCGGGCGGCTGACGCACGAGAGGGTGCCCGGGACCGAGAGGTACCCGATGGAGTCGATGCCGAGGAAGTCGGCGATTTCCTTGGGTGTGCGGCCCGAGGCGATCAGCTCGTTGGACGTCGGGAAATCGATGCCGTAGAAGCACGGGTGGCGCACGGGCGGGCTGCTGACGCGCAGGTGGATTTCCCTGGCCCCGGCGGCACGCAGGGCTTCCATCTTGCCGCGTGTCGTCGTGCCGCGAACCACGGAGTCTTCGATCACGACGATGCGCTTGCCTTCGACGACCTCGCGCATGATGTTCAGCTTCACCTGGACGCTGGAGGCCCGGTCCGCCTGGCTGGGCTGGATGAACGTGCGGCCGACGTAGTGGCTTCGGATGAAGCCGATATCCAGCGGGATGTTGCTTTCGAGGGCGTAGCCGACAGCGGCCGAGTGGCCGGTGTCGGGAATGGCCACGACGACGTCGGCCTCGGTCGGGTGCTCGCGGGCAAGCTGGCGCCCGAGGTTGCGGCGCACGGCGTGGACCGAGTCGCCGAAGACGTAGGAGTCGGGCCGCGAGAAGTAGATGTGCTCGAAGATGCAGTGCGACGGTCGCACGCGATCCGGGTGGCAGTAGGTGCTGGACCGCAGGCCGGCCTCGGTGATGTGGAGGATTTCGCCGGGTTCGATGTCGCGGACGCGCGTGATGTTGAGCATGTCGAAGGCGCAAGTCTCGCTGCTGACGACATAGGCGTCGCCGAGGCGTCCGAGCGACAGCGGCCGCAGCTTGTACGGGTCGCATGCGGCGATGAGGCGGTCGGGGGCGAGGATCAGGAGGCTGTAGGCCCCTTCGAGGCGGTCCAGGACGTAGGCGTACGGGTCGGCGAGGTTCTGCGAGGCCACGCCGGCAAGCAGGTGGACGATGACCTCGGTGTCGTTGGTGGTGCGGAAGATAGAGCCGCGCGCCTCGAACTCGTCACGCAGGAGCCGCGCGTTGGTCAGGTTGCCGTTGTGGGCGACGGCCACAGGCCCGCGGCTATAGCGAACGACCATGGGTTGGGCGTTTTCGACGCGGCTGGAGCCGGTGGTGCTGTAGCGCACGTGGCCGATGGCGGCACGATTGCGAAGGGCCTCCAGATCGGGCCGGGTGAAGACGTCGCGCACCAGGCCCATGCCGACGTGGTGCTTGATGGTAGAGCCGTCGGTCGAGGCGATGCCGGCGCTTTCCTGGCCGCGATGCTGAAGGGCGAACAGCCCCAGGTACACCCGCTCCACGGCGTCCGGGTGTCCGAACACCCCAAACAGTCCACAGTACTCTCTCTTCTCGGTCACGGACGGTTGGTCCTCGTCGCAGGGGCCTGTGCCACTGGCATCGGCCAAAGGATGTCCCGGGCAGGCATCGGATCGGCCACAGATCCAACACATTGTATCGGCCCCCGGCCGGGCGGTCAACGTGCACGAACGAGGGATTCAGCCCGATCGACCCTCGGCCCGGAAAGAAGCACTCCGCCGTGGCCTGCCGGCTGCGGCGGAGTGGCTCGAATACGTCCGGAATCGCACCGGGACGGTGCGACACGTTCAGCGGCGATCCTTCGGATTATCCGGGTAAACGGGGACCAGGGTCGCCCCGCTCTGGATCGACTTGACCTTCTCGGTCATCTTCTCCATATTGCTGAGGATCACGACGTCGGGGTCCACGGTCATGACCTCGGGGAACAGGGTCTTGCGACGGGCCATGTCGTCGAGCACCCGCACGGCCATCTGGGCCATGGCGGCCATCTGCGGCGCGACAACCACCTTGTTTTCGTCCACCACCTTCATGCCGGCGACCGTGCCCGTCAGGAGCACAGCACGGGCCGCACCGAGCTTGGCCAGCGGATTGCTCTCGCCGGTCGGCTCGGCGGCCGGATTGATGAGAATCCAACCGGCGATGCTGCTCTCTTCGGCCATGACCTTGTCAATGGCCGCCTGCACGCCGCCCTCGCTGGCGTTGGCCCGCTCCGGCCCCTTGACCGAGAACTTGGGCTGATCGAGGAACTGCACGATCCCCTTTTCCAGGGCCAGCTGCGCGGGCGTCTCAGGAGCGCTGATGACCGCCACCAGGCCGCCGTCCGGGCCGATCTTCTCGACCATCGTCGCGGCGATCTTGCGTCCGACGTAGGCCAGGTCGGCACCGATGAACGTGTTGCGGCCGTTGCCGGCGACAGGCGGGCAGTCGCTGTAGAACGTCACCACGGGAATCTTCTTCGCGGCCAGGGCGGCCATGGCGGCGGCCACCTCGGGCGTCGGGATGGCGTCAATGGCCACGCCGTCGGAGGCTGCGGCTTCCGTCAGGGCGGCCACCTGCTCTTCGGCCGTGGCGCCCGAAACGATCTTGATCGACGTGCCTTCCAGCTTGGCCTTCATCGATTCAGCGGCCGCTGTCACTTCGTTCGGCGCATAGCGGGTAATCACCACGAAGCTCTTGGCCTCGGGCTTCGGGGCCGGCGGCTGCTTCTGCTGACAGCCGACCGCCACCACCAGCATCACCATCGCACTGACACAGGCGAGAAATCGCATTGCCGTCCTCCTCTTGCGTGAGCGTCTGTCGGCACCCCGCCGGGGCGCGTAACACCGTATTGCACCTGAACCTGCAAGCGAGCAGTGTACGGTGCCCGATCCCGTTTGGCCAGAAAAAAAGGCTCGCCCCTCGCCGCGGGTCTCCGCCGCGCTACGCCGTCGGGCCCTGACGGCCGTTCCAGCCGGCGATCACCTCGCGCAACTGGCCCAGAATCCCTGTCGTCCGATCCAGGTGGTGCCCGTCCACGGTCTTTTCGCGCCGCAGGGTGCGGCCATCGACGGCATGGCGGCTCAGGAAGAAATCGAACACGGCGTGCTCGTCCACATCGTCCAGCAACGGCCGGCCGCTCAGGTGCGACAGGCAGGCCATCAGCCCGTAGACACCCCAGTTCGACGTCGTGGCGGCGATGAGGTGGGTCACCCGGACCACGCAGGGCCGTATCTCCAGGCCCGCCAGGGCGTCCAGCACGTTGCCCATGCCGATCTCGTTGCCGCCGTCGCCGACGCCGATGGTCAGGCACTCGGCCGCGTCGAACAGGACGCCCAGTTTGGCGGCGTGGTCGCTGATGTCCTGGTGGGCCATGTTGTAGCACCGCCCATCGGCGGCGTGGCCCGGACGTTCAATCGAGATCATGGCCACGGGCCGCCGGTCGGCGAGCAGGTCCCGCGCCGGGCGGAGGCTCTCCTGCATGCTCAGGATCGGGAACTCGATCACACGGTACCGTTCGGCCAGGACGTGGGCGATGGGCGGCGCGGCGACGAAGTGCGGCTCGAAGCCCAGGTGCATCAGGGCCCCATACAGCCCCACGGCGGCAATCGGCCCGTCCGTCTCGTACGTGCCCCGGACGGGAAACCCGGTGGCCAGCAGAACGCATCCGCGCGGACAGGCCCACAGCGCCTCGGCCGCACGCAGGCAGTAGTGCGGCGGCAGGCACCCGGCCACGCGCTCGATGCCGCGGTCGCCGTGCTGGAGAATCACCTCTTCAACGGTTCGCATGGCCCCACAGCATAGGCGCACAGCGGCCCCTCTGGCAACGGAAAACGGCCGCCCGGCGCAAGCGTGCCGTCGTCAGGCCTTCTGCCGCGTCTGCTGGTCGAAGGTGGTGACCATGGCTTTCATGCGGAACCAGGTGAACAGGGCATAGCCGGCGGCGGCCACCAGGGCACCGACGTGAACGCCGACCACACGGTACACGTCGTACCAGATGCCCTGGGCATCGTAGCCTTCCTGGAACCGCTCGGGCATGATGCACGCGTACATGGCCAGGAAGGGGCTGACCAGGGTGGCGGCGTAGCCCACCAGGGGAATCCAGGCCGTGATGCCGCAACAGCAGGTGATGGAGGCCGAGAAGCCGAGGACGACCAGGGCGGAGTACATGGCAGCCATGCCGCTGGACTTGGCTTTGAGGCTGAAGGTCATGCCGACGGTGACCATGGCGGCGGCGGCCGACCCGGCAATGAGCAGCGGGTGCAGGATCGAGATCCACGGCCAGTTGCTCCAGGTGGCGCCGCCCCCGCCGAGGATCGGGCCGCCGCTGGGCTTGATGCGGTCCACCCAGGCCTGAGGCACCAGGTCGCCGAAGTACTGTTCCACCGGGAGCCGCGCGATCAGGAACGACCCGAGCGTGACGACGAGCATCATCACCAGGAACAGGCCGAGGTAGCGGATGATGCCGAGGACCTTGCCGACGATGAAGTAGCGCGGCGTGATCGGGGTGGAGAGCATGATGTCGAGGGTGCCCTGCTCGCGTTCGTAGCTGATGCACGAGGCGGCGAGCGTGGCTCCGACGGTGAGCATGACGAACGTCTGGACGATGGCAACGACGAGGACGAACAGCCGCGCGTCGTCGGCGCGGAAGTGCGTGACCTTCATGACGAAGACGGCGTAGACGGCCAGGACGCTGAGGAGGATGTAGAGGAACTGCACGAGGTTCCTCCGTGCGGTGGCGGTGCGTGTGGTGCGTTCGCGCCACGCGATGGGATTGTCCCAGACGGAGTGCGGCTTGCGGTGCCGCTTGAACTGGAAGAAGACGATGCCGACGGCAACGAGGCCCAGGGTCATGGCCAGGACGACGAGGCCCTGAAGCGTCCCGAGCCGCGAGGTCAGCACGTAACCGCCAAAGGCCACCAGGGCGGCGCCGCCGACGGTGCCCAGGCCAATGGTGATCCGTCTGGCCAGCCGCCCATAGCCGCGCGCCAGGCGGCGGACCAGCACCGCGGCGAAGATGATGATGGCCAGGCTCAGCACCGAGCTGTAGACCAGGTAGCCGTACTCGGGATAGTGGACCCAGAACTCGCCGAACGTGACGTCGGCCAGAATCGGCCGCTCGGCCTGTCCGGCGGCCAGTGTGCGTTGGATGGCCCCGACGGGGTTGATCCAGTCGAGCGATCCGGCCACGTGAGTGCCGCCGGTCACGAGCGGCAGGACGTTGTGGTCGAGGGCGTAGGTGCCCACCAGGTAAGCGACAATGAACAGGAAGAAGCCGACCATGACGCGCCGCGTGCCGGTGTAGAGGATGCCGATGGCGATGGCAACTGAACCGGTGAGGGTGGCACTGGTGGCGGCAATGCCGTAGCTGAGAAAGACGTCGCGCAGCTCGAAGCCGCCGAAGTAATAGAGCAGCGCAAAGAGCGGGAGCGTGGAGAACAGGATCGCCAGTACGAAGAACAGTCGCGACAGGAGCGACCCGAGGACGATCTGGAGGTTCGACAGCGGGGTGGCAAGCAGGACGCTGAACGTTTCGCTGTCGCGTTCCTGGGTGATGGCCCCGACGGTGTAGATGGGGGCGAGCATAAGGATGAGCACGAGCTGCGCGTAGCTGACGGCATGGAAGAGCTTCTCGCCGAGTTCGGCCAGGGCGGCGGTGCCGCCGAGGCTGCTGCCCAGTTCACCGAGCAGAATCACAACAAGCGTGGCCAGCATGACGACAAGATAGCCGGCGCGCACCCAGACATGGCGCGACCGGCGTCCCGACGTCGTCAGCACGCGAAGGAAGATCGGGTTGACCTCCGGCAGTTTCAAGGTGCAAATCCTTTCCGGCAGCGCCGGGCGCCTTACTGCACAAGCCCCTGGGTCAGTTGCATGAACGCGGTCTCCAGGTTCGCAGGCTCTTCCTGGAACGTCAGGAGCTTGTGCCCGCGGTCCACGAGCATCTTGGCCAGAAACGAATAGTCTTCCACGTGCGAGGCGAGGGCCACCTTGAGCACCCCGTCCTCGATGTGGACTTCGGCCACGTCGCCCTGGCTCTCGAGCAGTTGCCGGGCGCGTTCGGCCTCGCCGATCACGCCGATCCGCAGGACGGTTCTCTGGCGAACCTTGCGCATGATCTCGCCGATGCTGCCCTGGGCCACCAGCTTCCCGCGCTCGATGATGCCGACCTTGTTGCACAGCTCGGCCAGTTCGCTGAGGATGTGGCTGGAGATCAGGATGGTCTTGCCCATCCGCTTGAGTTCCTTGAGCAGTTCGCGGATTTCGATGCGAGCCCGCGGGTCCAGGCCGCTGGCCGGCTCGTCCAGCAGCAGCACTTTCGGATTGTGCAGCAGCACGCGCGCGATCGACAGCCGCTGCTTCATGCCGCGGCTCAGGCCGTTGACCGGGGCCGAGATCTTGACCGACAGGTCCGTCAGTTCGAGCACGTCGACAACGACGCGCTTGCGGTGCGGATTGCGGATGCCGTAGGCCGCGGCGAAGAACTCCAGGTACTCCTGGACGAGCATGTCCTCGTAGGCGCCGAAGTAGTCGGGGACGAAGCCGATGAGCGGGCGAATCTTGCGCGAGTGCATGCCCACGACGTGCCCGCAGACGCGCGCCACGCCCCAGGTGGGCTGAAGCAGCGTCGCGAGCATCCGGATCGTCGTGGTCTTGCCGGCGCCGTTGGGACCGATGAAGCCGTAGCAGTCCCCCTCATCGACCGACAGGTGCAGATTGTCCACGGCCAGGAAGTTCCCGTAGCGCTTGGTCAGGGCAATCGTCTGAATCATCTCACTCTCCTGCTCATTCCAGGTCACGAATGCCCACGGCGGCTTGAATCGGAATCACCTGCCGGAAGACCACCAGGCGATCCTTCGCGCCGCACTCGGTCTTGCGCCCGTTCACGGTCAGGCCGTCGGGCACCTCCAGGTCGGCCACGCCGATCAGGACGGCATAGCCCGCGTCCAGCACATGCGTCAGGTCCATCGTCCGCACGGACGCCTGGCGATCAATCATCCCGAGCGTCAGCGGCCCGCCCTTGTAATTGGGCTTGGCGTCCAACGGATGACGCCGGTGCCGCTCGTAAAACGACGCCAGACAGATGTCACGGTACACCCTGTCGGAGATCCCCTGTGCCGTCACGTCTTCGACGGTCGCCGGCGCCACGGTCCCGAACGTCGATGATGACTCGTCCAGGCACCTCTCGGCCCATTTCCTCAGCAACTCCGACGTTTCCTGACGACCCAACGTCCCGAGACCCACGGTCTGACCCGCCTTGATGCCGCTGGCCAGCTCGTAACTCACGCCATCGGCCACCAACACGGCCCGGCGGATGTCCCTGTTGCCGCCGATGAGCGAGCCCGACAATGTGTTTGTCCAGAAACCGTGCCGGACGTCGGCCGTCACGGGGGCAGGCGCCTCGGCCCGCCACTGGCTGGTGAAGTGCCGCGACTGGTTGCTCTTGACGGCCAGCCGCTCGACGGCCAGCAGCGTCGCCGAATGGCGGAACCGCTGCGGCGTCGTCGGCACCACGTCGAACCCCGTGCTGCTTCGCCGCAGCGCGATGGCGCCGCGCCGGGCCTCCAACTCCACGTCGTAGAGCGACGAATCGGGAAACCGCAGGTTATGGAAACTGCGCCCGATCATGGCGTGGCCGTCGCACGGAAAATCAGCCACCGTCAGCGTGCGGCACTGCGTGTCGCGGTTGCGCACAGCCGAGACCGCGGCAAAGCTCAGTCCCGCGACCGCCAGGCTCAGGCCCATGTACGCCGGCCACGACCAGTGCAGCCGCTGCATGGCCCGAAGCACCAGGTGCAGCAGCGGTCCGGCGACGACAATGTAGCCGAGCGTCATCAGGAGGATCGCCCAGACGAAGTGGACCGACCCGAAACGGCCGCCCGGGATGATGAACTGGTCGGGCTGCTGGCCGACCACGAAGGACGACACTTCAACGTTGTCCGCGGGGATCGGCCGTTCCTTCAGCCGCTGGATCGCGACCGCCAGCGCAGGCGCCGCCGGCCATGTCTGAAGCGTCTCGCTCTCGGTGTCGAGACCCGCCAGTACGACGCTTCCCATGCCGACCATGCGCCGCAGGATGACCGGGCGCCCGTCGCAGGCCACCTCGACACGGCAGTCCGGACCAGCGGGGACCATCGTCGGCACAAACAGCTCGCCCTGGATGGCCGGCGCCCTGGCTCCGGCCATGCGCCGCAGCGGCTCGGTGTTCGTTATCGGCGCCAGAGGCCCGAGGGTCGCCGGCAGAATCCCGGCCAGGGGGCTCCCGGCCACCTCCTGCCAGTGGCGGTTGATGAAGAACACCAGCCGCCCGCCCTCCTCGACGAACTGGATGATCGCCCTCGCCTGGTCCTCGCTCAGATCGCGCTCGAGACGCGGATTCAGCAGCACCAGCACGTCGATGCCGTCGTACCCGATGGCCAGGTTCGGCAGTTGCCGCGTCACGATGGGCACGGCCTCGTAGTAGTGCGCATAGGGTTTGTACTCGCTCCCGTCGGCCAGCTTCTGGCGGTGAAGGATCGCCGCCTGGAGCCCCAGCGGCCGGCCCGAAGGACCATACGCGATGAGAAAGACGGTCGCCGCATCGTTCAGCGGCCTGCTGCTGCCGCCCATCGCCTCGCGGTCGAACAACTCCACGCCGCCGGGCCCGTCCAGGTACGCCGACGCCCGGAACTGCCCCGCGCCCGGCCGCACGTAGAGCCAGAACCGTTCGCGCTCGCCGTCGGCGCCGCTCGAGGTCAGCGTCACCGGCGTACGATACTCGCCCGGCTCCGTCCCCGAGGCCCCGGCCGGATGGATCACCGCGTCGCCCTGAAACTGCATGTCCAGCGCCGACTCAATCAGCACCGGCGTCCAGCAATGCGGCCGCGCCCGGTCGGCGAACCCGTAATGAATGTCGAGCGGCGGCCGCTGCGCCTGGACCCTGCCCTGCCCGACCGCCGCCGCGGCCAGCACGGCCAGTGCCGTCGCCACCCACCGATGCCACTGCCCTGATCGTCCCAACGATGCACTCCTTCAGGAGACCGTCAGACGTCGATGCTTGCCCCCTCACGGCGGGAGCGTTCACGTTGTGGGGGCCGTACCGTGGCGCGGGCATCTTGCCCCTGCTTCCCAGGACGCGAATGCTCCCCCTCACGGCGCGACGCTTGCCGCCGGGGCCGCCTCTGGTTCGGCCCGCGGCCACACGTTGTCCGGGCCCGGGTAGCGGAACACCCAGTAATCGGGGTCCAGCTCAGCGCGCAGCGGCTTGAACTCAAGACGCACGACCACGCGGTTTTCTTCCTCTTCCAGGGCCACGCGACGCTCGACGTGCTCCGCCCCGTCGGCCCCGTAGAACACGATGTCCAGCGGCATCCGCCACGGCCCCTCCGTGCCCGGGACCTCCTGCCGCACCGTCAGCACGTACTGGCCCGGCGTCGTTTCGTCGGCCGCAAGATCGGTCAGGATGTAGTGCGGCAGATCCTTCCGTCGCAGCCACTGGTCGAAGAACCACCGCATGTCCTGGCCACTGACCTCGTCGGTCAACCGCCGCACGTCCTCGATGGTCGAGTGCTTGCCCTCGTATTCCGTCGCATAGCGCCGCAGCACCGCGAAGAACTTCTCGTCGCCCAGGACATACCGCAGCGCGTGCAGGGCCAGGGCCCCCTTCTCGTACACCGTCTGCCGGTAGAGCGGGTTGTTCATGTAGCACGAGGCCGGCGGCTCCACGAGCCGGGGCAGTTGCACCAGACCCTCGAAGTAGAAGAGGCTGTACTTCTCCAGGTGCCGCGTCAGGAACTCGCGCCCGTGGAGCTTCTCGTTATAGAGGGCGTCGCAGTAGGTCGCGAACCCTTCGCTCAGCCACATGCTGTAGCCCTTCTCGAACGAGATCGGCACGTGGTTGCCCCACCACTGGTGCGACAGCTCGTGGGCCAGCAGGCTCACCGGCACGTCGTCCGCCGGCAGGAAATGCTCGGCCAGCATCATCATGCCCGCCGGGCCGATGCCGCCGAGGATCACCGGCAGCTTGTCGATGGTAATGGAGATGCGCGGCTGCTTCAGCTTCCCGAACTTCTCCTCGTAGAACGTCAGGACGTCGCACGCCCGGTCGGCCAGCTTCTCGCCGTAGTCGCGCCTCGCCTTGTCCACGTAGGCGACGACCGTGCGGCCGTCGGACCACGGCCGCTCCACGGCGGTCCACGGGCCATAGCTGAAATAGAGGCCGAAGATCGGCGTCTGCGACACGTACCGCCGCACGGTCCCCTCGCCGCTCGGGGACGTCAGTTTCCCTGCGGCCGAGACCTCGTAGCCCGGCTCCGGCAGCCGGAACGTCACGTCCGTCGTGTACATGTCGCCGTAGATCGTCAGCGGGTACCACAGCCCCGCGCCGATCGCGTAACCGGTCGGTCCCACGCGGACGCGCATGTCGCCGGTCATCGTCTGCATGATCTGCTGCATCTGCTCGTCGCTGGGCGACTCGCCGGAGGCCAGGTTCACCCCCTCGGGCGCCGATCGCGGCGCCTCGAACTTGCCCGACGCCTTGAACGTCAGCGTGCCGCCCTGCCCCGTGGCCAGGGCCTGTGGCAGCCGGATGCGCACCACCTCGCGCTGACGGCTCGACGGCGACACGACCTCCGCCGCCGCGCCGCCGAACTTCAGGTTCTCCAGCGTCATGCCGGCGTTGAACTGAAGCAGCAGCTCCGACGTCTCCGGGCCGTTGTTCACCAGTTCCATGGAGCCGGTCACTTCCAGCGTCCCGTCGGCCGGCACCAGGCGCACCTCCATCGTGTAGGTGATCGTGTCGAGCTTCTGGGCCAGAAGATCCTCGAACTCCTCCCACGGAAACGCCTTGTCCAGGGCGGCATCGTAGATCGGCGCGCCGTAGTAATCCTTCTCGTACTTGCGATCCTTGTCCTTGAGCTCCTTCTGACCCGCGCTGTCGGCCCGCTGCGCGTAGCGGGCCCCCTTGGCCGTGCCCGGGTTGCGCTGCGCAATCTTGCGGGCCATCTCGGCCGCCTGCTCCTCGTCGTTCAGCTTCTTCGCGTAAATCTCGTATTGCCGCTCGTTGGCCCGGTCCACATACTGGCTCTGCGGAAACTCCTCCGCCAGACGCTTATACACGGCGATCGCGTCCTGCGGCATCTCGGCTTCCTCGAACCAGCGGCCGAGCCGGAACAACGCCTCGTCGGCATACTTGCCCTTGGGGAACTTCTCCAGGTACCGCTCCAGACGCGTCTTCACGTCGATGGGCGGATCCTGAAGCTGATCCTGCCACAGCCGCGCCGCACGGATCAGGTCCTCCTCCGCGCGAGGACTGTCCGGGTGCTCGTCGACAAACTTCTCGCGCAGGTCCACAGCTTCCTTGAACAGCTTCAAGGCCGCCTCGCGATCGGCCTTCTCGGCCAGGCCCAGTTCCTCGCACAGCTCGGCGATGCGGTGAATGACGGCCTCGGCCTTGTCGCTGTCGGGGTGACTGGCCATCAGGTCGCGGTACCGCTGGAGCGCCCCGGCCTTGTCTTTCAGAAGCTCGTCGTAGATTTCGGCCACCCGTTGCCGCGCGTCGTCGTGAAATCCGTCGTCGGCGAAGTCGGTCCAGACCTGCTCGTACTGGCCGATGATCTCCCGGCGACGGGCGGCAAGCTCCTCGTCGGTCAGGTCGGCCGCCTCGGCCTGGAGCTTCACCTCGGCCTGCTGGGCCCGGCGAAACTGCTGCTCGGCCGTCCGCGGCTGCATCAGATACCACGCCAGCCCCGCCGCCGCCCCCAGCACCGCCACGACCACCACGACAATCCAGAGTTTGCCTTTCATCGCCATGCCTCCTCAGACTCCGTGCGACGTGAGCCGCGCCGCTGGCGACCTCACTGCTTCGTCGGGCAACTGCACGGGGTGGCCCGGCAACGCGGACACCCGCCGGCGTATTTCGACACGACGTCCTCCATCCGCACTCCCGACAGGCTCGCCAGCGTCGTCAGCCACGCCAGGCAATCCGCGAACTCCTCGTGCTTCGACGCCTCGTCGCCCTCGCGCAGCGCCGTGGCCAGTTCGCCCACCTCCTCGATGAACCAGAGGAACGTGCCCTCCAGCCCGCGGCCGCTGTCACGCTCGTAGTAAATGTCCTCGATCAGCTTCTGATACTCGCCCAGATGCATCCGACCATCCCTTCCCGCATCACGCGATCCGTCGATGATATACGTACCACTCGGCCGCCAGCACCGCCAGCGCCGCCAGGGTGACCCAGAACCAGACCTCCTCCGTGCCGCCGGCCAGGCTGCCGCGACCCCGGATCGCCTCGCCGGCCAGGCCGCGCAGCTCCACCTGCGGCGCCGCATTGGATTCCCGCACGCTCACCAGGTTCATGGCGAACCCCAACCGCCCGTCGGGCAGCGACGCCTCGTAGAACCCCACCTGGTGCGTGTCGGCCAGGTCGGCCAGCCCCTGCGCCGCCGTCACGTCCACCGTCGCGCCGTCGGGCCGCCGCACGGCCACCGTCGTTCCGGCCGGCACGGCGCCGAACGACCACAGCCGCCCGCTCTGGCCCACCAAGGCCTGCCCCAGCCGCTGCGCACGCCGGGCCTCGTCCAACAGGTTGCCCATCATCAGCACAAACGACACCTTGCCCGGCCACGTGCTGCGGTCCAGGCGGAACCCCACGCAGTAGTGCCGCACGCCGGCCTGCTCCTCGTAGCCGATCAGGGCCGTGTCCTCCGACCACACCAGCGGCACGATCCGCGGGTCCGGCTCCATGGCCAGCGCGCTTTGCGGCGCGAGCCGAACGTCGGCGAACGTCACGAACCGCATAACCGGATCGTCGCGTTTCCAGTCGAGAATCCGCGGCCGCTCCAGCACGCCCAGCGGACGAAACGCCCCGACCCCGCGCTCGGGCGCCAGAAGCACCGTCGTCCGGTCCGCCGGCAGCGCCGCAGGAACGAAACCATCGAAGATGTAAAGGTCCGAGCTGCCGTCCGCCGGATCGTACTGCTCCGGCGCAACACGGGTGTAGACGCAGTCGGCCAACGCGAGGAACCGCTCCACGGGGCTTCCGCCCCCGCGGGCCACCAGCAGCACCTTCAGCGGCCGATTCGGGCCGATCACGACACAGGCCCGGTCGTCCAGCGCCAGGGCGTCGCGACCGTCGAGCGTTACTTCGTATTCCCCCGCGGCGAAATCGCGGGCGAAGGTCACGCCCGACGACTTTCCGGCCGCCAGTGTCAGCTCGCGCGCGTCAATCGGCGCGTGCTCGCCCCGCCGCCTGAGCGAGACCAGCAACGCCCGGTCGCTCGCGGAGAAGTTGCCGATGCTGACGAATAACTCCCCGGAATCGGACTCGCGGCCGCCGCGGTCGAATTGCAGGCCGAGGATGCCCGCGTTCTCGCCGCCCGAGCCGACCGTCAGATACGTCAGGTCGTCGGCCAGGCGGCCGAGGTCGCTCGACAGCTCCAGCCCCGCGCCGTCGCTGATCAGGTAAACGCGGCCCTGGAGCCGCGTGGTCGAGGCCGTCGCCTCCGCGTCGGCCGGCGCCGCGCCATCGGCCCCGGCTGCGTCGTCGCCGCCCGTCTGGCCGACCGTCAGTGCCGCCTGTGCCAGTTGCAGACCGGCCGCCACGTCCGCCTCGGCCTCGCGCGGCTCGATGCGGTCCAGCGCCCGGTGCAGCAGGCTCGTCTGCTCAATGAATCCGTCCGTGACCATGCGGTCGCCCGCCAGAATCATCATCCGCTGGCCGTCGTCGAGGCTGTCGATCAGGTCCGAGGCCAGTTCCCGCGCGCGTTCGAACCGTGTCGCGCCGCCGGGCACGTCCGTCGCCAGCATCGACGCCGACACGTCCACGACGAGCACGTTGCGATCTGCCAACCGGTAGGTCGAAGGCATCGCCGGCCGCATCAGCGCCGCCACCAGCAGCGCCAGCACGAGCATCTGGAGAATCAGCAGCAGGTTGGCCCGCAGCCGCTGAAACGGCACGTTCGCCTCGATGTCCTTGATGGTCTCCTGCCACAGGAGCGTCGAGGGAATGACCCTCTCCTGCCGCTTCATCTTCAGCAGATAGAGCAGCACGATGGGCACGGCCGCCAGGGCCGCCAAAGCGAACAAAGGTGCAAGGAACGTCATGGGCTATGGTCTGCGCCTGTTCCTGGAAACCGCCAAACAGCCGTGAGTGTAGCCGTCGGACACGGCAAATGCAAGGTTCACTCCGCGTGCGAAACTTCAAAGACCATCTTGCATCACGCAGCCAGGGATGACTATAATCGTGCCCGTCACCCCACAGTCCATCCTGTGACATCGCGTTCGCCCCCAAGACGAACGTGTTCTGGTGCTTGAGTAATGGAGAGCTCCTGATGCCGTATTGCTGGAAATGCAAGGCCCCCTACGCGGCCATGAAGAAGATGCCCGGCTTCCACGACACGTGCGATACGTGCCACCACTACTGGCACTCGTGCTGCAACTGCCGGCACTTCACGGGTTATCCGACGGCGCGGTGCCTGTTGCCGAACACGGATGCCGTGCACGACTTCGAGGGCGCCAACTTCTGCGACGAGTTCAAACTGGCCGAGACCACGCCCGACCAGCGCAACGCTCCCGACCCGGGCGACGCCCGCAAACGGTGGAACGACCTCTTCAAGGACTAGCCGGTGCCCGACGAGAGCCCATCGCTCGACTTCTTCGACTCGGCGTTCCTGCGTAAGCTGGAAACGATGGCCGTCTTCAGCCGCCGGGCCTTCGCCGGGCGGCTGCGCGGCGAGCAGCGGAGCAACAAGCACGGCTCCAGCGTCGAATTCGCCGACTTCCGCCCCTACAGCCAGGGCGACGACTTCCGCCGCATCGACTGGAACGCCTACGCCCGCTTCGAGGACCTCTTCGTCAAGCTCTTCATCGAGGAGGAAGACCTGTTCGTCTACCTGCTGGTGGACCGGTCGGCCAGCATGGCCTTCGGCGAGCCGACAACGAAGTTCGACCTGGCCCGCCGCCTGACCGCCGCCGTGGCCTACATCGCCCTGAGTCACCTGGATCGCGTCACGGTGCAGTCCCTGAGCTGCGAAGGCCAGGCGGCGCCCGGCCCGCTCGCGGTGTCCGTCGAGGCGCCCCCCGCCCCACCCAACGGTCGCCCGCCGGAGAACCACCTGGCCTTCGTCCGCGGCAAGGGCTCCATCTTCACGGTGTTCGACTTCCTCCGCCGCCTGCGTCCCGAGGGCAGCACCGACCTCGGCCGCAGCGTCCGCGAATTCCTCATGAATCACCACCACAAGGGCGTGGCCCTGCTGATCAGCGACTTCCTGAGTCCCAACGGGTACGAGGACGCCCTGAAGCAGCTCGGCTTCGCCGGCTTCCAGCCGATGGTGATCCAGGTGCTCGCCCGCGAGGAACTGGAGCCCGACCTCTCCGGCGATTTCCGCCTGATCGACAGCGAAACCGGCCTCCCCGTGGACATCTCCACCACGCGGCGCATGATCGACGGCTACCGTGACCGCGTGCGGCGATTCACCGGCGACCTCGAGCAGTTCTGCAAGAAACACAACATCGCGCACCTGATGACCACCAGCGACACGGCGGCCGAAGATCTCGTCCTGCACACCCTCCGCCGCGCCGGCATCGTCAAGTAGGCCGCCAGCCGGCCGCGACGCACAGGCGGCACAGACGGAACATCCCGCAACCCAGGCCGCAGACTTTCCCCAGATTGCCAACGATATTTCCGTCCCCGGCGGCGATTGTTTGACCCAGGGCCGCACGTGGGCTATATATGTGCGGCGGAAGCGATCACCGCGGCCGGTGGGGACCGGCGGCGCGTCGCCAGGTCGCTTCGCCTGCCACCAATCAGGTTGCACACATGCACCGAACGACTCGAACCACCGCGGCCCTGGTCGCATTGTGCCTGCTGGCGTTTCTGGCCGGCCTGGGCTGTCGCAGCGTCTACGCCGGAGGCTCCTACGCGCGCCTGGGAACGGTGCGGCTGAACCATCTGCCGACGGACACCCGCCAACGGATCGAGTCGCTGGTCAAGGACCACCCGGATGCCGCCGCCCGCGGCCAGGCCCTCTGGACTCAGGGCCGCCAGTTCGAGACCGAGGCGAACCTGGTCGCCGCCCTGGCCACGTACCAGGAGATTTCCCGCACCGGGGCCCTGCCCCCGGCGGACCTCGACGAACGCATCCGCTGGTGCCGCGCCAGGATCGCCGTCGACGCCCGCTGGGCTGACGAGAAGCTGCTCGCCTCGGCACGCGCGATGACCCTCGAACAAGGCCTCGGCCTCTATCGCGAGGTCGCACGCAGCGTGGCCGACAACTACGTGGACCCCGTCGGCTACGCCCGGTTGCTGGCCAACGGGATGACCAATCTTCGCGCGGCCATGGCCGGCGACACCTTCCGCAGCCGTCACGGTATGGACGACAACGCCGCCACACGCGCCGAGTTCCTGGCCGGCCTCGACATCATCGCCCGCAAGATCGGCGAGGAGAAGAAGCTGACGAGCTTCACCGCCCGGTACTACGTTCGCCTGATCTGCGAGGAGAACGAGCGGACGGTGCGCCTGCCGTGCGGCGTGGTGATCTCCGAGATGCTCTTCGGTGCCGCCGAGCACCTGGACGACTACACCGCCTTCCTCACCCACGACATGTACGACGAGGTCAAATCGGACATCAACGGACAGTTCGTCGGCCTGGGCGTCGAAGTGCGACAGGACGAAGGACGCATCCGCATCGTCAGCGTGTTCGAGGACGGGCCGGCCTGCCGCGCGGGCCTGCTCGCCAACGACATCCTTCTGGCCGTCGGCGCCGAGAGCATGAACGGCAAGAGCCTCGGCGAAGCGGCGCGACTGATCCGCGGCCCGCGCGGATCCCAGGTGAGCGTCACCGTGGACCGCGACGGTCAGCAGCTGACGCTCACCGCCACGCGCGACACCGTCCACGTGCCGAGCGTTCGTTGCGCCGCGCGACTCGGCGACGGCGGCCGCATCGGCTACATCCACCTGGCGACCTTCCAGCGGAGTTCCGCGCTCGAGATGTCGCAGGCGCTGGATCGCCTCGCCGACGAAGGACCGCTCGACGCCATCGTACTCGACCTGCGCGGCAACCCCGGCGGGTTGCTCGATGCGGCCGTGGACGTGTGCAACCTGCTTCTGGACAAAGGCGTGGTCCTGACGACGCGCGGCCGCGGCTTCGGCCAGACCAGCACGGTCCGCGTGGGCCACTGGCGCTATCGCTACCACGAGCAGCCGCTGGCGGTGCTGGTGGACGGCCGGTCGGCCAGCGCCAGCGAGATCGTGGCCGGCGCGCTGCGCGACCATGGCCGTGCAACCCTCGTTGGAAGACGCACTTACGGCAAGGGCATCGTCCAGAGCGTCCTGCCGATCGAAGGTGGCCAGAGCGCCCTCTACATCACCACGGCTCGCTTCTACGGCCCCTCCGAGGTCTCGTTCCACGGCATCGGCATCCCGCCCGACGTCACGGTCGAGGCCGACGGCGAAGCCGCCACCGCCGCCCTCGCCGACGTGCCCGACCCGGCCGCTGACGCGGCGCTGCGACGCGCGATGGACCTCCTCGCCGAGGCGATCCGTCCTGCCGCCGTCGCCCGCGCCGACACCGCCGTCGCGCCGCTGACCACTCCCTGATCCCATTCGTCATCCTCGTTCGCCGCGCACGATCCGACGGCGCGCCGCGCGCCGCCGATCCTCCTGACAACGTACCCACGCGCCGTCGTACCAACACCACCCGACCTGCCGTCGTGCGCCGACGCCGTCGCATGTCGTCGCAACGTCCGAGGCGGTGGCATGTCGCGCCGTCATGGTCCACGCATTCGGCGCGCGCCGCTGACGATCCGCAACCGACGACTGACGACCGCTCGCGACGCGCAGAGCAAAACACGCGCGAAAAAAAAGTGACGATTGCGTCCATCCACGGCGCGATTTCTGTTGCAGTCGGTCACTGATGAAGCGCATTATGAACAGCCATGAGAGGCAATTCGTCTTAAGTTAAGTTCGCTGATGCTCCGATGAGTTGTAGCAGGATGAGTTTGCAGCACTGATAAGGTCGAATGTCGGAGACGCTCGAAGAGTCGGTCACATCCTTATCAACCACTGTTGTGCTTGAGCTGTTCACGTTGATGCTTGTCGCGGGAAGTTCACGGTCGCCGTGGGGCTGCACTCGTGACGAAACGATAAGGCAACATGAAGTCGGCGTCGGCTTCAACAGGACTTGGAGAGATTCGAGCTGTCTTTCATGACCCTTTGAAAGGAGCGAACACGATGGCGAAGGCGAAGAAGAAAGTCGCGAAGAAGAAGGTAGCCAAGAAGGTCGCGAAGAAGAAAGTCGCCAAGAAGAAAGTCGCCAAGAAGAAAGTCGCCAAGAAGGTGGCCAAGAAGAAAGTCGCCAAGAAGAAAACCTGCTGCAAGAAGTAGCTCCGTCAGCCGAGGCCGTTCCGAAGTGGAGGCTCGGCCATTCATGCCTATCGCGGGACCGGAAGACGCCTTCCGGTCCCGTTTTTCGTGGGCGGCCTTGCCCGGCGGCCCTCCAGCCCGTATAATCCCGCCCATGCGAGTGATTGCCATCGTCAATCAGAAGGGCGGCGTCGGCAAAACGACCACCACCTGCAACCTGGGAGCGGCTCTGGCCGCCCTGGGCCGACGCATCCTCTTGATCGACCTGGACGCCCAGGCCCACCTGACGTTTCACCTCGGCGTGGACAACTCGACCCTCGAACGGTCCATGTACGAGGTCATGACCGGCCGGGCCTCGGTCGCCGAGACCCTGGTGCAACGCGCCGAGCGGCTCGACCTGGTGCCCAGCCACATCGACCTCGCCGGCGCCGAGATCGAACTCGTGTCGCAACTGGCCCGCGAACGGATCCTCACCGACGCCCTGGCCCCCTGCCGCGATCGGTACGACTACGTCCTGATCGACTGCCCCCCGTCACTGGGCCTGATGACGCTCAACGCCCTGGTGGCCGCCGACGACATCCTCATCACCCTTCAGCCGCATGTCCTCGCCCTGCAAGGCATCAGCAAGCTCATCGAGACGGCCGGCCTGGTGCATAGCCGCCTGAACCCGCGGCTGCGGATCATGGGCGTGGTCTTCTGCATGTTCGACGGGCGCACGACCCTGTCGAGCGAGGTGCTGGCCGACGTGAGCGGCTACTTCTCGCGCGCCTCCGACGGACAGACGCTGATGGCCGGGACGCGCGTCTACGAGACGCGCATCCGCCGCAACATCAAGCTGGCCGAGGCCCCCGGCTTCGGCCAGACGATCCTGGAATACGACGCGACCAGCCACGGCGCCGCCGACTACCGGCTCCTGGCCGACGAGTTCCTGGCCCACGAGTCGGACAAGGCCCCGAAGCCCGCGGCCGCAGCAGCGCCGTCGGCCGACACGGTCGCACCGTCTCCCCCAACGCCGCCCGTCGAGTCGCCGCCAAGCGATGCGCCGCCCGAGACCGAGGCAACAGCGGCCCCGCACGAAGCGGTTCCGCCGACCGAATCGCCTGACGCAGCCGATACCTCGGCCGTCGCCGATCCGTCCGCCGGCGCCGTTCCGTCGTTGTCCATGGACGCCGATGCGACAGCGGCGCAGGACTGCCCGGCGCCGGCCAGTGCCGCGGGCGAGGGTGCCAGCCATGGCCCGATGGCTGTTTAGCCGCACCCTGGCCTGGGGCTGCGCGATCGCGTACCTCGTCCTGCTGTTCGTCCTCAGCCACCACAGCCTTCGCGGCGTCCGCGTCCCGACGTTCCGCTTCAGCGACAAGGCCGCCCACGCCGTCGCGTACGCCGGCCTGAGTGCCGCACTGTACTGGGCGTTTCGGAGTCTCAGACGCGGATGGCTGTTTCGCTGGGCGCCGCTGCTGGCCTTCCTCGCGGCAAGCCTCTACGGCGTCAGCGACGAGTGGCACCAGAGCTGGGGACCCGGCCGCCGCACGCCCGACGTCTGGGACTGGGTGGCCGACACGGTCGGGGCCGCGGCCATGATGATCGGCGTGTTTCTTCACACCCGCAAACGCCCGGCTCAGGCCCCGAACCAGGCCGCCACCATGGTGGACAATCCCGACTTCGAGAACACGCACTCGTAGGCCGTCCAGGCCAGGAACGCCGTGAACAGGGCCCGCACGAGGCGGTCGGGAAGCTTGTGCGTCAGGTGGCCGCCGATGTACGCCCCGACCAGGGCCGACGGAACCAGCAGCGCCGCCAGATGGATCGGGGCCCAGTGCGTCATGCCGTCGGGCAGCGACACTGTGAGGTTCTTCACCACGGCGGCAATCGAGCAGAAGACAACCATCGTGGCCGCGCTGTTGGCGATGGCGTTCTTCTGAGGCATGTCGAGGAAGATCTGCTGGCCGGGCACACTGTAGGTGCCGCCGCCGATGCCGAGCATGCCGGCAAGGAACCCTGTGGGGACGGCCACGGCCGAGACGCGCGGCAGGGTGACCCGCAGCGACGCCAGATCGTCGCCCGCATCCAGGGCCGCCGGGTGCCCGCGCCCGAAGAGCTTGCGGACGTTGTTATAGACCATGAAACAGACCACCGCCCCGAAGACGCCCCAGAGCACCTTGTCCAGTCCGTGGCGACCGAGCGTGTTGGCGGCCAGCACGCCGGCTATGGCCGCCACGATCCCGAGCGGGATGATCCGTTTCACGACGCTCACGATAACGCGACGGTTGCGGTAGTGGCCGATCGCGCCGCCCATGCCGACGAAGACGTTGCAGATCAGCGCCGCCGCCGCAAAGACGTTGTACGACGCGTCCGGAAACACCCGACCGAGAATCGGCAGGAAAATCACCGAGCCGCCGATGCCCAGCATGCCGCCCCCGATCCCGGCGACAAGACCGGTGACAATCAGCACGGCAACCCGACCGGCGGTGAACTCGAGCATAATCATCCCATCCGTGCCGGCGCCAGGGCAGCGCGGCCCCACGCGGCACTCACTTGTGATAGCCCAACCCCTTGAAAACCTCGAACAACTCGCCCAGGGTGATGAATTTGCGGCCGTGGGAGATCTTGTAGGCGTCCACCGCCAGGGCGAATTCCCGCGCCTCCGGCGACAACTCCGCGTACGAATCCCCGAACTGCCGTCGCTCGGCGCCGCCCGAACGCCCCTCCGCCTTGCGCCGGTCGAAGAACTGCTTGTCCCACTCGACCATGGCCGACTCCTCCATTGCAGGACCCATCCCGTGGCACGGGCATCTTGCCCGTGCGTGGCAGGGCCATCCTGGCCCTGCAATCTCGCTTCATGCACAGCCGCACGCCATGGCCGTGCGGCCATGCGGAACGCTGCAGTTCCGCCGTGCAGCTGCAAGCAGCCACCCTGCCGCTGTGCCGTGGCGCCGAAGCATGGCGCCCTGGCAACAGTACGTCCACCAGAACCCGCGTTGCGTCCCACACGCCACACTACGACGACGGGGCTTGGATGTCCGGTGCCCGTTGCCCAAGCAAGCCACGACCATCCTCGTGGCCCGCACCCGGTCTACCCGTCTTCCCCCGAGGTCATCTCCGCCAGGTATGCCGGCAACGACGTGCGGAATCCCGGCAGGCGGTACCCCGTCAGCTCCGCCAGCCGCGAGCAGTCCAGGACGCTCATGGCCGGCCGCCGCGCGGGCCGACCGAGCCGCTGCGACGAGATCGGCTCCACAGCGACGTCGCTCTGCCGCAGACGGACGATCTCGCGGGCGAATTCGAACCACGACGTCGGTTCGCTGCCGCAGGCGTGGACCACGCCGCGCGCCCCGCACCCCATCAGTCGCACGATCGCCTCGGCCAGGTCGCCCGTGTACGTCGGGCACCCCACCTGGTCGTTCACGACGGTCAGCGGACGGCCGAGCGCGGCCTGTCGGCAGATGGATCGGACGAAGTTGCGGCCATGGGGGCCGTAGAGCCACGCCGTCCGCACAATCAGGTGCTCGGGCGCCCGGGCCGCCTCACGCTCGCCCAGCAGCTTCGACTCCCCGTAGGCGTTCAGCGGCTGCGGCGGATCAGCCTCGACGTACGGCCTGGCCTCGTCGCCGCCGAACACGAAATCCGTGGAGATCTGGACCAGCACGGCCCCGACCGCTTCGGCCGCCCGGGCCAGGTGCCCCACGGCCGCGCCGTTGATCCGCATGGCCTCGTCGCGCCGCGACTGGCACTCGTCCACCTGCGTCAGGCCCGCGCAGTTGATGATCGCGCCGCAGCGACGCCGCTCGACCAGTTGCCGCACGGCCGCCTCGTCGCCGATGTTCAACTCGTCCACGTCGGTCCAGATGACCGGCGCCGCGGGGCCGCCGGGCTGGCCGAATCGTCGCCGCAGGGCCCCCGCCAGCATGCCGTTGGCCCCGGTCACAAGAATCGGTCGCTCTCTCGGTGTCGTCATGTCGTTTCGCGTCGGTCTGGCGGCCATCGCAAGGCCGCCGGTGGCGGAGATTGGATCAGCGGACGCCATGTCGCACGCGCCGCCCGGACATCGTTCATGGGATTTTACAGGGGAGCCCTGTGCGGTCAAAGGTTTTCCAGAACAGGACGCCGCACAGAGGACTACCGGCCCGACGGCCGTTCGCCGACGACCTGCTGCAACCGCTGTCGCAGCCACCGCGGATCGGGTCGCCCGATCACCGTCAGGTGGGTGATGAACAGGTCCTCGCCGCCGGCCCGCACTGCCACATGCAGCGGCTGCGGGGAGGTCGGGTCGTGCAGCGCCTTCAGCATGGCGTCGGGTGCGGCCGACTCAATGAGATCTCGATCATCCAGCGACACCAGGACTCGATCACCCTCCAGGCGACCGCCGAACCCGAACACCTGCCCGGCATCCCGCTCCATGACCGCCTGAGGCGATCCGCCATCGCCGAAAGCCAACGACATCCGCAGCGACGGCCCAGGATCGGCCCATGCCGCCGTCGCCGTCACGACATCGAATCCGCCGGCCGTCGCCGGTCGCAGCTCCCACCCGACCTGCGTCCCGTCGCGCCGCTCCATGTTGGCCGTCAGCGCCACCTCCACGTCTCCCACGAACGCCGCTCGCGACACGATGGCCCCCTGCCCGTTGCGGCATCGCAGCGCATTGAGCATCAGCGCCCATCCTGCCCCATCGATGCGCCAATCGTCCAGTTCACGACCGCTGACGAAATCGTAGTCCAGCCGAATGCGACCTTGCTGCTGCGGCGTCACCTTGGCGGAAAAGAGGTCCGCCCAATGCGCCGACGCCAGGTGCGACACACGGTCGTCCGGCAACCGCCACAGCACGTGCTCTTCGGCACGAACCTTCACGGGAACCGGTCTGGCCCCGCGAGGATCGTACCGCACCTGTTCATTCGCCCGGACCACCACCGGCGTCGGGTCGCCCGCCACACTCAGCGTCACCTCGCCCGAGACGACCGTCAACCGCAACTCGCTCGGCATCGCCGGCTCGCCAAGCACCTGGACCGTGGCCGCCGCCAACACAAACGGCCCGCCGCGCCGCAAACGCCCGCCGGCCAGGCTCCCCGCCGCCAGATGCACATCGAACTCCGCCGCCGTCGCCTCCACGCGAGCCACCGACGTGTCGAGCACCATGCGACCTGCACCGCCCGGAGACCCCAGCGACACGAACACCTGCCCCTGGTCCAGCCGACAAAGCGTCTCGGCCGCGTCGCTCCGCTCGATCACCAGCGCGGCTCCCTCGTTCACGTCCATCGACCCGCCGCCGGTCATCGCCAGTGTGAGCATCGCCCCCCGACCGGTCCGAATCCGCTGGCCCACGTGCAACGTCTGTTGCCCGGAGAGCGGCGAACCCCCGTTGCCGCCTACGGTCACGGATCCGCGCATGGCCACGGCCCTTGCCACCGCAGGGCCCAGGGTCGAACGAGCCGACCGCACGGCCAGGAGTCCGGCCGCCGCCACGACCGCCAGCACCGCCGCCGCAGCCAGCGCCCGGCGAACCTCCGGACGGTTCCAGAACCGCGCCGCCACACCCGAACGCCGCGTCGCAGACCCAGCCTCGGCCTCGTCGGCAAGCATCTGCCGCGCGCCGTCCACAATCCGCCGACGATCGGCCTCGGGCACAGCCGGCGTCTGCATCGCCTCGGACCGCCGCAGGGCCGCGTCCAGCGCCGCCAGCCGGGCCGCCGCCTCGCGGCACGAGGCACACGCGTCCAGGTGCCGGCGCAGGGCCTCCGCGGCCGCCCCGTCCAGGCGCCCACCCGCCAGATCGGCCAGTTCCTCAAGAGAATGTGCACCGCACGGCTTCATGAGCCTTGTGCCTCGGTCCAGCGGGCTATGGTTTCCCGGTCGCGGCCCACAACAGGCCGCCCTGACGTGACGCCCGACTTGCCGCCGTCTACGGTTCTAACAGACCCGATGATGAAAAGCTCTAGAAATTCCACGCGTCTGCGAACCTGATACGCGGAAACGGGTTACGTGCCGCCCGTGTTTTTTCCTTTGACTCGCACAGGACACACGCCTATAGTTGGTTCGTTGCAGGTCTCCCGCTCGCTAACGAGCGGGGGCAATGAGGGAAGGCCGTGAAAACCGGCCGCGGACGCGCCGCTGTAACCGGCGACAACCGTTGCACAAGCCACTGTCGGAGCGGAGCATCGCACCGATGGGAAGGCGCAGCGGAAGGATGACCCGGGAGCCAGAATACCCGCCTGCAATCGACCTGGAAAGGGCCATCGCGAGTCGTGGACCTCCGGAAAGCACAGGAAAACCCTGCGCCCCGGAACCGCGACAGCGGGCCGGGGTTCGGTTTTTTCGGGGCCTCTCGCGACATGGTGGCGCCCGGGATACCCGCCCTGAGTTTGCGCCCGCAGTCCCCCCTTCCAGAAGCGTAACAATACGGTCTCAGAACGTGTGGCCCGGCCGCCCTCGGCCGGCGAAAATGGGAAAAGAGGGTCGCACAGCCGAGGGCGGCTGCGCCACAGGAGACTGTTATGTGCATCCCGTCGCGGTTTGGCCGCGGCAACCTGTGAGAGAGAAACAGATGAGGCGCCGGCGATTGAAGCGCCGACGCCCTTGCATGGGAAACTGGCCGGTTCCGCCATGCTCCGGAAGTATACCTCGCTTGCCGTCCAATGCAAGCGATCCCGCGCATGGTCTCCCCTCCGCAAGGGCACGCCTCGAATCAACCCATGCCGCTCGCACTGCGCGCCCGGTCGTCCCGGTTCCCCGAACGGAATCGACACCGGACCGCGGCCCACGCCGGCGGCCGGAAGGAGGTGATTGCCGGAGCATCCTGAATCGAGGAACCTGACCGCGTGTTGCGGTCGGGGCATTCGCCTGTGATTCGCAGTGGCCACTGGCCCTGTGGAGCAGAATCAACAAGGACTTGCCGGGGGAGTAGGGAGACACCCGATGAAGAGCAGCAATGGAAGCAGCCTCACTCGTTCTGTCTGGCGGACAAGCCTGTGGGCGTTTGGCGTGGCCATCGCACTGGCCGGCACGGCCATGGCCCAGGTCGACAACACGTGGACGCAGTATCACCAGGGCCCGGGCTTCGCGGGACAATCGGCCTCGGGGCCCGATCTGCGGGATTACCCGACGGCCCGGTTCGTCGTCGGCGCCGGTCTGGGGGCCGGATTTATGGGCGCCAGCGTCTCGTCGCCCGTCGTCATGAACAACCAGGTCTACTGCTACGACGCCGAGGGCGGCCTGTTCGCCTTCAGCGAGATCGACGGCGCCGCCCTGTGGTCGGCGGTGGTCGCCGAGGCATCGTTCGGCTCGTGGTCCTCGCCGTCGGCCGATGTGGCGAGCCACTCCGTCTACATGGGGTCCGGCGAATACGTCTACCGGTTCGACGCCGACACCGGACAGGCCGTCTGGAGTCAGCCGTACCACCTGACCACCACCAGCACCCATGGAGAGACCTACGCGACCGTGGTCAACGCGGCGCCGACGATCCTCCCCGGCCTGGGCACGAGCGGCGAGGGGCTCGTGCTTCAACACACCTACGGCAGCTTCGGAGGCGGCACGAGTCTGCACGCCATCAATGTCGCCGACGGTTCCAAGGCATGGTCTCTGGACCTCACGGGCCAGGGCCAGGGCGAGGTGGCCTACAACCCCACTGACGGACTCGTCTACACGACGATCGGCACCGAGGGCGGATGGGCCGAAGGTCGTGGCGGCATTGCCGCCATCAACCCCGCCAACGGCCAGATCGTCTGGACGTCGCAGGGTTCGTTCGAGCCGCTCAGTTTCGGCGGCATTGCCTACGACGCCGCCAACAACCGCGTCATCGCCGGCGGCTACGACTTCTACAGCTACGCCGGCATGCTCGTCGTCAATGGAACCACCGGCGCCACCGTCTCCTACACCGGCGACGACATGGCCCTGTCGGGCGACTACCGGCCCACCGTCGGGGCCAACGGCCTCATCTACACGGCCGGCGCCGAGTTTCAGGACGGGCCCTTCATTGCCGCCTACGATGCCGCGACCGGCCTAGAAGTCTGGCGAAGCGAACAGGGCTGGGGCGGCTGGAACCAGTCGCTCGCCTACGCCCTGGACATCGGCGACGGCACCGACGTCGTCTACGCCTGCGATCAGTACGGCACCAAACTCGGCATGTTCGACGCCGACACGGGCCTGCTGCTGGCCGAGATCGCCTGCGGCGGCGTGCCCACGCTGGCCAACGGCAACCTGTACCTCATCGCCGACGGCCAGTTGATGGCCTTCGGCCCGAACGTTGTCCCGGAACCGGCCACGATGAGCCTGGTCGGACTGGGCATGCTGTGGTGCCTGCGTCGCCGACGACGCTGAGCCTGTCAGGGGAGGTCGCGCCACCTGCACCGGCGCGGCCTCCCCAAAGTCATGTGGAGAGATTCGATCAGAGCCACTCACACAAGGAGGGATTCGATGTTACTGACACAGTGGACAACAAGAGCGACGATGGCGGCTGCCGCGCTGTTTCTGGCCGCCGGTGTCGCATCGGCCGACTACGCCTACAATCCAAGCGACTTCGCCACGGAAGTCGTGGAATACGTCCAAGGTACCAGCGTCGGCAAGGACTGGATCAGCGGACAGACCTTCAACAACCCGTCCTCGGCCCTGGGCCGGCCCACCGTCGATACCACCGGCGACGGCTGGTACATCAACCTGACCATGCCGTCACCGGTCGTCCCCGTCTACCCGGCGTTCCGGTCCTATGAACTGGTCACCATCGGCAACGGCGGCAGCCTCACCGTCAAGTTCGACCATCGCGTCGAGAACGATCCGCTGAACCCGTATGGCCTGGACCTGATCGTCTACGGCAACGCCTTCCAGGTCATCGGCGGCGGACAGGGCTGGACCAACGGCGACCCCGACTCGGTCCACACCGGCGGCACGGGCTTCGTGGAGCCCGGCACCATATCGGTCAGCCAGGACGGCGAGACCTGGTACACGTTTAAGTCTGGACCCTGGGCCGACGACTTCGCTCCGACGCTCGGCCGGCAGTACGATCCCGACGCCCCCTACCGCCCCGAAGACCCGGAGAATCCGGGCCAGGTCGATCCGGCGTGGGCCTGGAACCTCTGGTGGGGCGACCCGACGAATCCGACCGTCCCCATCGATCCGGAGTTGGCATGGTCCAGCTTCAACGGCAGCAGCGTGGCCGAGATCGCCGAGGCGTACCGCTACGTGGATGAGGCGGCCGGCTTCAACGAAGTCTCCGCCGGCGGCACAGGCTTCGACCTGGACTGGCTCGGCGTGGACGGCCTGGACTGGATCCAATACATCCGCGTCACCGACCAGTCCGGCAGCAGCGCCACGACCGAGATCGACGCCTTCGCGGACGTGGCCGCCGTGCCCGAGCCCGCCTCCATGGCCCTGCTGGGCCTCGGGCTCGGAGCCGTGCTGATGCGACGCGGCCGCCACCGATCGCACACATAAGGTCACCCTCATGGCGGGAGACCGACCTCGAACGGGTCGGCCTCCCGCCGCTCTGTCAGGAACGAACGTGATCGAGCCCAGCCCCAGTTCCACCCCTGTTATCCCGGACGCCGAAACCCCCTGCCCCGCCTTGCGCCACAAAGCGTTCACCCTGATCGAACTGCTCATCGCCGTGGCCATCATCGGCCTGCTCATGGCGATCCTGCTGCCGATGCTCGGCGCCGCCGTGGAGCACGCCCGATGCATCCAGTGCTGCAACAACCTGCGCCAGATGGCCACCGCCATGCAGTTGTATCTGAAGGAGAACAAGGGCTTCTTTCCCCCGGCCTATCAGGTGCAAATGACCGGTGGTGTGTTCCGTTCCGTGGCCTGGGACTTTGTCAGCGTCAAGGACTGGGCCCACGGCGGCAAGGAATCCGTCACAGTCGGCCTGCTCTGGCAGGGGCGCCTGACCGAACCCAGCGAGGTCCACCAGTGCCCGTCGTTCGACGGGGCCCACAACTGGCTCTCCGATCCCTTCACAGGATACAACTACAACACCGATTACCTCGGTTCGCCCGCCTGTCGCGTCAACCTCTCGCGCGTGCGCCATCCGGCGCGCTGCGCCATGTTCGGTGACGCCGGCTATGCCTCCGGCTCCAACAAGTTCATGCGCGCTCCGTTCCCCCCGCCGGACAAGTACGACGACGGCCTCTCCCCGGCCGGCCGCGCCGCCGGCACCCAGGCCTTCAGGCACCTCGGCCGGACCAACGTGGCCTTCGTGGACGGACACGTGGAATCTCTCGATCAGATGTACACGGATACCGACCCGGCCGCAGCCGGCAGCATCGCCCCGGACACGGGCTTCCTCTCTCCCGACAACAGCCTGTATTCCCTCAGCGGCCACTGAGTCCCCGCGGCGACCCCTGCCCGACGGCCGCAACGCAAGAGTCTTTGACAAGCCACCCGCCGCCGACTATACTTCTGCACTTGTCCGGCACGAGGCTGGCCTTCGGCTGGGCATGCGGCTGCGATGTCGGCGGCCGTGCGGCAACACGCGGCTACGATTCCGGGAGCAAGTCCGCATGAGTGATGACATTATGGTCGAACAGGTCCGCGCCGCGGCGCAGGCCATGGCGATGCCGCAGGGCTACCGGTTCGACTCCGCCGCCGTTCTGGACGAGGCCGCCGTCCTGCCGTTGACCCATCTGCGGGCCACCGATGGCGACTTCTTCGCCAAGGCGCTGGCCGAGCGGCCCCGACGCCCCCAGCTGAGCAAGGACGGACGCCTGGTGATCCTGGCCGCCGACCATCCAGCGCGCGGCGTGCCCGGTGCCGGCCCCGATCCCGTCGGCATGGCCAACCGCGCCGACTACCTCGCCCGCATCGTCCGCGTCCTCGACGCCAGCCCCGTGGACGGGCTTATGGCCACCCCCGACGTCATCGACGACATCGTCGCCCTGGACGCCCTCCAGCGCCGTGATGGTGGCAAGGGGTTCCTCGGCCAACGCGTCCTCATCGGGTCCATGAACCGCTCGGGCCTCAACGGGGCCCGCCACGAACTGTGGGACATGCCCACGTGCTACCTCAGCGCCGCCGACCTCCTGGCCGCCAACCTCGACGGCGGCAAGGTCATGTGGCGCTACACTGCCCAGGGCGACGCCAACCGCGACTGCCTGCAATCCATGGTCGCCCTCGCCGAACTGCTGGCCGACGTGGCCGAGGCCGGGCTGCCGATGTTCCTGGAGCCCCTGGTCGTCGAGAACCGCTTCGAGAAGTGGCTCCTCTCGAAAGACGAGATCGAGTGGATCCGCCTCATCGGCGTCGCCTCGGCCCTGGGCCCGAGCACCGCGCGGCTCTGGTTGAAGATTCCCATGGTGCGGCCGTTCTCGCGGATCGTCCGTGCCACGACGCTGCCGATCCTCATGCTCGGCGGCCCGGCCACCGGCATCCCCGCCACGGTCCTCGTGGACTTCGCCGAGGGCATGACCACCGGGCCCAACGTCTACGGCGCCCTGGTCGGCCGCAACGTCCTCTATCCGGGTCCCGACGATCCGGCCATCATCGCCCGAGCCGTCTGCCACATCGTCCACAATCAGCAAGGCGCCGAAGCCGCTGCCGCCGAAGCCGCCAGGGCCGGACGACTCTGATACAACGAATCAGGGTGGATCCTCGACGGATCCACCCTGATCTTCACTGCCGCCGCCAGACGTCCGGCGTCCGACCTCGTTACTCCATCCACTGGTCAGTCGGCCTGCTGAGCGTCGTGCGGAACATGTTCCACATGTCCTGAACGAACTGCTCCGAGGCGTGCTTGCTGCTCGGAAGGAGCCAGTTGGCCGGGATGCTGAAATCGTCGTGGAAGTACGGATCGGGATTCAGTTCCAACGCCTCCTGCAACACGGCCGCCGTGGCGGCGTTGTCCTCGTACATCCACCGGTCGCAATAGACGAAGAAGGCGTCGTTGTCCCATGCCGCCTCCGCCCCCATCAACTGGACAACCAGCGCGTAACCCACCCATCCGCTGGCCGTGCAGCACCGACGGTAGCTCTCGCTCTGGTAGTTCCACGAGTTCCAGGTCGTGGGATCCTTGTGCTCGTAGGGACCGGCATCCTTGGTCTCCGTCGGCGGCGGGTCGAGCCAGTAGTCCAGCCCCTTGCCGTACTGGTGTCCACCGAAAACCACCGTCGTCCCCGTCCAGCCGTCTCCGTACAGCGTCTGCGTGTCCTCGCCGAAGAGGCAGTTCGGATAGCTCACGGTCGGACTGGCCATGTCCTCGTCGCCAAGCAGGACGCCGGCCATCACGATGGGCCACTTCCGGCCGCTCTGGAGCCCTCCAAAACCGGGCCACCCGACGAAGCCGCCCCGAGCCGCCCCCCACAGGTCGATCCCGTATTGCAGGAACCCGATCAGGAGCTTCTCCTTGTCCGCCGGCGCCTCGTTGGTCGCCAGGATCAGGCTCGCCATGCTCTCGGCACGTGCAATCAGATGACCGTAGCCCGGCATGTAAGCCAGCGGCGAATCGTAATTGAACCAGCAGATGTCGATCCACGGCCGCTCGTACAGCCAGGCCCATGTGTGAATCGTCGTGGTCGATAGCCCCTCGAAGATGCCGTGTCGCATCGGCCAGACGTAGGCCGTCTGCCCGTAGTTCACCGTCGGAAGCAGCGACCGGTCCAGGTTGCGCGACAGGTAAATCGTTTGCGTGCGATCCGTGTAGCCAGGACGGAAGGCGTCCGGCGGCACGGGAGCCGACAGGCAGTGCAGCACGCTGACGCTCTTGACGGGGCTGCCGCTCTGGGTCCCGCCGCCGAAGGGCTCGATCGGGGTCTCGCCGTCGGCCATGCAGATCGACGAGATCAGGATGTCGCCCGCCACCATGCTGATCGGCGGCACGACGGTCAACGACGCCTGGTAGCGCCCGCCGCGAGCCCGGGTATCGAACCCCGTCTGCGACCTGGCCAGCACCCCCGTCACCGGCAGATTGAGCACCGAACCGTTCTTCACCCCGTCCCAGGCCGGGGTGATGCCGGTGATCGTCACCGGACCGACGACGTAGTAGTCGCCCGTAACGAATCGGCCCACTCGCACGGGGCTGCTGAACGTCCAGGTCACGTCGCAGTAGGTCACGCTGCTCACCAGCGGCAACTCTTCGAGCGTCGGCGTCGCCGGCGCGTTCTGCGGCGTGTAAATGGGAATCGTCAGCGGCGGACACGTGTCGCTGTCGTAGGGATTCACCACCACGGTCACCGCGTCCTGGGCCGTCTGCGAGTCGATGTCCGTCACCACGAGCGTGAACGTGTGCGCGCCCACGGTCGGGCAAACGGTGGGCCAATTGCCGGTCGCGATCTGCGTGGCGCCTTCGTACCACACGTAGCTCGTGATTTCCGCCGGATCGCGCGAGGCGGCGCCGCCGAGTCTCACCACGGCGTACCCGCTGTCGTGCAGATCGGTCACCGTCTGATCGTCGCCGGCATCCACGGTCAGAATCCCCTGGAGGCTCACCGTCACCACGACCGCGTCTTCGGCCGTGGCGCCGTCGTCATCGGTGACCGTGAGCAGGATCGTGTGCGTTCCGACACCCAGTACGACCTCGGCCGTGTCGCCTGTCGCGATCGCCGAGCCGCCCTCCGTCCAGACATAGCTGACAATCGTGCCGTCGGCGTCCGATGAGCTGGAACCATCCAGCGTCACGGTCTCGTATCCATCGCCGCCGCTGTCGGCCACCTGCTGGTCGCTGCCGGCGTCGGCCGTCGGCGGCTCGTTCGCAGCCCCTACCGAGTATGTGACTTCCAGCTTCGCGCCATTGACATTGCCGGAGAAGTCCCACGTCCGGGCCGAGGTCACAGCCGTCCCGCTCGCCCAACTGCCGCACAGTCCCAGATAGCTGCCCGGAGCGTAGCCGGCGCGGTCCACGAACGCCTGGACCATCGCCGTCACGTCCGGCGAGGTGTACCACGTCCCGCTCGACCACGTCCCCAGCGACCAGTCCACCGTGCTTCCCGTCGTCGCCCAGCCATACGGATTCGTGGAGAAGTCGGCGCAACTGTCGGCATCCACCAGTTGCAGCCGGACGGACCGCTCGCTGGTGGTGGATGAGTTCGCACAGACCTTGACATAGGCCGACTGAATCGTCGCGCCGGCCGGTATGTCGATCTGCCACCGCGCGAACGAGCGAATGCTGTCGTTGCTGTACGGCCACCGCATGGTGCTCAGGGTGGGCGAGTTGCTTGCCTCTGAAGCCTGGGTGTCGTCCACAGACGCCGACACCTGGTACTCGATCGTCGTCGTGGCCTGCTGTGCACTGACCGTCACCTGCACTGCGGCATCGTCCGTGGCGCCGTCGTCATCGGCGACCGTCAGAGTGATGGTGTGCTCGCCGATCCCCAAGTCCACCTGCGGGCTGGAGCCAGTGGCAATGGTCGTGCCGCTTTCCGTCCAGACGTAACTGACGATTGTGCCGTCCGAGTCACTCGATGCCGACCCGTCCAGCGTCACGATCTCGTGTCCGTCTCCGCCACTGTCAACAACCTGCTGGTTGCTGCCGGCGTCGGCCGTCGGCGGCTCATTCGCGGTCCCTGCCGTGTAGGTAATCTCCAGCCTGGCTCCGTAGGTGCTGCCGGAGAAGTCCCAGGTTCGCGCCGAAGTGACAGCCGTCCCGCTCTGCCAGCTGCCGCACAGGCCCAGGTAGTGGCCTGGAGCATAGCCGGCCCGGTCAACGAACGCCTGGACAATCGCCGCGATGTCCGGCGAGGTGTACCACGTTCCAGTCGCCCACGTCCCCAGGGACCAGTTCACCGTGCTTCCGGTCGTGGCCCAGGCGTACGGATTCGTCGAGAAGTCCGAGCAACTGTCTGAATCCAGCAATTGCAGTTGGACGGCCCGCTCGCTGGTCGTGGATGAGTTCGAGCAGACCTTAACATAGGCCGACTGAATCGTCGCGCCGACAGGAATGTTGATCTGCCAACGAGCGAACGAGCGAATGCTGTCGTTGCTGTACGGCCACCGCATCGTCGTCAGCGTCGCCGAATTCGTCGTCTGCGTGGCCTGCGTGTCGTCCGCCGACGCCGACACCTGGTACTCGACCGTCTCCGCGACGGCAACGCCGGGAAGACCGGCCAACATCAACACCATCAACGCTGCACTGGCAATCGCCCATCTCATGAGTGATTCTCCCAAAGAAGTGAAGTGGAAACAGACGTGACCACGCCGGCGGACGACAGGTCCGGAGAATTGCGATAGACGCCGTAGAGAACCTGCCGACAACCGCGGATACCGAACCGGGGAGACCCCTTGGCCTCCCCGGTCCCCGATATGCAGCGATGAGAGGAGTTCGTCGTGGTGTCGCGCTACCCTGCTGCACTGACTGCGCCGTCAGTCGATCAGCGACGGCGCCGATACATGACGCCCAGAAGGCCCATGCCCAACAGGGCCATCGTGGCCGGTTCCGGAACCAGCGTGTAGGTGGCCTGAAGCGTGTCGCCCTGCGCGTTGGTGTGGAGCGTCCAGCCCGCCTGGACACCCGCGATGTACTGAGTCACCCCTGCGCCCAGAACCACTCCCAGATCCCCGACAGTCCCGATGTCGCCATCGCCGTCCCTCAGCAGGTCGAGCGTCATCGCCGCAAGCGGCGTGTAGCCCGAGAGGTCGATCGTGCCGCCGGTCGAGGCCACGCCATACGACTTGATGCAACTGACGCCTGAGGCATCGTTCAGGACGAACGACAGCAGCGACACGTCGACGCCGCCCAGCGTCACCGCGTTGGCCGTGATGTCGGCCGACGAGCCGGTCACCCGGAACGTGCCGGCGGTGCCGCCGCTGCCGACGACCAGGCAACGCTCAATGACCACCGTGCCGCCCTGGATGTCCATCGTGCTGTTGCCCTGGATCAGGGCCCCGTGATTGGCCGTTTGCCCGAAGACGTTCAGCGTGCCCCCGGTCTGAGTGTAGAGGGCGCCGTTATTGACGGTGAGAGCATTGCTTGTGGAGGTCGCATTCGGCTGGTAGATGTCAAAGAGGCCCCCCGACACCGTCACCAGAGTCGTGCCGGCGGCCTGTCCAAGGGTCGTCTGGCCGGCATAGATCGTGCCACCGTTGCTGATCTCGACAACGCCCGTGCTGCCCGCCCCGCGGGTCACCCTCATCTGTCGCCGGTCGGCGTTCGCCGGGGCGGCACCGTCCGAGGTTGTGCTGCCGACCACGGCATAGGCGCCGGTAACGACCAGCTTGCCGTACCTGCCTGCGTTGGTCGTCGTCACCGTGATTCCCCCGGTCCCCAGGTTGTAGAGCGCGCCCGTGTTCGGGTCCACGCCATCCACCGTGAGCACATTCGTCGTTGCCGCCGTGGTACCGATGATGAACTCGCTCCCGTTCTGGTCGGTCGGCGTGGTGATCGTGTACGGCCCGCCCAGGTACGTCGTTCCGAATGCCGCACCGGCCATGCCACACAACATCAGCAGCGTCACTGCAAACGTTCCTACTCTCATTCCTGACTCCTTAAAGAGGTGCCGATTCTCGGGGCCGACTCCCGCTGCGTCCGCAAGTGCTTGTTGCGGAATCGGTTGCGCCCGTCCTATGCCACGGAGGGAGCCATTTCCGGCCTCCTGCGTACGTCGCGGGGAATCCGTCCTCGCCATACGTCAGTCCTCGCACGCCATGAGAGTATGCACGATGCCCCCCCGAGGGGCAAGCAGCCGCTCCCAACGGGGCACGAGCCGACGAACCCAACCAAAACCGCCATAACCTTTTATGGCCCAATGCATTGCGTGCCATCCAATTCTTCGTATGTGTCATTTCCTTGTATCCACAGAAGCGCCTTGACGGCCACGGAAACAGGCCTCATACTGGATATGCGCACCAGCTTCGTTGAATCAGTTTCAGACCACTGAAAACCTGCGAAAGGAACGTTGTCATGGGCCGACCCAGGGTGGTGGAGAAGGTGGCCGAGATCGTCATGCGGAAGCTGGCGGACGGCCAATGGTCGCCGCCGAAGGCATTTCCGTCGGTTCGCGACGTGGCCGCCACGTGCGGGGTGGCCCATCGGACGGCCATGGCGGCGGTCCAGCATCTGGCCCGACACGGCATAGTGCAGGTGGAGCAGCGGAAACGAGTGGTTGTGTCGCCCGACGCCGTCGAGAAAGCCCGCGTCCTGCTTTCCGGCGGGCCGGACAACCAAACGACGCATCGGTTGGCGATTCTTTACCCTGAATCCCTGATGCCCCCCAGCCGCAATGCCTTCTACTCCGCCTTGATCCGGGCCGTGATCCAGGAAGCCGCCACCCAGAACACCGACGTAGAGGTGGTTCCCTGGTCGGTGCAGCACCAGATGGCCCTGGCGGGGTCGCTGGTCCATCGCGGGTTCGACCGGGCGCTGGTCCTGAGCTACTACCCCATGCTGGCGGCGGCGCTGTTTGCCATGCATGAATGCGGCCTGCCCTTTATCGTGTTCAATCATCGCGTGGCGGCAGGGATGCCGTTGCCGACGGTCGTCTTCGATCGGCACAAGGCATCCCACATGATGGCCGAGCGGCTGGTCGCCCTGGGCCATCGCAACATCTGCCTGATGGTCCACCCGCACGAGTACATGGAAGAAAATGCCGCCGACAACACCGGCCGGGCCTCCTCCTGGGTGCTCTTTCTGAAGGAAAAAGGGCTACTGGATGCTTGCTCGATGCCGCTGTATGTTCCCTGGGAAACGCTCCTCGGCCTGTACAGCCCGGCGTTCCGGGCCGTCATGAAGGGGCCCGACCGGCCGACGGCCATCGTCTTCGGCTTCAGCCCATGGGCCAAGAGGTTTCTCAACGATCCGGAATTCTCGCACATGGGCGTGCCGCAGGACCTGAGCCTGGCGACATTCGAAACGACGGCCGACCTGCCGCAAGCTCCCGGCCGCCCGCCGCTGACCAGTTTCGAAATCAACCTTACCCGGACCGCGCAGTGCATCATGGAAACCCTCGGCAGGGTGGCCGCAGGGGATACGAACGTACCGACCATCCGCGTGCCGCTGGACCTGCGACTGACCGACAGCATCGGCCCGGCACCCGAAACGGGAAATGCACGACCCTGAACCGCTCGGGAGCCCTGGTGCGCCCATCTGGTGCGCATATCCTTCCCGGGCTGCCATCCGCCCTGTTCCGCCACCCGACTGCACCCGCTGCCGAAGAAGCCCTCGGCCGCACCGTAACCATTTTCAAGCACACGACTTGCATTGCCACCGAGGGGTGCATGAATCCCCATGGCATCAGGGCCAACCCGTCGCAACATGCCGTACTCGCATGGGTTAGAATAATGGGGAACGCAGTTCGGGGCCGCAGTGTCCCGGGGGCCGTACATGATGGGCCTCAAGACGATCCTCCGGGCGGAGACGTCCGCGGACTGCATCCGGCACACTGGCAACTCAAGGAGAAGGGCAGCATGAACCGCATGGCAGCAGTCAGCCTGTTTGTGGGAATTCTTGCGCAGGTCGTCGCCGCACCGGCACGGTGCGAGGCGGCCGAGGGACCGCAGGGGCACTCGTCCGTGACGATGTATATGAGGGAGAACGCCCCGGGCACGCCGCGGCTGGAAGATCTGCCGCTCAGGGAAAGCGTGTCCGAGCACGGCATCACGTGGACGTTCGAGAAGCCGGCCCGGGTCGGGCAATTCGTCACGGGCAGTTGGTATGTGGTCGGGCCGGTGACGATTGCGAAGATCGACCCTGCACCGACGTATGGCGAGAATGCTCGCAACGGGTCGGTGCTGAACATCCCGGTCGCCGACCGGAACGCCAGCGGCTTCGATTCGCGCGTCCACGACGGGCGGTACAAGGCATCGCTGGCGGCGAAGCTGCCGCTGACGATGAAGCCGGGCGACGCGCTGATTTCGACCATCAGCATGCCGGAAGGGGCCAAGCCGCAGGAGCCCTCGGGCGGCGGCACCCAGAGCGGCAGCCCGGTGCTGAGTGCGTGCGTGCTCACGTGCCTGGCGGCACCGGCGCCGGCCGACGCCTTCCGGCCGGGCTACTGCGACCGCACGCAGACGATCCGTCTGGCCCGCAATCTGAGGCGCGAGTTGCTGCCGCGGTTACCCTACGGCAAGGATACGTTCGCGTGGCCGATGATGGGCGGCATCTGGAACGGCAAGAAGGCCACCACGGCGGAGGATTGGGCCGACCGCTACGCGCGTCCGTGGCTGGAGATCTGCTGGTTCAACTTCGACGCCGCCCTGGCCTATCAGCCCGGGTATGGACACATCGAGGCCCGAATGGGCAGCATGGTCAGCCTGATTCTGGCTACCGATCTGCCGGCCGAGCGGAAGGAGCGGCTGCTGCTGAATTATGTGCAGCACGGCCTCGACCTGTACAGCATCGCCCGGGCGGGCTATTATGGCTGGGCGGCCTTCGGCGGCCACGGCAGCGCGAGGAAGTGGCCGATCGTGCTGGCCGGCATGATGCTGGGCGACGAAGACATGGCGACGCCCAACAAGAGCTGCCCCAACTGCCTGTTCGGCGAGGATATGCAGACGATGTATGGCAAGGGCTGGACCGGGGCCACGGTCGTCTTCGGGGGCCACATGTATGGATCGCCCCTATCCTTCTGGCAGGCCAACCCCGGGAACAAGGAAGGCGACAAAGACGGAGGCCCTTACGAGCACAAGGCCCCGAAAGACTGGGTCAGTTGGAACCATCAGAGTGAGTCTTACCGTCGCTGCTGCACCGGCAACAGTTGGGTGGGCTACGCCCTGGTCGCCCAGTTGATGAAGGCCGAGAAGTACTGGGCCCATGACGCGTTCTTCGACTACGTGGACCGCTGGATGTACGAGGACCAGGGGCCCATTCTGGAGGAACTGAACAAGGTCTGCACGGAGAGGGGATGGAAGGTCTTCAAGGACGGGCGTGGGCCCGGCCGACGTGCGTCCGAGGCGTTCGTCAACGAGATGTGGGAGAAGTACCGGCCGATGGTCGAGAAACCGACGGACGGATGGAAGAAGGCCAGGTGAGGCGTGCCGCCTGAAAGAGCGCCGCTGCTGCTGCTCAACCATGGCCCAGCCTGTGGCTGGGCCATGTCGCATGATCGTGGAGAACCCGGCGAGGCCGCGCGGTCTGCGGCCGTCGCAACACAGAAAGGGCACCTTATGCTGTACCCTCAGGAAAACGCGTATCGTGAGCACCGGGAGCTCTCGGGATTCTGGCAGTACCGATTCGACGCCGGCGAGCAAGGGCGGCAGCGGAATTGGCCGAAGGGGTTCGAGCCCGAGGGCGACATGCCGGTGCCGGCCAGTTGGAACGAGTTGTTCTGCGATCAGGCGCGGCGGGACTTCCTGGGCACGTGCTGGTATCAGCGCTCGGTGTTCGTGCCGGCGTCGTGGCAAGGACGGCGCGTGGTGCTTCGCATCGGCTCGGCATGCTACAGGGCCGAGGCGTGGGTGAACGGTCGCAGCGTAGGAACCCACGAGGGCGGCCATCTTCCCTTCGAGCTGGCCGTCGACGAACACCTCGCATTCGGCGCCGCGAATCTCGTGGTCATTGCCGTCAATGCCACGCTGGACCGGGACACCTTGCCGCCGGGGAACCTCGGAGCCGCCGCCGAGGGTCATTCGACCCTCCGCAAGCCGCACCCCGACGTGGAGTTCGACTTCTTCCCCTACGGCGGGATCCATCGTCCGGTGTCGCTGTGCGCGCAGCCGGTCCATCACATCGCGGACGTGCGTGTGGACACGGACATCGACGGAACCGTGGGCCGACTGGACGTGATGGTCCGGACGGCCGGACGGGGGGCCGACACGGTGCGCCTCCGCGTGGCGGGGCAGGAAACGGCCTGCCCTCTCGACGGCGACCGGGCCGCGGCAACGGTCCGGATTCCCGAGGCCCGCTTCTGGTCGCCCGCGTCGCCCCACCTGTACGCGTTGACCGTGCAGCTCTGCACGGGGGAGCGGGTCGTTGACGAGTACACGCTGAACGTCGGGATCCGCACCGTAGAAGTCACCGAAACGCAGATCCTCCTGAACGGCAAGCCGATCTATCTGCGAGGCTTCGGCAAGCACGAGGACTTCCCGGTCCTCGGCAAGGGCCTCAACCATGCGGTCCTGGTCAAGGACTTCGAGTTGATGCGCTGGGTCGGCGCCAACTCGTTCCGCACGACGCACTATCCCTATGCCGAGGAAGTCCTCGACATGGCCGACCGCCTGGGAGTGCTCGTCATCAGCGAAACGCCGGCCGTGGGCATCAACTTCGAGTACGACACGTCCACGCTTCTCGGCAAACACAAGAGCGTGGTCGAAGACTGGATCGCCCGCGACCGCAACCATCCGTCGGTCGTCATGTGGTGTCTGGCCAACGAGCCGCGGTCGGACAAGCCGTCGTCGAAGCCCTATTTCGCCGAGTTGATCGAGCACGCCCGCCGCCTCGACGCCTCTCGCCCGATGACGGTCGTCACGTGCGACGGCGAGTGGGTCGGCCGCGGCGAGTGCCACGTGATGGAACTGTGCGACGTGATCTGCATCAACCGGTACTACGGCTGGTACGTCGGCGGCGGGCGGATCGAAGAGGCTGTCGAGAAGATGAGCCAGGAGATGGACGCCATCCACGCGCGGCACAAACGGCCGGTCGTCGTCACGGAGTTCGGCGCTGACTGCGTGGCCGGTCTCCACGCGCTGCCCTCGTTCGTGTTCAGCGAGGAATACCAGGCGGAACTGATCCGGCAGACCGTCCGGATGATCGAGGCCAAGCCCTATGCGGCCGGGGAACACATCTGGAACTTCGCCGACTTCATGACGGGCCAGGTACACACCCGCGTGGTGGGCAACAAGAAGGGCATCTTCACCCGCGACCGCCAACCGAAGCTTGCAGCCCACGTGGTCCGGGCGCTCTGGAACAGCCGCTCGCCGGGCGTGATGGCCGGGGAGAAAGCCGACTGACGCTCCGCGCGCCGCTCACCGCCGGTAGAGCGACCGCCCGTGCGAGTCGATGGCCACCAGGGCGGGGAAATCCGTCACGGTGAGTTCGCGCAGCGCCTCGGGGCCCAGCTCCTCGTAGGCCAGCACGCGCTGGGCCGTGATGCACTTGGCCAGCAGCGCGCCGGCGCCGCCGGTGGCCGCCAGGTAGACCGCCCCGCACCGTTTCATCGCCTCGACGACCTCGCCCGAGCGGTCGCCCTTGCCGACCATCGCCGCCAGGCCCTGCTCGATCAGCGTCGGCGCGTAGCGATCCATGCGTCCGGCGGTGGTCGGCCCCGCCGCGCCGAACACCTGCCCCGGCCCGCCGGGCGTCGGCCCCACGTAGTAGAGAATCGCCCCCGGCAGCGGCAGCGGCAGTGGCTGACCCGCCTCCAGCGCCTTGACCATCCGCGCGTGCGCCGCGTCACGAGCCGCATACACGGTGCCCGTGATCCGGACCTCGTCGCCGGCCACGAGCCCACGCACCACGTCCTTGCTCAACGGTGGATGAAGAGTCACTGTACCCATGGCTTCGTAGAGTAGCAGATGCGACCCCGGGTGGCAAGACGATGCACGCAGACGATTGCACCGCAGACCCATGAGGCCCCGCCTGGGTCCGGTGGACCCACCCTACCCCAAGACGTTAGTGCACCAGGTCCGCAGCATCGTCTTGGCGCGGCAGACTCGGCGGGTACAATGGCTGTCTGTCGCGAATCGAGGTGGAGACGAAGCATGCGAACCGTGTCTGTCCGCGCCGTGGCCGATGCCCTGTACGACTGCATCGGCCGGGCGAGTTTCAATCTGGGCGAACGTGAGACGGCGGCGCTGGAGGCGGCGCGTCGCACCGAAACCAGCCCCACCGGCCGGGCCGTGCTCGATCAGTTGCTGGAGAACGCGCGCATCGCCTGCCAGGAGCGGCGACCGCTGTGCCAGGACACGGGCCTGGCGGTCGTCTTTCTCGACATCGGCCAGCAGGTGACTCTCGACGGCGGCGACCTCGTCGCGGCGATCAACGACGCCGTGGCTCGGGCCTGCCGCGACTTTCATCTCAGGACGAGCGTGGTCGCCCATCCGCTCGACCGCCGCAACACCGGCGACAACAGCCCGGCCGTGGTCCATGTCCGCCTGGTGCCGGGCGACCGCGTCCGCCTTCGGTTTGCAGCCAAGGGCGGCGGGTGCGAGAACATGTCGCGTCTGGCGATGCTCACGCCGTCGGCCGGCCGCGCGGGCGTCGTCGAGTTCGTGGTCCGGACCGTGCGCGAGGCCCTGGCGAACCCGTGCCCGCCGGTGGTGGTCGGCGTGGGCCTGGGCGGCAACTTCGAAATGGCGGCCCTGGCGGCGAAGGAATCGCTGCTGCGCCCGCTGGGCGATGCGGCCGCCGACCCGCGCGACGCGGACCTCGAACGCGAACTCTTCGCGGCGATCAACGCCACCGGCGTCGGCCCCATGGGCCTGGGCGGCGCGAACACCGCCCTGGCCGTGCACGTCGCCTCGCTGCCCTGCCACATCGCCGCCCTGCCCGTAGCCGTGAACCTCGATTGCCACAGCCACCGCCACGCCGAGACGGTCCTCTGACGTCCACTCTCTCCGCCACGACAACATCACGCATCGAGCTGCGGCCTTGACGCCACCGCAGGCTCCGCGTGGGTCCGCCCCCCCTACCCTCTGCTTCGCCGGAAAACACTCCGCGTGCTCATTCCCCAGGGCACTGCTCGCTCTCCCCCCTATTCCTGAGAAGGTCCGCGATGGCAGCATGCCCCCTTTCGACGGCAGTTGCGAGGGGCGTCCGTCCCTCGTCATCCTGGATGCTCGTGTCGGCCCCGCGACGAATGAGCAGACTCACCACCTGCCACATGGCATCTTTTTCCCAGTGCAGCATCGCCACATGCACTGGCGTTCGGCCCATAGCATCCCTGGCGTCAATGGATGCCCCGTGATCAAGCAGGAACGCCACCATGGCCGAACAGCCAAAGGAGGCTGCGCAGTGCAGCGGCGTGTACCCATTGTCGTGTGCAATGGCACCCACATCGGCGCCATGGCGCATCAGCACCTCCGCCACGTGCACATGATCAGCGTAGGCCGCACGATGAAGGGCCGTGAATCCAAGTCGATCCTCGGCATTGACGTTCGCCCCCCTGGCAAGCAGCAGAGTCACCAGACGCAACTCCCCTCGACTGGCTGCCATAGTGAGTCCGCGCTCTCCCGTCCCCCCCGGATGCTGCGCGTCGACATCGCCTCCCCAGTTCAAGACGCGGTACAAGCAGCCCATGTCCATGTAGATCACCGCCCAGCAGACCGGCCGGGTCGGAGGAAGGCCCCGAACGGAGAACACCACGACGCAGAAACAGATCGCCACACAAGTCACAACAACCTGTAGCTTCACCGATCTCACTGCGGCGGTCCCTCCTGAAGACTCCGGTGACGTGGCTCTCTCTGCATAGCCATCACCACTGGGGATAGTATACTGTTTTCTCCGCTGCCCTCGTCACAAGGACACCTTGCAGGCCGCACAGCGGCTATCCCCGCTGCCACGACCCATGCGCTGAACAACCGCTCTGCAGGGTCAACGCTCGACGGGTCACTCCGGCCTCCTGTAAACGAGCGGGGGCCATTGGGGGCCATTGGGGACAGGCCATTGGGGACGGCCATTGGGCCATTGGGGACAGTATACTGTTTTCTCCGCCGCCGTCGTCAAAAGGACCGCATGCTGGCCTCACGGCGACACGGGCGGCTCGCCCCTCGACGAGGCTCGGGACTTGCAGCGAGCCGCCCCTACCGTGGGCGCTGCGAAAGGGGCTGCCTTGCGATCGGCGCCGCCGGTGGCCGAAGGCTCTCAGTCCCGCACGGTGCAGACGTAGAGGTTCGGGT
>JAAYDY010000073.1 GCA_012729015.1 Phycisphaerae bacterium | reverse complement strand
TGAACGCCGTGGAGGTGCTCAAGCGGCAGTTGCGGCGGGCGGCTCCCGGGGAGGTCTTCGTCAGCAGCGCCTGCGACGGTTGGCAGCCGGTCGAGGCCGAGTGGGGCCTGACCCGCCGCTGCTGCGAACTGCTCTTGGAATACGGATTCCGCCTGAGTGTGCTGACCAAGAGCCGCCTGGTGCTTCGCGACCTCGACGTGTTCGGCCGCGGCAACGTTCGATTGGGCGTGACGCTCACCACCCTCGACCAGCGTCTGGCGGCCCTCTGGGAACCCGGTGCGGCGACGGTTGCCGAACGACTCGACGTATTGACCCGGGCACGGGAGGCCAGTCTGCGAACAGCCGTGATGATCGGCCCGCTCCTGCCGGGCCTTTCGGATGACCGGGCGTCGATCGAGGCGCTTCTCGCGGCCGTCGCCGAGCAGGGCGTCGAGAAGATCTGGCTTGATGCACTCAATGCCCGCCCCCGGGTCTGGCCGGCCGTCGCAGCACTACTGCGGTCGCATTTTCCCCATTTGCTCGATCCGGTCCGCCGCATCCTGTTCGACCAGCAGCGCCGCCCGGCGTATCTGGCTGAGTTGGGTAACCGTGTGGCGGAGGCCGCTCGACGCGTAGGCGTTGCCGACCATGTTCAAGTTTGCTTCTGACGCGCCACGGTGGTTTGCTCGTGACGCCGAAGTTGGCCACCACACGCTATGTCATGTGGCCGTGCGGACAACGGTTTCAGAAAAGCAGGCGGCCACCAGGGCGGTTCTGTAGTGGAATCTGAGCCCTGGTGGCCGAGATTGGTGAAGCAGCAGGCCGATCGAGCAGCACGGTTGGCTAACATTTATCTCGGCGGCTCACCCGCATGCTGCATTACCGGCAATTGCCGTTACGGCCGCCACCGTAGCCTTGACCGCGGCGCGGGCCGCTACCGTCACGTGGCCCCTGCCCGCGGCCCTGTCCCTGCCCCTGTCCTGCGCCGTTACGACCTCCGCCGTAGCCGCGGCCGTAGCCTGGGCCGCTACCGTCACGCGGCCCCTGCCCTTGGCCTTGCTGAAGGACGCCAAGCACGCAGTTCTCGGGGCAGGCTTGCGAGACGCCAGCAGTGTCCTGGACTGCCGTTTCTTCGGCCCGCGCGGTCGTAGCTGCGATCACCGTCATCGAGGCCACCGCCAAAGTCAGACAAAACATCCGCATCGTAACTTCCTTTCGTTCTGCCGCCTCTCAGGCCGAACGCCTGACAAGGCTGCAATAGTTGCACACCGGTCGGCGTCCCATCGACACCGTTTTGCAGGTTCCGGCCGGGCCTGGGAGGTCCGACCCGTGAATACGCATTTCTCGTGCCACGGCGTGGAGTTGCCCCGACGTGTCTTGGCAGCCGGCACCTTCTGTGGATGCTGAAGTGAGGGCGGAATTCCGCGACGGTGGTTGGACCGCCCGGCGAGAAAGGCTATGATTGAGCAGGCGATGCAAAAATGATTGGAAGGCTGTGGAACGAATGAGCAATACTTACGTCACCGACATCACGCACTACCTTGACGCGACCGGCGAACTGGCCGAAATGCCAGGGGAGGCCCGGCAACTGGCGAGCTTCCTTGCCCTTCTGATCGACGCGGCCACGCAAGCCTTTCCGGCGCGTGACTACAACACACGCATCCGGTGCAGGGCCGCCGCTTGCACGGGATCCATTCGAGCCTCGGTCGCGTCCGAAGACAGCGAGATTCTTTGGGAATGCCCACGGTGCGGGCACCATGGAATTATCAGGAAGTGGCAGGGGACCAAGTGGGATCAAACAAGGCAAGAGGGATTGGTCGGCTGATCCGGGATCGGCGGCGAATGCCGATATGAAACAGAATTGGAGGAACCTTGGCAGCGTATATCGTCTTTACCCGTGAAAGCACCCGAGACGTCTCGGAGCTTGAAACCTACGCCCAAAATGTCGGTCCGACCCTGGCCGGCCACCCCATCACGGTGCTGGCCGCCTACGGCCGGCACGAGGTACTCGAAGGCCCGGGCGTCGAAGGTGTGGTCATCCTGGAGTTTCCATCGTTTGACGAGGCCAAGGCATGGTACGATAGTCCCGCCTATCGCGAAGTGCGAGAGCATCGCTTTCGAGGTTCTGACTACCGTGCGGTGATTGTCCAAGGCGAGTAAACACCTCGGGAGTGAGGCCGACAGGACCGGACTGGCGGTCGCGAGACAGGAGAAGTCCATCCTGACGCCCATCGACGTCCGGCACGCGCAGGATACAATTGTCGAAGGCAACGAAATCGTGGAG
>JAAYDY010000072.1 GCA_012729015.1 Phycisphaerae bacterium | reverse complement strand
CCCAATACGGTTCAGTTAGGGTCCATGAAGAAAGCCTCCTGTAGTCGATAGCACTTGTGGCACAAGAACCATCGGCACAGGAGGCTGGGACTATGGTACAGAGTATCGGCGTGCGGCTGCTGGACAGTGCAGGTCTTTTCCAACAACTGGGCGACACGGTGGTGTTGGAGGCCTTGACGACCATGGTTGCCCCCGAACAGATCGCGGCGGCACTGGAGGCCACCGGACGCCGAGAGCGGCGGCGACGGCGGTTGCCGGCCGCGGCGGTCGTCTGGTTGGTGATCGGCATGGGCATCTGGAGCACGGTCAACATCCCGACGATCTGGCGACGGCTGCGCGGCACCTTGCGCGAGACCTTCCGAGCCCTGGCCGGGGGCCGCGAGCCGGCGAAGTCGGCCTTCAGCGCCGCCCGCAAGCGTCTTGGGGCGGCACCGTTGCGACAGGTGTTTCGACAGACCGTACGGCCGCCGGCCGGAAGCGAGACGGCCGGGGCCTCTTATCGGGGGATGCGGATGCGGGTCATCGATGGCGTTCATCTGAACGTGCCCGACACGCCGCAGAACGGAGCGGCCTTCGGGCGTCCCGGCACGACCCGCCACGGGCAGGCGGTGGCGGGGGCCTATCCACAGGTGCTGGTGGTCTATCTCCAGGAGGCCGGGACGCATGCCATCCAGGAGGCCCTGCTGCGTCGGGCCAACGGCAGCGAGCACTCGGCCGTCGGCCCGCTGCTGCGACAGGTGCCCGCAGGGGATCTGCTGCTCTGCGACCGCGGCTTCTACAGCCATGCCTTGCTGGCCCAGGCCGTCGAGCAGCGGGTTCGGGTTCTGTGCCGGGTTCCTTCCTATGTTGGGCTGCGGCCCGTGCGGCGGCAGGCCGACGGCTCGTACCTGGCCCAGGTCCGGCCCACCTGGCGTCAAGGGAAGGCGGAACACCCGGTGATCGTCCGTGTGTTGGAGTACACCCTCGACGATCCGACGCGGCCGGGCTACGGCGAGCGGCACCGTCTGGCGACCACCCTGCTGGACGTGGAGCACTACCCGGCCCGGGAACTGATCTGCCTGTACCACGAGCGTTGGGAGATCGAAATTGCCAATGACGAATGGAAGACCCATCAACTGGGCCGGCCGGTGTCGCTGCGCAGCCTGACGCCGGCGGGAGTGATTCAAGAGGTCTACGGGTTGCTGGTGGCCTACAACGCGGTGCGTGGCCTGATGCACGAGGCGGCCCTGGCCGAGAACCTCGACCCGCGACGACTGAGCTTCGTGCATGCCCTGCGCGTCATTCGCGACGGCATCGCCGACATGCGTAACGCCCGAACCGAACAACTGCCGGTGCTCTACCGGGGTCTTCTGAAACAGATCGGCCAGGGGCGGCTGCCGCCGCGCGAGAACCGCATCAACCCGCGAGTGGTCAAACGCACCCAGTCGAAGTTCCCCAAGAAACGACCCGAACACTATCGGTCTCCACCACCGATCACACTCTTCAGCGAGGCGGTCGTCATGCTTAACTGAACCGTATTGGGTCTTGCCCGCCGTGCCGGTTCGGGGGAATGGTTCAACATGCAGCGCGTGCATGGACGGATCTGCGGTCGTCCGCATGTGGCTTTGGACGCACGCCCCATGGCCCTGTGACGGCGACGTGGCGTATCGCACGGCGGGTCTTGCCCGCCGTGGCACAGGGGTTCGGCCCGGCCACCAGCCGGTGAGTCACGATAGCCCAGGGGCAAGATGCCCCTGAGACGCACGGGCAGGATGCCCGTGCCACGGAACAACGTGGCGACAGAGACGGTGGCAGCGATGAAGGCGCGGCGAGCCTCGGACAAGGACGATTCATGACGACCGAACGCGAAGGGCTGTGCGACAGTCACGCCCATCTGTATTTCCCGAAGCTCGTGGAACAGGTGTCGGACGTGCTCCGCCGCGCGGCCCAGGCCGGCGTGACGAGCATCGTCAACATCGGCACGCGGCCCTCGACGAATCCCGTGGCCATCGAGCAGGCCCGCAGCGCCGCCGCGACCGCCGGAGGCACGCCCGGCGTGGATGTGCCGCAACTCTATGCGACCGTAGGATTCCACCCGCACGAGGCGGCCGAGATCGTCGATGAGGATTGGCCCGTGATCGAGCGACAGGCCGCCGAGCCGATCGTGGTCGGCCTCGGGGAATTCGGGCTCGATTACCATTATGAGCACAGCCCGCGCGACGCGCAGCGGCGGGTGCTGCGCCGCGGGATCGAGCTGGCCCTGCGGATCGGCAAGCCCATGGTGATCCATTCGCGCAAGGCGGGGCTCGAGGTGATCGAGACGCTCGACGAGGTGGCCGGGCGCGACCGGATGCCGCGCGGCGTGTTCCACTGTTTCACCGACACGTGGGAGTTGGCCGAGGCGGCCCTCGAGCGCGGGTTCTACATCGGCATCACGGGAATCGTGACGTTTCCTAATGCCCCGGAGGTGGCCGAGGTGGCGGCACGGATTCCGATGGATCGGCTCCTGGTGGAGACCGACGCTCCGTTCTGCGCTCCGGTGCCGATGCGCGGCAAAACCAACGAGCCATCATTCGTCGGTTACGTCTGCGACCGCCTGGCCGCACTGCACGGCATCGACCCGCAGGTCGCCCGCCGCCAGACCACCGCCAACGCCCGGCGTCTGTTCGGGATTTAGAGGCTATCTCGGAATGTGTGGCCCGGCCGCCCTCGGCCGGGGAATGGGGCAATGGGCGCACAGCCGAGGGCGGCTGTGCCACAGAAGGCTGTTCTGAGATAGTCTCTTGGTGAGGGAACGTCGTCATGGAGGAGCAATCGCATGAGCCCAGTTCGCCGTCCGGACTGCCTTGCCGGCCTGTGTCTGGCAGTCGCATTGGCATGGTGCGCTGGATGCACAAAGGGCAACACCCTCACATCCTCCGAGGACAACGCGGCTGAAGCCGCCGCCGCGCAGGACGTGGCATCCCGATTCGCCGGCTATGATGACACGCTGACCGTAGCCAAGACCGCCGGATACGATTACCTGGACGTGGTCCGCCGCTGTCTGCTCCGCGATGAGGCAGCCATGGGCGATCTGCTGCAAATGACGGAGAAGGCTCCGTTTGACGCTGCGTCGTCGGAAGGCCATGCGTATGTGCTGGGCTATGTGCTGCGCGATACCGGGGACCGGTTCTTCGCGGCGTGCCTGGCACAGGAGACGGCATCGGTTCAGAAGGCAGTCCGCGACGAACTCCTCAACGATCTCGGATACGGTGATACCCCCATTACCGCGGACGAAATCCGGGACCTGTATCCCAGGACGTTTCCGAGGCCATTCGGTCCGTAGTGCAGTGCGTCACACAGATTGCCTCCTGTGCCCGGTGCCAAGGCCGCGTGCGGCCATGAGTTCCCCCCGGTCACATTGCGAGCAGTTGGTGAGCAGCTCTTGCCCCACCGTTCGTCGGCCCAAGGCCGCCGCCCAAGACGCACCGGCACCGGCGGGCGGGGGCGGGGTTTACACTCCACATGCGGTTTTTCCCTTCGGGCGCAAAACAGGAGGACACCAATCATGAATCGGGTCTTGGCATGGGGTTGTCTGGTGGCGTTGGCGGCGTGGGCGTGTCCGGTGACGGTAACGGGCCAGGAGGCGGCCCAGGACGCATCGGCTGCGAAAACCATGGGCTTCGAGGGCGAAGGGGCGTTGGCAGGGTGGACCGTGACGGGGCCCGTCGCGACGGCGGCCGGCAAGGGCCGCGACGGCCAGGGAGCGGCCCTGACAATCGGCTCCGGCGGCAAGGCCCTCCTGAAATTGCGCGACGCCGACGGTTCCGGCAAGGTGGAGCTGTGGGTGTACGACGACCTGACGTCGCCGGAGAACCCGCGAGCGGCCACGCGGCCCGGGCCGCGATGGGGCCTGGTGCAGAAGGACGGCCACGTGCTGGCGGTCGGCATTCTCTACGCCTCGTACCTGGGCGGCAACGAGGGGTACACGGCGACGGGCGGCGACGGGGACCGCTGGTACGATCAGCTCCAGTGGCTCGGCGTGAAACGGGCGCCGGCGGCGTGGCGCAAGTGGACGTTCGACTTCGATACGGAGAAGGGCCTGCGCGTCCTGGTGGACGGGCGCGACCTGAACGCGGCAAAGCGGTTCGACGCGACCAAGGCGGGGCTCGTAGGGTTCAACGGCGTGGTGATCTACGGCGACTCCGGCGGCGCGAGCGAGCAGACACTGCTGGTGGACGACGTGTCGGTAACGCTGGGCGGTCCGGTGACGTCGGTGCCGCAGCCTCGTCCGGAGGCACCGACCGTCAAGGGTCCGGACCCGTGGACGCCGATCCGCGAGGAGCGCGCGCCGGTCACGGCGGAGAACGCGCCGGCGACGCCGAAGCTCGAAGAACTGGAGCAGCGACCGAGCGTCACGCAGCACGGCATCACGTGGACGTTCGAGAAGCCGTCGCCCGTGGGCCGATTTGTCAACGGCGACTGGTACGTGGTGGGCCCCGTGACGGTGACGGCGATCGACCCGAAGCCGCTCTACGGCGAAGAGATTCCCGAGATCGAGCTGGACGCCCGGGACCTGAAGCGTCCGGCGACAAGCTGGGTCCGCAACGGGTTCATGCTGAATCCCCCGGCAGCCCAGAAAGAGTCGTACGACAGCGGGATCCAGAATTTCTTCGAGCCGGGGCTGATTCAGCGGCTGCCGGCGACGATGAAGCCGGGCGATTCACTGGTCTCGACGATCAGCATGCCCAAGGGCATGATCCTGAAGGGACAGATGCTGCGGACCGACGTCCAGCGCGGCAAGGGCGACAGCAGCCCCATCCGCACCGCCGCGGTGCTGACGTGCGTGGCCGAACCGCAGCCGGCCGACGCCTTCCGCCCCGGCTACTGCGACCGCACGCAGAAGGTCTATCTGGCGCGGAACCTGAAGCGCGATCTGCTGCCGCGGGCCGAACGGACCGCGAACCTGGCCGACGTGGGGCTGTACGTCCGGTTCACGCAGCGCCCGTGGCTGAGCACGGGGTTCTTCGGGTTCGATCATCCGGTGGAGAACATGCCGCAGTACGGGCTGGAGTACGGCCGCGTGGCCGGCATCGCCGCGCTGCTGCTGTGTACGGACCTGAAGCCCGAGGAGAAAGAGCCGCTGCTGATCAACTACGTGCAGGTGGGCATCGACCTGGGCTCGATTGCCCGCGCCGGGCACCCCGGCTGGGAGGCCTTCGGCGGTCACGGCAGCGGCCGGAAGATTCCGATTGTCTTCGCCGGCCTCGTGCTCGGCGACGACGAGTTGGCGAACGTGAACCGGTCGTTCCCCCAGGTCAGCTTCGGCGAGGACGAGCAGACGGAGTACGGCCCCTGCTGGACGGGCGCCACGGTGACCTTCGCCGGGCACCGCGCGATTGACGCCAGGACCGGCGTCGCGCGACCGGGCTCCGGCCCCTACGAGCATCGGCATCCGAAGGAGTGGGACGGCATCGCCTCGGGCGAGGCACGGCGCGGCGACCGCATGAGCGAGTCGTACCGCCGCTGCTGCACGAGCGTCGGCTGGGTGGCCCAGGCGCTGGCGATGCACCTGATGAAGGCCGAGGCCGCATGGGGCCACGACCCGTTCTTCGATTACGTGGACCGCTGGATGTACGAGGACGACGCCGAGTTCGTCAAGGCGATCAAGGAGGCCACCGGCGCCGACCATTCGCCCGGCTGGGCCCGCCAGGGCCAGACCTGGGACGCCTTCGTCAACGAGATGTGGGCCAAGCACCGCACCGGCCCCGGCATGCCGCCGACCGACGGCTGGAAGCAGCCGAAAGATTTCAGCCGGTACGAGAAATCGATGGAGTTGCTGAAGGAGAAGCAGTCGAAACGATAGCCTGCCGCCGCGCGTATGAGCGGCCGACAGGAAACGCGACGCGGGCGCCTGCGACTCTTCTGAGCGGCAGGCGCCCGCGGTTCGTCCACGGCGAGGCCACCCGTCAGGGCGCGATCTCGATGACCACCGTCGAGACCGGGCCCTGGACGTCGAAGCGGTTGACGCTCGCGGCCTCCAGGCGGTTCTTGCCGGGTTTCAGCGGCCAGTCGAAGGAGGTCTCGGCGGGCCGCCACGCCGCCTCGTCGAGGCGAACGCGGAACTCCTTGAAGTTGGGCGTCATCGTGCCAAGAGTCACGCGCAGCCCCTCGCCGTCGGGCGCCAGGGCCAGGGAGGCCTGGTTGATCGGATAGTAGGCCGCCGCCGGGTCGGTCTTGACGGCCACGTTCTGGCCGATTTCGAATCGCGCGCGGGGACCGCTCACGCGGCCGCCGACGTAGGCGTTGGTGCCGTAGATGCTCACGTTGGCGGTCTTGCCCGGACGCGGCGGCGAAACGTACTGCTTGCCGTTCTGCGCGAAGGTCATCACGTCGTCGGCCAGCTCGACGTAGCGGGCGTGATAGACCTCGTACGTGCTCAGCGGCACGCCCTTGCGCTCGTAACGCAGGTTGCTTGTCGCGTCGAAGAGAACCCACCGCCGGTGCTGGTTGGACCACACTTCGTTCCACGTGTGCGTGCTGTGACCGGCAGCGCGGCACACCCACCCCATGCTGGCCATGGCCGAGGCCAGCACACTGCCGCTGTGCATGCACTGGAACACGTGCTCGCGCTTCGACTGCTGCGCGATCCACAGGGGATGACGCAGATTGTAGAACTCCTGCGCGTGGCCGAAGTCCCACTGATTCCACACCCACTTCATCAGCAGGATCTGTTTCTCGTACTCGTCCTTGCCCGACGCGACGACGTCGTCGAGCTTGCAGCTCTCGCGCAGCTCCTTGAGCATGGGGTTGTCGTGGTGGTCCCATCGGCAGTCGCGCGTCAACTCGTTCTCCACGTAGGGCAGCACGTCGGCGGTCACGACCGTCGCCTTGCGCCCGCCGAGGGAAAACGAGTGGCCTTCGGTCAGGGCAATGGCGTCCTTGACCTGCGGCAGCGGCGGGCCCAGCGGCGCGGACGTGAAGTCCTGCCGCTCCGTGACGGTCGCCGTGCGCGTGATCTCGTCCATCGTCGTCAGCGTCAGAAGGTTGCCGCCGGGCGACGCGCCCTCGGCCAGGGGCGTCAGGTGCATCGCGCTGAGGGAGAACATGCCGTCGAACCGCGGCACGCCGCGATCCGGGCCGCCCAGGGTCGTCAGACGCAGCGTATTCCTGCCCGCGCGCAGCGCCACCGGCGCCGGCAGCGTGCCCACCGTGTAGTAGTCCAGCGATCCGGTGCGCGGCGGGATGAAATCGTCCAGCCCCTTGACCTTCTCGCCGTTGGCCTGAAGCTCCAGGCGGCAGTAGCCGTCGGCCCGATAGTGAAGCGCCACGGCGTAGGGCCCCGCCGCGGGGACCTCGACGGTCCACTCGAGCCACTGGCCCTCCTTGTACCACGACTGCCGCCACACATTGCCCACGGTGCCTAGCGCCGGCGGCGTAATCACCTGCACCTGGCCGCCGCCCTGCCCCGCCAGACGCGACGCCGGAATCGTCACCGGGGGCTTCCCCGGAGCCGTCAGGACAATCTCCCGGAGGCAGACGCTGGTGTCGTCGAGGCAGGCCATGCGCAGCACATTGTGACCGGGCGCCAGCGTGACCGGCGCCGGCAAGGTCGCCTCGGACCATTTCTGCCACCCGTCCTTCTGCTGTCCGCTGCCGGTCGCCTCAAGCGCGAACGATTCCAGCCCGTCCACCGTCTGACCGTTCACGGCCAGGCTGCGCCGGACCGGGTGCTTGCCGGCGTAGCGGACGGTCACGTCGTAGCGGCCGGCCGGCATGTCCTCGACGGCCCACTCGATCCAGTGGCCGGGCGTGTACCAGAAATGGACGAACTCGAAGCCGCGCGATGCCGGGCCCTTGGGCTCGCTCCTGGACACCTCGTCGCCGCCCTGCCCCGTGAACGAAATGGCCGGGACCGTGATCGTTCCCGAGCCGGGGTCCTGGGCCATCGCCGCCGCCGGCCCCAGCGCCAGGACGCCGCCCAGCATCAGAGCCGCCGCCCCCACGGCCCCAACGGTGCATCGTGCGATCCGGTTCATAGTAAGCCCCCTGCTTCAACGGTCGGAAGAGGATCCCCGACCCTCGAGGCCGCGCGAAGAACTCGCCGACAGTGAAACCCCGCCCCGGCCCCCGCGGACCGCGACTTCGGGAACCTGACGGAGGGCATTCCGGAGTCGGGGCCAGACAGAGGTCACACGGCGTCACCGTAGGCCTGGGTCCTACCTATGGCGAACAGGATTGCTCACGGGCGGCTGGAAAGCCATGTCGGTGCGGAATCCAAGGTGGACGCAGCCAGTTCCCGCGTGTCATCCTGGCAGTCCCACAGGCACTCCTCAAGGACGGCTCGCGGAATCGCTTCGCCGTCGATCAGGCGTGCAACGATCCCGCCGCGGCAGAAGGAACACGGAGTGTACTCATAGGCCCAGACCAGCGTATTCTTCAACTCCGGAGCCTTCACGTTGTCTGCAATCCTGAGGACGTCAATAACAATGCCGTGCAGCATACATTCATCCCCGCCGTGCGGAAGCAGCGGGGTCCATAGGCACTCGTCGCCGGACTGGTAGTTCTCCGAAAACAGGGAAAGGCCGTCAAGGCGAGCTGGTACGCTTTTCAATAGGTCAAGAGCCATACCCCGGACTCGATCATCATGAGAATGGCTCAGCGCCCTGATCGCCGCCTCCCTCAGTTCGCCGTCATCCGCCACAACGAAACGGAACACATCATCGAGCAGTTCGGGCAAGGGGCGAATACGGAACACACGCAGGCAGTTGCGAAGCTGAGCAACGCGCGTCTCGCTGCGCATACGGGAAACGATGGCGGCCAGTTCCTCGTCGCTGGCCTTGCAGCCCCAATACCCCAAGGGCAAGAGTCGACCGACGGCAGCCTCCTCGATCATCCTCAGCACGTCGTGCAGCCCCAGCGGCAACAACGGAGGTCGCGTCGCCGTCGCAGCCTCATGGCGTTGGACCTCGGCGAGGTAGGCCCTCACACGATCGTCGCTCCGCGCTCGGTCACGGAGAACAGCCATGACGGCCTCGCGACCATGGTCCTCGGCAGTCAAGTCGACCAGGTAGTCATCCTCCCAGTAGTCGGGTTCGCGCAGAAGCCTCGCCCCAAGGACTTCCGCCACGTGAAGCAGACCCTCCAACCCATCAAGGGCGATGATTTCGTGACCGCCGAGCCACGACTCTCGAAACTCCTGAAGATCGAACTTCGTGTAGATTGCCTTACGGCAATCCTCGTGACCTTCACTGGCGAACATGGATGCCAGCGCCATCAACTGGGCGACGGTCCACGTGTCGGTGGTCTCGGCCGTGGCGGCTTGCAGAGCCTGAACAAGAACCGGCCGAACCCGGTCCTTCAACCCGGCAGATTCGAGCAGCCTGAAGAGCCACTCGCCGCGTGTTCCCTCGGACTGTGCATCAAACACACGGCTATGGACACACGCATCCAGCAGGAGATCCTCGAATCCAGTGATTCCGCACTGCTTCACATGCAGCACGGCACGCCCCTGCCCTTTACACAGCGCCGCGGCAAACTGCTCCCGTGTGAGCGGAATGCAGAACGACGGGAATTCCTCAACACGTGGGTCCAATGCAACAGTCCCTCCCGTTGCTGCTGCGCCGCTCAGTCCAGCACGATGCGGCACTGCTGTCGCAGGTCGCGGCTCGACGAGCCGACGCTCAGCACATAGTCGCCCGGTTCGGTCGCCCAGTCGCCGGCCTCGGTGTCCCAGAAGGACACGTCGCGCCGAGAGAGGCGGAACCGCACGGTCGCCTGCTGCCCCGGGTCCAGGAAGACCTTCTCGAACCCCTTCAACTCGCGCACCGGCCGCTCGACGCGACCGGCCGCCGTGCGGCCGACGTAGAGCTGCACGACCTCCGCCCCGGCCCGTGCGCCGGTGTTGCGGACGGCCAGTTCCGCTTCGGCCGCCACGTCCCCGCGGCCCGGCCTGACCGTCAGAGGCCCGTACTGGAACGTCGTGTAGCTGAGCCCGTGGCCGAAGGCGAACAGCGGCTCGATGCCCCGGCGGTCGTACCAGCGGTAACCGACGAAGAGCCCCTCGTTGTAGCGGCACGAGCCGGCCTGGTACTGGCCGACCGTCGCGGCGGGCGTGTCGGCGAGCCGCTTCGGGAACGTGCAGGGCAGCTTGCCCGACGGGTTGACGCGGCCGAAAGCCACGTCGGCCAGCGCGCGGCCGCCCTCGCTGCCGGCGTACCACGCCTGGACGATGGCCGGCACGCGGTCGGCCCACGGCATCTCGACCGGGCTGCCGCCGACCAGGAAGACCGCCAGCTTCGCGTTGGCCGCCGCCAGGGCCTCGATGAGTCGGTCCTGATCGTAGAGCAGCTTGAGGTCCGAGCGGTCGCGGCCCTCGGCGTCGTCGCGATGATTCAGGCCGCCGACGAAGATCACGGCATCGGCCTCGCGGGCCGCGGCCACCGCCTCGGCGAACGGGTCGCCGCAGGCCGAACGGTCGGCCGACGGCGTGAGCCACGCCACGCGGAACGCGCCGGCCAGCCCGTTGAGCGGCACGAAATGAATCTCGATCGTGTGCCGGTCGCCGCGCTTGCCGTCCAGGGTGACCGTTTCGGTGAGCGAGCCCTCGCCGAACTCCCACAGGCCGATCTTCTTCTGGCCGTCAACGAACACCGTGAACCGGTCAGCGCCGGTGAAGGCCAGCTCGTACGGCCCGTCCTCCGGCAACGTCACGGTGGCCGTCAGACGCAACGAGGTCCGCCCGGTCGCAAGCCCGAGCGGCATCCGTCCCGCCGGCCACGACAGGTCCACCGCCTGCATCGAACCGGTCTGCCGCGCCGGGCCCGTGAGCGCCGCGTTGTCGAACACTTCGAAAGCCCACCCGCCCGTGCCGGAACCGTCCACGGCATCCAGGCACTGGTTGGGAATGAGCTCGTGAGCCGTCGCCTGGGCCGGGTAGCCGCGCACGTAGCGAATCGCCACGGCGTCGCCGAGCAGTTCCTGGAGCCCCTCCAGCGGCGTCACTTCGCGGGCCGTCTTCACGCCGCTGGAGCCGCCGCCCTGCGCGTGACGCACCCCCGCGTTCCACCCGACGACGGCCAACGTCCGAATCGTCGCCGCGTCGAACGGCAGCACGCCGCCCTCGTTCTTCAGCAGCACCATGGCCTCTTCGGCGATGCGCCGCGACCCGCGGAAATGCTCCTCCGTGGCGAACGCCCCCTTGCGACGGGCCGCATCGAACACACCCGCCGCCATCATCACGCGCAGCACGCGGCGCGCCTTGTCGTCCACCAGGGCCTCCTCGTACCGCCCCTGCCGCAAGCCCTCCAGGAACGGGCCGGCCAGGTAATACTGGTCGTAGCTCGCCGCGCCGGTGCCCATCTCCACGTCCAGGCCGTTGCGGGCCGCCTGGTCCGTATCGTGCGTGCCGTTCCAGTCCGAGACGACCAGCCCGCGGAATCCCCACTGGTCCTTGAGAATCTCCTGAAGCAGCAGACGGTTGTGGCAGCAGTGCTCGCCGCGAAACCGGTTGTAGGCGCCCATGATCGTGAGCACCTGCGCGCGGCACACGGCCGCCTCGAACGCCGGCAGGTAGATCTCGCGCAGCGCACGCTCGTCCACCTCGACATCCACGCGCGTGCGGTCAAGCTCCTGGTTGTTGAGGGCGAAGTGCTTGACGCACGCCGCCACATCGTGGGCCTGGATGCCCTCGATCTCCGGCACGGCCAGCTCGGCGGCCAGATAGGGGTCTTCGCCCAGGTACTCGAAGTTCCGCCCACACAGCGGCGTCCGCATGATGTTCACGCCCGGGCCGAGGATCACGTCCTTGCCCCGGCCGCGCGCTTCCTCGCCCAGGATGCTGCCGTGCAGGCGAGCCATCGCCCGGTTCCACGTCGCCGCCAGGGCCGTGCCCGTCGGCAGGTACGTCACGTAATCGTCGTCGCGGTTGGCCGTCATCCAGCCGTCACGCACCAGTTCCTCACGCACACCGTGCGGCCCGTCGGACATCACCAGCTCGGGAATGCCCAGCCGCGGCAGCGGAGCCACGGAGAACTTCGACCAGGCGTGACACAGCGACACCTTCTCTTCGAGCGTCATGCCGGCCAGCATGGCGCCAATACGCTTCTCGTCCACTCGTGTAAACGACACGTCAATTCCTTTCTGCAAGCTCACGGAGTCGGAGCACCGTGCTCCCGGAAATCGTCACGCCCGCGGCTTCATCGCCGCCACCTTGTCCAGCGCCCACGGCGGGTCGTCGTCCAGCGCCGCCATGTCCTTGACGTACCGCGCAAACTCCTCGGGCACGTGGGCGTAGTCGCGCGCCGCAGCGTGCCGCATCACCTCGACCGCCTGGTCGGCGTGCTCGGGCCGCACCTGGCTCCGCACCGGCTGGTGCTGCCACGGAGCCGTGAACGTCCACGGCCACGAGCATTCGGCCCGCCGCAAGGCGCCCTGCGACGGCAGCGGAAAGCTCCGCTCGGGCGAGTCCGCGAATCCGCCCGCGACAAGGTCTGCCGGCAGGCCCAGCACCCGAGCCGAGGCCAGCACCAGAATGTCCTCGCCGCGCGTGTAGCCCAGGGCCTCGGTCATCAGGTCGTCGGGCATCAGCTTGCTGGGCGAGCAGTGCAAAACGATCTGGCCGGTCTCGAGGTGAATCTCGCGGATGACCGTGCTCACCATGAACGACAGCGGCCCGTGCGTGCCGACGACGACCAGACGCTTGAACCCGGCCCGCAGCGCGGCCAGGCAGATTTCCTTGATCCAGGCAATGGTGGCCGTCGGCCGCGGCGCGATCGTCCCCGGCCAGTGGTCCGACGCCCCGGGGTAGGTGTACTGGATCGGCGGCAGCACCAGGCAATCCCACTGCTCGGCCAGAATGACGCTCATGGCGTACGCGTGCAACGTGTCGCAACCGAGCGGCACGTGCGGCCCATGCATCTCGAAACACCCGACCGGCAGAATCGCCAGATCGCTCGTCTGAAGGTACCGCGCCACCTGCGGACTGGTCATCAGTTCCATCCGCACTTGCTGCGTCGCTGCCATCGTCGCCTCCTCCTCCCTCGTTTGATGCCCGCCCCGCACCACTGGCGGCGGACCGGCCCCGTCGGCCACGGCATTCCGCTTCCATGCCACAGCCAGAACACGCTATGTTAACACCGTGCGACCGCCCGCGGAAGCCGGCTTTTCCGGCGGGTGCATCCCGTTTCAGCAGGTGATCTGCGTGGTGCCGTGCCAATGAGCCGGTGCCATGGCCGCTTGATGCGGCTCCCGAGCACCGTCGAGGGGCGCCATGAGGATGGGGCCCGTGGATGGCTGTCCGAAAGACCACCTACTGAAATGGGATGCACCCTTGTCCGGCCGACTGCGCCGCCTGATGCACAAACGTGCTGGGACCACACCGTGGCACGGCATCTTGTCGCCCAAGTGACAGGGACATCCTATCCGTAAGTGGCACCGGCATCTTGTCCCCCGAGTGACGGGCACCCTATCCGCAAGTGGCACGGGCATCTTGTCAGCAAGCGGCAGGGATATTCGGTCCGATTGCCCGTTGTGGGCACGCCTGTGTGTTTGCCTGTGTGTCCGTGGCGGTTGACTTTCCGGGCGCAAGCGAGTATAGTGGCCCGCCTGAACACAGTCGTGCCGGACACCCGGTGCCGGAGTGGCGGAACTGGCAGACGCGCGGGATTCAAAATCCCGTTGGGCTCACCCCCAGTGAGGGTTCGACCCCCTCCTCCGGCACCATCTTCTTCCTGACTATCCGTGACAGAACGTGACAGGCGACGTCGGGCCGCGACAAAACGCCCCACGTTCGCCCATGTCGCGAGAGGGTCGCGGGATTCGAGGTCCCCTACGACCTCTCCAATCCGGCCGCCCCACATGCCAAATCGTGACAACCGATGACAGCGAGTGACCACGACGGACTAGAAAAAGTGCGCCATAGTGTGCGCCATTTCATGCAGCAGTTGGCGGCAAACATGCTCTGTGAAGAGCGGTCTTCGAGGCACATGAGAAGTGCATGCCCGAGGCGCACACCTCAGCCGACGCGGATTACCTTGATGCCAGCGCGTAAGAGGGTCTCGCCGGTCACGCCCTCGATGTCGCACGCCGGGCTGCCGCTCTTGAGGTAGGCTTTGGTGACGCCCACGATTCTGGCCATCTCCAGCGTGTACTGGGCGCCCTTGATGTAGAAGCCCGTAACGTCTTCGCCGGTCTCCGGCGCAATGATCCGGTAGCCGCGATCCAGCACGTCCGCGCCGGTGTGCCCGCAGAGCGTCTCTCCCGTCCGTGGCGTCGACATGCCGCCGAGTTGCTCAGGGCAGACCGGCACCAGCACATAGCGCTGCTGGAGTCTGGCGATCAGCGCGTCACGCTTCTTCGGGCGGCGGCCATGCCAGCGGCAGGGAATGCCGAGCAGGCACGCGATCACGAGCACCGGCTCACGGATGCCAAGCTGCGATTCTGAGAACAGCAACGATGTGCCCTTTCGCGACGGCTGCATGGGTCCCCAATCGTAGTCCTGTTGATCTGGTGTTCGCCTGCTCTGTGTCTACGGCCGTCGCCAGCACGGCGGTTTGGCGCTTGACAACCCGGGTCTTTGGTGTTAGGTATATATTAGGTATCTGGTCGGCGGTTTCAAGCGAAAAAGGGCGATGCGATGGGCAAGGCTTCGGCGAACGTCACGGGGACCGCGGCGGCAGGGTCCTTCACCTTCAACCCACAGTGGATCGTCCTGACGCGGGGCTGCAGGGACACGCCGGACCGGCGGGCGGTGGTTGAGCGGGCGGTGGCGGCGTTTCCGGATGCAGAGGTGGTCGAGCGGCTCGACAAGCCGCACAATCGCATCGACCTCGGCCGCGGCGATCCGTTGGCGCTGCACCGTCGCGGCAAGCGGACGCTCGTGCTCGCCGTGCACCGGAGCGCCGTCCGTCGCAGCGAGGAAGCCGGCAACACGTGTCCCAACTACTGGCACTTCTCGCCGTACGGCTTCTGCCCCTACGGCTGCCACTACTGCTACCTGGCCGGGACGCCGGGCGTGTGGTTCTCGCCGACGGTGAAGGTCTACGTGAACCTGCCGGAGATCCTTTCCGAGATCGACCGGGCGGCGCGGCGGCTCGATGAGCCGACGGCGTTCTACCTCGGCAAGCTCCAGGACGGCCTGGCGCTCGAGCGGCTCACGGGCTATTCGCGACAGCTCGTGCCGTTCTTCGCCGAACACCCGACGGCCCGGATGATCGTGCTCACGAAATCGGCCGACATCGGCAACCTGCTCGACTTAGACCACCGCGGGCACACGATCCTGTCGTGGTCGCTGAACCCACCGGAGGTGGTGCGCCAGTTCGAGGCCGACACGCCGCCGGTGGAGGCTCGCGTCGAGGCCATGCAACGCTGCGCCGCCGCGGGCTATCCGGTGCGGGCGGTCATCATGCCACTCATTCCCATTGCTGATTGGCGCGACGCCTACGAACGGTTCATCGACAGTCTATTCGCCGCCGTGCCGCTCGCGCGGATCACCTTGGGCGGCATCTGTAGCTACGCGCACGCCCGACGACTGATGGACGCCAAGCTGGGCCGGACGAACCTGATCTCGCGGCTGCTCGACGAGCACGGCGAGACCTCGCCCGACGGCCGCTCGCGATATGAGGAACCGCTGCGGGTCGAGATGTACGACCACCTGATCTCCTGCCTCCGCCGACGCCGGCCCGACCTGGAGGTCGCCCTCTGCCTGGAGGAGCCCGGCGTCTTCGAGGCCCTCGGCCTCGCCGCCGCCATCGGCCGCTGCAACTGCGTGTTGTGATCCACATCAAGGAGGAACAGCATTGAGTGCTCAGCCAACACCGACCGTCGATCGGATGCCGCGAATTCTCGATCCGCTGGGAGAGCCTTCACACCGGGCGGTTGTCCACTGCCTGAAGTACATTGACAAGTGACGGCAGTACTTCTGGGATGAGTGGTTGCGAGCAGCGCATCCCACGCCGCCAGCCGATGACCTGGCGAGAACGATAGACGCCGCAATCGGCCTTTCGCTGATGGTGAAGTACGCTCGTGACCGAGCCAGTGATGCCGTGCCGAACATCGCCGGCGTGATCGGTGGGACGGAAAGTCTGACCCTGACGCAGCTCTGCGAGCGTTTGGCGGCAAGAACCGCCTCCCCGATTCTTGCCGCGGTGCAGCAAACCTTCGGCGTCGGCAACACACTGCCCATTCCCTCGACCATACTGAGCAGCCCCTGGGAGACTCAGATCGGCAAAGCGGTAGACCATCTCGGCACTCCCGCGATGCCCATCACTCTACTCGGCGAATTCCATGAGCTCTGCGTTGGGCAACCGCTGAACGCCTGGCGAAGGCTGCGCGGCGGTTCGGGCCAAGGGTCGCAGCGCTATGACCACGGAGTTCACTACACGCCAGCGGCGATAGTGGACTATGTCACCAGCCGGGTGCTCGGACCACTGCTTTGCCCAGGGGCCTCGCGATCTCTCTGGCCGATTCGTGTTCTTGATCCCTCTTGTGGTTGTGGTGGGTTCCTTGTTGCCGCGCTGCGTTATCTGTTAGCCAGCCGTACCGCGAGAGGCGCCTCACGTCTTTCCACGCAACAGCGTTTGGATGTGGCGGACGCAAGCATATTCGGTAGCGACATCGATCCCAGGTCGACGGCCTGGGCCCGACGCGTCGTGCTGCTTGCCGTATGGGACACCGTTGTCGCGGAGGGCGGCGACGCCTCCGATTGTGACAGGATTCCCGACTTGGCGGAGAACATCATCTGCCGGGACTTTCTCGCACCCGGCTGGTCGGACCGGGAGGATGTCAACGCGTCGCCGCAGTTTGACGCCATCTTTGGCAGCCCGCCATTCGTTCGACTCCAGCAACTCTACAAGACACAGCCGGACCGTGTCGAGGCGTACCGACGCGAGTTCAAGACTGCCCGTAGCGGCCAGTTTGACCTCTACATGCTCTTCCTGGAGAAGGCCATCACATCGCTATCCTGTTCCGGTCGACTGGGCATGAGCGTATCGGGATCGTTCCTCCGGTCCGACAGCGGCAGAGCCCTCAGGGAGTTCGTTGCCGATCACGCGGTGGTCGAGGAGATCGTCGAGTTTGAGGACAGCAAGGTGTACCCCGATGCCACGACGCAGATTGCCCTCCTCAGTGTTGCGAAGACAGGGATTTGCCCAAGCCCACGACACGTCTGGATTGTGGGAGAAGGGGACGTGCGGGAAAAGCTGACATCACTAGCCACCGCAGAGCCCTGCTCACGTTCTGATGTCGCGGTGCATCAGTTGCCGCCCGACGCGTGCACTGGCGACACTTGGTCCTTCGAATCGTCTGACGATGGTCGCTTCCTGTCTCACATTCGCTCCGTGGGCAAGGAGTTGAGACAATTGCCGGTCGAGGTGGTTCAGGGCTGTTCCACCGGGGCAGACAAGGTCTTTCTGGTCAAGATCGTTTCGTCCGAATCGGACGGCCAGGTTTTCGTCAAGAGCCGGGAGTATGGCGATGTGCTGCCCGTGGAAGCCGGGGCCCTGCTGACTACCCTTCGCGGGCGGGAGATCAGGGGATACTGTCCTCCGCCCGGGAGTTCGGCATGCATCTACCCGTTCGACCGAGGCGGCAACGTGTTGCCCGAGGATGAGTTCCGACAGCGTTTTCCACTCACATTTGGGTACGTTGCAGACCGCAGGGACTGGCTGCAGCGGAGGTTCAAGGACAAGCCACTTCCTTGGTACGCTCCCCAGTTGCGGAACCCTCAGCGATTTCTCGTCTCGCCGAAGCTCGCGTCCGGAGCCATCGACGGCGGTTGTGGGTTCACCCTCGACCTGAATCAGAACCTGCTGTGTGCAGGCAGCGTAGTGTGTGTCATACCGGACGCCCCGGACATCTCTCCCTACTACCTGCTTGGCATTTTCAACAGCGGGGTGTTCTGGCAATACGCCGAACAAACGATGCCCAGCATGGGACGTGGATACCATACGTACCGTGTCTCAGCCCTGAGAAGGTTTCCAGTTCCTGACCCGCGGGAGACGGACACGGGACAGGTCACCAGGCTCAGCGACCTCGTGAAGCAGGTATTGGCCGAGCATGGCGATTGGCGGAAGCAGCAGCAACTGCGAAGGGAAGTTGATGCCGCAGTCAGGGAGCTGTACGAGCTCGATCCCTAGTTCTACTCTGCCCGACTGGGCCGTCGCCAAGGGCCGGGGTGGCGCCATACTTCCTCGAAAGCCCTCGCGGCGGCGACGGCAGCGGAAACCGGCCTCAGGAAGGCAGCGATTGCGAATGTGACCTCGGCCAGATCGTGCGGGACATCTGCGAGGCGGTTCTTGCCTATGAAGGCCCGCCACTGGGTCTGTTTTTCAAGTGCGCCGTGAAACTCTGCCGTCAGCGCGACGGGATCGGCGCTGACAACAGTCTCGCGATTGGCGAACGTCTTGGCGAGGGCATCGGCCAGGATTGCGCCGTCGAAGTCGAAGTTGCGGGCCAGGAACCACAGATCGTAGAAGTCCTTCATGCGGCTATTGAGGACGTCCAGAGAGACCATGGCCTCGAACTTCTCAGCGACAACAGTCTCGCGGCTGTAGCCGCAGATCTTCGGTGAAGGCATTCCGAGCAGGCTCGGATAGTCGACTTCGGAAGGCGGTGGCACCACAACGTCCGAGAAGCCGATGTCCGCGTGCAACGAGATTCGGGCCGTGCCGAGCGTGCCACGCACGGTCACACGGACGCCGTCGTACCGGGCATCCTCCGGAATCCTCTCGGCGCTGACCGATGCAGGGTCAAATACCAAGCCGTCCGCATGAACCGGCTGTTGGCAGACAGCCTGGAAGACGCCGATAATCCCGTCGATGGAGTTGCTGATCTGCCCCAGTAGGTCAATGTCCATCGTCGGCCGGGTTGCCTGCGCCTGCCACACAGTGAACAGCAGGGCTCCTTTCAGCACGAAACGGTCGCGGTGCGGCGATTCGCTCAGCCGATAGAGAAACCGCTCCATGGCGAAGTACTGGAGGATTTCGTTGAACGGCCTGCCTTTCTCTCGGGCCAAGTTCGAAAGGCGCTGACGAACGCTGGCGGCGATATTCGTGACCGGCTTCTTGCTCACAGCATCGCCTCCAGGTAAGGCTTCATGACTTTCTCGACGCGACAGATGCGGGCATAGTGCAGGAGCTTCTCGACGCTGGACTTCTTCCTCTGGCGACACAGGCGCAGCGCTTCGATGGCCACGTCCAGCCCGATCTTGTTGCGGAACTTGAAGCAGTCGGCCACCGTCTTCTCGGGGCCGAAGATGTTGACCGAAACGCCATCAATCTCGTGCGTCTCTACTCCTTGTGTGAGCACCCTATCCCCCAGCCATACGATCCGGATGGGCGGGTGATCGATGCGCGGTTTCTTTGCCTTTGGCCCCAGGGCAACGTAGACTTCGTGCGGCACCTGTGTGGTGATCTCGTGGAAGGCCAGAGCAGAGATCAGGCATATGACGCCTTGGGGAATTCGCATGGCGACGGTGACGAGGTCAGGGTTCCCGAGCGGCGGCAGATCGGCCAGGCGGTAGAGACCGCGGCTTACCCGCTCCAGTTCACCAGCGTCCCGCATGGCATAGAGCGTGCGTGGCTGCACGCCCAGGGCAATGATGTCCCGGGTTCTGAGCAGGCCACCGTGTTTGCGGAAGATGGCCTTGGCTTTCTGAGAGTTGCTTTCCTGTCCCATGGGCGGACCGCCTGAATAGAAAGTACGGTATTCAGCCAGATTCTCCGGCTATTCTATTCGGCTTTCGGGCATGTGCAAGTCCAGTTTTCTGCGTGGAACGCACCATGGAGGCGGCGGAGAAGCTGTTGGGACGCCTCAAGCACGAGCCAGCGAGACGATTACATTGCGGATGTGGTCGGGCAGCGAGTCCCAGTTCGAGGCCAAGTTGGACAACTCCGCGGACACCGAAGTGGCAGGGACAGGCTGGGCGGTCTCGGCAACAGACTCCTCCGTCGCGGCGGCCCAGGATTCGGCGGCAGTGTCGCCCTTGGCCATATCTAGGGCGGGCAGGCTTTCGACGTCGCGGCCTAGGTCGTTCATGCTGACGTGGGTGTAGACGTTCATCGTCAGGTCGATGGTACTGTGGCGGGCCAGGGCCTGGGCGTTGCGGGGATGGACACCGGCGCGGGCCAAGTTCGAGATGAACGTGTGCCGCAAGGCGTGGAAGTCGGCCACGCGGCCACGGTCGTCCTCGCAGTCTAGGTCGGCGGCTGTCATGTCGATCCGAATCATCTCGGCCCCACGCCGCTCCTTGGCCCACTTGCCCGGCCAGACGGACTCGCATGATGGCTTGGAGGCCAGCCACTCTCGCAACGTCGCCACCATGTCCTGCCGCAGTGGCAACTCGGCCTCCTCGCCGTTCTTGGTGTACCCAGCCCGACAGCGGACGATTGGCTGGTCGGCGTCCAGTTCGAAGCTCTCCGGCGTCAGGCTGGCGAGTTCACTGGCCCGCAGCCCCGTGTTAGCGGCCACCAGGTAGAGCATCGCCCGGTCCGGCCCCGACAGGCCCATGAACGGCTCTGGCGACCTCCGCGCGGCGGCCAGGAGGAGGGTCAACTCCTCGTCGTCCAAGGGGCGGCGTCGACGCCTGCGGTCCGCCTCGGAGACCTTCAGGCACGTGAGGTCGGCCACTGGGTTCTCCGCGATCCGCTTCGTCCGGACCAGCCACCGGCAGAACGTCCGCACGGCTCGATGATAACCATTCGACGTCGCCACGCTGGCGCCGCCGCGACGGAGGGCGGCCAGGGCACTGTCGATGCCCTCGGCCGTGATGTCCCCGAGAACCTTGGCCTCCATGTTCTTGACCAACCAGCGGCACCGGGCGAGCGTCCTCTCGACGTGGTCCTGCGTGCTGCCTTTGTCTTCGAGGTGCTCCTCGAAGGCCCGCAGGTGCTCGTCGATGCTGGTCTTGCCGTGAGCCGACGCGCGGCCCACGAGCCCGACCTCGCCGCGCTCGATCTTGCGGATGATTTCGATCTCCATCGCCTGCGAGGCCTGGCGGTCGCGATACGCCCGCCACTCCCGCCACTTGTTCGTGGCGGGGTGGCGCAGGCGGACGTACCAGCACGGCGACTCTTCGACCACGCGGTTGCCCTTGCGATTCAGCGGACGGGTAACCGCCCGCCCCGTGGGCAACGCCCAACGGGCATAGTCCTTGCCGTCTCTCTCGAAGATGACGGCTCCCTCGGGAATCAGGCGGGAATGTCGGCGTTTCACCAGCATTCTGTTACCTCCTTCGTACGGTGGATCGGGAACGTCACTTTGCAGATCGCAGCCAATTGCCTCGTTTCGCCTGGGCCGGGGTACCGTCCCCGCGGCCCGTGTGACACAGTCAGGCTCAAAGTGCCCCACACCTCAAGGGGAACCGGGGTGATTCAAGCCCTGCGGCATCACACCGCCACCAGTTCGCGCTCAGCCCGTGGGCAGCCCTCGGCCAGCCACCCTTCAATCTGCGTCCGCGGCCAGCGCAGGAGCGTGCCGAACCGCAACGGCCTGGGGATCTCGCCGCGGTCGATCAGCCGGTGGATCGTCCGCGTCGAGCAGCGCAGCAAGTCGGCCACCTCGTGGATTGTCATGAGTGTCGGCAGATTCGGGTGGCTCCGCGGCAGCAGATCGTGGCCGGTGCCGCCACGGGCCAGCAGCGCCCGCTTTGCGTCGGCCGTTGGTTCCAACTGCCGCAATGCGCCATCCCCGCCGGCCTGTCGACACCCGCCATCAGAAACCATCATGTGGTCTGCCTGCCTGTCCTCCGCAATGCCCTTCGTCACGGCCATCATTACCATTGAGACCTCCTTGGTCAGATTCCAGTTATCAATGCTCTTTCATCGCCCCGTCTTGCCCGCTTCCACGCCACGTGCCGGAGCCGACCGGCGCCGCATCTTCCGCCGGCGGCGATAAGCCCGCTGCCGACATGCAGCGCGGCAGTACGTGGCCTGCGGCCGCCCGGCGTAGAACACGGTGCCACAAACAGGGCACACCCGCCGGTAGCAACCGCGGTGGTCACCCCGGCGCCGCCAGGAGGCCTCCAGCAGCCCACGGCGTGTCCAGATCGTCAACATGGCGGCGATGCCCTCCCTTGACCTGCGCGTTACGGCAGAAGCTACGCGCCCTTGAACAAACTCTGCTATGGACCTCGACTGTTCCCCGTGGCCTCGAAAGAATCCTGCTTCCGGTAGTACCTACGCGACCTTCCCAGCGGGCTGGCCCTCGGCGTGTTCGCTGCCCGCACAAACAAAAAGCAGCCGCCCGACTGTTCCGCTTGCCCCCGGCGGAAAGAATCGCCAGGGAGGAACCACGGCCCAAGGTCACTGCGCCGCACTGGCGCACCGACATGCATTCGCTCGGGCCTTGTCGGCGATGATGCGAACGGTATTTGCCCAACGGGGGTACTCCTTAGCGATCCACGACGCCGGTGCGTAGATGTGGCCCTCATTGCGGACCATCTGCACGCCGTCGTGTGCCAGGCACAGCAAGGCCGTCCGCTCATCGGCGAACGCCCCGCACGGCAGGAACACCTCCCCGTCGTCGTCCAGAAAGAAGGTCCTCAACCACTCGGACAACACATCGCTCTCAACCACGAAGCCTTCCATTCTCTCGTTCCTTTCATGGATCTTCGGGTCATTGCCAGCACAAACTCGCCACTACGGTTCAGCCTCCGGCGTCCTCCTTTCGGGCCAGCCCACTTGCCCGTCTTCGCGGCAGCCCGTTGCCGTGAGGCGGGGGAATTCTTGTCATTCTTGTCATCACTTCGCCGGATAGAGATCACCGGTTCCGCCAGGGCCGAAACCGTGGTCATTGGCGTCGTAAGTCGTGTCACTCTCTCAGCTTAAGGCCGATTTCGGATCACACAGAGAGTTAAGAAGGTATACTCAGAATCTCTATTAAGGCAGCGGTGACAACAATGACAAGAATGACAGGAACGGTCAGGCAGCCGCTAGGTCTCTGGCCCGCGGGTTGACGACAAACTTCCGGCCGCGGCGACCGCGGCGGGGTTTCTCCGCGCCGTCGGCTGGCAGGATCAGGTTGTGGTCCAGGAGCACCTCCAGCGCCGGCTCGATAGCCTCGCTCTTCTTAAAGGTGCCGCGCAGGGGATGCCAGACCTCGCTGAAGTTGAAGGCGGTCAGCTCTTTTGCCAGGATGAACTTCCAGACGATCCGGGCGGCCTCCAGTTCTCCGCCGTCGGCCATCAACTCGAAGACGGCCAGGGCGTGTTCAGCCAGCAGTTCGCCCAACTGGACGGCGCGCGAGACGGTATCCTCCGCGATCGGGTGATCCACCGGGTTGCCGGGCTCCAGTGCCCACTGGGCGCAGTGCATCAGGGCGGATACGCGAGCCGTGGCCCCCGGCAGTTTGCCGCCCCAGTCGGTCATATGGGCGAAGCGGCCGGTGTCGCGCAGTTCGACCTCAACGCGCCGCTGGTGCGCCTTCCAGGCCTCATAGGCGTTGTGGTCGAACATCAGCGTGTGCGGGAAGTACTCGTCCCGTGAATTGTCGTAGTGCTGCGGTGTGGCCAGGAGGGCCCGCAGGCCGGCTGCATAGCGATCGGCTACCTGGGGCGGCACCTCGCGCGGCTCCAGGTCGCGATAACCCATCTTCGACTGCGGCAGTGCGTACAGAAAGCGTGCCAGCAACCCGCGGCCGCGGAAGCCGGGCTTGTTGTTCAGGCTCCGCAGGACGTCGGGTTGCGGCGACAGACCAATCGTCAGGAGCGGATGGTTCAGCAGCACTGAGGGCCGCGACCCACGGTCCACGCGGACGGGCGAGCCGCTGTGTGCCTGGAGGAACAGGTCCAGGTTGAGCGCCCCGCTGGAGTAGCGGCCGGCCAGGATGTCGAAGATGCCGCCCTCGTCGGAGAGCACCGCCATCCGCTCGTTGTGCGTGGCCAGCATGGTGCCCAGGTGCTCGGGGGTGACGTCCTGGGTGAACAGGCGAGGCGCCACCGGCAACACCGGCATGGACGCCTCCAGTTCCTCGAGCTCCAGCTGGAGCCGATCGCGCTCGGCGGGATCGTCTTCGTTGGCGCAGCGGGCGCGGAGTTTCGTCACCCGGGCCTCGACCGTCCGCAACTGCGACTCCACGGCCTTGTACTGTTCGGCGACCGCCCGGCCCTGCTCTCGTTCCCAGTCCAGGAGCGGAGCGGTGGCCAGCTTCTGAACGGCCGATTTCCTCTGACCCGACTTCATGCCCGGAGCGGCCCAGATGTTGACCGGCTCGAAGTAGCCCGCCTCCGGCCGCACGCTGAACCGCCCCTGGGCAGCCGTGGCCACGGCGGCCAGACACAAGAGGCCCGGCATCTCCATGGGCGTCTCCGTGGCCTCAGCGATGCACTCGGCCATCATGCCCAGCCAGCCGGGCAACAGCCTCGACGGCATGGGCGGCGGCTGAGGATCGTCGAGCGGGAGCGGCTCGGGCCACTCCCGTTCGGTACAGAAGATCTCGCCAACTGGCCCATCGTCTCCATAGCCCTCGGTCCGAAGGGCGGATGCGGCGGCGCTGTAGTCGCCACGGTGCTCCAGCAGGGTGTACACGGCGAACGGGCCGTAGGCATGCTGTTCCTCGAAGGGCGGGGCGTTGGTGCTGTGAACGTAGAACACGCCGTCCTTGAGCGTCGCCGACCAGCCGTGGTCCTTGCCCGGCCGCCGCCAATACTCGTTCTCGCCCGAGCGGGCCAGGGTCCAGCCGTGCTTGCGGAGGATCGCCCGAGCGTCACCGCGGCGACTGAAATCGTCACCCGGCCGCAGGCCCCCGGTTGGCTCGACGGGCGTGGTCGGTCCATTGACCGGCTCAGGCCGGTACTCGTTGAGCGACCAGGCGGCCTCCAGGAGCATCTCCCGTTCGGCCTCGGTGATCACGGGCAGGTCGGTGAGTTGACCCTGCGTCAGTTCGTATGCCGGCGTCGGATCGCAGAGAACCAATCCCGCCTCACCCTTGGTCTCGATCAGCGTCAGCATCACGTGCCACTGGCCGGCAGCGTCCTGGCGGGGCTCGTAGCGCTTGCCGGTGATGACCACGGGGTCACCGTTGGGCACCAGGTGCTTTCGTTGGGCCAGCTTGATGCTGCCGCACACCGGCCCGTGGCACCTGTAGAAGACATGCCAGCCGCCCGACGGGCTTCGCTCGATCACCAGGCGTTCGAGGAGTTCCGGAGCGGCCTCACGGAGCTTGCGCCGCCACGGCTCGAAGGCTTCGCCGGCCAGGTCGAAGTCGATGGCCTCCAGGTTGCCGGAGACCGCGCCGCAGACCAGGCAGAGCCCGCCCGGCCGGTTGGTCAGCCAGGCGTCCAGTTCCTGCTCGGTTGGCAACCGGTTCTGACAGGGCTTCCATGCCCCGACCGACTGCGAGACGAACTTGCGCTCCGGCTCCGCCGGCAGAACACAGAGGCCCTCGGTCAGGTACGACCGGGCTAATACTGCCACGTCAAGCATCTGGGCTAATGCGACCATAAGTCTCCTTTCGTTGGTGGATGGCCTCGATGGCTCTCCTCTTTGTCAACAGCACCGGACCGCCCGGAGCCACGGGGCGCCCCGTGTCGGCAGACCGCTTGTTCTTCCCGTCCTCTACTTCTGCAGCTGGACCGAATCTGTCAGGTGAATTCCCGGATTCTTCTTCCACGCCACGAGGCATATCCTCAAAACGCCGCGTCTGCGGACCGTGGCTCGGACCGCGGCGCAACACCGCAGGACGATGCGTTTCCGCCGGTCTCGCAGCTCAAGGCGCACCACCTCAGATCGCCTGGCTGGCCGCCGCAGAGAACAGTGCCCCTATTCGTTACTTACCCCGTGGCGGCGAAAAGTGTCCACTCGCCACGTGGACCACCTCCCCGGCGGGGCGTTTTTGGCGTTGCAGGTGGATCGCGAGAAGCCACGCATGGATGGAGTGCGCAGCGCCGGCCACCGCGCGGACCGAGCCCGAACGGCACGCCGCCGCCGCGACGTCCCTCTATTTATGAAGGAGGGAGATTCTGTGACTATTCCTGCGCGCTATTCGAGTTTCTGGCGGGAAATCGCAGAAATCATCCGCGGGGCCGAGGCGGCGCGGCCCGGGGCGGCCTCAGGACCGCAGGTGCATCGTGTAGGACGGGAGCTCCTTGGGATTCTCGCAGGTGATGGAAACGTGGTCGTCGATCTTCTTTTCCTTCAGCTGGTTGCGCAGTTTGCTGACGACCTGACGCACGTGCTGCCGGATCTTCTTCACCTCACGCCTGCGGGCTTCTTCGTGGACGCTCCTGCCGAAGACCGCGACACACACCTCGCTCCAGGGGCAGGTGTGCCCGATACGTCCGGCAAGCAGCCAGAACAGCTGTGCGATCTGGGTATGCTCGCCGCCGAGATAGAGGCGTTTGCCGAACCAGTGGATGACTTTCGCGTCGTGGCGGTCCGGCTCGATGCCGAGGCGGGCCATCAGGCTTTTTCTCCTCGCGGAGAGCTTCAGTGGCGTCCTCTGCCACAGAGCATCGTAGGACTCATCCGAGTCGTCATCCGGCCAATCCGACTCCGCCACGTCTTCCGGCGACCACCGAAACGGCGGTGGGGCATTGGCCTCATCGACGGCGTTCTTACCCAGCATCGTCAGTCCGTAGGTGATTGCCGGCCGGTTGCCGGGCTTGGCAGTCTGTTCAGTGCCGGCCGGGTACGCCTGAATCACGCCCACGTGCAGGGCATGGCCCAGAACGCTTTCGCTGCCGCCGCGGTCGGGGCTGTCCAGCCGGCACAGGTCGATCCCCAGGTGGGCGGCATGGGCCGCGCCGAGCAGTAGGTTCTCCAGTTCTACGGCGCTGTGACGCACCGGGTCGCCATCGGGGTCCATCGAGTCGCGAATTCTCATTAGCCGGCACAGGTACAGCGTCAGCGCGTCATCGCGGCTGAGCCCCGCCTCGGGCTTGCTCCGAGAACGGGCGGGCACGAAACTGACATCCATCACCGTCCGCTTGGCCCAGGCGATCCAGGTGGGCGAGATTCGATTCTCTCCGGCAGTCGCTGCCGGGGCGGCGACCGTGCCGGTCAGAAGCAACCAGAGATCGCTGTCCCGCAGCCAGAAATCGACCAGGTTGGCCCGTTTTACGGCTGACCGGTCATCAGTCTTCTCGCGATCCTCGTTCGTCCTGCTCATCAGGCACTCCGTCGGTATGTCGCACAGAAACGAGGCCAACCGACAGACTGCCTGCCGGGCTCCATCCCAGTGCGAATGCGGAAGTATAAGGGGCCAGATAGCGATCGGCAAGCATTGTGGCCGAAGAGCACCCCCGAGCGTAGAGGGCCCGGAGCGATGCGGCCGTAACAGGCCATCGGGCCTCCTGGTTCGTGGGCGTCATTCCCTGAACAGGTCGTGCCAGTCGATGCCGAACCGGGCCAGATACTTGCGGAGGCGGTCGGCGTCGTTGGCGCTGCTCTTCCGGCGGCGGCTGGCGGCGAAGAGGGCGCGGCCGGCGTCGGACAGGGATCGCGAGTGACGGCAAGTGCGGATGACCTCGGCCAGTTGGACGAGGTCGAAACGGTCCAACTCGTCGAACTGCTCGTCGGACAGCATCCTGCGCAGGACGTCTTCATCGGAGCCGGTCATCGCCTCGCGCCGCCAAGCGGCCTTCAGCCGGGCGATCTCCTCCTCGACCTCCCCGACCGTGATCCGTCCGCCGGGGGCCAGCGTGGCCATGCGGACCACCGCCCCATTCAGGTCGCGGAAGTTGGCGGTCCAGGCGGCCTCGCTCGAGGCGGCGAAGGCCAGGAAGCGGCTCGCGGCCTCCTTGTTGAAGGTCACGTGGGCGCCCGTCGAGCGGGCGAACTGGTCAAGCTCATACTGGAGGTTTGGCGGAATGTCCTCCGTGCGGTCCCGCAGGCCCGGCAGGCGGAACGTCCAGAGGTTGATCCGGGCCAACAGATCCTCCCTGAACCGCCCCTGGGCGACGTCGGCCTGGAGATTGCGATTGGTGCCGCAGACCAGTTGAAACGAGCTGGCCACCTCGCGGTCGCTGCCGAGGGGTAGGAACTTCTTCTCTTCCACGGCCCGCAGGAGCATCGTCTGCTCGTCAGTGCCGAGTTCGCCGACCTCATCGAGAAAGAGCATCCCGCCATCGGCAGCGCGGAGCAACCCCGGCCGGTCACTGACGGCGCCGGTGAAGGCGCCCTTGACGTGACCGAACAGGGCGCTCATGGCCGCGTCGCCGCGCAGCGTGGCGCAGTTGACCTCGACGAACGGTCCGGCCACCTGACGCCTCTGGTGCTTGAGTTCGTAGATGCGGCGGGCCAGGAGCGATTTGCCGGCGCCGGTGGGTCCGGTCAGCAGCAGCGGCGCCGTGGAGTGCAGGGCGACGCGCTCGATCCGCTCGATCAGGCGGTTGAACTCGGCGTTGCGGGTCTCGATGCCGGACTTGAGGTAGGACACGTCGTCGCGCATTTTCTGGCGGAAGCGCGAGGCGAGGCGGTCGTACTTCGACAGGTCGAGGTCGATGATTGTATAGCTGCCGGTATTCGGCCTCCGACTGCGGTGTGGCGGGGCAGTCTGGATGAGCTTGCCAGGGAAGGCCCGCGACTCGGCCAGCAGGAACATGCAGATCTGGGCCACATGGGTGCCGGTGGTGATGTGGATCAGGTAATCCTCCCGATCCGGATCGAAGCGATAGGCGTGCATGAAGTCGTGGAGGGTGCCGTAGACCTCTTCGAAGTCCCAGGGGTCGCGGAACTGCACCTTGTGCTGGCAGATCTTCGTTTCGGGGGAGACAGTGGCAATGTCCGCGGCCACGCGGCCTGCCAAGCCGTCACGGATCTCGTCGTGCAGGAACTCGAAGCGGTGTACGAGCAACTCCTCGTGCTGAAAGAGTGAGACCGTGGGCCGCCACTTCTGCCAGCGGTCCTCGCGCTTGCCAGCCCCGTCAAGCACCGTGCCCAGCAGACCGAAGATGACCGTCTTCTTGGGATTCATAGCCGCTAGGATAACCACTTATCATTTGAGATAGCAAGCCTCAAAACAGCCACCTTGGCCATGCGAGTTGGAACCTGCGGAATGGCAACGGGTTAGGGTTTTTCTTTGCCTGCCTCGGACTTGTGGCACGGCATCTGCTTGTAGAATCAGGCGTGAAGGCCGCCCGATGTCCTGGGCGGATTTCCATGACAAGTGAAGACTGATTCCGCCGGGCCGGCGGCACGTCGGGCTTCGTTCGTGGTGTGCCTTGTGGCAGCGACCACGCGATCAGCCCTACGCGTTCCGCGCACGGGTTCTGACGAAGGTGGTGTCAGACGATCGGGTAGCTCAATGGTAGAGCACCAGGCGCAGAATCTGGCTGTTGCGGGTTCGAATCCCGCACCGAACCGCAGGCTGTGAACCTGCTCCGTCGCAGCGATGCGACACCCGAGACTGGTCCGAAGGAGGCGGGCAGGCGGCCGACCGGCTGTCGGAGGGGGGAAGACGAGGATCGCTGCCGATCACGTCGCCCATCCGACAGCAGCGCGGTCCGATGCCCTGTAGCGTGCGGATACCGGCGCCACAGAAGTTCGTGCCGACCGGCAGGCAACGTGCGGCGGCAGTGCGACCAGCAGTCTCGGTGGCAATGGCCGCGGGCACGAACCCGCCGGAAGGACGGACCCGCGAGGCCCCTCAAGCACGCTCCGCAAGCAGGCTGCGTGGCTCGGACGACCAGCCCGCCTCCGGACGACCCTATCGCCGGCGGAGATGATGAAGAACGTCAATGAAGATCGCAAGTGAGAGCAGCAAGAAAGCAGAAGGGAGACGAGCATGTTGAAGACCGTGAAGATCCACAGCTACGAGAAGGGACTGTACTTCCGGGACGGCGAGTTCCGGGGGCTCCTGGGCACGGCCCGCCACTGGTTCGTGTCGCTGCCGGGCAAGGTCCGCGTGGACGTGGTCTCGCAGCGGGCGCCGTGGCTCTGCCACGAGAAGCTCGACATGATCGTCCGCTCGGGCGCCCTTGAGGGTCTGGCCACAGTGCTGGACATCGAGGACCACCAGCGGGCCCTCGTCTGGATCGACGGCCGGTTCGCCACCGTGTTGCGCGCGGGCCTGTATGCCATCTGGACCGGCCAGCGGAAGATTCACACCGAGATCGTCGACGCCCGGACCGTGCGTTTCCGGCACAAGGAACTCGCGGCCATCGTGGCCAAGGAGACTTCGGCGGAGGCACTGGAAATCGTCACGGTCGAGGAGGACCACGTCGGTGTCCTCTACGAGGACGGCGTTTTCACCGAGACGCTGCCGGCGGGCCGGCACGCCTTCTGGAAGAGTTCGCGAAAGGTCCGCGTCTTCCAGGTCGACATGCGCGAGCGCGTGCTCGACGTAGCTGGCCAGGACATCATGACCGCCGACAAGGTCACCCTGCGGCTGAACGCGGTGGTGACCTTCCGGGTGGCCGACGCGCCGCTCACCGTCGCCGCGACCGAGGATGTGAAGCAGGCCCTCTACCGCGAGGCCCAGTTGGCCTTGCGGGCGATTGTCGGGGCGAAGGAACTCGACACGCTGCTCGCCGACAAGGACGCGGTGGCTCGCGAGTTGGAGGCGACCGTGAAGGAGCGAGCGGCCCAGTTCGGCCTGCGGATTGTGTCGCTGGGCGTGCGGGACATCATCCTGCCGGGCGAGATGAAGGAGCTGATGAACAAGGTGACCGAAGCCAAGAAGGCGGCCGAGGCCAACCTGATCGCCCGCCGGGAGGAGACCGCCGCCATGCGGTCGCAGGCCAACACGGCGCGGCTGCTGGCCGACAGCCCGGTGCTGATGCGGCTCAGGGAGTTGGAGGTGCTGGAGAAGGTGGCCGGCAACTCGAAGCTCAACGTGGTCCTCGGCGAGAAGGGTCTGGCCGACCGCGTGGTTAACTTACTGTGAATAGTTGCTATGATGGGGGCCGGGCAATCGGGCCCGGCCCCCTCAGAGTGTTATGAACAACGTGTCTCAGGTGCAGCAATGATTACCATCGACGGCAGCATGGGTGAAGGCGGCGGACAGGTCCTGCGGACAAGCCTGGCTCTGTCCATGCTCACCGGGCAGCCATTCCGCATCGAGAAGATTCGCGCCGGACGCGACCGACCGGGCCTTCTGCGCCAGCACCTGACGGCCGTGCGGGCCGCTAAGGGCATCTGCGGGGCTGAGGTTGTTGGCGATGCGATCGGCTCGCAGGAACTGACGTTCACGCCGTGCATGGTCTCCGGCGGGCACTACGAGTTCGCCGTCGGCACGGCCGGCAGCGCCACGCTGGTGCTTCAGACCGTGCTGCCGGCACTGCTCGTGGCCAAGGAGCGGTCGACGCTGCTCCTGGAGGGCGGCACACACAATCCGTGGGCGCCGCCGTTCGATTTCCTCCAGCGGGCGTTCCTGCCGCTGGTGGGCCGCATGGGGCCGAAGGTCCGCGTTGAACTGGATCGCTACGGCTTCTACCCGGCGGGCGGCGGGCGGTTCCGCGTGACCATCGACCCGGTCGCCCAGCTCGCGCCGCTAGAACTGGTCGAACGCGGCGAGATCCACCGTAAACGGGCCACGGCCATCGTGTCACAACTGCCGATGGACATCGCCCTGCGCGAGCTGAAGGTGGTCGGCAAGAGGCTCGGCCTCGTGGTCGATCCGCCGGACATCGTCTTCGTCAAGGACCCGGTCGGGCCAGGCAACGTCGTGCTCATCGAGGTCGAGAGCGAGAACGTGACGGAGGTCTTCACCGGCTTCGGCCAGCACGGCGTGCGAGCCGAGGCCGTGGCCGAGAAGGTTGCCAAAGAAGTGCGGCGCTACCTGGCCGCGGGGGTGCCCGTTGGCGAGCATCTGGCCGATCAACTGCTGGTGCTGATGGCCACCGCCGGCGGACGGTTCCGCACGGTGGCGCCGAGCAGGCATACGACGACGAACATCGAGGTGATCAAGGCGTTCCTCCCATCCGAGATCATTACAGCCTGCGTTGACGAGGCAAGGGGTGTGTGGGAGGTTGAGGCGAAGAAGATGTGAGGAGAGTTGGAATGAAGCCGCGAGAGTTGAGGAACCTGGGCGTGCCCAAGGGCGAGGCGATGAAGGCCTCGGTCGCGTGCATCGCGGCGGCTGCGGCGTCGGGACTGGATAAAGAAGCCATCCGTGCGGCCGTGCGCGCCGTGGCCGCCGACCCGGCTGCGCACCAGGCGGATGAGCATTTCGGCGCGATGGCCACGGCACTGATCGCCTCGGCAGAATTGCAGGCTACCTACCAGCCGCGCACCGAGCCGGCCCCGTGGCGGCAGTGGGGCCGCGACCTGGAGCCGTCTGCGGTCGGGCAGCTTCGCAACGCCTGCTCGCTGCCGGTGTCGGTTGCCGGTGCGCTCATGCCCGACGCCCACCAGGGCTACGGCTTGCCCATCGGCGGTGTGCTGGCCACGGACAATGCCGTCATCCCGTTCGCCGTCGGCGTCGACATCGCCTGCCGCATGAAACTGACGGTGCTCGACCTGCCGGTCGACGCAATCGACGGTCAGCGAGGGCGGCTGGTCCGTGCCCTGGAGGACGAGACGCGCTTCGGCGTCGGGGCGACGTTCCGCAAGCGCCGCCAGCATGAGGTCATGGACGACGACTGGACGATCTCGCCGGTCACCATCGCCTTGAAGGACAAGGCCTGGAGCCAGCTCGGCACGAGCGGCAGCGGCAACCACTTCGTGGAGTATGGCACGCTGACGCTTGAGCGCGACGATCTGGGCCTGAGGGCCGGCGTCTACCTGGCTCTGCTTTCGCACAGCGGAAGCCGCGGCACGGGAGCCGGCGTCGCCGAGCACTACAGCAAGCTGGCCCAGGGCCGCCACGGCGAGTTGCCGCGCGAACTCAGCCACTTGGCCTGGCTCAACCTCGATAGCGCCGAGGGCCAGGAGTACTGGGCGGCCATGGAGTTGATGGGCCGCTATGCCGCCGCCAACCACCAGTTGATCCATCGGCACATCGCCCGGCACTTGGGCGTCGACGTGCTGCTGGACATCGAGAACCACCACAACTTCGCCTGGCGCGAGACGCACGGCGGGCGCCAGGTCATCGTACATCGCAAGGGCGCCACGCCGGCCGCCGCGGGCACGCTCGGCATCATTCCCGGCTCGATGGGCACAGCCGGCTACGTGGTCCGCGGTCGCGGCGAGCCGACGTCGCTGAACTCGGCCAGCCACGGCGCCGGACGGAAGATGAGCCGCACGAAGGCCAAGGAGACGTTCACCTGGCACCAGGCGAAGAAGTTCCTGGCCGACCACAACGTGGACCTGCTCTCGGCCGGCCTCGACGAGGTGCCCATGGCGTACAAGGACATCGACGAGGTGATGGCCGCTCAGCGCGACCTGGTCGAGCCGGTGGCCCGCTTCGATCCGCGGCTCGTGAAGATGGCCCCCGCAGGCGAACGGCCGGAGGACTAGTGGTTCCCGAGGTTGGCTGCGGTCAGGAGGCACGTTGTGGCCGAGGCAATCGAGATCAGATTTCCTCCCGGTCGTTCGAATGACTACTACTTCCGTGTATTCTGGTTTGCGGAGGATATCTGGGGACCAATTGTCAACGGCGGGTTGGGGAAGTTGAGCGATATCGATCATCCGCCGAGCGATGTTGTCTACGTCTACTTGAGCCGCAATCGTCATCTCGCCGAGGCCAAGAGCATCATAAAGAAGGCGCTCCAGAAGGCGAAGCTGCAGGACGATGCCGTGATCAGTGTGAGCGAAGGGTAATTCCATGCTTTTGACCATCTCAACAACGCATCATCCCGCCATCGACGTGGGCTATTTGTTGCACAAGAACCCGGCGCGGTGCCAGACGTTCGATCTGAGTTTCGGGCGGGCGCACGTGTTCTATCCCGAGGCGACGACTCAGAACTGTACGGCGGCGCTGCTCCTGGACGTCGACCCGGTCGGCATCGTGCGCGGGCCATCGCGGTTCTCCGAGCGGCTGCTCGACCAGTACGTGAACGATCGGCCGTTCGTCGCGTCCTCGTTCCTCAGCGTGGCCATCGCCCAGGTATTCGGCTCGGCCCTCCAGGGTCGGAGCAAAGAGCGGCCCGAATTGGTCGACACGCCGCTGCCGCTGGTGGCCCGCATCGCCGTGCTGCCGTGCCGCGGAGGCGAGGCGTTCCTGCGGCGCGTCTTCGAGCCGCTCGGCTACGCCCTTACCGTCGCGCCGCACCCGCTGGACGAGACGTTCGCTGACTGGGGCGACAGCCCGTACTTCACGGTGGAGCTGTCGAAGACAACCACACTCAAGGAGTTGCTCACGCACCTCTACGTGCTCGTGCCCGTCTTCGACCATCGCAAGCATTACTACGTCGGCCAGGCGGAGATGGAGAACCTGCTGGCCAAGGGCGAAGGCTGGCTGGCCTCGCATCCGGAGCGGGAGGCCATCACCTTCCGCTACCTGAAGCACGCGCCGAGCCTGGCCCGGCAAGCCCTGGCCCAACTGGCCCAGGAGGACGAGCCTGAAGTCGCAGCGCTGGACGACGAGGCGTCCACCGGCGAGGAGGACTCGGCCGAGGCTCGCATCAGCCTCAACGAAGAACGTCTGGGCACGGTGCTGGCGGCGCTGCGGGCGAGCGGGGCCCGGCGCGTGCTCGACCTCGGTTGCGGCGAGGGCAACCTCGTGCGCGAGTTGATGAAGGACAAACAGTTTGACGAGATCATCGGCCTCGACGTTTCGATCCGCTCGCTGGAGATCGCCGCCGATCGGCTGCGCCTCGACCGCCTGCCGCCGCATCAGAAGGACCGCCTGCGGCTGCTGCACGGATCGCTCATGTACCGCGACCGGCGGCTGGAAGGCTTCGACGCCGCAGCCGTGGTCGAGGTGATCGAGCATCTCGATCCGCCGCGCCTGGCGGCCTTCGAGCGCGTGCTCTTCGAGTGCGCCCGGCCGGGGACGATTGTCCTCACGACGCCGAACCGAGAGTACAACGTCTTGTGGGCGAATCTGGCGGGCGACGCGAAGCCCGCGGAGACTAAGGGTGAACGTGCAGCGGCCGACACCGTTATCGTCTCGCCTCCGCTGAGGCACAAGGACCATCGCTTCGAGTGGACGCGGGCGGAGTTCCGCACCTGGGCCGAAGCCGTGACCGAGCGTTTCGGCTATACTGTCCGCTTCCTGCCCGTCGGCCCCGAGGACCCAGCCCTCGGCCCGCCGACGCAGATGGCGGTGTTCACGGCTGTTCAGCGATGTGGAGATGGCACATGAACGAGCAAGACTGGAAGCCCGAGCCACCGTCGCCGGGAGATGCTGCTGGAAGGCTGCTTTGCCTGATGTGCATCGGCGCCCGAGCCTACTTCGAAGGGGAAATGGCCAGCGCTGGAACCGAGGCCGAGAAAGCTGAGGCACGCACGAAGGCAGCGGACTTGATGGCCTGGCTGGAGCGCGAGCCAATCATGCCGCGGTTCTCTGCCCAAGAACGCCCCCCTATGGGCCGGCCAGTGGGGTCGTGGACTGAGCGTGAGCGGGTGAATGGCTCTTGGCGTGTTGAGTCGGCCGGTGTCATCGCGTGGTCGCTGGGGCTACTGGGCATGATGCCGCCCTACGACAAAGAATTCCGGCCGCTCGATATTATGAACGTCATTCCGCAGACAGGAGAGCCGACGGCGAACTTCCTCAAGACTGCCGCCTACAGGTCGGAGGATGAGGTCGACGAGGCTCGCGAGATTTCGGAGTTCTGGCTCTGGAGGTCACGAACGACGCAAATACAGGCCGACCGAAACAAGTACACCAAGCCAACTCCGCCGGAGAAGTACACAGAATACGTCGTGTCGGCGGCCAGAACCGGTGAGGCAAACGGCTGGTTCATCGCAATCGACAATGACTTCCCGGCATTCGGCAAGCCCTATGCGGGCTTGTCGCCGCAGGAATATCGTCGGGCGACCAGTATCGCCCAGGAAAGACTCTGGGGTTTGAACTGGGTTTGCGGTTACGAGCGTGATTGGGATGAGGTCCCTCTGAACACATGACCAGCGAACGAGACAATCTCCCGGCGATCCTGCCCGTCGGCACGGCCGTGGTGACGCGGGGCGAGAGCGCATCGAGGAAGGGGCCGCGCGCGGCCGGGGCCATGGGGGTGATCGTCCGCGCGCCGGCCGATCCGGAGCACAGCTATCGCGTGCGGTTTCCGGGCGGCGAAGAGGTGTCGCTGCGGCGCGGGGAGTTCGAGGTGCTGAAACAGTACCTTGACCCGGGTCGGTCACGCGACCGGCTGGCCGAGTGCGACTTGCGGCAATACGTGATCTATCGCTGCGTGATCGGCTCGCGAGCATACGGGCTGGCGACGGACGAATCGGACGTGGACCGCCGCGGGGTCTACCTGCCGCCGGCGGAGCTGCACTGGTCGCTGTATGGCGTGCCGGAGCAGATTGAAGACCAGGACGCCGACGAGTGCTACTGGGAGCTCCAGAAGTTCTTGGTGCTGGCGCTCAAGGCCAATCCAAACATTCTGGAGGTGCTGCATACGCCGCTGGTGGAGCATGTGACGCCGCTCGGGCAGGAACTGCTGGACATGCGCGGGGCGTTTTTGTCGAAGCTTGTCTACCAGACGTACAACGCCTACGTGATGAGCCAGTTCAAGAAGCTGGAGCGCGACCTGCGGAACCAGGGCCGCATCAAGTGGAAGCACGCCATGCACCTGGTGCGGCTGCTCCTGTCGGGGATCGGCGTGCTGCGGACCGGCGCGGTGCCGGTCGAGGTGACCGAGCACAAGGACCGCCTGATCGCCATCCGTGACGGCCGCACGCCATGGTCGGAGGTCAACGAGTGGCGGCTGTCGCTGCACAAGGAATTCGACGAGGCGTTCCGCACGACCGCCTTGCCCGACCGCCCGGACTACGAGGCGGCCAATGCGTTCCTGGTGAGGGCGCGGCGGAGTATGGCACGTTGAGGGGGTTCCTATGCGGGGAAAGCCGAGGACCATCGAAGAAGCTGTTCGCGAGGTGCTCTCGTGGAAATGGGCGCAGGATGCTTCGAACATTGCGCTGGTTCGCGGGATGGCGGAAGAAGATCTCATCGGGCTTCACTTCTCATTAGGAATGGCCATCAGAAGCGAGTTGGGCCTATGGGACGAGACAAGTCCGTTGCGGGAGGCATGCGGTGCTTCTGACGCAGACGGGACATCAAGTGTCATCCTTAGAACGGTCTGGAGCCACTTGGTGGCTACGGCCACGCCAGAGGAAATGGCGGAGGCGGCCAGGGCGACAAGGGCCAGAAAAGAAGAGCAGGAACGCGTTGACCGCGAACGCTGGGAGAAGGCGTATGAGGGTGTCACCGAGCGACGCTGCCCCCAGTGCGGTGTCTTGTGTCCCGAGTATCGCAAGACCTGTCGATGCTGCGGTTTTGCCATTGGGCGAGAGGAAGAGCCAAGATGACCGATATTCCCAACGCCCGTCTATCTGCTGTTGCCAGCGAGCAGTCGCACCCGCTGCTCTTCGTCACGGTCAGCGGGGCGCACCTGTATGGGTTTCCGTCGGCGGATTCGGATTATGATCTGCGCGGGGCGCACGTGCTGCCGGCAGAGGCGTTTCTGGGCCTCGATCCCCCGCAGGAGACGGTCGAGGTGTCGCACAAGCCGGCGGCACCGGGCGACATCGAGCTGGACTTCGTGACACACGACGTGCGGAAGTTCATGCGGCTGATGCTGAAGAAGAACGGCTACGTGCTGGAGCAACTCTATTCGCCACTGGTGGTCCACACGACGCCGGAGCACGAGGAACTCAAGGCCCTCGGCCGCGGTTGCATCACGCGGCACCACGTGCACCATTACCTCGGCTTCGCCCGGACGCAGTGGAACCTGTTCCGGAAGGACGCGCCGCCCCGCGTCAAGCCGCTTCTCTACGTCTACCGCGTGCTGCTGACCGGCATCCACCTGATGCAGAGCGGCGAGGTCGAGGCGAACCTGCTGCGGCTGAACGAGACGTTCCGCCTGCCGCAGATCGCCGACCTGGTTGCCCGCAAGGTCGAGGGCGGCGAGCGTGGCTGCCTGGCCGCCGCGGACTTGGAGTTTTACGAGCGAGAGTACGAGCGGCTGACGGCGGAGTTGGAACGCGCCGGTCAGGAAAGCCACCTGCCGGAGCAGCCGTCGGCTCGGGGAGCGATGAACGACCTGTTGCTGCGAATCAGGAGGCACACGTATGAGTGACCCTTGGAAGCTCAACCTTGCGTCATGGATCGTTCAGGACGGCAACTACGGCGACTTCGCCAAGGGCGACGAGTGCGAGGTGGCTCTCGAATTCTGGGCAAAAACGCTGGAACTCACCGAGCAGTCGCAGCCGCGTTGCACCTGGGTAACGGACTGCTACTATGATGTGGTGGCACGCATTGTTCTGTGCCAGAAGGACGTGTGGGTGCTCGACTTTGGCCTGCTGGCCTATCGAGAATCATCGCCGCTGGAAGGACTGGCCGCCGGGGACTGGGTGACGGGAAGGATTGGCCTTGGTATTGATCCCTTCTTCTATTTTGAACGCCTGCACGCTTTGCCGGGCATGCCGCCGCTGATCTACTCGTGGACGATAGAACGAATTCTGCTCCAGACAGCGCCCTTCGTTGAGGCAACAACGCCCGGCATCGGCAACGTGCTTGTGCGAGATGAAAGTAAACGAGGCTATCGGAACATCGACAAGACGGATGCCTGGCATGATGACGGAGGCAACGCCGAGTATCTGTTGGAGTGCTGCCACAGGGACATTGCACCCAAGAAGACCAGCCGCACGGCTACGTGAGAAACGAAATGCAGATGGAACTTCCAAAGCTCTCGTTGGTTGTCCTCATCGGCCCGTCAGGGTCGGGCAAGAGCACGTTCGCGCGGAAGCACTTCCTGCCCACGGAGGTACTCTCCAGCGATGCTTGCCGGGCGATGGTCTCGGACGACGAGAACGATCAGGCGGTGACGAACGAGGCGTTTCGCCTGCTGCACAGCATTGCCCGGGAGCGGCTGGCCCTGGGGCGCCTGACGGTTGTCGACGCGACGAACGTGCAGCCGGAAGCGCGGAAGCCCCTGGTGGCCTTGGCGCGAGAGTTCCACGTACTGCCGGTGGCCATCGTTTTCGATCTGCCGGAGAAGGTCTGCCAAGAGCGGAACCGTGAGCGGTCGGACCGCAACTTCGGGCCGCACGTTATCCGCGGTCAGCGGTCGCAGCTGCGGCGTTCGCTTCGCGGTTTGGGGCCCGAGGGCTTCCGGCACGTGTTCATCCTCAAGTCGCCCGACGAGGTGGAGGCGGCCACACTGACCCGGACGCCGCTCTGGAACGACAAACGCGACGAGCACGGGCCGTTCGACATCATCGGCGATGTGCACGGCTGCTGCGATGAGCTCGAAGCGCTGCTGGCTCAGCTCGGTTACGAGGCCGCGGAACTGCCGGCCTCCCCTGACTCGCCACAAGACGATGCCGTGTGGGGTCGGCGGCTCTACCGTCATCCGGGCGGCCGCAAGGCCGCATTCCTCGGCGACCTCGTGGACCGCGGGCCGCGCGTCGTCGAGACGTTGCGGCTCGTGCGGAACATGGTCGCTGCCGGCGCCGCCCTCTGCGTGCCGGGCAACCACGATATGAAACTGATGCGCAAGCTCGGCGGCAAGGACGTGCAGATCACGCACGGCCTGGCCGAATCGCTGGCCCAGGTCGAGGCCCTGCCGGACGAAACACGAGAGCGGTTCGTCGAACAGGCCCGCGAGTTCCTCGACAGCCTGGTCAGCCACTACGTGCTCGACGACGGGAAGCTGGTCGTGGCCCACGCCGGCATGCGGCAGGAGATGCAGGGTCGCGCCTCCGGCAAGGTCCGCGGGTTCGCTCTCTATGGCGAGACGACCGGCGAGACAGACGAGTTCGGCCTGCCGGTCCGCTACAACTGGGCGGCGGAGTATCGCGGGCCGGCCATCGTCGTCTACGGCCACACGCCGGTGCCGGAACCCGAATGGCTCAACCGCACGGTCAACATCGACACCGGCTGCGTCTTCGGCGGGAGCCTGACGGCCCTGCGCTACCCGGAGAAGGAGTTCGTCTCGGTGCCGGCGGGGCAGACGTACTGCGAGGCCGTGAGGCCGTTCCTGCCCGAGGGGCACGAGGCACCGGCCCTGTCGGCCCAACAGACGCAGGACGACCTTCTGGACGCCGAGGACGTGCTCGGTAAGCGGATCATCGCCACGCGGCTGCGCGGCGCGGTCACCGTGCGCGAGGAGAATGCCACAGCGGCGCTGGAGGTGATGAGCCGCTTCGCCGCGAATCCGAAGTGGCTCGTGTACCTGCCGCCGACGATGTCGCCCAGCGAGACGAGCCACGCGGACGGCTTTCTGGAGCATCCGGCCGAAGCCTTCGCCTACTATCGCTCGGTCGGCACGCCGCAGGTCATCTGCGAAGAGAAGCACATGGGTTCGCGGGCCGTGGTCATTGTCTGCCGTGATGCCGAGGCAGCACAGAAGCGCTTCGGCGTCACCGACGGCGAGGCAGGTATTGTTTACACGCGCACCGGGCGGCGGTTTTTCGACGATCCCGAGTTGGAGGCCGCCCTCCTGGACCGCGTGCGCGGCGCGATGGACGCGGCGGACTTCTGGGCGAAGTTCGAGACCACGTGGGCCTGCCTCGATTGCGAGTTGATGCCGTGGTCCGCCAAGGCCCAGGAACTGGTGCGAACGCAGTATGCCGCCGTGGGCGCGGCAGGCCGGGCGGCATTGCCGGAGGCTGTGGCGGCACTCCAGGCAACCGCGGAGCGGGCCGGACCGGGCATAGCGGACTTGGAGGAAGTGGAGCGGCTGCTCAGCCGCTACAGTGAGCGCGAGCGGGCCATTGAGAAGTACGTGGCCGCCTATCGGCAATACTGCTGGCCGGTCCGGTCGCTCGATGACCTGAAACTGGCGCCGTTCCACCTGATGGCCACCGAGGGCGCGGTGCATGTCGACCGCGATCACGTTTGGCACATGGACACGCTGGCCGAGGTCTGCCGCCACGACACGCGGCTGTTTCTGGCTACCCCCTACAAAGTCGTTAACGTGACCAACGAGACCAGTCAGGCCGCCGGCGCCGACTGGTGGCTGGAGCTGACCGGCCGGGGCGGCGAGGGGATGGTCGTGAAGCCGATGGCCTTCATCACTCGGGGCAAGCGGGGCCTGGCCCAGCCGGCAGTGAAGTGCCGCGGACGCGAGTACCTGCGGATCATCTATGGGCCGGAATACACCACACCGGAGAATCTGGAGCGGCTGCGGTCGCGCGGACTGCACACCAAGCGTTCGCTGGCCCTGCGAGAGTTCGCCCTGGGCATCGAGGCCTTGGAGCGCTTCGTCCGCCACGAGCCCCTGCGCCGCGTTCACGAGTGCGTCTTCGGCGTTCTGGCGATGGAAAGCGAGCCGGTCGACCCGCGGCTGTAACTGCACTATCCGGCTGCGCCCTGCATTGTCACAATTCCCGTTGGCCGTCCGCCGAAAGTGAAGCCTCCCGACGTCAATGGCCGGGGCGCTGCGTTGAGTGCTGCTGCTACCGCGAGACAATCTCAAACATGCCCCGATCAACCTTGCGGAAACGGGCCTGAACCGTTCTATGCCAGGCCTCTTGTCGAGTTCAGCAATCAAGGCCATGCTGCTTCGCTGGCGGTCGGCCACAGACACTGACGAGTCCACAAGCACGGCCCAGTACCTACGCAGCAGGCCGTGTGCCTCCTGCAGCACTCCTTCAAACGTCGAGAGAACATCGGCATCGGGCTGACAGATTCGTGCTAACTGGTTCACGAACATCCCATATCGATGACTCGGTCGCCGGGACGGTGGTAGATCAGGAGGAAGAGAAGAAGCTTGCTCTGATATTGACTTGGTCGGGTGAACTCGATCGCCCGAGTCGGTGGTGCCGTGGCCACACGATAATGCAGGGCATCATCTGTCACCTCAAGTTGGCCGCGGATGAACTCGTCGTATTCGAGTGCGTTATCGACATGGCGCAACGCAATGCGCAGTTGTTCGCACGCCCGGCCCAGGACATCGATCTTTCGTCGGAGGCGTGCCTTCGCGTCACATTCCACGTCAAGATCGACCCATTGCTCGATAAGCTGCGCCAGCCTGGCGAGTTCCTCGCGATCACATGAGGCCATCCTGCGTTCTCCACTGTCTCTGGCGGCGGGCTTACGGTTCCACGAGACATTGAGACCGGCGCCTGACGGCGACGGCAACAACTCTGCAGCTCGCCCCTGCCATGCGAGTACTCCTGTCGGTGATCAGGCAATGATCTGTCGGCATCGTCAGGAAGCCACGCGTGCCCTAAGGCCTTCTACGCCCCCGTCGACTCACGTGATAGTTTACGCCATGCCCCTATCAGATCAGGTCAGACGTGCTTCGGTGCTACAAGCCTTGCGACGCTTACGAGTCTGACTCGGCGACGATGCCTTTGCACTTGGGGTACGTGGTGCAGCCCCAGAACTGCCCGCCGGTGTTCTTGCCTCGACGGGCGGTGCGAAGGGCCATTTGGCTGCCGCACAGAGGGCACGGCGGAGAAGCCGGAGCAGCAGGCGCAGGGGCTGTCGCAACTGCCTCCGAAGGGGCCGCCTGGGATCGCATCGTGGTGGATACGGGTTCGGAGGCGAGTGCGTCCGTGGAACTGCCGACAATCAGGGGGCTGCTCTGACCGCACTTCGGGCATTTCAGCGTGTAGGCGGCACCGGCCTTCGAGACCTTCATCTTCTCTGAGCACTTCTCGCACAGCTCGACGATCGGCGTGTTGCCGCCGCAGTCTCCGCACTTCAGGTAATAGCCGTACGGTCCGTGGGCCACGGCCAGTTTCTTCGACTGGCACTTGCGGCAGGCATACTGCCGCTCAACCGGACTGTCGTCCGAGGGAGCCAACTCCACCTCCGAGGCATCCCGCTCGCCCTTCACCGGCTCGTCGCCCATCCGGGGCAGTTCCCCCACGAACTGCCGGAACTGGTCGAGCGGCGCCGGGGCCACGTCGTGCCGGGCCAGGAACTGGATCACGGCGGCGAACTCGGTCTTGTTGAAGGCGTCCATTTCCTCTTGCTTTGCGTAGAGGTTCAGCAGGCCCGTGTTCAGTGCCTGGTGATGGGCGATGACCTCGTGTGGTATCTGGTCGGCCTTCTTGACTTCGGGGAACTTCCGTCGGCCGTCGCCCTGTATCTGGCCGTGTGTTGAGATCGCGACATAGTGAACAGGGGTGAGCAGCCTCTCGAAATGCTTGACCATGACGAAGCCCAGGAGCTTGCCCATGAACTCTTCGCGGTGTGCGGTCATGAAGTTGTAGAGCGTCTCCTTGTGCCGACGGGACTGCTCCAGTGGCGACTCAATAGGCGTGAACCGGCGGTTGTGGATGCGGCCCCATTCGCCGTGCTCGTTCACGGTGATGACCTGCGAGACGCTCTTGGACTCGATGAAGTAGGCCGTCCAGCGGGTCAGCACCAGGTGGTCGATCTGGGCCGAGAGGCCGTTGTGCTCAACCTTGAGGTTGTTGAACACGGCAAAGGACTCCCGGCTGGCGAAGAAGACCTCCAGGTGGTACGCCATGTCCTTCTCGGCCTGGAGGCCAGCCAGGTGCCTCCGGGCGGCCTGTTGCTGGGACTTCGGCAGTGAGCCGCTGTCCAGAAGCGACTGCCACTGCTGAATGGCCGCCGCGTAGTCCACTTCCTTACAGATCATCTGAAACCTCTTCGTTCTGCAGCAATACGCAATAACACAACCCGACAGGCTGCTGATGATAGCCAGTGATGATAGCCCGTACCAGTCGCCATGGCAACCGCCGTCTCCAACAGTCCTTGGCAGCTTGTTGACGGGCACACTCCGGACGCGCACAATGGGCAGGCACCCCGTAAGAGGAATCCCGAGTGAAGCAGCTTCGAGCCAGGTTCAAAGCGATGTCGGCGGAACTGAAGGCGGCCAATCAGCCCTACGCCGTTGTTCGACGCCCCATCCGACCTCGTCCGGGTGATCTTCCCGAACCTCCCGGATGGAGCCGTGCCGGCGATGTTCACGTCGTTCTGCCCTCTCTGCGGTGGCGTTCAGGTTGTCGCCGGTTCCGAATCAACATCCGAGGTGGACCACGTGGCGTCGCCCCGCAAACGCTGGTGGGAATTCTGGAAGTAGGCTGCGAAAGGACCCCTGATGAGCGATGACAATGACAGCCCGGTCGGATACGCCGCCCTCGAAGCGGCCCTCGACAAGACCCATCCGGACCCCAACGCCCTGGTCATGCACAGTCCGATCCCGCGGATGCTGGGTGGAGAGCAGGCACTGGACGACATCTACGTGCGGCATGTGGATCAGCCGGAGCCACATTGGCTGCTCGTATCGGCGGGGCTGACCGAACTGTATGACAAGGAATCGCCCAACCGCGAGGTCAGTGGCTTCGGCCTGGAGCTGACGCTGCGCGTGAAGCGTGCCGAGGGCGAGCAAGGTCCGCCCAACTGGGCCATCAACTTCTTGGAGAACGTGGGCCACTACATTGCCAGTACGGGCAACGTCTTCGGCGACGGCCACACTATGGACCTGAACGGTCCGATCTGCGCGGGCGACCCCACGGAAATCCAAGCCATGACTGCCAGGCTGGACCCCGCGCTGGGAAGCATCGATACCCCCAATGGACACGTGGACTTCATCCAGATCGTGGGAATCACTGGGGACGAACTGGCAGCGATGAAAGCCTGGAAGAACGAGGCGGTTCTGGTGGAACTCAACGCCGTGAACGCCCTTGGCATCATCGACCTGCGCCGACTGTCGGTGCTTTCGAATCCGGAGGCTGCCAAACGCATTGCCGAGGGAACTGCCCGGGAAGGCTCCAGCACGGGCTTCCTGTTTGACGGGTACACGCGGTTCAAGGTGAGCAGCCGTTTGTTCGGCGGAAGGCGGGCCGATGTCTACCTGGGTGCCGGCGGGGTCGCGGAAGTGGCGAGGATCGTGCAAGGCCGCCTGCCGTTCGGTCGCGAACTCATTCTCCAGTTAGAGGATGGCTCTCAACTCGTGTTTGAACCCGGGAAGCCGGGATGGCGAGCCGAGAATACAGATGGCGCCACACCTGGCCAACCACTTCAGCGTCTGGTCCTGACACTGGACGCCGACTCGACCAAGGCCCTGGTGGCGGCCCTTCAACCGCGCCGGGGGGATTTCGCTCTGCCAGGCACGGCCGATGTGACGTTTCACATAGAGCAGACGGTCATCCGCGATCCGCAAGGTCGGCCGGTAGAGACTATAGGCTGAGCCGATGGCCAACTTAGGCCGCATCAGTGACACCACGGCGCTACGCCGGGTGGCCGGAGGAATGGTGACGGCATGGGCGATGTCAAGGATCCGAAGAGTTTCTTTCAACCAGGGTCGGCAAGAAATTGGCAGGAGTGGCCGGCGGGCAGGCTGAAGTCGGCCGCCCCGGTCATTCGTGCGACCGAACAGGGCTACGAAGGAGCGGCGTTGGGTTGAACTGAACCGGCTCTTCTTGGCGACAGCAAGTCATCAATCGCTCGCGTTGCGGCAGCGAGACGTTCGTCCCAGTTGCCCTTGATCCCCACAAAGGGTCTATTGAGCTGCGTCAGCACGTCTCTGCAGCGGACAAAGAAATCCCGGCGAGCGTGTGACAGATAGCGCTGGCCGTCCTGGACCCAAGGCACGTCCACGTCCAGTAGCAGGTAAAGGTCGTAATGCCTTTGCTCCGCGGCAGAATGCAGCCAGTCCGGGCACCCATTGAACAGGACATCGCTCCAGACGGTTGTGAGCAGAGGGTCCGTGTCGCAGATCAGGATCCGGTTGGCTTGGCGGGCCAGGGCTTCCTCGGCGGCGATCTGGCCTCGGGCAATCAGCGGAATATCGGCGACGTCGCACACGCCGGCCTTGTGATCAAGCAGTGGGCGGGCGTGTTCACCGACCCAGACCGTGTCGTAGTGCTTTGCCAGGTCGGCTGCGAGTGTCGTCTTGCCTGTGGACTCCGGGCCGAACAGGCAGACCCTCCTGACATAGTACGGGCGCACGACCGGAGGAATGTACCGCCAGTGGGCCATGGGGTCGTTACGAATCGCGGTTGCCGAGACCGGCACCAGGTCGCGGCCCCGGTCAACGGGGATGTACCTGGCTCCGAGAATCTCGGCCAAGCGATACCCGTAGTCCTCGCAGGCGAAGACGAAGTCCGGCCCTGAAGGCAGGTACCGACGTACCACGTCGTGCCAGATCTGCCAGAACTGGGGGTGGTCCTTCGGTTCCTGCGGTAGGTCGTCGGTGACGTGGACCAGGCGAACGGTTGCTTGTGGGAACATCTCGCACATCCAGCGATAGCGCAGCTCACCGCTGATCGGCTCAGAGGGCAGCGAGCAGACCAGCACGGTCAGTTCGCGGACGTAATGCCGCCCGAAGTCGACCAGGTACTGGTGGCCGAGGTGCGGCGGCATGAATTTGCCCAGGATCAGGCCGGTGCCGCTGCCAATTGCTTTTGAGTGCTCTGCGTCCATTTCTTGAGCCCCATGACCGCCAGAACGAGGAATACGGCATAGAGAACCATGGTCGTGTGCAGGTCCTTGACGAAGTAGATGCCCACACAAAGTATGTCAACCACGATCCAGAGGACCCAACTCTCGATCTTCTTGTGTGCCAGTAAGTACTGGGCGACAATGCTGAGCACGGTGGTCGCCGCATCCCAGTAGGGCAGCGCCGCGTCGGTGAAGCGAGCCATGAGAAAGCCCCAGGTGAACGTGCCAGCGAAGATCACCAGCGCCCACGCCGCCCTGACCCTTCCCGACAACCACGAGGTCTGCAGCCGCCCCTTGTCCTTCCCCCCATGCAGCCAGGCCCACCAGCCATACACCTGCAGCACAACGTAGATCACATGCAGGATCATGTCGGAGTACAGCCGGGCGCTCAGGAACACGTAGATGTAGAGCAGCACCTGGAGCAGCCCCGTCGGCCAACACCACATGTTCTGCCGTACGGTCAGCACCACGCAGGCGAATCCAAGAGCGGCAGCGGTCCACTCGACAACGGTCGGCAACCAGTCAGGCACGGCGTACCTCCTCAACCATGGCGTCAGTATGGAGGAAACAGCCTTCGCAATCCGTGCAGCAATACGACCAGCAGGAAAAGCAGATTCCTGGGCAGGACACCCGGCCAGAACCAGCGAGGCACCCTGTTGGTGCCTTGCCCGCCCGGCGACGATTCGGACAGGGCCTCGGCGAGGCGGTCCATGTACGCCACCGTTCGTGGCCATTCCCACAGGCCCTTCACCCACTCCGCCGGTATGCCCCTACGCCCCACGGTGGCCCCGCACAGTGCGCCGGTAATGGCACCGGTGGTGTCGGCATCGCCGCCCATCTGGACGACTTCCTCAATGCCCGCCCGGAAGTCGCCAGGGTGACGCAGCCAGCAGAACAGGGCCGCCGACAGCGTGTGGACGATGTAGCCGCTGACGCCTTTCTGGAAACCCATGTCGCGGACGAACTCCTCCGGCCCGATCGCTCGGTCAACCGCTGACCGCGTCGCTGAGAGCGCCTGAAGCAACTCCGCGTCTGTCACCTCGCGTTGCAGCAACTCGAAGACCTCCGTAGCGTCAACCTCCGCAGCTGTTCGCGTGGTACCGTAGTGGCAGCACAGGGCAACCGCCACGGCTCCTTCCACGGCACGGACGTCCGTGTGCGTCAGTCGAGTCGAGGCTTCAACCAACTCCCTGAGTCTGGGCATGTCACCGCCGGCCCAGACGCCGATCAACGGTGACCGCATCGCCGGACCGTTGCCTGCGGACCGCACGCCACTGTGGCTTGGCGGGAACCCCAACCACAACTTGCAGATCGCTCTTGCCGTTGCCAACCCGACGCCGGCGGGCAACGCGGCAAGCCAGAAGCGCAGCCGCCACGCCAGAGACCGCGCGAATCGCCTTGGCTGGCCGTGGCTGGCCAGCAGTGACGCCGCCACCATGCAGGCGTGCTCCGTGTCGTCGCTCGCCATGCCGCGACCAGCCAGGAACCTGTGTCCCAGCGGGGCCTCGCCGAACAGCCTGATGGCGCGGTGTGGCGACATGCCCTCGCGGGGCAGGCCGATGGCGTCACCGACCGCGGTTCCCAGCAGACATCCCGCCAACCGGTCCTCCCGGCTGTCGGCGGCGTGTGCGTTGGCGTGGCGGCTCCGGTCAGAGTTCAAAGTTCAACCCCTTCTTCGTCAGCGTTTGATACCGTGCCTTGCTGAAACGGTACAACCGCGCGGCCCGGTGTGAAACGTCCGTCTCGACTTCATCCAGTTCCTCGAGGATGCCCATTTCCAGGACCTTCTTGCGGAAGTTCCGTTTGTCGAGTGGACGGTCGAGAACCACCTCGTACAGGTGCTGGAGCATCCGCAGCGGGAACCTCTCGGGCAGCAACTCGAACCCGATCGGCTGGTACCGGACCTTGGCCCTGAGCCTGGCGTGGGCCATTTCGAAAATGGCTCCATGGTCGAACGCCAGCCGGGGCAAGTCGTCGGTGCCGAACCAGGCGGCATCCGATGCATCCGTCGCCGCTGCAACACGATGATCGCTGAGCCTGACCAGGGCATAGTGGGCCACACTGATCACGTGGCCGCGTGGATCGCGGCCCGGCGCGCCGAACGTGTACAACTGCTCCAGGTACACGTCACGCAGACCGGCTTCCTCGTGCAGTTCGCGACGGGCAGCGGCTGCGGGAGACTCGTTCTCGCGAACGAAACCGCCGGGCAACGCCCAGCGGCCCGCATACGGCTCCTGCCCCCGGCGGATCAACAGGACCTTCAAGTCCTCTTCGTCCAGTCCGAAGACCACGCAGTCCACGGCGAGCGCTGGTCGAGGATAGTCGTAGGTAAATGGCATTCGCCACCTCGTTCGTGTGAGTCCTACACTATGATAGTGTGTCTTCCACACGCTGTCAATGCTGTTTTGCCCGCAGCGGCACCCGCCACAGACCTGACGCCTGTCGCCCTTTGGCCAGTGCTGTGCCTCGGATTACCCCTGTGGTGGTGTGGCCGTCCGGCTATCATCCACACGATGCTGGGCCTGACCAATCCTGCTATCCCCCTGGCGTATAACCATAGTGAAGGCGGACCGGTATTCCGCTGCTTGGGAGGGCCGGGCCGGTCGGCCGGGCTTGGGTATCGGGGCCTATGGCCCCAAGGGGATCGCCATGGCGAAACGCAACAGTGAAGTGGCATGTCCGCAGTGCAACGACCATCGTTCGGTCATCCCGATCGTCTACCCGACAACCGCAGCCACAGCACGCGCATGGCCTCCCCGCGTCGGCAGCGGAGGCACTAGGGCACGGGTAACATCTTGTCTTATCTGGGCTTGTACGGCACAATGCAGGCACTCTGACGTCGGCGTACCAGTTTCTGGTTCTGTTTCCGCACATCCGGACCGACGGGGGCAACCATGTTGACGCCACTTCTCTCGTTGCGGGACGACGAGATCCTCGGTGAGGGATCACTCGATCCGCTCGGGCTTTATGCCACAGCCGACCGTCTGGCCGTTCAACTCGTGCCAGGCGTGCGGGAACGGCAACAGCACCCGCGATTCCTGACAGCTCTGGCCGTGTCGCTCCACGTCACGTCAAGTTTCCCCGACGACATCGTAGCCAGCGATGGAGTGAGCGAGCCGTGGCAGGTCTTCGAATGGTACATGGTTGAGTTCATGGTGAGGACTGCCTCGGGAGGCGATGAGCTGCGTGGCCTGCCGGGGCGGGACAAAGCGACCTCGGCGATACGAGACAATGTGCCCCTCTCTGCAAAGCGTTATCTGAAGACGCCATCGGTCTACGGTTTCCACGGAGTCTACCGGATCCTGGCCCGGGAACTCGAGATCCAGGTGGCGGACCAACTCGGCGGTCCTGGGTATCAGCTTCTTGAGACCTGGGCGGACGAGCAGAACCTGGCTGGCTTCGTCGGCACGGGAGGAGGAGACGGCCATCTGGTTCTCCAGCGTCTTCGCGAAGCCGTTGATGACGGACTGGAAACCGGCTGCGTGGCCCGCAGGGCCAACTGGAGATACCGCGAGTTCTTCTCGAATCACCTGGGCCAATATGAGGTGGGCCGCAGGGAAGCTCGCACGCTCTATGAGATCATCCGCAGCCCGGGCAACGGCTTCCGCCGGCAGGTGCTCGACTTTCTGGTCTCCGATGCCGGCCAGAAGCTCACGCAGCCCTTTGCAGACGGTTCAGGGTCGCTTGGGGCGATTGAACGCCACGTTCATGAGGCCATGAGAAAGACGGCCCCACCAGAATTGCGACGACTGCTTGAGGCGATTCAGGCGTACGAGCACTTCGCCCGCCTGATTCAGGATGCGTTCGAAGACTGTCGGCGGAGACTGACTACAGTCCACGGCAAGGTCTCCCCGGCCGAACTGGCCAAGCTGGAGGGTGTCCGCTCTTCCTGTCGCGAGTTGCCGGCCGCGTTTGCAGCGGCACATGAGAAGCTGACTCAGGCCGACGACGCCTTGGCCGCTGAGTTTGCGGACCACTTCGACTTCGCCGGCGAGCAATGTGATGGGAAGACCTGGGTCGAGCGGCTGATCGACCATCATCTGAGGATTCAACAGGGCAAACCACCCAATGGGAAGAAGCCTTGGATTGACCGCTACGATGACGGAGGTCTGGTACTCCAGCCGGCGTACCGTGTCGAAGAGGGCGGCCGGCACGACAAGTCCTATGTGCACGGCTACCGAACGCAACCCCTGATGAGTTTCTTATCCGACCTGGGGAGGGCACGGGCATGAGAAAGCGACGCGATACCCAGCCCGGATACGGTCGGCTGCTCGACGCTTGGACCCCACCGCTCGACGCGGGCAGCCCGATCGGTTGCGTGGCGACTACGTTCACCTTCGATCCGGTGTTCTTCGAGGAGCAGTGCCTCGGTCGCCTGGTACAGATGGAGACCGGTGCCAACGAGGACGGGAAGCTCTACCTGGTAGAGCGGGAGGAGAAGCTCTCGCAGTTGGCCTGTGCGGCGGTGCTCGTGGACCAGCACAACTGCCGGGGCACACGGAGTCTGCGTTGGGACTTGCTGCCAGCCCGCATTCAGAAGGGCATACTGCACGCCAAGGTCTCGCTGCTGGCCTGGAGCAACCTAGTGCGATTGGTCGTAGCCTCGGCGAACCTGACGCCGGACGGCTATCAGCGGAACCAGGAGATCTTCGGGGTCCTGGATTACCACGAAGCTTCCGCAAGCCCGTTGGACTGCCTGAGAGAGGTGCTCGATTTCCTTGGCGAGGCCTCTGCCTTGGTGTCCTGGCCCGCTGACCAGTGTCGGGCCCTCGGCCGATGGCAAGGCTTCCTCAAGCGGGTTCGTCAACTCGCAGTCAGGAAGTCGTGGGGTAGAGAGAGCACGCCGAGGAAAGGCCCTCGTGTCTGTCTGGTCGTCACGGGCCCCGGCAGACCTGATGCCTTTGCGTCGATCCGGAAGAACTGGCCGAGCGGCGGTCCACCGAAGTGGGCCGTGGTTACCAGCCCGTTCTTTGATCCCCCCGAGAATGACCAGCCCAACAAACCGGCCGGAGCTCTCTGGGACCTCCTGAATCAGAAGGGTGAGGCCACAGCCGAGTTTAACGTCATTGTGGAGGAGATTCCCGGCGAGGAGAAGCTTCTTGTCCATGCCCCCAGGTCCCTGATCGAAACCGGACCCCTCCACCGTTCGGACGTCGAGGTTTGCATAAGCCGCCTTGAACTTGAGGGCCGTCCGTTGCATGCCAAGAGTCTCTGGCTGGAAAGCGATTGCTGGTGGGGGCACCTCATCGGGTCGAGCAACTTCACCACGGCCGGGCTGGGTCTTGGTCCTCGGACCAACATCGAAGCCAATCTGCTCTATCTTCTCTCCAATGCTGCGGACAAGAAGGCTCTGGAACAGTTTGCGGCGGGTAGCCTGGACGGAGAGGAAATCGAGACCGATGCCTGCCGGTGGCTGGAGCCTGACTCGGCCGCCAACGAGGATGAACCTTCCAGCGAGATCGTTCTGCCGGCAGAGTTTGGGCCGGCTACCTTCCGGAGTTGCGATGACCAGAGCCATGAGGTGGTGCTGACCTTCAATGGGCAGCCGCCTGCCGGCTGGTCAGTTCAACAGGAAGAGGGCACTCCGCCGCTCTACGACGAAGCACGGTGGCTGGCCGGTGGGACCCCGGCGGAGGTACGCATCCCTTGGCCAATGGGCAATGCAGCCCCCTCGGGCTTCAACGTCCGCTGGATGGGGGCGGCCGGGCCTGCCTGGTGGCCGGTCAACGTTGAAGACGCTCGAGTGCTGCCGCCTCCGGACGAACTGCGTAACCTGTCGCTCGACGATCTGGTGCGAATCCTGTCCTCGGCCCGACCACTGCACGTGCTGCTCCGCGAACTGTCGCGGTCTCGGCAGATCTCCGGGCCAGTTCCAGGGCCTGACGTTGACCCTCACAGACGCGTCGACACCTCGGGCTTCCTCCTGCAGAGGACGCGTCGTGTGTCGCTCGCCCTGTCGCGAATGCGGGAGCGGCTGGAGCAGCCGGTCGGCACGGCGGAGAGCCTTGCCTGGCGGCTTCACGGGCCTGTCGGCGTCAAGGCTCTGGCCAAAGCGATCCTCAAGGAAGGGGTGAATGACGAAGAGAAGAGTTTCCTGCTGACGGAACTTGCCCTGGAGCTTTCGCGGGTGCAGCCCAAATCCTGTGCCGGCTGCCTCCCGCCAGCAAAGGTCCGCGAAGCGATCAGACAGACCATTGGTGAACTGTGTGTTGACATTCAGAGGGCTGTTCGAGGGGCGGAGGCCAACCTCGGCCAGTATGTCGAGTCAGCCTTCGAGGAGGCAGGCATATGACATGGCAACACCCCTTGTTCTCAGGCCTCAACCTGTACATCGAAGGCCGCATCTCCTCCGAAGACGCGAGCCGGCAGACCGCGACCGCCGGTGAGATTCTGCGCCGGTTGGCGAAACAGCCGGGACTGGTTCTGGCGGATGAAGTCGGGATGGGCAAGACATTTGTAGCCCTGGCGGTTGCGGCCTCCGTTGCCCTCAATGACGCTGGCGGTCGGCCGGTGGTCGCTATGGTTCCTCCGTCGCTGAAGGAGAAGTGGCCGCACGACTTCGAGCTGTTTCGCAAACGGTGTCTGCCCCAGGAGGCTCAGGCCAGACTGCGTTATGGCAAAGCCGACAAGGCCACCACGTTCCTGAAGTTGCTTGACGATCCGAAGGATCGGCGGAGCAGTCTCATCTTCCTTACGCACGGAGCAATGAACCGGGCACTGGATGATGGCTGGATGAAGCTGGCCTTCATTCACCGGGCTCTTCACGGTCGGCACCAAACGAAACAACTGCGACGGGTGCTGGGCCGCACGGCCGGCCGTCTGCTCAGGCTGGGTCGGGCGGACAGAGACCCCGAGATGTGGGAGGAGTTGCTGAGAAAACTGCCGTCCGACTGGCTGACGGTGCTCCATGCCTGGGACGTCGATCCGGAGGGAGACGGAAACCCCGATAACGACGATGACCCTGTGCCGGCGGCTCTGCTGGCCGTGCTCGAGAAGCTGAGGGCTCGGGACACCGATGAACTCTACGCGGTTCTCAATCGGGACGTTCCTCAGCGACAGACGAAGCACTACGAATGGCATCTGAAGCAGGCCCGTCATGCCATCCGGGATGAAATCCGCAAGCTCTGGGATCTGGCCATCCAGCGGATGAGATTCCGCCTGCCGCTGTTGATTCTCGACGAGGCCCATCACCTGAAGAATCCGGGCACGCGGCTGGCCGGCCTGTTTCAGGTGTCCGAAGCCCAGGATGACGCCGCCATCGTCGAGCGGGGAGCTCTGCATGGCGTGTTCGAGCGGATGCTCTTTCTGACGGCCACGCCGTTCCAACTGGGGCATCACGAACTCTGCTCGGTGATCGAGCGGTTCTCCGGAACCCGGATGGCGGACTCGCAGTCCCGCAAGACCTTCCTGGAGCAGGTTAGCGAGCTTCGCCGCCGGCTTGACGCAGCCCAGCAGTCATCGCTGACACTGGACAAGGTCTGGAGCCGGTTGGACGAGTCAGATCTGAAGATCGACGGTGTGCCGCACTCTCCCGAGGACGACTGGTGGCCTGCCGCGATGAATGGCCGTGATGTGTCGCCTAAGTTGCAGGAAGTTCTGTCGTGCTTCAGCCGCGTGCAGCCCTCTATGAAACGGGCCGAGGAGGTCCTCGCCCCGTGGGTCATCAGGCACGTAAGGCCCAAGGCTCTTCCAAATCCGTTCCAAGGGGTGCCGCGAAGAGATGAACTACCCGGCCGGCGGATTCTTCTCGTTGGCGATGGCAACCCCGGTAGCAGTGAAGGCATCTCCATTCAGGGGCAGAGCCTGTTGCCGTTCCTGCTGGCTGCCCGGGCGACGGCCTGCACGCCCAAGTCGCGGCCGGTCTTCGCCGAAGGTCTTGCCTCCAGTTATGAGGCCTTTCTGCTGACTCGGCAACGCGTGGCTAAGGACCCGGCAGGTGCCGAAGCCGATGTGAACTCGATTCTCGACGGTGACGACGACCCGCCGGTGAAATCAGCCATCGACAAGACGGCTATGTGGTACCTGGCTCAGCTCGAGAAGTTCCTGCCTCGAAACGATCCGCTCGCCATGGCCGGGCACCCCAAGATTGCGGCTACAGTGCAACGGGCTGTTGAGACGTGGGCTCGGGGCGAGAAGGTGGTTGTCTTCTGCCACTACGTGGCTACCGGTCGAGCCCTTCGTGAACGCATCTCCGAGGCCATTCGCCGAAAGACAGCCGAACAGGCCGCAGCCAAGCTGGGATGTCCCACCACAGAGGCAGAGATCGAGTTGGAGCGTCTGGGGGACCGCTTCTTCGACACGGACTCTCCCGTGCGTCGGGCCTGCGACCATGAAATCAGAGCCATCCTCTCCGAGTTTCCGCCACTGGCCGGTCGCTGCGATGACCTTGTGGAGATTGTCCGAAGGAATCTGCGGACGCCCTCCTTCCTGGCCCGGTTCTTCCCGCTGGAACGCACGCGGCAGGATGAGGACTCCGTCCGTCAGGCCCTTGAGACGGAAGACGCGTCCGGTCTTTCTCTTCGTCAGCAACTCCGCAACTTTTTCGAGTTCCTGGCCCACCGTCTGGGCGAGCCGGAGCTGATCGACCGGTACGTCGAGGCCCTCCTGTCAGTGCAGACCGGATCGCACATCGGTGAAAGGCTGGCCTCCTACTACTCCGACGATGAACTCCAGCAGGCGGGCACGGAAGCACTGCTGCCGAATGTCCGCCTGGTCAATGGCAGCACCCGACAAATCACCCGCCAGAGGCTGATGCTTACCTTCAACACCCCGTTCTATCCGGAGATTCTCGTCGCCAGCAGTGTCATGGCCGAAGGCGTCGACCTGCACCTCAACTGCCGACACGTCATCCACCACGACCTCTGCTGGAATCCCAGCACGTTGGAGCAGCGGACCGGCCGAATCGACCGGATCGGGGCCAAGGCGGAAGTCTGCGGCAGGTCGATCCAGGTCTTCCTGCCCTACGTCAGCCAGACCCAGGATGAGAAGATGTATCGCGTGGTCGTCGACCGCCGTCGATGGTTCAGCATCCTGATGGGCGAAGAGTACGACGAGTATGCGAACGACGTTTGTGCGGCCGAGAAACTGGCCGCCCGAGTGCCCTTGCCGGAGTCGGCCGCCGCCGGACTTCGTTTCCAGCTTGCAGTTCTGACGAAATCGGAGCCTGCGGCGGGCGATTCGCCGCATTCGATGGACCGGCGTGACAGGCAGCCCGGCTGCTAAAACCAGATGTTATGCTCTGATCCTCTGGCGGCTTGCTCGGTTCCCAAGCGCTCGGCCGTGCCCTCTTCATTCGAGCAACTCCGGCTGATAGTTGCATTACCAGGCCGAGCCTGTTAAAACTGGAGCTCACAATGTTACCCCATAAGTGGTTATGAGTAGAAACCGTAGGGGGCGAGCAGGCCGAAAGCAGTAGACCGAGGTGGCGGGTGCCGAGTCCAGAAGCCCAAGCTCGTGAAAACATCGACGCCAAGCTGGCCGCGGCGGGGTGGATCGTCCAGTCGATGTCCGGGCTGAACCTGGCCGCTGGACGGGGCATCGCGGTCCGTGAGTTCCCCCTGAAGTCCGGCTTCGGTTTCACGGATTACCTGCTCTACGTCGATGCCAAGGCTGTCGGCGTGGTCGAGGCCAAGGCTGTGGGACACACGCTGACCGGCGTCGAGCCACAGTCGGCCCGCTACTCCGAGGGGCTGCCTGACGACCTGCCTGCCTACGCCCGGCCGCTTCCGTTCGCCTACGAGTCCACGGGCGAGGAAACCCGGTTCACTGACAATCGCGATCCCGATCCCCGCAGCCGGGACCTGTTTCACTTCCACCGGCCAGAGACGCTGCTCGACTGGGCCAACGACGGCCAGCAACTCAGGGGTCGCCTGCGGCAGATGCCGCCACTGGTGACCGAGGGCCTGTGGAAAGCCCAAATCCGAGCGATTGCCCAATTGGAGCAGTCCATGGCCCTGGACCGCCCCAAGGCCCTGATCCAGATGTCGACCGGCAGCGGCAAGACGTTCACCGCTGCCAACTTCGTCTACCGCTTCATCAAGCACGCCGATGCCCGGCGGGTCCTCTTCCTGGTCGACCGCACGAACCTGGGCCGCCAGACCGAGACCGAGTTCCGCCAGTTCCGCACACCGGACGACGGCCGCACCTTCGCCGAAATCTACAACATCCAGCGACTCAGCACGAACAGCATCGGTACGGTCAACCGTGTGGTCATCACAACGGTGCAGCGACTCTATTCGATCCTCCGGGGCGAGGCAGAACTCGACCCGGCCGTCGAAGAGGGATCGATGTTCGACTCCGGCATCCCGCTGTCCGCTCCACCACCGCCCATCGCCTATAATCCGAACGTGCCTATCGAGACGTTCGACTTCGTGGTTGTCGACGAATGTCACAGGAGCATCTACAACCTCTGGCGTCAAGTGCTCGACTACTTCGACGCCTACATCATCGGCCTCACGGCTACGCCCAGCAAGCAGACCATCGGCTTCTTCAACCGCAACCTGGTCATGGAGTACACCCACCCCGAGGCCGTGGCCGACGGCGTGAACGTCAACTACGACGTGTACCGCATCAGCACCAAGATCACTGAGTCCGGGGAGACCATCGACGCCGGCCAGTTGGTCGACAAACGCGACCGCCTGACCCGCCGCGTCCGCTACGAGCAACTCGACGACGACCTGACCTACACGGCCAACCAGCTCGACCGCGACGTGGTGGCGGTGGACCAGATTCGCACGGTCATCCGCACTTTCCGCGACAAGCTCTTCACCGACATCTTCCCCGGCCGCACCGAGGTCCCGAAGACGCTCATCTTCGCCAAGGACGACTCGCACGCCGAGGACATCGTCAACATCATCCGCGAGGAGTTCGGCCGCGGGAACGACTTCTGCCAGAAGATCACTTACCGCACGGGCTTCATGCGGGTGCCGACCGAGGGTGGCGGCCACACCTGGAAGAAGGTCTCCGCCATGACGCCCGACGACGTGCTGACTGCCTTCCGCCTCAGCTTCAACCCCCGGATTGCCGTCACGGTCGACATGGTGGCCACGGGTACCGACGTGAAGCCTCTGGAGATTGTCATGTTCATGCGGAACGTCAAGTCGGCCAACTTCTTCGAGCAGATGAAGGGTCGCGGCGTCCGCGTCATCCGCCCCGACGACCTCAAGGCCGTCACGCCCGACGCCAAGGCCAAGAGTCGCTTCGTGATCGTCGACTGCGTGGGCGTGTGCGAACACGACAAGACCGACTCGGCCCCGCTCAACCGCCAGCCCAGCGTCTCGCTGAAGAAGCTCCTGAACTATGTGGCCATGGGCGGCACCGATCCCGATGCCCTCAGCACGCTGGCCGCTCGCCTGGCTCGGCTCGACCAGGAGATCACCGATCCCCAGAAACGCGAACTGGCGGACCTGGCCGGCGGCAAGACGCTCTCCGACCTGGCCGGGGCACTGGTGGCCGCCGTTGATCCCGACCGCCAGCTTGAGGAAGCCCGATCCGCCAACGGCCTGGCCGATGACACCCAGCCCACGCAGGAACAGATTGACCATGCGGCCGAGTCTCTGGCCCGCACCGCCGTCATGCCGCTTCACAACCCGGAACTCCGCAACCGCTTGCTGGAGATCAAGGCGGCCAATGAACAGACCATCGACCGCATCAGCCTCGACGAGGTGACCATCGCCGGTTTCGACGCCGCCGCCCAGGAGAAGGCCCGCGGCAAGATCGAGACGTTCCGCCAGTGGATCGAGGAGAACAAGGCCGAAATCATGGCCCTGGAACTGATCTACTCCCGCCGCTACGGCAACAAGGTCGACTTCGACGACATCAAGTCCATCGCCCAACTGATCCAGCGGCCCCCGCTGGAGGCCACGCCCGAGCTTCTGTGGCACGCCTACGAGGCCCTGGACAAGTCCAAGGTCCGCGGTTCCGGCGGCCGCCAGCTGGCCGACATCGTCACGCTGATCCTCCACGCCATCCACCCCGACGAACCGCTCACGCCATTCGCCACGGTGGTCATGGAACGCTATCAGAGGTGGCTTGACGAGCAAGGCAAGATGGGCGTGACCTTCACGCCAGAGCAGCGGCAGTGGCTGGACCAGATCGCCCAGGCTATCGCCACCAGCGTCCGCGTCGAGCGTGAGGACTTCTCCCTCGGATGGTTCGCCCAGCATGGCGACCTCGGCCGGGCCTATCAGCTGTTCGGTGATCGTCTCGATACGATCTTGGCGGAGCTAAACGAAAGGCTTGTGGCATGACCAGAGCGGGAGCGATTAGCGGAGCGGTCGGATCGCCTGGCGTTAGTCCGTGGTCCAGCGAGAAGGATGTCTACTTTGATGCATCTAATCTGGGCCGAGCCGCCAAGACCCGAACCGTCGCATGGATCGACCTGATGGGAGCAAGGAATCACATGAAAGCGTCGCTTGCTCGAGCCGCCAACCATGTTGGCCGGCTCCACGCTGCGGCACTGGAAGAGAGGTCCACGTATGTGTCCGTTTACCCCGTAATCGACGGGTTCTATGCAGTGTCTGATGAGAGTAGGAGCGTCAGGGACTATGTGCAACGTGTCTTCAGGAGGTTGGCCTGCCATTTCATGAAGGCCAACACGGTCCATCGCTGCTTCTACCGCTGTGGTGTGGCTCGGGGCAAGCTGCTCTTGGGTGCAGACCTGCTCCAAGGCACGCTGGCCATGCAGTATAATCCCCGCTACTCTGCTGGTATCGCCATAGGAGAAGCCATTGTTCTTGCCTACGAGGCCGAAACCAAGGCCGCACCGTATGGCGTTTGCACCGATCCCTCCGTTGATGCTCCATTCCAGAACGCCGCCAACGTCATGGCCAATAACTGGTGGAAGTGGTGGAATCCAAATGATGCGAATCACGTAGCACGGATTGTTGGTCTGCGAACCGAGATCGATGCCTACTTGGCACAAGCCGTAGCAGGAAGCCTGCCGGTACCCTACAGCCAGGGGAGAGCACAGCAGCATCGCGGCGAAGCCTCCCAGTACTTCCAGTAGTCACGGGCGAATCCCAGTGGTGTGCAAGATGAGGGCTGTCTATGGCAGACGATCTTCCCATTGAGAGAGAAGCGGAACTTGCCCCAGCACAGGCCCTCCTTGCCCAGATCAGGCCGGCATGGGCGGATCGTTCTCTCATCGAGCGAGTCACCCGACTCATGCCTGTGGACCCCAGCAGTGCATGCCAGCGTCTGCTGAATGCAGCAATACATGATCTTCGCGAGAAGATCGTCATCGCCGGTTTGGACATCGCCAAGCAGGCCGCGGAGATACACAAGCTGCCGCCCGTCAGCAAGCCGGAGGACATCGAGAACTACTCCAACGACAAGATCATGGACTTGGCCTATCGGATGGGACTCCTGACGCGAGCCGAGTGGAGGAAGCTCAAACGGTGCTACGACATCCGGCGGGACCTGGAACACGAGGACGATGAGTACGAAGCCGGCCTTGAGGACTGCGTCTACATCTTCAAGACGTGCATCGAGGCTGTCCTGAGCCGCGATCCGGTTCAGCTGCTTCGCGTGACCGATGTGAAGGACGCGATTGAACAAGACCGCCCTCAGTTTCCCGAGCAGCAGTTCCTCGACGACTATGCAAATGCTCCGGAACCTCGCCAACGCGAGATCATGCTCTTTCTGGTGTCATCTGCCCTAGATACAGAGAAACCCGACGTAGTTCGGGTCAACGCACTCGAGATGATCAAACACCTGGCCGGAGCTACTCGTACTCCGGTGAGGATTGCCGCAGCGGCTGATCTGCAGGGCCGTGTCGGTCGTGCCGTGCCCACTTTGGCCGTTATGAAAGTGGCCCACGCCGCAGGGGCAATGGCATACCTGAAGCAGGCCACGCGTAACGACTTCTTCTCGGGGCTGCTCGGGCGTCTCCGCGAAGTCGGCCATGGCTGGAGCAACTATGAACGTCATCCACCGCCGCTGGAGGAACTCGAAGACGTCGGCGGCTTAACGCAGTGTCAATCCGACGAGGTGGCCACGGAGATCCTGAAGTGGCTCGTGCTCTGCTACGTCGGAACGCCAGGCGGTCTCACCAGATACGGGCATGTTCGGGAGGTGTTCTACAGCGACCGGGCGGCCCCGATCATCCGGCGGATCATTGAGGGGTCTGGTTCGCGTGAATTGGGAATCCTGAAGAAGCTCAGGGACGACAGGGACGTGAAGAAGGTTCTGTCGTTCAAGGCGGCAGTAGCGACACGCTACGAGGACTTGCTGGACCTGGCAGGAGACGTGTGATTGAGCAGTAACGATGGACAGCTTCCGCAGGGTTGGACGAAGGCACGTGTTGGCGAATTGATGACACTCGTCAATGGTTTTGCCTTCAAGCCGTCGCACTGGAAAGGCGAGGGCCTTCCCATCATCCGCATTCAGAATCTCAACGACACCCAAGCCGAGTTTAACCATTGTCCAGACAGGATTGCGAACAAGTATCACGTGCGTGATGGCGATCTCCTGTTTGCCTGGTCCGGCACTCCAGGTACGTCTTTCGGGGCACACATCTGGAACCGTGGGCCAGCCTTGCTGAACCAGCACATCTTCCGCATTGAGTTCAACGACGCAGAGATCGACAAGCGGTTTCTCAGGTACGCGATCAATCAGAATCTAGCCGAGTACATTGCGGCAGCACATGGCGCTGCTGGGCTGGCTCACATCACGAAGGGGAAGTTCGAGGCGTCAGAGCTTCTGATTCCTCCCGGGGACGAGCAGCGGCGGATTGTGGAGAAGATTGAGGAGTTGTTGACAGACCTGGATGCAGGCGTGGCGGCGTTGGGACGGGTGCGGAAGAATCTGAAGCGGTATCGGTCCAGCGTGCTCAAGGCGGCCGTCGAGGGGCGGCTGACTGCTGCGTGGCGGGCCGAGCATCCGGACGTTGAGCCGGCCGAGGTCCTGCTGGAGCGAATCCTTGTCGAACGCCGCAAACGGTGGATCGCCGACCAGCTCGACGCCTGGAAGGCCCGCAAGCAGAAGGCCGGCTGGGACGAAGCCAAGATCGCCGACAAGCTGCCCGCCGAACGCAAGAAGGTCGAGGCCAAGTACCAGCCCCCCGCCGCCCCCGACACAACCGGCCTCCCCGACCTGCCTCCCGGATGGTGCTGGGCAACGTGTAACCACCTGCTGTCGGAACTCCGCAGTGGCTCCACCGTTGTGCCGCAGGATGAGTCGACCACACTTCCCATACTGAGGTCAAGCTCCGTCCGGCCCGGTCGTTTAGACTTGGACGACGTGCGGTATGTCCCTGACGCGAAGGCAGATGGGGAGCAATGCATTCTGTGCAACGGGGATGTTCTTTTTACCCGGCTGAGCGGCAGCATTGAGTATGTCGCCGTCTGCTCGACTGTAAGGGGCCTGAATCGAAGACGAGTCGCATTCCCGGATCGTATCTTCTGCGGAAAACCGCTCATGAACGATCTGGCCGACTACCTTGTGGTCTGCTTTGCATCCTCCATGATCAGGCGACGCATTGAGGCGTTAGCCAAGTCGAGTGCCGGTCATCAGCGGGTATCAACTGGCCACATTCTGAATCAGGTGCTTCCGCTTCCCTCGCTAACTGAACTCCGTGAGATTGTCAGCATGGTGGAAGAGCGAATGTCGGTCATTGAGTCTGCAGAACATGCCGTCGAGAAGCAGCTGCGACGAGCCGTCCGCCTGCGTCAGAGCATCCTGAAGCGGGCCTTCGAGGGCAAGCTCGTCGCCCAGGACCCCAACGACGAACCGGCCTCGGCCCTCCTCGAACGCATCCGGTCCGAACGCCAGGCCCAGAACGCCGCCAAGCCAAAGGCCAAGCCCACACGCCCCCGCAAGAAGACCCGGAGGACGAAGCCATGAGCGGTCCGCAGGTACTTCTCGCAGTCCTTACGGTGGTGTGCAGCGGGGTCGTCGCTGCAATGGTTGCACATAGGCTCTCGGTCAGCAGGGACGACAGGGCCATCAGGCGGCAGAAACTCGAACAGTTGTTCATGGCCTTCTCTGGCTTCTGTAAGCTCCTGGTGTCGGAGCACGCCCATTACGCCAAAGTGATGATGGGCGAGATCAGTTACAACCAAGCCCTCGACATCACGATCAATCGTCATCGGTCAGACGAAGAGAATCGACACTACGAGACCATCAGGATGTTGGTGTCGCTGCACTTCGAACACTTGAAGGAGTACGCCGGCCAGGTACACGACGTGAGAGACCGCATCAGCACAATACTCGGGGCGTTCAAAGACCAGTACAAAGCCGGCAACTTCGACGGCAAGGAATACGTGGGGCCATTCCTTGATGCTCTGCGGACTGTTGACGAGGTGGAGAAGAGGTTCACCCAAGCCGCTCGGGAAGAAGCCAGGCGGCTGATGGGAAGCAGAAGTTAAGCGTTGAAGTCGCGAGAAGGATGGTTGGCCACAGGCCATGGGGGCAAAGTGAGTCTGGACACTTCGCAAATCGGCAACCGGGCATGGAGCTTCGCCCACGTTCTGCGGGACGACGGGTTGAGCTACCAGGCGTACATTGAGCAGATCACGTACCTGCTCTTTCTGAAGATGGCAGATGAAGTGACGAAGCCGCCTTACGATCAGAAGCCCATCGTGCCGGCTCCGTATGACTGGCCGAACCTCGTCAAGCGGGACGGCGTGGACCTGGAGGCTCATTACCGGAAGACGCTGGAGGAACTCGGCAAGCGGGGCGGCATGCTGGGGACCATCTTCCTGAAGGCCAAGAACGAGATTGCCGACCCGGCGAAACTCCGGCGGCTGATCGTTGACCTGATCGACCGGGACAACTGGATGGGCCTCGGGGCTGATGTGAAGGGAACCATCTACGAGGAACTGCTACAGCGGTCGGCAGCCGAGAGTCCCAAAGGGGCTGGCCAGTATTTCACCCCCCGGCCGGTCATCGAGGCTGTCGTCGACGTGATGCAGCCCACGCCCGACGACGGCATTTGCGACCCGGCGGCCGGCACCGGCGGCTTCTTGCTGGCCGCCTATCAGTACGTGATCGACCATCACGGCAAGGACATGAACCGGTCCCAGCTTAAGCGGGTGAAGGAGAAGCTGGTCGAAGGCATGGAACTGGTGCCGAACACAGCCAGGCTCTGTGCCATGAACCTCTACCTGCACGGGATCGGTGGCGATGACAGCCCGGTCCACGCCGGGCACGACAGCCTGGCCAAGGCGTGGGGACGGCGGTACTCGATGGTGCTGACCAATCCACCGTTCGGCAAGAAGTCCAGCGTGTCCTACGTCAACGAGGACGGGGAGTTGGAGAAGGAGAAACAGGTCGTTGTTCGCGAGGACTTCTGGGCACCGACCAGCAACAAGCAGCTGAACTTCGTCCAGCACATCAACTCGCTGCTGGCGATCAACGGTCGGGCGGCAGTGGTGGTACCCGACAACGTGCTCTTCGAGGGCGGGGCCGGTGAGAAGGTCCGTCGGCAGTTGCTGACGCAGTGCGACGTGCACACGCTGATCCGCTTGCCGACGGGCATCTGGTATTCGCCTGGTGTGAAGGCCAATGTCATCTTCTTCGACAAGAAGCCGGGCCGCGAGCAGGCATGGACGAGCAAGCTGTGGGTCTACGATCTGCGGACCAACATGCACTTCACGCTCAAGCAGGACCCGATTCGGCGGCGTGATTTTGACGAGTTCGTCGCGTGCTACAAGCCGGGAGCCATCGGCAAGCGGAAGGCCACATGGGATGAGGAGAAGAATCCCGATGGCCGCTGGCGGTGCTACGACTACGAGGACCTGCTGAAACGGGACAAGGTGAGCCTGGACCTGTTCTGGCTGCGGGACGAGAGCTTGGAGGACGGCGAGAACCTGCCTGAGCCGGACGTGTTGGCCACCGAGATTGCCGATGATCTTCAGGCGGCGTTGGAGCAGTTTAACGCCATAGCCAATGACCTGGAACCTGGTGCATGATCCTACGGAGGCGGCTATGGCAGTGCTATCCGAGAGACGCTCCATTTGACCTCGCCACGCCCTACTCTGCCGGTTCGATAGATGCGGCGCCGACACAGTCCCGACACGTGGCCAGCAGCATGCCAAACCGATCTACAGGGTCGACCTTCAGAACCTTGGACACGATCTCCTCGTACCAGCCCTCAGGTAGCAGTCCCTCAAAGAACGACGGCAACTTCTCGCTCACATACGGCTCCGCCCGCACTGGTAGCGTGAGGGAGATAGGCTTGCCATTGGCAAGGTAGACCGGATCATACTGAAACACAAAGCCGCAGTCTGTCTCGTGGAGTTGACCCGCCAGACGATTCTTGAAGTAGACGTTAGCCTTCCGTCCGCTCATCCGATGACCTCCATGTAGGGCCGCATGACATTCGTCACGCGGCAGATCTCCGCGTAGGTCCAGAGCTCGTCGTTTGTGCAGCGGCGTGTGCGCCGAACGTCCCGCAGGGCTTCCAGCGCCACGTCGAGACCGACCTTGTTGCGGTACTTGAAGCAGTCCGCCACCGTCTTGGCCGGCCCGTAGACATTCACCCGGACGCCGACAATATCGTGCTGCTGTACGCCCTCGGTCAGGGCTTTGCCGGAGAAACGTACAATGCGTACTGGCGGGTAGGTAACGGCGGGCCGAGCGGCGCGGCGGTCGAGTGCCAGCCAGACATCGTGGGGTATCTGTGTGCCTATCTCGTGAAACTGAAGAGCCGACACCAGGCAGATTACCGCATTGGGAATCGCCTTTGCAACCTGAGCCAAGTCAAGATGAGCGGTGTCGGCGGCTCTCGGTGTCAGGTAAAGGCCGCGGCCAGTTCTGACCAGAACCCCTCGGTCGCACAGCCGACGGAGATACTCCCGAGGTACGCCCAGCGACTTCAGGTCGCGGGCATGCACCACGCCGTGCCGCTCCACAAACTCCAGGAGCCGGCGCATCTTGGTTTCTTCAGCCATGTTACAAATGGTAGACTAATCCAAGCAAGTGTCAAGGATTAGTCACGCGGCGGCCATTTGGGTGCCGCGAGGGGCTCTAGCCGGTGCGTGGGTCTTGCAGATTGAAGATCGGATATTCAATCTGCAAGGGGCCGACATCTCGCCCACCACCGCACTGCTGGCTGTCAAGACGGGCGTTTGCCTGGCGGAGGCCATGATGGTGTCCAGTGCGAGTGACGGAGCAACGGCTTACGAGACTCCTTGTGTCTTGACAAAACCAGACGAAACACGTAATATAATGCGGTGTTTCGTCGGGTTTCATCAAGTGTGCGGCGGGGAAGGCCGACACTTGAACTTGTTCGACGTAGCACTTAATGAGACTATGGGTTTCGTCGTGTATCGTCAAGTGAGGGTCGTCATGACACTCCAGCAACTGGTTTCCAACAGGCCCGTTCTTACCTTGGAAGAACTTCAGGCGTATCTCGACCAGAAGCACTCACGCAACAAGCGCTCCCGTGAGGCACTGTTGTCCTACTATCTCAAGGAAGGACGGCTTCTTCGGGTGCGGCGGGGATTGTATGCGGTTGTCCCGCCCGGCGGCGATCCGGAAACCTGCCCCGTTGACCCCTACCTGGTGGCGGCGAAGCTGGCCGAAGATGCAGTCCTGGCCTACCATACGGCCCTTGAGGTCCATGGCAAGGCCCACTCCGTGTTCGAACGGTACTTCTTCCAGAGTGCTCGGCTGCACCGCCCAGCAAGCTTCCGGGCGTACCGATTCGAATGCGTCCTGTTCCCCAAGGCCTTGCGCGAGCGGAACAAGCCGTTCTTCGCCACGACGAACGTCGAACGATCGGGAGTGGACGTCCGGGTGGCAAGCCTCGAGCGAACGCTCGTCGATTTGCACGACCGCCAAGATTTGGGCGGAGGCTGGGAAGAGGTGTGGCGGTCACTGGAGTCGGTCGAATACTTCGACTTAGACTTGGTGGTCGAATACGCCAAGCTGCTGAACAACCGTACGACTGCGGCTGCGGTGGGCTACTACCTAGAGCGGCATGCACAATCGCTAATGGTGGAAAGCCGGCATCTTGAACCCCTGCGGAAGCTGCGGCCCAAGCAGCCCCACTACCTGGACCGCGGCAAGGGCGGAGAACTGGTAGGCGACTGGAATCTGATCGTTCCAAAGCAGTTGACTGAACGGGTCTGGGAGGAGGTGGTATGAAGGTCTCCCGCGAGCGGCTGATGAATGAATCGCAGGCCACGGGCTGGCAGCTAACGAACTCGACTTCTTGGACGAGCTCCTTGACCATGGCCGGATCAGACCAGAATTGCTGACTGCCGAGGCCAAGATGGTTGAGCGAATCCGGACCCATCCCTTGCTTCTCTGGAAGGCGCTCAACGTCAGGCAACACAAGGGCAAGTGAAGCCAGACATGTGCCCTGGGCGAGTGGCCCGACTGGCTGGCCGTTTCTTGCAGATTGAATATTGGATGTTCAATCTGCAACAGACTGGCGCCTCGCCCACTACTGAACTGCTTTCTGCTTGTCGGCCTCTCGTATGTTGCGATATCTTCTTGGGGTGGGATCTGGGCTCGCACCCTGTAAGGGCTGGGTACAGTCAGCGGAACCATGACAGACACTGATCCATCACAGAGCAAGCTGAAAGAAGCAAGTCGCCTCATCCGGAGCGGACATTCGGCCGAAGCCGTGCCCCTTCTGGATGCCGTGGTGGACGCCAATCCCGACAACTCCTGGGCGTTGGAGGAGCGCGGCCGGGCCAAGATGTTCAGCCGTGACCTTCAGGGGGCGATTGCGGATTTCAGCACAATGATCGCCCGGTGGCCGACCAACCCCAAGGGGTACACGTGTCGAGCGGATGCCAGGGCTCGGGCCGGCGACTCGTCAGGTGCTATCGAGGACTACTTGGCGGCCATCGCCATCGATCCCAGGCACCCCTACGCGTTCTTCCATCGAGGCCGAGCGCGTGTGACCATTGGTGACTATGCTGCCGCGATTTCAGACTTCACCACGGACATGGAGGTCTCACCAGAGGGACGACTATCGGGCCTGCTGAACCGGGGTAAGGCCAGACATCGTGTCGGTGACTTGGCAGGCGCGATCGACGACCTGACGGAGGCGATCTCCTTGGAAGGTGAACGGCCCGTTTTCGGTCCTCTCTTCCGTGGGCTCGCGAGGCTTGCAGCGAGAGACTACGCCGGCGCCATTGCCGATTTCAGTACCGCAATCGAAAGCTTCCCGGGGTTGACAAATGCCTATCGGCTTCGGGCGGAAGCACGTGAGCTCGATGGAGACAAAGGTGGAGCCGAGGAGGACTTGTCCCGGTATACCCAGTTGGGCGGCAAGGACTTGCTGGCGTATCAGTAGTCGACGTCAGACTTGGTTGAGTGGAGCGACACCATGGGTTTCGTGATCAGACGCGGCACGAACATCTCGCATTGGCTCAGCCAGTCGGAGCGCCGCGAGACGTGGGACAAATGGAACGAGCCCTATGATCGCGAGGCGATGCTGGCAGTCTTCGCCAAGCCGCTGGCGGTGCGCAAGAAGACTTCGCGGCCGCTCTATTGCGGCGAGTTCGGTTGCCGCCTGGTGCCCCCTGAGCCTGCCCGCGGCCGCTGGTACCGCGACATCGTCAGTGTGTTCGGCGAACTGGACATCGCCTTCGCCAACTGGGACTACCGCGGCGGCTTCGGCCTGGTGGATGCCGATGGCCACGACACAGGAACTGCCGCGCTGCTGCTCGGCGCAGAGTAACAGGGGACCGGAATGACACTACAAGGTCGCAGCAGGCACCCGCCGATGATACCTGAGCCGGGGAGTTGGATTCGGTCGAGTGACTCGTGTGGTATCTGCAAGGTGCTTCGCGTCATCATGGATGTCTATCGCCCGCGGTTTCACCTGGCGGATCGCAAGAGGAAGAATCGAGACGGGATGGTCCTTGCTCGACGTCTCTTGAGCAAGGCGTGGAAGCCATCGGTCGACAACGAGCAGTTGTCGCTCTGGCTCGTCGAGCCGCTGTCGCCCGAAGAGACGGAACAACTGCAGAGGTACGTTGCTGAGCACCACGAAGTCATGCAGGAGTTCGAGCAATTCCACAAGCCGTTTGGCATCCTGCTGAATCTCACGGTCGACTTCCCCGGCAGTCTCACCGTGCCGCAGTTGGAAGCGGTCTTCAGCGATATCAAGAATGTGGGGCTCACCAGCGATGAGATCGTTGGCCACATTGAATCCTCGCCTCTCGGCCTACATGTGGCTCCTGGGATTCACCGGGCGATGCTGCAATTCTATTCGCCCGAATGTGAAGTCAGAGATCAAGAGTATGTGTACCGCGAGCTGCGGGTGCGTCTTCCATAACATGAGGACTGGCCCATGGACGACCAGAATCGCGACCAAGCAGGCTGCCCGTGCCACCAGTATGGTGCCCTGGAGCTCCAGCGAGAAGCCATCACTCGTCGGGCCGGCGAGTATAAGAAGATCGCCACCCGACTCGTGGTTCTGGGCAAGCACCCAGACGGCGAGCACGTGCTGATGAAGTGCCCCGTGTGCAACCAATGCTGGCAGCGAAGCAGTGCGTGGAACTGGGGAGCCAAGCCTTACCTATTCGGCGTACCCGCGATAGAGTTGTCCGATTGGCTGGAACTGCCATTCGTCGACCCTGACGAGGTCTTGATCTTCGCGGCCAGCATAGACCGTTTCCTGACAATACAGAAGTTCGTCGCAAGCACAAACTCCTGCCGCAAGGAAGGATGCTCGAAGCACGCCATTAAAGGCTCTGTGTTCTGTCTGAAACACCACGTAGAATCTCTCCAGCGAATCCACACGCTTCCCCAGACGCCCTCCGGACGCTGGTGGGGACCTTACGAGCGGTTCAATCCGGACAGGTTTGACGACGTACTTGAGAAACAGCAACCGTGAGAGAAGGAGGGTGGCGGCTTCGGCCTGGTGGATGCCGATAGCCACGACACAGGAACCGCCGCGCTGCTGCTCGGCACAACGTAGTAAGGGATGGCCGTGTCAAGTGCCAAGACTGAGACCTTGGGCCTAGGAGCGCCACTTCAATGAGCTACGAGCCGATGGACAGCCTTCTTCAAGAGTGGGCAATGAAGCACGGGCTCGCCATGAAGACCCTATATCACGATACAGACGTGCGCACGGTGCTCCTGCAAGGGCCCCAAGGAGAACGTGGACAAATATGGGTTGACGCCCCCACTGGGGATGGCAGTGTTGTGGTTCATGCGGCAGTGTATCGGAAGCGAGGCAGAGACAACCGCACCGAAGAGATGCAGACTGACCTGTTCGGTCTAGGATCAGTCCTGGAGCAAGCCTATGCTCTAGTTGTCGACTGGCTCGGCACGGCCGCGTGAGCTGCTTGCGGGATGAACACAGAACTTCTGGAGATAGGCAGCATCGCTGCCGGTGGCCTTGCTCGCGTTGCGACAGGGGTGCACAGAGGAGTGGGCCAATGAGGATCCTACGGAGCATTCGCCTGTATCTCCGACGGAGGACCTACCGCCCTGGGCGGGTGGTTACTCGCTTCCTCGCCCCAGACGTCCGGCGGGATGTCGAGGTCGTTGACTGCTCAGAGATTGAGCGCGGCATCATCAGCGTGAGGTGCAGGACGTGGAACGTACTCTACGCCATCAAGGGGGCTGAGAAAGAGCCTGCGTTCAGTGACGTTCAACGGCTGGAGCTTCGGCATTTGTGGGACTGGTCCGGCGCACCTTGGGGTGGCCATGTCGAAGCTCCTTTCTCGGTTGGCAAAGATACGTCGCCTATGTGGCCTGTGATTGTCTTCGATCGGGGGGGACACAGTGTCTATTGCCGCGAAGAATGGTGTGGAGATGCCGATCTTTGCGACGCTGGCACTTGGGATGATTCCGACGTCATGGTGGACTCGACTGGTGCTGTATTCCACATCGAGCACGTGCTTCTGAAGAAAGGGAGGTGGTTCGGAATCCTTCCCTACGAGACATGGACTAATAAGCTCGTTGCCTCAGGAAAGACGATGCCGCCGCAGGAGTTTGTTGCTCGCGTTGTTGATGATCTTCGGACAGTCGGGGAAGCAGCCTGTGCCGCCTATCTCTCATTCGCAGAACCACTGCCCGAGGAGATGGTGATCACTGAGTCCCTGAAGTACTTGGGAGCCGAGCAATGGGCGGCCATGGTACCTGGCTGCGGCGTAGAAGAGAAGGGGCAGAACAATATGAGCATTGAATACCACGGCTGGATCGCTCTGGCCACGTCGCGCGATGACTGGGACGACGGCGACCTGCAAGAGGCGTACTCGAAGGTTGAGCAACTGCTGTCGCAGGTGAATCCCGAGGAAGGGCACTGGGCGGTACTGACGGATTCCAGGATGCTTCCCCGGATGGTCTATTTGAACTGCACCGACACAGACTCGGTAACTGTGCCAGCGGCGCTCATGAAGGACATTGCCGCCGTGTTCGATAAGGCGTATGGCGAGTTGGCGGCACTCAGTGTGCCAACGGTGGACGTGCGATGGAGTCCCGCTCGTGTTGAGCACTACGTTCTTGCGGAAGGGAAGTTCACTCCTGTCGCAAAGCCCTACGGCTGATAGCCGGCCTTGCGAGCCACGTCGTCACTCCAGTTCTTGCGAATTGCCCGCCAGGCAATAACGGAGAAATGGGATACCTGACGTTCCGCGTGTTCAGAGTGTTCCGCGGATGGGCGGAACGAAGTATAATCACGGCCGGACACTTGCCATCGCTGAGTCTGGAGAACACGTCAATGGAGATGACCGAATCCACGACGAGCAAGCAGGCGACCCCAGAGTACATCCTGAGCGTTCTCACAGACAGCCATCGACAGCAATGCGAGTTCGATCCCGAGGCCGACCGCGAAGCCGTTCTGACGTTTGAGACCACCGTGGATGAGTGGCGGCTTGCCTGCGACCTGCTTGCGTGGCGGCAGCTTGGTCGGGCTTACGATGAGGCATGGAATCTCGGCTACACTGATGAGGAATGGCACTCTGTGCTCGAGCCGGCCGACCTGCGGACGCTGCGCGATGTGTGCGACTTCATTGCTCGCAGAGCCACCATGAAAGAGATCGCTGCCGTGCGGATTCTTGGCAAGGACTGCAAGCCCGCGGGAGCGTTCTTCGCGGTGTGTTCCGAATTGCGCAAGGCGGGGGCGGATGTGTCAGGAATCACGCCTTCTACCCCGCTGGCCGAATACACCCGAAAGTACCCAGGCGTCTTCCTCGGCCCCATTTCTCAGCTTTCGCCCAACAAGCTGCCATTGGTCCGCGTTCACGCTCCCTTGCACAACACATGCCTTTGGGGGTTCGGCATGGGAGGCCTGGTTGGCTTCGTCCTCCTGTGCTTCGGCTTAGTGTGGCCGCCCCTCATGTTTGTCGGCTACGCCAGTCTCGCGGTCATGGCCGTTTCATACGCAAGCGTCTGGGTGGTCGCACGGCTACCCGCGAAGTCAGTCACCTTTGGTCGGTTGCTGACTTTCAGGGACCTCGCGAAGGCAATTGCACACGAGGCCCAATGAGACACAAGGCAGTGGGCCGAGCTGCGACATGGTGTGACAGTGAACCGTAACAGGTCAGACCATGCCCGGGCTCGGCAAGCCCTGGTATTGGTGAGACCCAGGACCACGGCAGAGTAGCCAATTAGTAGCCGCTTCCTTCTGCCAGTAGCCAATTCTGTCTACAAGGAACGGAGGTGATGCAGAAGCCCCCGGCCAGACCAAGCCTACCCGTGGGCCAGGGAGACGATGGCGCTTCGGATGTGCTCGGGCAACTCGCCCCATTTGTGCGTGAGCCCGGACAGTTCTTCGGGGACGGCTGTGGTGGGAACGCCCCCGGCGGCCTCTGTTGCCTGTGGCACCGTCACAGCACCGGGTGCGGCGGCAGGGTCGCTGGAGGCCGCACCCAAGGCGGGCAGGCTCTCGACATCGCGCCTCAGGTCGTGCATGCTGACGTGGGTGTGGACGTTCATCGTCAGGTCGATGGTGCTGTGACGGGCCAGAGCCTGGGCGTTGCGGGGGTGCACACCGGCTCGGGCCAGGGTCGAAATAAGCGAATGCCTCAGCCCGTGCAAATGGACCACGCGGCCGCGGTCGTCTTCGTCGTCGGTGCCCTCTACACGGAGGCCGCGGCGGCGCGGCACTTCACGGACCTCTGGCGTGACCTGAGCGATGTCCTGGCCCGCAGCCGCTGGTACCGCGACATTGTCAGTGTGTTCGACGAACTCGACATGGCCTTCGCCAACTGGGACTACCGCCGCGGCTTCGGCCCGGTGGATGCCGACGGCCACGACACAAGAACCGCCTCGCGCCTGCTCGGCGCGACGCAATAGCGCGCCGACTCGCAAGACACACTGGCCATCGGAGTCCTTGCTCACGCTGCAAGTGTGTGACAGGGAAGAATATACCCACAAGAATCCTGCAGAGCATTCCGGGATGCTTCGCCGGATGGTCCATCTGAACTGCACCGACGCAGACTCGGCAATTGTGCCTGCGGCGCTCACGGAGGACATTGCTGCTGTGTTCGATGGAGCGTATGGCGAGTTGGCGACACTCAATGCGCCAACGGTGGACGTGCAATGGAGGTCCGCTCGCGTTGAGCACTACGTTCCTGCGGAGGAGAGGCTCACTCCTGTCGCGAAGTCCTACGGCTGATGGCGGCGCAGGCGAGTTGTGCGTGCAAACGCGAGGCCGTTTTGCTATCATGTCCACGGGCATGCACACCAGTCGCCGCCGATGCATTGATGGGGGCACCTAGAGGTGGACCAGGTCTTTCCCTTGCCATTGGAGCCGCTGGCTTACCACGTCGAGATGATCCATTATCTCCAGAGCGAGGAGGCGGACCTCTGGAAGTGGTTCGCTTCGGGCCGGCTGCGGGCTCAGCAGAACGACGAGGTACGGCTCGATCTCCTGAAGTCGACCTATCGCGTGGAGCCTGACGCCAACGGGATGCTCTACGCGTCGGCCGAGGACGTGGCCAGGGACCTCGGGTTGAACGTGCCCATCACGTTCTACCAGGCCCAGACGGCCGTCGGCCTGAACGCGTCGCTGGCGTACATGCCGGGCGAGGCCCATGTCGTCTTCACCGGGCCGGTGACGACGACGCTGACCGGCACCGAGCTCCGCTGCGTCCTGGGCCACGAACTGCTGCACTTCGGCCTGCTCGACCGCTGGAGCGACTACCTGATCGCCTCGCAGATCCTGTCGGCCATGACCAACGACGCCCAGGCCGAGCCGTCGCACTTCGCCAGCGCACGGCTCTTTCAACTCTACAGCGAAGTCTACTGCGACCGCGGCGCGCACCGCGTTACCGGCGACCTCGACGCCTGCATTACCTCGCTGGTGAAGCTGGAGACCGGGACCACAGATGTTTCGGCCGACAGCTACCTCCGCCAGACGCAGGAGATCTTCGACAAGGGCCACCCCCGGAGCGAGGGCGTGACGCACCCCGAAACGTTCATCCGCGTCAAGGCGATGCAGCTCTGGGTTGAGCAGGACCATGTCGCTGCCGCCGAGATCGCTCGCACCATCGAGGGCCCGCTGTCGCTGTCCGAGCTCGACCTGCTCGCACAGCAGAAGGTCTCGGGCCTCACGCGGCGGCTCATCGCGGCACTGCTGCGCCCGGCGTGGCTGCGCACCGAGGCGACCCTGGCCCATGCCCGGCTGTTCTTCGACGACTTCCAGCCCGCGGGAGCCGTCGACGGCGACCTGGCCTCCGACCTGGCCTGCGACAACGAGAATCTCCGCGACTACTTCTGCTATGTGATGCTCGATTTCGCCGTGGCCGACCGGGATCTGGAGGAAGCGCCGCTGGCGGCGGCCATGCTCCTGAGCGACGCCCTGGGGCTCGGCGAGCGGTTCCGGCAGTTGGCGGTGAAGGAGTTGAAGCTGCGCAAGAAGCAGATGGAGGCCATCGAGGCCAATGCGGCGACAATTGTCGCCCGGGCTGCGGAGGCCACGGACTGACCATGGCCACGTTCCACGAATTCCTCCTGTCGCGTTTCGAACTGGGCGGGTTCTCCACCGAGGACACCCTGGCCAGTTTCCTGCCCCTGGCTCGTCAGGTGGCCCAGCTCCATACGGCGGGCAAGGTCGCCCCGCTGGTGGGGGTGGCGTTGCTCCAGGTCGAGGGCGTGCAGCTCTGGTTCCCCGAGTCGTCGTCTCTGCCGCCGCGCGCCAACGGGGCCCGCGTCCGCCAGCTCGACCGCGAGGTCGGCGGGGTCGAGATCCTGTCGCAGAGCAAACGGACCATCGACGTCGACGACGGCCCGGAGCGGTCGGCCAACCTGCTCATCGGCGCCCGGGACCAGGAGGTCACCCAGCCGGTCTACCTGCCGGGGTACGTCTGCTGGGAGCAGCAGGTCGGCCATCACGATCCGCTGTCGGACGTGTTCTGCCTGGGCATGATTCTGGCCAGCCTGGCCTGCGGGCTGGACTTCAACCAGCCGGAGGACCTGGAGGCCTTCGTCGCCAATCGGCAGAACCTGTTCGGCATCCGTCCGCAACTGCACCCGGTGCTGGCCAAGGCCATCGTCCGCATGACCGAGCTCAGTCGCCACCGCCGGCCGCAGGACCTCTCGACCCTGATCGACAACCTGGCCAACTACCGCGATCAGAACGTCGACTTCGCCTTCGACCTGGCGAGCACCGAGGCCCAGGCGGCTGCCGGGCCGCGCAGGCAGGTCATCCTCGGCAAGCTCCAGGAACGCCTGTTCGAACTGTCGCGCCGCAACCGGCTCCTGCATTTTCGGCCGACAATGCACACCGTCAACCTGACGCACGCCTCGGTGCCGCTGTCGTTCGACGTCCGGAGCATCCGGCCCGAACAGATCCTGGCCTGGAAGGGCGAGTTCGCCCGGGCCATCTCGGCCGCCGAGCCGGTCTCGCTAAACCGCTATCTCAATTTCTCCGAACAGCTCTTCCTGCCGAGTGTGCTCGACCACATCCGGGCCGACGCCCGGCGCGACGCCGCCGAGTTCGGCTTCGAGCAATTGCGCCTGGCCCTGGTCTTCCTGCGCTGGGCCAACGTCAAGGCCGATCCGCCCGAGACCTACGACTCGCCCTTGGTGCTGCTGCCGGTGAGCCTCGTCAAGAAGAAGGGCATTCGCGACACCTACCTTGTCCAGCCGCTGTCGTCCGAGGCCGAGATCAACCCCGTTGTCCGGCACCTCTTCAAGCAGGTCTACGACCTCGACCTGCCGGCGACGATCGACCTTGCCGAGACCACGCTCGACGCGTTCTACGACCGCCTGGCCGCCCAGATCACCGCCAGCGACCCGGGCGTCACGCTCAACAAGATCGACCGGCCACGCATCGACCTGATCCACGACCTGGCCCGCCGGCGACTGGACCGCTATCGCCGCAACGCCCGCCTGGCCGGTGCCGGCGTGCGCAGCTTCATGCAGGTGGACTACAGCTACGACCCAGCCAACTTCCACCCGCTGGGGCTGGCCCTGTTCCGGGCCCGCATCCGGCCCAGCGCCACGCACTTGCGCGAGATTATCCAGGAGAACCCCACGCCGCGCAACTTCATGGTGGAGCCCGAGGCGCCCGTGGCCGAGAAGAGCCGCCAGTTCTACGCCTTACGCGCCGAGGGCGACGGCAATCCGTACACCTGGGATTTCGATCTGTGCCGCCTGACGCTCGGCAACTTCAAGTACCGCAAGATGACCCTGGTCCGCGACTATGCCGAGCTGTTGGCCGATGGCCTCGAGAGCCCGGCCTTCGACGCCATCTTCTCGCTCGCGCCGCGGACGGTCGAGCACGAGGCGCCGCCGGCCCCGCCGCTGGAGGATCGCTGCCACATCCTGCCCTGCGACCCGACGCAGGCCACGGCCATCGCCCTGGCCCGCGACGGCGCCGACTACATCATCCAGGGACCGCCCGGCACGGGCAAGTCGCAGACGATCACCAACCTGATCGCCGACTACGTGATGCAGGGCAAACGCGTCCTGTTCGTCTGCGAGAAGCGGGCCGCCATCGACGTCGTCTTCGCCCGGCTCCGCCAGCAGGGGCTCCAGCATCTCTGCTGCCTCATCCACGATTCCCAGAGCGACAAGAAGGAGTTCATCCTCGAACTGAAGGCGACCTACGAAGGGCTCCTGGCCGAGACCAGAACCAAGCCCAAGTCCTGGCAGCGGCGGCGGGCCAACCTCGTCAAGATGCTGATCCAGGAGTTGGAGCCCCTGCAGGAGTTCAACCAGGCCATGCTGGCGCCGGCGAGCGAGGCGGACCTCCCCGTCCGCGAACTGCTCGAGCGGGCCATCGAACTCCACGAGGCCGCGCCCGGGCTCAGCCCCGCTGAGCTGGAGTCGCTGCCAGACTACGCCGAGTGGCTGGCCCATCGCCAGACCATCGAGCAGGTGACCGCCGCGGTGGCCGACATCCAGCCCGACGGCATTCTGGCCCATCACCCGCTGCGGCTGCTCAGTCCGAGAGTTGTCGACCACGAGCGGCCCACGCAGCGCGTCGAGGCCGCCGTGCGGCAGTCGCTGCGACTGCTCGACGAGTTGGCGGCCAAGCTGGCCTCCGGGGCCCTGAGGACCACCGGCCCCCGCAGCCTGAAGGATGTCGAGACCCTCGTCCAGTACGCCGCGGCGGTCGAGCCGCTCGCCGCCGCAGGCCTGGTGGCCCTGCTGGATCCCGGCAGTCCGCTTTCGCAGCGCATGGCCGAGGGCCTGAAGCAACTGGAGGTCTCGCAGGCCGCGCTCGCCCACGCCCGCCAGGCAACCACACACTGGATCGAGAAGCTGCCGCCGCAGGAGGTCCGCCCGGCGCTGGAGCAGGCCCAGGCCCTCGAGGGCCGCCTTCTGGCGTTCCTCAACCCGGCCTGGTGGCGGCTGAGGAAGGCCCTCGGCAAACGCTACCGCTTCGCCGACCACGTCATGCGGCCGCGATGGTCCCAGGTGCTCATGGCGCTGGAGGCCGAGTACCAGGCCGAGGACGCCCTGGCCGCCGCCGAGGCGGCACTCTGCCGGATACTGGCCGTCGACCGGCCGCTGCAGACCGTTCAGCAGCAGGTCCAGCTCGGGCGCCGCGCCGCCCAGGGTGTCGCCGGAGGCCTCCAGACGCTGCATCAGGCCGTGCTCCGCTCCGAACAGCCCCGGCAACTCGTCGAGCCCCTGCTCGGCATGCGGCAGGTGGCCCAGGAACTTCGCGAGGCTTGCGCCGCCGTCCTGGACGACTTCGAGGAGCGACCGCTCGACGGGCTGCGGAAGGACCTGTGGACCGTCGAGCAGTCGCTCGACGCCCTGGGCGACTTCCTCTTTTGCCTGGGCCGCCTCGCTCGGCTGCCGCAACGCCTCGCCCACGCCTTCCGGACGATGGAGCTCGATGCCGCGGGCCTCGAGGCCGCCATGGCCCACGCCGCCGTCGCCCGGCTCTTCCGCGCCAACCGCACGCTGCACCACTTCACAGGCGCCGTCCGCGATGCCCAGGTCGACCGCCTGGCCCGGCTGTCGCGCAAGTGGCAGGAGGTCAACGCCGCTTCGGTGCTGGAGATGGCCCGGCAGAGGTTCCTGGAGCACGTCCATGTCGCGTCGCTGCCGGCCGCCTCGCTGACCGAAGAGCAGAAGGAGTTCAAGGCCGCCTTCCGCCGCGGCCGCAGGGAACTGGAGCACGAGTTCGGCAAGGTCATGCGGCACAAGTCCATCCGCGACCTGGCCACCGGCGACACCGGCCTGGTGCTCGAGGACCTCAAGCCGATCTGGCTGATGAGCCCGCTGAGCGTCTCCGACACGTTGCCCCTGAAGACCGACGCTTTCGACGTGGTCATCTTCGACGAGGCCAGCCAGATCACACTGGAGGAGGCCGTCCCCTCGGTGTTCCGCGCCCGGCAGGCCATCGTCGTCGGCGACGAGATGCAGCTGCCACCCACCGACTTCTTCTCCGCCAAGGGCCAGGACGAGGACGAAGACGGACTGCTCCTCAGCGAGAATGGCCAGACGTTCGAGTACGACCTCTCGAGCAACAGCTTCCTCGCCCACGCGGCCAGAAACCTGCCGTCGCGCATGCTCGGCTGGCATTACCGGAGCCGCTCGGAGTCCCTGATCAGCTTCTCCAACTGGGCCTTCTACCAGGGCCGCCTGCTGACCGTGCCCGAAGAGCAGGTGACCGTCAGCACTCACGAAGAGATCGTGGCCGCCGACCCGGGCGACGGGAAGGACAACGTCGCCCGGCTCCTCGACCGGCCCGTCAGTTTCCATTACCTCTCCGGCGGCCTCTATGACAACCGCCGCAACCGGGCCGAGGCCGACTACATCGCGCATCTCGTCCGCGGACTTCTGCTGGGCGGCTGCGGCTACAGCATCGGCATCGTGGCCTTCAGCGAGGCCCAGCAGAACGAGATCACCTCCGCCCTGTCGCGCCTGGCCGCCGAGGACGCCGCCTTCGCCGAGCGGCTCGAAGAAGAGACCGAGCGCGAGGTCGACGGCCAGTTCGTCGGCTTGCTGGTGAAAAACCTCGAGAACATCCAGGGCGACGAACGCGACGTGATGATCCTCAGCGTCTGCTACGGCTACGCCCCCGACGGCAAGATGCGCATGAACTTCGGCCCCATCAACCAGAGCGGCGGCGAGAAGCGGCTGAACGTCGCCTTCAGCCGCGCCAAACACCACATGGCCGTGGTCAGCTCAATCCACCATAGCGACATCACCAACGACTACAACGACGGGGCCAATTGCCTGAAGAGCTACCTGCGCTATGCCGCCGCGTGCTCCGTCGGCGACGTGGCCGCAAGCCAGCGCATCCTCCGCGAACTGGCCGTCTGGCGCGACCTCCAGGAGGTCCACGAGCCGCCGCCCAGCCCGGTCGTCGAACAGGTCGCCGCGGCCCTGCGGGAACGCGGCTACGCGGTGGCCACCGGTGTCGGCATGTCGCACTTCCGCTGCGACGTCGCCGCGCGTCGCCACGGCGATCCACACTACCGCCTGGGCATCCTGGTCGACACCGCCACCCACTATCAGCAGGAGGATCTGCTGGAGCGCGACATGATGCGGCCGCAACTGCTGCAGGCTTTCGGCTGGCGCATCACGCACGTCCTCTCCTGCGACTGGTATCGCGACCGCGCCGCCGTGCTGGAGCACCTGGTGCAAGCCGTCGAACAGGACGAGGAACCGCCGCAGGTCGAGCCCGAGGAAGACGACACGGAAGATGCCTGGGCCGAGTTCGACGGCCCCGACGAGCCCGAGCCCGACGCCGAGGCGACGCCCGAGGGGCAGCCGCCGCCCCACAGCGAAATGCCGCCCGGCGACGGTGCGCCGCAGCGCCCCGCCGCTCCGGTGCCCTTGGTCATCCAGCCCTTCGCGCGCTATTTCGAATTCGTCGGCGGGAACTCCGCCAAGTTCTGGGAGGTCGCCCTCGATGATCGCACCGTGACCGTCCGCTTCGGCCGCATCGGCGCTCGAGGACAGACCCAGAAGAAGGTCTTTGCCGACAACGTCACCGCCGCTCACACTGCCAGGAAGCTGATCCGTCAGAAGCTCGGCAAGGGCTACAGCGAGAAACCCGTACCGAACAAAGAGTAGGAGAAGGAAGTGCTGGCCAGGCGGCGCACGACGTGACAGGTGAAGGCCTCGCGACGAACGAAGAGTGATCGAGAGCACTCGCCGATTGGCTCCATTCCGATTCCAATCGACGCATCCTCGCCATACGCGGGGCTGCCGGCCACGCATGCGTGGCCATGTCACCCGCCATCATGTGGCTGACTGCGCGCGACGCCCGTTCACGTAACGCGACGGCTCGCGACACGGCAGACCGTATCGCGAGCCGTCCTGTCGGATCAGCCACCCTGCGGCGTCGCCTCACACGCCTTGTTCGACGATGGCGTCGGCAACTTTCGTGAACCCGGCGATATTGGCCCCTTTGAGGTAATCGACGAAGCCGTCGTCCTCGCGGCCGAACCGCACGCAATTGGCGTGAATGCTCTTCATGATGCTCTGGAGCTGACGGTCCACGTCGTCGCGGCCGCGACGCATGCAACCGGCGTTCTGCGTCATCTCCAGGCCCGACACCGCCACCCCGCCGGCGTTGGCCGCCTTGCCGGGGCCGTACAGTATCCTGGCTTCGCGGAAAACGTCGATTGCCTCCGGCGTGGACGGCATGTTCGCGCCCTCGCTGACGCACAGGCAGCCTCCCTTGACCAGCGCCCCCGCGTCCTCGCCGTCCAGTTCGTTCTGCGTCGCCGACGGAAACGCCAGATCGCACGGCACCGACCAGGGCCTCCGGCCCGCCAGGTACGTGGCCCCTTTGAACTGGTCCGCGTACTCCTGGATGCGGCCGCGGCGGCCGTTCTTGAGTTCCTTCACCCAGGCCAGCTTCTCGGGCACAATCCCCTCGCGGTCCACGATCGTGCCGCCCGAGTCCGACAACGTGACGGCCTTGGCCCCGAACTCGTTGAGCTTCTCCACCGTGTACTGGGCCACGTTGCCCGAGCCCGACACAGTGGCCGTCTTGCCCGCCAGCGCGTCGCCTCGCGTGGCCAGCATCTCCTGCGCGAAGTAGACCGTACCGTAGCCGGTGGCTTCGGGGCGGAGCCGCGAGCCGCCCAGGTTGAGTCCCTTGCCCGTCAGGACGCCGTGAAACCGGTTGGTGAGCCTGCGGTACTGCCCGAACAGGTACCCGATCTCCCGGCCGCCGACGCCGATGTCGCCGGCCGGCACATCGACGTCCGGCCCGATGTGGCGAAACAGCTCGTTCATGAACGCCTGGCAGAACCGCATCACCTCGCCGTCGCTGCGACCGTGCGGGTCGAAGTCCGAGCCGCCCTTGGCGCCGCCCATCGGCAGGGTCGTCAGGCTGTTCTTGAACACCTGCTCGAAGGCCAGAAACTTCAGGACCCCCAGATTCACCGATGGGTGAAACCGCAGGCCGCCCTTGTACGGGCCGATTGCGTTGGACATCTGCACGCGATAGCCGCGGTTGATCTGGATCGCGCCGCGGTCGTCCACCCAGGTCACCCGGAACGCGATGACCCGATCCGGCACCGCCAGGCGCTCCAGCACCCGGGCCTCCGCATAGGCCTTGTTGGCGGCGATGACCGGCATCACCGACCTGGCCACCTCCCGCACCGCCTGATGGAACTCCTTCTCGCCCGGAGAACCGGCCACCACGGTCTCCATGAAGGACTCCAACGACATCGGTCCCCGACCGCCCGAGGCGGTTGGCGCACTCATGCGTCTTCGCTCTCCCACTGTCTCCAGTCTCCTGTAGGGTACGTCACGAGATGCGGATTTCGCAGGGCCGGTGAAACGCCGTCCCATTCAGGCCTGCCGACCTACGGCTACGCTCTGCCGTGCAGACCCCGCCAGGCCACGCAAGCGCAAGCGGCCGAATCCCACAGAAGCATACCACCGCCCCTGGGGTTTTGTCCACTTCACATTCGCTGCGCGTTCGCCACGACCTCATCGGGCTAGATCAATAATACACTCATCGCCGCATCAGAATCCCGCCGGACGCGCCGGAGGCGGAGGCAGCTTGGCTCCTGCCTCCATGGCCGGACCGCCGTCGGCCCGACGGAAGTCGCCCTTGGCCGCATCCTTGAACAGTAGTTTCGGATCCTTGACGACCTGGCAGCCCTCTCCCATGAACCGCTTCTCCACGTCACGCAGGTAGAGGTTGTTCTCGAACACCCCGTTAACGTCGTCGGTGATGCGGTCGAGGATGTTGCCGCGAATGACCAGGTCCTGCGGGGAGCTGACTCCCCTGCCCCGCTGGCCCAGGATGCCGCTCGCCCAGCCCACCTCGGGATTCGTGTTCACGAACGTGTTGTTCAGAAACTGCACATTCTTGATGTCACGCCCCCCGGTCCGCCCCGAGCCCCACATCGCCAGGCAGACCGCCGACCGACCCATGCCGTCAATCACGTTGTTACGAAATACGATGTTCTCGGCGTTGCGGTTGATCGTCACGGTGTTCTGCACGTAGTTGCCCTCCAGGAGCACGTTGGCGCAACCCTCGTACACATTGATCCCGCTGGAGTGCATCCCGAAATGATCCAGAATCGCATTGCCCCGGACCACGCCTTCCTTGCACTCGTAATGCCGGATCCCGCTGCCGGAGTTCTTCTCCAGGTAGCAGTCCCGCACTTCGTACCGGTTGACCCGGCTCAGAAAGACCCCCGTCGTCCAGGCCGGGCAATGGTGGATGAAGCACTTCTCGACCACGATGTCGTCGCAGTGGTTCAGGCCGACGCCGGCATGCCCACTGACGAAACGAATTTCGCAGTCCGACACGCCGACATGATGGGCCCGGGGGGTGTTGCGGCTGACCGAGACCCCGCCGGCCCCGCCCGAGTAACGCTGAATCAGGAACCCCTTCACCTGGATATGCGACGCCCCCGAATCAATCGACACCCCCGTCTGGAACTCCGGAAACCCGATGTTGACCGGCTGCTCGTTCTCCAGCCGTTCCGGCATCAGGTAGACCCGCGACCGCCCCCCCGCAATCGACTCCACCGCCCACTCGCCCGGCTGCTCGATCAGACGCGGCGAGTTGTAGAACGCGTACCGCGTGGTCGGATAGGTCGTCGGCGTGAAACGCGGAACGTACACCTGGTGCGCCTTCGGGTCGTAGCGCACGACCTTGCCGAAATAGACGTGGTTGTTGCCGCCGTGAACGCCGACGAACATGCCGTCGTAGTGCGCCGCGTCCTCTGCCGTCAGGTTCGTCTCGTCGGTGATGACGGCCGCCGCATCGGTCACGTCCAGACGCCGGCTGCTCTGGAGGAAGTCTCCTGGCAGATCCGGGTAGAAGGCGTCCTTGGGCTTCGGGAACTGCGCGATCGGCAGCAGGCGGCGGTCGCCGTCGATCAGGATCACCCGCTGCCAGGGCGCTTGCCGGTCGCGCGGCGCCTGGCGGTGGACCACGAACTCGCCGTGGCTCACGTTCGGCGTGAGATCGACGTCGATGTCGGCGTAGAAAAGGTCGCGCCATCGCGCATGGCCCCGGGCCTCGGCCGCCGATTCGCAGCGACGCCAGCCCGTAATGACCCGGCCGCCGTCCAGAACGGCCCGCCCGGAGCCGAAGGCGCCCGCCGTGTTGCCGTCCAGGGTGATCGGCTTGCCTGCCTCGCCCGAGCTGGTCACGCTGATGGACCCGTGGTAGGCCACGCCCCCTCGGAAGACCACCGTGTCGCCCGGGGCGAGTTTGACGGCCGCCGGTGTGTCGGTGGCCCGGGAGTCTCCCGGAGCGTGCTTCCAGGCAGTCTCCGGCGAGAGGCCGTCGCCGGCGTTGTCGCCGCCGGCGAAATCGACGTAGTACGTCGCCGCCGAGACCCATGTCCCCCAGCACAGACACATCGCCGCCACCAGTATCCGCGAGCACAGACGAGCAATCATGACTTCCTCCTTAAGGGCCCCATCCTGGCAATGCCCAGGCCATGGCCTCGGCGCCGCCCCGGTACTGAAACGCCCCCGGCGGCACGCCGTGGCGGCCAAAGCGTTGACTCCTGCGCCCACCCTGCTATTGTAATGCGACAAGCGTGCAGGTCGGGCCGACAGCATGTAGGTCGGGTCAACAGACCCGACAGTGCAGATCGGGCCAACAACGCGTAGGTCGGCTCAACAGACCCGACACCCCGCCCGTTCTGGGGTGTCACACTTTGGAGCGACGGCTTGGCCCGAGCACAGTCGAGGGGCGGAGCCGGTGCCAAAGTGTGCCTCGCGGCGGAGGACGGCGCACGCTGGGGAGATACGATGCGACTGGTAACGATTGACGGACCGTGTTCGATGTGCCGTCGGGCAGCCGTGGTCACCGAGCGAGGCCTCGTGGACGTGTTTAAGCTCTGGCCGAAGGGGCCGCGACGGGTCATCGACCTCCTGCGCGACGGCAAGCTCGACGAGCTGCGCGCCATGGACCTTGCGTCCGTGCGGCCCGACGCCATCCTGCCGCCCGACACGCCCCTCTACGCGCCCGTGGACCGGCCCGGCAAAATCGTCGCCCTGGGCCTGAACTCCAGGGCCCACTGTGCCGAGAACGACAAGCCCGTGCCGACCGTCCCCATCCTGTTCGCCAAGGCCGTCACGGCCCTGACCGGCCCCGGCAAGGTCATCCGCATCCCCGCCGGCACGAGCCAGGTGGACTGGGAGGTGGAACTGTGCGCCGTGATCGGCCGCGAAACGAAGAACGTCTCCGCCGACGAGGCGATGGAGTATGTCGCCGGCTATACGATCATGAACGACGTCTCGGCCCGCGACTGGCAGTTCGCCGTGCCGCAATGGTACCGCGCCAAGAGCGCCGACACGTTCGCCCCGATGGGCCCGTACCTGGTCACGCTCGACGAGGCCCCCGACTGGCGCACCATGGAGCTCCAGTGTCACGTCAACGGCCGACGCGTGCAGCACTGCATTGCCGGCGACGACATGATCTTTTCCCCGGCCGAGGTCATCAGCTTCATCAGCCAGAGCCAGACGCTCGAACCCGGCGACTGCGTGTCCCTCGGCACCACCAGCGGCGTGGGCTACTACACGCAACCCCAGCAGTTCCTCCGCCCAGGCGACGTCGTCGAGTGCCGGATCAGCGGCCTCGGCTGCCTGTCGAACGTCGTGGCGTAGCGCGTGGTGCGTAAGCTGGCCAGAAGGACCGGACCGCGTGCCGGAATTCCTGGTCACACGTCCTGCCCTCTCGGTGCAAAATGACAGAAGATGCCCGTCGCCTTCGTCCGATAACATGACCGAGGCGAATTCGCTGTTTCAGTGTCAGTTCTCGCTTCGAACTGGAGCCCGTTGCACGCCTGCGGCGCGCGCCGATGACCCCGACGGCCGCAGGCGGCGCAGCCGGAGTCCAGGCAACGCGACGCCCCGGCCGGACTTGCCTGAGTCCGCGCCGACCGGCCGCCGCGCAGCCGAAGCAACACGTGCATGCTGCCTGGGTCCGAGCCACCTCACGTCGTCAGGGAGCGCTATCCGGATGAACCGTTCTCCAACGCTGGTTTCGCTGCGGCGGCTTGTGGTGCGAACGCGCATCGCCGTCATCCTGGTCCTGTGCTGCGGCGTCCTGTTCACCGCGTCGGTGATTCGCCGGCAGGACCAGTCGATGCGCGAAGACCACGTCAGTCGCGTCCAGTTGCTGGCCCGGGCGGTCAACGTCGAGCTGATCCGCGACCTCACCGGCACCGCCGCCGACCTGGACAAGCCGTCGTACCTGCGTCTGAAGGCCGAACTGGACGACGTCAAGCACGTGGACGGCCGGTGCCGGTTCATCTACCTCCTCGACCTGAAGCCCATGCCCGCCTCCGAGGCCCCCGACGGACAGCAGGGACACAGTCAACTGGTGTTCCTGGTGGACAACGAGCCGGCCGACAGCGAGGACTGCTCCCCGGCGGGACAGGCGTACTCAGAAGCCCCCGACAGTTTCCGCAACGTCTTCAACACCCGAAAGCCGTTCGTCGAAGGCCCCTACGAGGACCGCTGGGGCGTCTGGGTGACGGCCCTCACGCCGGTGTTCGACGAGTGCGGCCAGGAGGTGGTGTCCGTGCTGGCCATGGACATTGCCGCCGGCGACTGGAAACGCACCCTCGTCTGGGCGGCGGCCCGGCCCGTGTGTCTGACGGCCGTGATGGTCGCCATCGTCCTGGTGGGATCGCGGCTGCTGGCTCGCCGCCGCTGCGGCGCCGCCCTGCCCGCCGGCAGAGAACGTCTCCTGGAGCCCGCCCTCGTCGCAGGCATCGGCGTCGTCATCACGCTGTGCGTCTCGTGCCTCCTGCACGAGCAGGCCGACAAGGACCGCAACGACGTGTTCTGGCACCTCGCCGCCGGCAAGGCACGCGTCATCGCCGACCAATTGCACCATCTCCGCGACAGGGAACTCGAAGGCCTCGCCCGCTTCTACGAGAGCAGCGACGATATCGACCCGACCGAGTTCCAGAGCTACACCGACCACCTGACCCGGGATCCCACAGTGGAGCTGTGGGGATGGGTCGAGGCAGTTCCCGCGGCCGAGAAGGAGGCGTTCGTCCGCCAGGCCCGCGCCGACGGACTGGCCGGCTTCGACCTCTGGGAAAACGACGCCGAGGGCCGGCGACGCCCCGCCGGGCTCCGCGACATGTACTACCCGCTGCTCCGTGCCGCCCCGAGCGACGACCACGTCGGCTCACCCGGCTACGACCTCGGCTCCGACGACCTCTGCCGCGCCATGCTCGATGAGGCGGCAAAGACCGGCCTGCCCACCGCTGCCCCGTCCTGGGCCCTGTCCCCAGCGGGCAACCACCGTCGCGTCATGCTGTGCTGCCGCCCGGTCTTCAGCCCCGACGGCGACCGCATTCGCGGGTTCGCCGTGGCGGCCGTGCTCATGGAACCCCTCATGGCCAAAGGAATGCCCGACGACCTGGCCCACCTGGACATCATGATGCTCAACGGCGCCCGGGCAGCCGACGTGCTGGTCACCTCGCACCACGGCATGTCGCACATCGAGGGTCACCTCTCGGTCATGCAACCCGTCATGGCGTTTGGACGCACGTTCGCCGTGACCGTCCATGCCGGACCGGCATTCCTGAAGCTCTACCCGGTGCGGGCCGGATGGACCGCCCTGGCGACAGGGCTCGTGATCACCGCGGCCGTCTCGATCGTCATCGGCGTCATCCTCCGCCGTCGCGACGCCCTGGAGCGCCTCGTGGCCGAACGCACCGCCGCCCTCAGCGCCAGCGAACAGCGACAGGCCGCCACCCTCTACTCCATCGGCGACGGCGTCATCAGCACCGACGCCGCCCGGCGCATCGTCAGCATCAACGCCGCCGCCGAGCGGCTCCTCGGCTGCCGCGCCGACGACGCCTGCGGCCGCCCCGTGGACGAAGTCTTCCGCATCAGCGACGCACGCACCGGACAGCCCATCGCCGATCCCGTCGAGGCGGCCCTGTGCCGGGGCGTGCCCGTCGAGCCGGCCGACCACACCGTCCTGACCGCCCGCGCCGGCGCCACGTACCAGATTTCCCACAGTTGCGCCCCCATCCACGACGCCGACGGAACCGTCCTCGGCGCCGTCCTGGTGTTCCGCGACGTCACACGCGACTACGAGCACCGCCAGCAGTTGCGCGAGAGCCAGGAACGATTCGACCTGTTGGCCGAACAGAGCCGCACCTTCGCCTGGGAAGTCGATGCCCTCGGACGCTACACCTACGTCAGCCGCTCCGTCGCCGTCGTCCTCGGGTACCAGCCCGACGAGATCGTCGGACGCATGTACTTCTACGATCTTCATCCGGCCCGTGATCGCGAGACGTTCAAGGCGTCCGTATTCGATGCCTTTGCGCGGAAGGAGTGCTTCGTCGATTTCGTGAATCCGATGGAGGCCAGAAACGGACGCACTCTCTGGGTCTCGACCAACTGCATGCCGGTGCTCGACGCCGCCGGCGCGGCGTGCGGCTACCGCGGCAGCGACACCGACGTCACCGAACGACGACGCTCCGAGGAGGCCGCCAGACGCCAGACCGCCAAACTCGCCGCCATGATCTCAAGCATGGAAGAGGGTGTTCTCTTTGCCGATGCCGACAACCTCATCGTCGAGATCAACGACCACCTGTGCCGATTCGCCGGCAAGTCCCGCGACGACATGCTCGGGCGCCCTCTCGAGCAGTTCCGCGGCGAGCCGGTCCTGGACGACATCCTCGACCGCATCGCCCAGTTCCGCCGCGCCGGAGGCGCCAGAACCCACGTCGTCCAGCGGTCCCTCGGGCCCGCCGAGGTCATCCTGCGGATGCAGCCCATCTACAGCGACGGCCACTACGACGGCGTCCTGCTCAACGTCATTGACGTCACCGAGATGGTCCGCGCCCGAGCCGCCGCCGAAAGCGCCAACGCCGCCAAGAGCCTCTTCCTGGCCAACATGAGCCACGAAATTCGCACCCCCATGAACGGCATCATCGGCATGACCGACCTGGCCCTCGACACCGACCTGACCGACGAGCAACGCGAGTACCTCACCACCGTCAAGGCCTCCGCCGACGCCCTCCTGGACCTCATCAACGACATCCTCGACTTCTCCAAGATCGAGGCCGGGCAGCTCGGACTCTGCGAAGCCGGCTTCGCTTTGCGCTCCGTCGTCGAGACCGCCCTCCGCACGCTGTCGCTCAAGGCCCATCAGAAACAGTTGGAGCTCATCTGCCGCATCGAGCCCGACATCCCAGACGGCCTCGTCGGCGACGCGACCCGCCTGCGGCAGATCCTGCTCAACCTCGTCGGCAACGCCGTCAAATTCACCCAGCACGGCGAGGTCGAGGTCGCCGTCCGCAGGGCCGCACGCCCCGACGGCGAACGCGACGAACGACTCTGGATCGAGTTCTCCGTCCGCGACACCGGCATCGGCATCCGGCCCGACCGACTCCAGGCCATCTTCGAACCGTTCACCCAGGCCGACAACAGCATCACTCGACGCTACGGCGGCACCGGACTCGGCCTCTCCATCTGCCGTCGGCTCGTCGGCCTCCTCGGCGGCCAACTCGCCGCCGCCAGCGACGAAGGCAAGGGAAGCACCTTCACGTTCGCGATCCCCGTCGGCGTCGATCCCAGCGCCGCCGAGATGCCCGTCATCGCCAGCGGCGAGTTCCACGGCATGGCCGCCCTCGTCGTCGACGACAACCAGACCAACCGACGCCTCCTCACGACCCTGCTGGCCAACTGGGGCCTGCGACCGAGCGAAGCGACCTGCGGCCGCGACGCCGTCGCCGAACTCCTCCGGGCCCACCAGGACGGATCGCCCTGCCGCCTCGTCCTGCTCGACGTCTGCATGCCCGAGGTGGACGGCTTCGAAACGGCCCGACGCATCCGCGAGCACCCCCAGCTCGACGACCTCGTCATCATGATGCTCACTTCGGCCGACCGTCACGACGACATCGCCCGATGCCGACGCATGGGCCTGGCCGGCTACGTCGTCAAGCCCGTCGGACAGAGCGACCTCTGGGACGCCATTGTGACGGCCCTCGGACGCCGTCCGCAGCCGGCCCAACCGCGACGCCAACGCGAAGCGCCCTCCCCGGCCCGCGCCGCCGCCCCACTGCACGTCCTCCTGGCCGAGGACAACGCCGCCAACCAGCACCTCGCCCGACGCCTCCTGGAGAAACGCGGCCACGCCGTCACCGTCGTCGCCAACGGACGCGAGGCCATCGACGCCGTCCGGTGCCGACGCTTCGACGTCGTCCTCATGGACGTTCAGATGCCCGAGGTGGACGGCTACGAGGCCACGGCCGCCATCCGCGCCGGCGAAACCCCCGGCGGACGCAGGCTGCCCATCATCGCCCTGACCGCCCATGCCATCAGCGGCGACCGCCAGCGGTGCCTTCAGGCCGGCATGGACGATTACCTCAGCAAACCCATCCGCAAGGAAGATCTCTACGACATGATCGAACGATGGGGCGCCGCCCCGGCCGACCCCCAGACCGACCACGGCCCTGACCCGCAGACGCATGCCACCGAGCCCGGCGACGCCTTGCAGCTTGCCGCCGTGGACCTCGCCCGCCTGAAGGGCCTGGCCGGCGACGACCCCGACCTGATCGGCGAGGTGGCCGAAATCTTCCTCGCCGAGAGCGAAGACCTCATGCAGGCCATTCGCGACAGCCTGGCCGAGGGCGATGCCGAGACGCTCTCCAAGGCCGCCCACTCGCTCAAGGGCTCCGTCGCCAACTTCGGCGCCGAACAGGCCTTCGAAGCCGCCCGAAGCGTCGAAATGGCCTCCCGCCACAACGAACTCGACGGCCTGGACGCCGTCGTCCAGACTCTCGCCGAACAGGTGGACACGGTCCGCCACGATCTGGAGCGGCTGCTGATGGCCAAGGAGTTTTCCGAATGAGGATTCTGATTGCCGAGGACGAAGCCGTCACCCGACGACTGCTCGAGGCCAACCTGGCCGCCTGGGGCCACGCCACCGTCACCGTCGACAACGGCGACGACGCCTGGGCCGCCATCACCCACGAACGCCACGACATCGGCGTCGCCATCCTCGACCTGATCATGCCGGGTCTCTCCGGCCTGGACATCTGCCGGAGGCTCCGCTCCGCCGACACACGCGACTACCTCTACACCATCCTGCTCACCGCACGCAGCGCCAAACAGGACATCGTCGAAGGACTCGAAGCCGGCGCCGACGACTACATCGTCAAGCCGTTCGACCCGGCCGAGCTGAGGCTCCGCATCAACGCCGGCGTACGCATCGTCAACCTCGAACGCGCCCTCCGCAAGGCCAACCTCGACCTCAGCGTCCAGGCCACCACCGACGCCCTCACCGCCACGCTCAACCGCATGGCCCTCCTCCAACGACTCGACGAGTGCCTCGCCCGAGCCCGACGTGAGCGGTCCTCCCTCGCCGTCCTCATGATCGACATCGACCACTTCAAGACCATCAACGACACCCACGGGCACGCCGTCGGAGACCACGTCCTGATCGAGCTGGCCCGACGGCTCCGCCAGTCGTGCCGCAGCTACGACGTCCTCGGCCGATACGGCGGCGAGGAGTTCGTCGTCGTCCTGCCCAACTGCGCCGCCGCCGAGGGACGCATTGTCGCCGAACACATGCGCAAGGCCATTGCCGACGTGCCCTTCGTCACCCCCGAGGGCGAACTGAACGTCGCCATCAGCATCGGCGTCGCCTCCAGCAGTGCCCATCCGGAGATGACCCCCCTGCTCAAGGCCGCCGACGACGCCCTCTACATAGCCAAACGCAACGGACGCAACCGAACCGCCGTCGACGGCATGTGCCCGACGGTCGTCGCGGAATACCCCTTGCCGCCCGTCGTGACGGTCCCCGACTGACGCGCACGGCCTACTTCGTCGACGCCCACAGCAGGATGTTCGTCAGGATCGCCAACGCGTCCTCGTCCTCGTACCCGCGATTGGCCCAGGCATCGAACCCCGTCTGGCTGTAGCACAGGTCGAACGGACTGTACACGCCCACCATCCTGTCCCCGCGATACAGCCCGTACAGCAGAGGCTGCGCTTTGCCGATCCGGTCCACCCGAAGGTGGAACTTGAACCCCACCTGGGCGATGGCGTAACCCGTGGCCGCGCCCATCTGCCCGCTCAGCAGCGGCGACTCGGCCGTCAGTTCCCTGACCTCCAGCCCCAGCGACGCAGCCAACGGCCGGAAGGCCTGGTCGAACCCGGCCTCGCCCATCGTCGCTTCCGCCAGCAGCAACCCGCCGTCGTCCACGAACTTCCGCAGCGCCGCCGTCTCCGACTCCGACAGCGACAGCCCCTTGCGGCCCGCCAGGTGCGCCACCTGCACCCCCGCCGTCGCCAGACCCGACGGCGCCGTCGGCTCCGCCACCGTCAGCCGCACGGCTCCCCCCGCCTCCAGGTGTGACGCCAGCCGCTCCAGCGGCCGGTAATTCCGCCCCGCGTACCACTCGCCCCCGTGCGTCAACGTGGCGATCTTCAGCTGGTTCCGCGACCCGGCGGCCACCGCCGCCTCGGTGTAGCTCTTCCGCTTCATCACGTGACGCTCCGCCAGTTGCGCTCGCAGCGGCCGGCGGTCTGTCGCGTACACGTACAGGTTCCCCCCCAGCAGAAACTCCGCCGTCCGCTTCGCCGTCGATTGGCTGTTCCACGCGCACGACAGATCCTGCCACGATACGAACAGAAACGTCCGCATCCCGTCGTCCGCCCCGTGCAACACAGGCTGGCGCCCTTTGATCTCCTGGTCCGACGAGTACACCGGGTGATCCTTGTCCAGCAGCTTCAGCTCCCACTCCGGCCAGACCTCCGAGCAAATCTGCTGCCAGGACTTCCGCGGCGTCGGGTTGCCGCACGACGCCTCGAACAGAATCGTCCCGCCCGAATCCGTGAACTGACGCAACTTCGCCTTGTCCTCTGCCGTCAGATTCAACTCCGACTCGGCCGAGATGTACAGGATCGGCGCGTCGTGCCAGTCCTCCACCGGCGCCAGCAGGTTGATGATCTGCCACCGGATCGGCTGCTCCTTCAGGTTCCCCAGGTACGACGCCAGGTTCGCCACGTCGCGGCTGTGGTTGTTCCACTCCCCGTCGAACTGGAGCTTGTTGAACAGGATCGGCGCACGGCCCTTGACCAGAAAGCAGATCGCGTAGCACGTGTCGTGCGTGCGGCCCCAGTCGCCGGCCCGGCTCTGCTTCTTCAGGAAGAACTCCGCCCCCTCGGCGTACCAGTCGTGCTCCCCGAAGTACTTCATCCCACTGGCCAGCCCCGCCCGCTCGCAGGCGTACAGCCAATAGGGAATCCACGACGCCAGTTGCGCCGAATTGCCGTTCGCCGCCGGATGCTCCTTCGCCGCAAAGTACTTGCCCAGCCACTGCAGCCCCCGGTCGATCGCCTTGTCCACCTGCGGCGAGCGACCGTTCGATCGGTTGTTCTTGCACGGGCACCCCAGACCCCCATACAAGTAGTCCCGCGTGATGAACAGCGATGCCACCGCCGCCGCCGTCATCGACCCGTAGCTGCTGTCGCGCGTGGTGTTCGCGGCATTGCCGAACAGGTGTCCGTAGTTCCAGCCCCCATCGTCGAGCTGCTGCTTGATGTACAGGTTCTGCGCCCGCAGCATCGTCGCCTCGGGCACCTCGATCCCCGCCCGGATCGCCTCGCTCAACCCGAGAATCGCCATCTGCGTGTTCGAGAAGTCCCACCACCCGTCCTTCTTGCTCAGCGCCGGCGGCTCCTTCGACTCCAACTGACGCGGATAGCTCCACGAGCCGTCCTCCGCCGTGTCACGCTGCGTCCGAACCAGAAACTCCGCGTCCTTCTTCAGCACCGCGAACGCCCGCTCACGCAGCTCGCGATGAAGTTTCGGCAGGAGCTTGCTGATCGTCATGATCCGCAAAGCCGTCGTGTACGTGTGATACATCTCGAAATTCAGCAGCTCGTCAAACCCCTTGGCCATCTTCGGATCGTTCATGCTGACGTCCGCGTAGGCCAGCGCCAGCATCGCGCAGACCTCGTAGCCGCCCGTCATGTTGTCCGTGCTCCACTTGTAGTACCCCGTCTCCGACCACCATCCCTTGTCCGTCTGCGAGGCCAGCAACGCCTGCACCCCGCGCTCAATCGCACCCGCCACCTGCTCGTCCGTCGGTCGTGCCGCCCCGACCTGCGCCACCGCGAGAATACAGAACCCCGTTGCCGCAAGAGTCATCGCATGCCTCATCAGAAGGTACCTCCGGCAGGAACACTGTCGCTCGGGCTGCCCCACGCGCCGCCCGATAGAGTCGCCACAATTATGACAGGCCCAGATGACATTGCAACATAAACATCGGAAGTTACAGTGGTTACGCCGGAAGTTACAGTTGCCCGGGTGTGTCGCCAATTGAGAAAATCGAAGCCGGTGTGGAACGCCCCCCCTCGGGCGTGGCGCCAAGCCGAAAACGGCCATTCCCTCTGCATCCGCACTGCCGAGGGCGGCATGAACGGGCTGTTAGCCGTTGCCTCCGACGCACCGGCGATGTACCATCGCTCCACGATCACTACGAAACCCGTTGCACTGCCGCTGCCGGACCGAAAGGGCGTGCCCCCATGCCGATGATGCGACTCATCTCATGCGTTCTGCTCGGTGGAGCCGCCGCCGCGGCCGTTCTGACCACCGCCGACCTCGCACGCGCCGACGACCCCCGACGCCAGGGCATCGACCTCATGCGACAACGCCTCGTCGCCCTCTACACCGGCTCTCTCGCCCCAGATCGCGCCGACGGCCCCCTCGCCGCCGCTGCACGGGCCGACCTCGACCGACGCGCCGACCTGCTGCTCCAGGGCGATGCCGACCAGCCGCGGCCCAACCTCCAGTCGCCCGACGAAATGCCCTACGACGTCGCCGCCTTCTACGACCGCCTCCTCACCCTCACCCAGGCCTGGGCCGCCCACGGAGGCAAACACAGCCGCTCGCCCGACCTCCTGGCCCGCATCGCCGCTCTGCTCGAGGAGGGGCTCCGGTGGACCGCCCCCGACTCGCCCAGGCCCGGCAACTGGTACCCCTGGAGAATCACCACGCCCCAGAAACTCGGACCCACCCTCGTCCTGCTCGACGGGGCCATCGATCCCGCACTCTACGCCCGATGCGCCGACGCCATGACCTACCTCGTCGCAGAGGCCGACCTCAACGGCGCCAACGCCGTCTGGGACGCACGCAACCGATGCTACCTCGGCCTGGTCCGACGCGACGCCGCCCCCATCGACCTGGCCTGGAGCTGCCTCCTGCCCGAACTCACCGTCCACGGCGAGTCCGGCATCCTCGAAGACTACTCCTTCCAGTTCCACGGACGCCTGGTCCACACGGCCGCCTACGGCGGCGGCTTCGCCGAGAGCGCCGCTCAACTGATCCACCTCGCCGAAGGCACCCCCTGGGAAGTCGCTCGCCCGAAGAAAGACCTCCTGGCCCGCCACCTCGTCGAGCACTGCCGCTGGGTCATCGTCGGCGACCGCTACGACCTCTCGGTCAAGGGCCGGCGCGTTCTCGACAACAAACCCGCCCTGCCCCACCTGGCCGCCCTCCTCCTGCTCGCCCAGTCCGACACGTCGCACCGCGACGCCCTGCGACAGGCCGCCGCCGAGTTGCTCGCCCGCACCGCGTGGTCACTCCCGCTGGACGTGGCTCCCGCCGCCGACGCCGCAGCCGACCCCAAGGCCCAGCCCTTGCTCGGATTCCGCCACTTCTACGCCAGCGACTTCGCCGTCATGCGCGGCCGCGGCTTCTACGCCAGCGTCCGCATGTACAGCAACCGCCTCATCGACTTCGAGGGCAACTGGGGCGACAACCTCAGCGGCTGGTTTCTCTGCTACGGCCTCACCTACGTCTCCCGCACCGGCAACGAACTCTATGCCGACGCCGCCACGATGCGAGAGCACTTCGACTGGGACCGGCTTCCCGGCACGACCGTCCGCCTGGGCGTTCGCCCACCGTCGCCCTACAACACCGGTGCCGAGCCCTTCGCCGGCGGCGCCGGGCTCGACCGCGGCGGCATCTGCGCCTTTCGCCTCGTCCCCGCCGCAGGCGACTTCGTCGCTCGCAAGAGCTACTTCTTCTTCGACGACGGGTTTCTCGCGCTCGGCAGCGGCATCGCCTCCACCGCCGACCGGCCCGAACCCATCCTCACCACCGTCACCCAGTGGGCCGCCCCCCGGGCCGACCTCCCCCTGGTCCTCTCCGGCGACCGCTCTGTCGAGAAACTCGACGGCCAGGGCCGATGGGACAACGTCGCCTGGGCCTGGCACGACGACGTCGGCTATGTCTTCCTCCAGAGCGTCACCCTCTACGGCCAACGCCGCGGCGCCGTCACCACCCTCTGGCTCGATCATGGCAACGCGCCCAGCGATGCCCGCTACGCCTATGTCGTCCTGCCACGCGCCACCCTCGAACAGACCCGCGCCTTCGCCGCCGAACCCACCGTCACCGTGCCCGTCTGCGACGACAACGTCCACGTCTGTCGCGACGAGCGACGATCCGCCGCCGGGATCGTCTTCTGGCGCGCCGCCGTGGCCGACGAAGGCATCACCGACGGGCCCGCCGTCATCTACGGCGAACCGACCGACGACGCCGGCCTCGTCATGGCCGTCGCCAACCCGCTGCACACCCAGACGCCCCTGACCATCACCGGCGACACCAGCATGAAGCCCGACTGGCTCCCGCCGGGCGTCACCGCCACCCAGGCCGACGACGTCCTGCGCATCGTGGCCCAGACCGCCATGGGACGCAACTACCGTCTCCGTGTGGGAAGCGAAGCCGCCGCCGCGGAACCCATTCCCCAGCAGCCGCGAGAGGATCTCTTGCCATACGCCGATTTCGCCGTCGTGGCCGACTCCGAGGACCGCGTGACACACCTGACGGTGCGCCTCCCGGCCGTGGCCGCAAAGGAAGGATTCCGCCTGCTGATTCGCGGCCCGCAGGGGCACCTGCTCGCCGAGTTGGCCGACCGCGACGTCCAGAACCGCCCCGAGCCGAACCTCGTCCGCTACCGATGGACCCGAACCGGCAATCGCGCGCTGGCCGGCGGCCGCTTCACCGCCGAACTCGTCGCGCCCCTGCACAGCATCAGTGCCCCGTTCACCGCGCCGCAGATACAACCGTAGCCCGTAGGGTGGGTCCACCGGACCCACGCGTTCTTTCAGTCAACGCGCGTGCGAAGCACGCTCCTGTAACCCCTCGCCCTGCATGCAGGGAGCCCGTAGGGTGGGTCCACCGGACCCACGCGGAGATGTGCCAACTGCCACACGCGAAACACACGCCTCAACCTCTCGCCCTTCCAGGGAGAGGTGCCCCGAGGCACGCCGAGGCGCGGTGAGGGTCGAGCGTCCCTCCCCCTACCGCGCCGCCCAGAGCATCCCGCGCGTGATGATCGTCAGCGCCTCCGGCGTCTCCAGATCCTTCGCCACATGCCCCAGGCTGCTGTAGAACACGCGGCCCTGGCCGTACGTGCGCTTCCACGCCACCGGCATCACGCACCCGGCGATCCAGTCCGCGTTGCCGTGCTCGCCCGTGAACGTCGTCGTGGCCAGCACATGGTTCGACGGGTCCACATGCATGTAATACTGTTCGCTGCGCATCCGGAACGTGCCGATCCCCGCCATGATCGGGTCCGTCGGGTCCATCACGTCCACCGTGTAGTCGATGATGTTCCCCGGATGGGCCACCCACTGCCCCCCGCACATGAACTGGTACTCCGTCTCCAGCCGGAAACTGTCGCACAGCCCGCCGTGCAGGCCCGCCAGCCCCACCCCGCCGCGAACCGCCGCCAGCAGCCCCTGCAACTGCGGCTTCGCGATCGTCGCCATCGTCACGTGCTGCACAATCAGGCTGTTCTCGCCCAGCGACGGATCCAGGTAGCTGTCCAGCGAATCCGACATCTGCACCTCGAACCCGCTGCCGCGCAGCCGGTCGGCCAGAATCCCGCTGATCTGCTTCGGCTCGTGCCCTTCCCAGCCGCCATGCACAATCAGCGCCTTCTTCTTCGTCTTGCTCATCGCTCCGCCCTCTCCTTGCCAACGGTCTGCCAGCCTCACTGCTCCGGCTCGAACGGCTCCGTCTCCAGCCGGTCGCCCTTCGGACGAATCTTCTCGATCCGCGTCTCCGCTTCGGCCAACTGCCTGCGGCACGACTCAATCAGTGTCGCCCCTTCCTCGTACAGCTTCAGACTTGCCTCCAACTCCACGTCGCCCTTCTCCAGTCCGGCGACAATCTGCTCCAGCCGTTTCAGGTTCGACTCGAAACTCGCCTTGGCGTCCTTGGCCATCGCCCTTCCTCCACTGCCGACACGTTTCCTCGTTCGCCCTCACTCCGTCACGCGGCTGCGCTCGCCCCGTGGCACGGGCATCTTGCCCGTGCGTCCCAGGAGCATCCTGCTCCTGGCCGCCGTCCACCCCCTCTCCCTGTGTGCAGGGAGAGGTGCCCCGAGCGTCCGCGAGGGGCGGTGAGGGTCGATCGCCAGAGTCCGCGTGGGTCCGGGGGACCCACCCTATCCATGAAAGGCTGCCTCCGGTCAAGGGGAATTCCTCGCCGCGGAGGGCCGTTTTGTCTGCTGGGCGCCGTCGGTCGGGGCAGAGCCTCTCCGCCGAGCT
>JAAYDY010000071.1 GCA_012729015.1 Phycisphaerae bacterium | reverse complement strand
CTATCAGGCGATAAATGCGAGGGATTCGCTCCTGGTTCATGAACGGGAGATTCTGAATGTCTTGGACAACGCGGACGACCAACATGGCAGGAGACCCATGCGTCCGGATCTGGATGGGCATCGGGATTAAGGCTGCACCCGGGGTCTATACGTCCCAGTTGAGGGTTTCGTCGTTCTTGTAGAAGAAGCGTCCAAGTTGGTGGGCGAGGACGAGCCAGACGTAGTAGGCCGCGAGCATCAGCGCGTGACCGATGATCCAGAGCTTGAGCATGTAGTAGATGGCCGCCGGGATCAGCGCGCACAACAGGTAGCAGAACGGCGCTCGGATCATGTACTGCGGCAGCGTCTTGAGGGTCGAGCCGACCAGGCGGATCGGATTGAGTCCTCGCACGTCTTCGTACATCGCCACGCCCAGCAGGGCCATCGGCAGCACGAAGCCCGCGGCGCCGCACAGGACCCACAGGATCGCATCGGCTCGGCGGGTTTCCGCGTAGTAGATGATGGCCGGACCGAACGTCGCCACAACGCTCGCGACCATGTAGATCGCCTGGCCAATCATCTCGGCAAGCCCCGGCGTCTCGCCGATCGTGTCGGCCGCACGAGTCTGCCCCCGTGCGCTGTCGCGAATGCACTCGCAGACGTACCAGTTCATGTACAGCAGGAACACCACCACCGACCCCCAGAACAGCACCAGCAGCAGCACCCAGAACACCATGGCCGGCACGAAGACCATGGTCAGGATGCCGAAGAACTTCGTCACCGCCTGAAGCAGCAGGGGCACGCCCACGCAGACCAGAAGCGTCATCAGACCCGCGCGATTCAGCGGATAGAGGAAGATGTCGATGAACCAGGGCAGCTTTCGTTCGGGAATCTCCTCGGGCCTGGCCAGGCGTCCTCCGAACGCGCTGCTGAGCCGGGCATAGGCGCCGTCGGTCTGGTCGCTCTCGGCCGGAGGCGCTGGAGCGGCCGGGCCCGACAGGTCGAGCAGTTCGACGTCTCGCGGCGAGACCTTCGGGACAGTCACCATCTGGCTGCACTGGGGGCACCGGCCTTTCCGGCCCGCCTGCGAATCGTCGACCGTCAACTTGCGGCCGCAGGTTGGACACTGGAACTGCATGGAACGCCGACGGACTCCCGTTTCAGACCCGACAAGAGACACCTTCCCTCATCAGACGCTCGGACCGCTCGAACGTTACCTCGATTGAGGCGTTCCCTGCGTACGGCAGGTCATCAGCGTGCGAGGAACTGCCGCAGGTCGTCGTTGTCGATTTCGTGCCAGGAGTTGGGCGTCACGTAGAGGCTGACTTTGGACTCCGCGCCGAACGCCCTGTAGATTGTGCGCAGCTCTGCGAGGGCGGGCTGCACGGTCTCGTTGTAGGAAGCCGAGTTGTTGTCCGGCCCCGGCTTGTCCAGCTCGCCATAGTGCAGGCGGATGGGGCGGGGGGCGTTCAGGCCCGCGACGTCGCTGCGGTCCATCCAGTTCAAGACGCCCGGGATGCCGTGCGCCGGCGCGTTGTAGCAGCGCGAGAAGATGCCCTCGAACGAGCCCATCGTTCCGCTGGCGTAGATCCTGCCGACCCGCTCGCTGAAGACCGGGTAGGTGACCGCCAGGTCGCCGCCGTAAGAGATGCCGGCGACGTCGATGATCTGCACGCCGCAATGCTCAGCCAGCCACATCTCCCATCGCAGCAGGTCCTCGATGGTCTGGCCGATCACGGTCCGGCCGTAAAGGAACGCGTCGGAGACCAGCGTGAACTGCCGGCCCCGCTGCGACCGCCAATAGTCCAGGCAGTAATCCGGGTCGCCGAAGGCCATGTCGCCCAGCGGGCCGAACCCGCGCAGGGCCGGGCACAGCACGAGATGACCGGCCTGGGCCAGCCGCAGGGCGAACTGGTGATGGTAGTCGTCGCGCATGCCGACACAGGGCTCGACCGCGCCGTGGCCGTGAATCGACATGACCGCTCTGTCGCGCTTCGCCTTCGCCTCGCGAGACAGCAAGTAGGCGGGAATCGACAGGTTGTCGTCGACCTGCATCACCCACGCCTCGATGTGGACGCCATGGTGCTCGGTCGCGCGGACGAGCTTCGCCCGGCACGGCGCCGGCTTCGAGAAGCCGATCAGCTCTGCCAGCTTGTCGCGGCACGCCTTCTTCCACGCCTGTGGCGTGCCTTTGAACTTGGCGAACGACAGGCGGCGCTTGGCTCCCGTGTGGCGGAACTTCAGCGTCAGTTCTTCGCGCCGAAGGAAGAACTCCTCACGGATGGATTCCTCGTTTTGAGTTTCCGCCGCGTGAGCAGGTGTTGTGGCGAGGGCGTCGGGCCCTTGCATG
>JAAYDY010000070.1 GCA_012729015.1 Phycisphaerae bacterium | reverse complement strand
GTGCTACGGCGAAACAGGTAGCTGTAGCTGGTCAACTGCACCTCGTGCGTCACCTCAAACGGCGGTGCGGATCGGCTTGAGGTCTTGAAGTCCCGGACGACCGGGCCATCGGGGTCATCGAGCACCAAGTCCACAATGCCCAAGAGCGGGATGCCCAGGTCTTCACCGGTCAGTGGATCGACGAGCGGCACCTCCATCGTGGCCTCGACGGCCAGGGGGCGAGGTTCGTCGGGCGGAACCTGGGCCAGGTACGCTCGGACCAGTGCGGCCACCTGCTGACGCAGGGCGGCTTCCCCGGCAGTTGACTCAAACGTCATCTGCTCATCGACAACCGCTTGGCCCCAACCGGCGTCCATGCGACGGATCACCTCATCGGGCGAAAGCGTGATGCCGAGCATCCGATGGCGGTAATGGTCTTCGAGCCCGCTGTGACAGCGTTTTCCCACGAACAACGCGGGCGAGGCTGGCGTCCGGATGCCGTCGAGGTATTTCAGCCTGAACGCCAAAGGGCACCTGATCCAAAGGTTCAATCTCGATGGCGAAATGTAATCCCAGACGCCGCGGGTGCGCTCTTGCGGCTGGTCGAGCGTTAGTAGGCTGGTGCTCATGGGGCCGCTCCACTCAAGGCGGTGTCGAGGTTGATCTCGCCAGCCTTGATGGCCTTTAGGGCGTCGATCAGCCCCGAGACGTCGAGACTGGTAAGCCCGGCCACGGATTTGCTAAACATCCGCTGGGCCAGCGTATCCAGTCGCCGGACGCCCAGCCCCTTGATCTGCCGGGCAAGCTGCTGGAGGTACTCCATTTGTTTGCTGCTGGCCCGGTACGAACCGTTGCCATTTCCGTTGGTGCCGTTGCCGTTATGGCCATTGCCATGGGCACCACTGCAGCCGTTGCCGTTCTGCCCTCCGTTGCCGTTCGTTTGGCTGGCGGACGGAATGTTACCGGCACGTGCGGCCGAACCGTTGGTTCCGGCCTGATCCTGGTGACGGGCAAGTTCGTCGTGGACGGCCTGGCGACAGGCCGTGAAGGCGTTGCGGACATGAGTGTGGAACGCCTCCAGGTCGCTGCGAAGCAGGCTGCCGTCGAGTTCGACCTCGACGCTGCAACTCGCTCCCAGACTGCCAAAATCGGGCTGGCCCAATTTCTTCGCCAGCCCGACATTGAGTTTCATGGGCATAAGTTCTCTCTCCTTCGGGAAGAGGGTTTTCATGTGATGTGGGTAATCCGGAATCCGCTGCCTGGGGCCGAGCAGCGTGCGGCTGCCTGACCCCAAGCAAGTGGTCACAAAGATGTCGCTACTGGCCTACAGTTCCAGCGGCTGAAGTTCCCGGAGCGACGACAGGGCGCTGCGAAGCTGGCGGGTTTGCCGTTTCTCGGCCTTCAATAGCCGCACCAGTTCGGTCGCCTGGACGGCGGCCTCGCGGAGGGTGGTCCGCAGGGCGATCACCTGCTCGATCGCACCGGACGTCTGCCCGTTGTCTGTCTCCGAGCGGGCGTGGCCGTTGCCGTTGGCGTGGCCGCTGGTGTGCCCGTTGCCCGCGGCCTGGGCGTTGCCATTGCCATTGGTGGTGTTGGTTGTGGATGAACGAGGCATGGGGGTGTTGTTGCTCCTTTCAATTCGAGGAATGGGGAGGATCGACCCTTGCTGCCCTGCCGGGCACGGGCGACTCGATCCGGGTCATGTTCTCGGTGGGCTCGATGCAGGACCTGGCATCCAGGACGGCCCATACGTAACGCCGGTGATCGTCGGCGGCCAGCATGGGCTGCTTATCGCCGAAGATGTGGATCCGCTCGAAGCCGAGTTGGGCGGCCCGTGCGAGGTAGCGACGATCGGTCATCATGCGAATGGGCTCGCCGTGGCGGGTGGCCCCAGTGAGCACCATTTCCATTGGGTTCTCGGCGTCTTGCCCCCTCGCACGCACGGCTACCGTGCCGTTGAGGTCCAGGGTGACGGGCGATTGCAGCGTATCGTCGCCCGGCATCTGCCGCAGGTTCTCGGCCAGGAACACGCGGTCGGAAGGCGGCAACTCGACGCTCGCCACGGCCACTTCGGGATTCTGGATGTGGTTCTCCACGGTGGGAAACCGTCCGTCCTTGTTGAGCCGCCAACAGAACGTCCACGGTCCAACACGCAGGGTGAGCCAATCGTCGGCCTTGCCGACGTGGACGGATTCCTCTTCAGGCAGTTGCTTACTGCCGAACAGACGGGAGCGGGGCAGCAGCACGTCCCCGTCCCAAGGGAACTCGAACCCGTCCTCGACCAAAAGCTGCCTGCCATCGGTGGCGACAACCTTGCCGTGGTCGCCACGAAGCTGAATGCAGCCCAAGGCATATCTGCTACTGTCGGGGTCTGTGGTGGCCCCGGCGTCGGCCAAAGCCCTGAGTAGCCGCGGTGGGTTCTCGGTAAATTGTTCCGGCGTCGGCGGCCAGTGCTCCGAGCGCACGGTAGGCTGATCGTATTGCAGGAGCTGCGGCACGCTGCCGTCCCGCCACGAGACGGTGACCTTCTCGTCGTGCAGTTGGATTTCCACGGGAACGTCGCGACCGCCCTCGATATCGCCGAACAACTCGAAGGGAACGAAGAT
>JAAYDY010000069.1 GCA_012729015.1 Phycisphaerae bacterium | reverse complement strand
GTGCCCTTCCGCGTGGCTGCCCCTCGACGGTGCTCGGGAACTGCGTCAAGCAGCCACCCTACGCCCGTGGTGTCGTATCGCCATATTTCACGGCATGTTACGCACGGCGAATTGTCGGACAGTCTCGCCCCGTCAGGCATGGGCGAGTTTCCTTGCCCTTCCGCGTGGCTGCCCCTCGACGTTGCTCGGGAACTGCGTCCAAGCAGCCACCCTACGCCTGAGGGGTCGTCACGCCATGTCCCACAGCGTGTTGCGCGTGGCTGTCATGCGCAGCGCTGCGGCGCGACACTACTTCGCCGCAGCCGGCGCCGCGGTGATCGCGGCCGCCTTCTTCTCGCACTCGGTCACGAAGAAATGGTACCGGTTGATCAGCGTCTGTGCCGTGCGGACACTCTCGTTGGCCTGCATCGTGCCGCTCAGCGGGAACTGCTCGGCGCTTTCCGGCGCCGGCCACACCTGGACGAACTGGGCCTCGAACTCCGCGTGCAGATGGTCCTTCGTCAGCAACGCGAACCGATGGTCCACCCACCCGCTCACGGCCTTGTACAGGAACGTCCGCCCGTCGCGCCGGGCCAGCCGATAGATCACGACGCCGTCGTTCTCGACCGTGTGGCGGCCCTTCGGGTGCGGCACCAGGAAGTAATGGTACGTGAAGTCCGGCGCCGCTTCGCCCGCCGGCGTCACCCATTGCTTGCACAACACAAGCTCGATATGCGCCGAGTCCGTGAACTGGTACGCGACGTCGGCCACCTCTTCCTTCTGCGCGCCCAGCGGCCGGTGCATGTGCTGGATCGATGCCCAGCTCTCGCCACAACCGCCCGCGACCGCAGCCGCACAACACGCCACCGTCATCCACAACGCTGTCCGTCCCACGCTTCAGACTCCTGATTGAAGGCGTATCTCGTCACGCGCTCACCGGCATCGGCGGCACCGGCGGCTGCGAGCAGCCGCCCTACGCGCCACCCCTCCCCCTCAAGGCAGAGCGGTCAACAACCCCTCCCCCTTCCAGTCAGTGAACCCCTCTCCCTGCTTGCAGGGAGAGGTGCCCCGAGCATCAGCGAGGGGCGGTGAGGGTCGAACGCCACAAGTCCGCGTGGGTCCGGGGGACCCACCCTACGCTTGGCGTGGCCATGCCCCCACGTCGTCACCTTCACCGCATGCCCGCTGCCGCGCGGCCCTCGCGGGCGCGACGCTGCTGCGACTTCTGTCGGCACTGGTGCATGAACGCCTCCAGGCGGATCATCTCGGTCGATTGCTCCAGTCCGTCGTACGCCACCTTCAGCACCGGCATGTCGAAATCCGCCTGGAACTTCGTCAGCAGACCGTTGACGATGGTTCCCGGCATGCAGTTGAACGGGTGTAGGTTCACCACGCCGTCGAATCCGTGCGTGGCATACTCGATGCTCCGCCCCATGCTCAGGATCGGCTCGCCCCGGATCGTCTCGTGGATGTACCGCCGCCCCAGCGCGATCACGTCCCGCGACGCCGCCTCGCAGAAAAAATGCCGGATCGATCCCGCGAACGGACCCAGCACCCGCTGCCGCTCGCGACGCTGAACCACCTCCACCATGAACTCCGTGAACACACGCTTCAGGTTCCGCTTCATCCAGCCGTCTTCCTTGCGGCTCCAGGCGATGTAGTTCACCCACTCCTCGAACGGCGGCAGGCACGCCTCGCCGCCCAGTTGCTCGATCTTCCGCACGATGAAGTTGTTCGTGAACGCGTTCGACCGCACGAACACCTCGCCCACCACCCCGATCAGCGGCTTCGCCTCCGAGCGGTCCACCGCCACGGCATCGAACCGCCGCCGCACCTCGCGCGCCACCGACGCCGGCTCCCCGCCGCCCTCGATGTGACGGCACAGCAACTCCAGGCACTCGGCGTACACCCGGTCCGTCTGACCGTGCACCACCTCGTACGGGCGAAGCTCCCGCGCCAGCTTCTGCATCGTGTCGGCGAACACGATCCCCGACCACGCCAGACGCCGGAACCGCGGACCCAGCATCCGCGTGTCCTGCTGGTAGTCCCGGTCCTGGTCGAACGTCACGATCGGCACCTGGCCCAGGCCCATGTCGTCCAGCACCATCCGCTGGAACTTGTTGTACTGACCGAACCGGCACGGCCCGAACGCCGTCGGCATGAAGAACGCCGCCCGCTCCGGATCGAAATCGGGCTTCTCGACCTGCCGCAGAATGTCGCCCGTCGTGATGATGCACGGGTAGCATTCCTTGCCGCTGGTGACCTTGCGCCCCAGCTCGATCGTCCGCGCGTCGGCCATCGGCATCTGCACCGCGTCCAGCCCGTTGGCTCGCATCGCGGCCGCCAGCGCATAGCCGGCGTCGTCCATGTAGGGAATGTACAGCCGCCGCTTTTCCTTCGACGCGTGCGGATCGTACTTGATCTTCCCGGCCCGCACCTTCCGGGCCGCCGCCTCGCGAATCTCCCGGACGTTCTTCAGGCTGTCCAGGTACGCCTCGCACCGCGTGATCGCGCCGACGTCCGCCGAGTGCTCGTCCACCTCCAGCACCAGGCACGGCTTGCCCTTCAGCTCACGCTCGAAGAACTTCAGAATGAACGAGTCCGGCCCGCACCCGAAGTTCGTGATGTACACCGGGTACAGGTTCTCCGTCCGCGCGATGATCCGCGCCGCCGCCAGGATCCGCTGCCCGTACTTCCAGTACATGTGCGGGTAGTCCGTCCCGATGTCCTCGGCGTCCAGCGGCAGCATCCCCATCGGAATCGCCAGGCAACCCAGGTCGCGCAGCTTGTCGGGGATGTTCAGGTTCAGCCCCGGATCGCAGCCGTTGTACGGACGGCTGATGATGACCAGCGCCGGCTCGTTGCCCAGCGACGTCAGCACCTCGCGCCCGCGACGCTCCAGGGCCGCGAAGAACTCCCCCTGGGCCGCCAGCGCCGCGTCCACCGCCCGGCGACGCACGCCGTTGCCCACGCCCAGCCCCCGAGCCACCGACTCCAGCCGGCGACGCACGTGCTCCTGGCCGTGCGACATGTGAATCACCGGCGTCAGCAGACGCGTGTTCGGATACGCCCCCAGGTCCACCGCCGACCGGATCAGGTACGGCAGGCTCTGAACGTACGGGCACGTGTAGCTGTTGACGATCTCGCCGCTCTGCTGCGGCATGTCCACCACGCTCGGCAGGAACAGGTAATCCACGCCCTGGGCCAGGCAGTCCAGCACGTGCCCGTGCGCCACCTTGATCGGGTAGCACGTCTCGGCCGCCACCGCCTCGACGCCCGCGTTGATGATCGTCCGGTTGGTCTCTTCGCTCAGCACCACCTCGAAACCCAGTTCCCCGAAGAACGCCTGGAACATCGGCAACTGGTCCCAGATCGTCGCCACGCGCGGAATGCCCACCCGCGGCCGCACGCCCGACGCCTGTGCCGACGCGCCGCCATACGACGTCGTCAGCAACCGGTTCCGCTCCTCGAACAGCCGCGGCAGGTGCTCGCCCAGGCTCTGGCGGTCCGACTCGTCGAACTTGCCGCACCGGCTCCCGTAGAACAACTTGCCCTGGCCCTTGATGTCCACCACGCGGATTTCGCACAGGTTCGAGCACGCCTTGCACTCGAAGCTCGAACACTCGTACTGCTTGTCCCGCAGATCGAACCCGCCGAACCGCGTCTTCATGGCGCCGCCGCTGTCGCGCCAGGCGTCACGCGCCAGCATCGCCGCCCCGATCGCCCCCATCACGTCGTGGTGCGGCGGAACCGTGACGGGCTTGCCCAGGATCGTCTCGAACGCCCGTTTCACCCCACGGTTGTAAGCCGTCCCGCCCTGGAACAGAATGTGATGGCCCACCCGGCGGTCCTCGACCACCCGGTTCAGGTAGTTCTGGGCAATCGAGTAGCACAGCGCCGCCGCAATGTCGTCCGTCGCCACGCCCTTCTGCTGGTTGTGGTTGATGTCCGTCTCGATGAACACCGTGCACCGCTCGCCCATGCACGGCGGGTGCTCGGCTCCCAGCGCCAGGCGGTTGAAGTCCCCGTTGCGCAGCTTGATGTTGAGCCGCTCCGACTGCTCCTCGATGAAGCTTCCCGTCCCGGCCGCACACACCTTGTTCATCGCGAAATCGACCACCGCCCCGTGGTCGATGCTGATGTACTTCGAGTCCTGCCCACCGATCTCGAAAATCGTGTCCACCTCGGGGTCAATGAACGCCGCCGCCGTCGCGTGGGCCGTGATCTCGTTCTTCACCACGTCCGCCCCGATGAAGTCGCCCGTCAGGTACCGGCCCGACCCCGTCGTCGCCACCCCGCGCACCTCGACGCGATCGCCCACCTCCTGGCCCACCTCGTACAGCCCCTGCGTTACGGCCTCCAGCGGCCGCCCCGCCGTGTTCAGATACCGACGCGACAGTACGCGACCCTCGGCGTCGATGGCCACCACGTTCGTCGAGATGCTCCCGACGTCCACACCCACGAACGCCGCCGACCGCTCGCCGGCCCGCAGGCCGCTCGTGTCCGACTCGATCACCAGGGGGTACCCGTCGTCGGTCAACTGACCGTGACACTTCAGGTCTTCCGTGTGGCTCGCCGCCAGGTAGTCGTCCAGCGGCACGAGCGTCGCCAGCGGCCGCAACTCGTCCCGCTCCGCCGCCGCCAGAACCGCCCCCAACGCCCCCATTGAGGCGTGATGCTGAGGGATGATCAGCGTCTGCTTGTCCAGCCCCAGCAACTCCCGGAACGCACGCACCATGCCCGCGTTGGCCGCCACGCCCCCCTGGAAGCTCACCACCGGCTGAACGTCCTTGCCCTTGCCGATCACCGCCTTGAAGTTCCGCGCCATCGCGAAACACAGCCCCGCCACAATGTCGTAGTCCGGGCACCCCTCCTGCTGGAGGTGGATCATGTCGCTCTTGGCGAACACCGAGCAGCGGCCCGCAATCCGCGGCGGGTGCTTGCTCTGAAGCGCCATCGTGCCCCACTCGTTTTCAATACTGATACCCAGCCGCGACGCCTGCTGGTCCAGGAAACTCCCCGTCCCCGCCGCGCACAACGCGTTCATCGCGAAATCCCGGATTCGCGTGCCCCCGGTCGCCTCGTCACGCTCGATCAGGATCAGCTTGCTGTCCTCGCCGCCAATCTCGATGATCGAACGCACTTCAGGATAGTGCCGCCCCGTCGCCGTCGCCTGCGCCACCACCTCGTTCACCACCGGCAGACCCAGCAACTGCCCCACGGCCTTGCCACCGGCGCCCGTGGCCGCCGCCAACGGAGCCGCGCTGCCCGCCGGAAGCGCCCCCAGCAATTCCCGCAGCACCTCCGCCGCTCGCTCAATCGGCTTGCCCTGGTTCCGCCGGTAGATCTCCCGGATGATCGCAAACCCCTCATCCAGCAGCACCGCCTTGGTGGCCACCGATCCGATGTCGATGCCGATGTACGTCATGGGCAATCCTCCCTGAGTGCTAAAGCCTTGCAGCGCAAGATGCTATGTGTCGTCCACCGCCTGGTGCCATGCCGTCCGTCGGGCGCCGCCCGTCGGGTGGCATGGCCACGCTCGCGTGGCCATGATCCGTCCCGCCGGGTGGCCACGAGACCGCTACGTCCTGCCCGCATCCGACTTGCGGCGAACCAGAAACACAATCCCCACCGCCGCGCCGACCACAAGGGCCACGGCAACCAACGCCACGGGAATCACCACGAAAACCCACGAACTCGGCGTTACACCACCCATCGACATGCCCCCCTGTCCACCCGCCGCGCACCCGGGCGCACACCGACCACCTTGCCGGCATGCCAGAAAACATCCTGACCGCCGCCGTGCAGCTCCCCTTGTCAACGATCCGCGGGCCGTCCGGCTTCCCGTGATCCGCGAAACCGATGGCGGCACACCGACCGCCCGGAACACCGTCCCGACCCACAGCGATACCCGATAATGTAAGCAGAATCCCGCCCGATGTCAAAAGGCTGTTTGCCCCGGTCAACCCCGCCGGGACACCCGTCTGTCAGCCCTTCTTCCCGCCGAATTTGTTCTCCGTCCCGGCCAGCAGACGCCGGTAATTCGACCGGTGCCGCACCAGCACCAACGCCACCAGCAGCAGAACCATCACCGTCAGCGGCCACCGTTCCCGCCACGGGCCCGCCATGTCGATCCGCAGCCCGGCCGCGTCCACCGTCAACGTGCCCGCCAGCAGCGCCAGGGCCGCTACCGTGCTGGCGACCGAGACGTACCGCGTCAGGGCGAACACGAGCAGCCACACGGCAAACGCCCCAGCCGCAATCGGCATCAACGCCGGGATCCCCAGCACGACGCCCAGGCTGGTCGCCACGGCCTTGCCGCCCCGAAACCGCAGAAACACCGGCAACACGTGCCCGGCAATCGCCGCCGCCCCCGCGGCAATCACGATGCCGTGCCGCGCCGCCTCGCCCAACGCCGCCGAATCGTACAGCGGGCACGTCCGAGTCATCCACCACGCCAGGTACGTCGGCGCGAAGCCCTTGGCCACGTCCAGCACGAACGCCGTCAGGCCGCATTGCCACCCGCAGACCCGCCAGCAGTTGGTCGCCCCGATGTTGCGGCTGCCGGCGCTGCGGATGTCCACCCCCTTGACCCGCCCGAGCAGGTACCCGAACGGCACCGAGCCGAGCAGGTACGCCGCCACGAAGTAACCGACCAGTCCCGCCAAGGCCAGGGGAGTCATACGCCGATCGCTCCTTCGCCGTGCCGCGCCGCCGTGGTCGCGGCCGACTCTTCCAGGCAAGCCAGCATCTCGCGGAAATTCCGCTCCAGGGGGTGCTCCAGGGCCACCTGCCGGGCCGCGCGGCCCATGGCCTCCCGCCGCTCGGGGTCCATCAGGCCCAGCATCGCCTCAGCCAGCGCCCCCACCGGCCGCGGCGCGTCCAGCACCACCGCCGCACCCGACCCTTCCGCCAACTCCGACGCCCCGTTCAGCCGCGTACTGATCGACGGCAACCCGCTCGCCATCGCCTCCAGCATCACCAGGCTGCACGGGTCGTACCACGTCGGATGCACGAACACGTCCGCCGCCGCATACGCCTCCGCCGCGTCGTCGCACGGCCCCGCGAACACCACCTGCGGCTCGATGTCCAGGCGACGGGCCAACTTGCGATACGCCTTCCACCGCCGGTCGCGACCCACCACCAGCAGCCGCACAGGACGCCCCGCCCGCTGTTGAACCTGACGCAACGCCACCAGCAGCTCCCGCAACCCCTTGAGCTTGAAGTTGTGGGCCACAAACAGCAGCACCACCGTATCGTCGTCGATGCCGTGCCGCTGGCGCAGACGACCCCGCAGCGGCCGCAGACGCTCCGGATCGAACCGTTCCGTGTCCACCCCGTTGTAGACCAGGCGGATGCGGCTGTCGTCCACGCGGTAGAACGTCCGCATGTCGCGCCGCACCATCTCGCTGATCGCCACCAGGCGGACCGTCGGGTCCGCGAACTGCTCCGACTCCAGACGCAACGCCGCCCGGTGCTTCGGGCTCAGGCGGTTCATCAGCATCTTCAGCCCGCGGCCGTCGTACGATGGAATCAACGCAATGTTCTGCCGCTGCGACGCCCGGACCGTGCCGCCATGAGGCTGATACACCGTCATGCCCAGGGCCTTGCCCGTGGCCAGCGACGCGTCCGGCCGAAGTTCCCGCAGCGCGTCGCGCACCCGGCGGGCGAAACTCGCCGTCCGCCCCGCGGCCGTCAGGCCGCCCGGACGCACCAGACGCACCGCGCAGCCCTGCGGCTCTCCGCGGGCGTCCTGCGCCACGACCGTCACGCGGTGCCCCTCACGACGCAGGAACGCCGCGAACCGGCTCACCCACGTCTCGGCCCCGCCGCGGCGCGCATCCAGATGTTCAATCGCCAGGGCAATGTGCATGGCGGCCAATGTACCCGAAACCCACAGCCGGAGCAATGTCCTGCGCGCCGCCCCCGCAATTGCCGCCGCGAGCGCGCTTGACTGCCCCGTCGAGGCTGTCCGACAATTCGCCACGCACAACGCGCTGTGGGACATGGCATTATACCTAGGCGTAGGGTGGCTGCTTGCAGCCACGCGGAAGCGCAAGGGAACTCGCCCATGCCTGACAGGGCAGGCATCGCACGCGGCGCGATAGAACGTTGCCGACGATAAGAAACGGCGGTACAATCAGCCCTCCAGGTTCTGGCAGAACAGACGTCGATAGAGAGGACGGGTGGCCGGGCGGGGATGGAGCGGGTCGGTGAGTGTGCCACGGCGGGTCTTGCCCGCCGTGCCGATGGGCAGGAATCGTACCGAGTGCGGCGCCGTGGGCACGTGGGTCCTCTGGACCCATTGCATAGGCCCGAGAATCAGTATACTGTCCCTGATGGTCCTGATGGTCCTGATGGTCCTGATGGTCAGTATACTGTCCCTGATGGTCGTCCCTGATGGTCCGTCCCCGATGGTCCGCTGGTCCCCCGCTGGTCCCCGAAGGCAATGCAGACGGTGGCACCAGTGCCACAATAATTGCGGGAGTTGCTGCGGGAACTCCTGGTGCCCGTATAGCGTCTAATGATAGGGTCACAATGTGGAGATCGATTATGCGTAACCGTGCAGCAGTTGAGTGGGCTTTCCTCCTTATACTGCAATTGTTGTACGCCGGAACTGACAGCGCCGCTGTCACGTCTGCGTCAACCCCTCCATCAGAGGCGGCTCCCACCGTTGTTACGACCCCTGAAGCCGTGGGCGAGGCGGCCGAGGCGCCGCAGTACCCGATCGAGAAGGCCGTGGAGAATGTCGTAACCGCTTTGGGTGTCAAGTGCCCCGAGGGTTGGGAGAAGCCGGCCTTGGTCGCCCACGGGCGCGTCGAGCCCCGCGGCTGGCCACCGGGCGAGGGCTGGCACATCCGCGCTCGCCAGATCAAGTCGCAATCCGATCCTGGCCAGAAGCCGACGGGCTACGTGGACCTCTGGCTGATGCCCGCCGATTACGCTCGGCAGGGGCCAAACGATCTCGGCAAGAAAATGGGCACGTGGGCTCCAGAGACCACCACGTGGCCCTATGGCCGGGCGTTCTACCGCGGCGACGGTGGCAGCGAATGGGGCTACTGGGAGCGCGACGTGACGATGGCCCTTTTGACCTCGACGCCCGGCGGCAAGCTGCGCTGGACGAGGGTCGAGCGTGCTCAGGAGTTCCCGGCCGGCCGGTTCGGCGGCACATGGTCACCGAATGTCCTCAATCGCGCCACCGGCCCGTACCTGGAGTTTGTGGACTCGAACCGACGATTTGGGTTCAGCGTCTTTCCCTTCCCACTCGATGAGCGGGGGCGCAAGATCATCGCCGAGCACTGCATGGAACTGCCGTACCGCGTGATTGCAGCGGGGGACGAGTTCGTCCTGGTGGGCAGTGAAGGGCTGGACCTGCCGGAGGCCCAACAGGCAAGCAATGCAATCAGCCAGGCATTGGGGCTGCGGCCGGTCGCCGAGAAGGTCGTTGCCGGGGGCAAGGCCGGGAAACTCAGAGCATCGATCACGGGATTCCTGCTGTCACTGGCTCGCTTCGACGAGTCGGGCAAGGCTGTTGCCTCGCTCATCCTCCAGGTGCGCCCCTGGCCTCGCCCGCCGGCAGACGCACTGGCCGCCCAGGTGACGGCCGAAGAGGCCGAGAAGATCATCGATCTGCTTGCCAGCCGACAGGGACTGTTGGACTTTGCCGTGGGCCGGGGCTACGGTATGGCAGGACGGACAAACATCCCTCAGGTGACCATGCAGGCTATGATCATTCCCGAGGGTGGACAGCCGGTGTGGGACTCATGGCACCTGCGCCTGGGGTGGAGCAGCGCCACGTGGGCCGATTTGAAGGCGATCCGCGCGGTCCTTGAGGGCCCGGCTGCGGACGCCATGGACAAGTTCCTTGCCGGTTTCGGGGAGTTGCCGCAGCAGTGGCAGAGGGAACGAGAGGCCATCGCCGCCGTCGCCCCCGAAGTCCGCCAGGCCGTCGAGCAGATGGTTTGGCCGGGATCGCCGCAAATGTATTGGCCGATGCTGCCCCGCCCCACGATCGAGGTGTACCAGGGCGTGGCGGCCGAGTTGAAAGTTGACGGCATTCGTGCCGCATACCTCAAACTCAGCGGCGATGTCCTTGCGGCCGAGACGGCAGCGGCGGAGTTGGTTCGCCTGAAGGCACCCTGGTGCCTGGCCAGCGGCCTCTGCAATAAGGACTTTCGGGCGCAGATGGCCTCAGCGCGCGGTCTGGCGGCACTCAAGGATTTGCGGCCAGCCGCGTTCACGCTGTCGGTGGCCCGAGGCTATGCCGCCTGTGGGGAGGCGCTGATGAGGTCCCTGGAGCTAAGTCCGTACCCCATGTTGCTGGGGGTGCTGGCCGAGGCTCTCGACGGCATGCTCGGCACCGCGAGCGGCGTCAAGACGTTCAGCCAGGGCAATAGGGGGGAACGGCCCCTCATCAGCGCTGCGGATTTCGGCAGAGCTATCGCCGTATGGGAGGCAGCGCTGGCCGCGAGATCAGCGAAACCGGCGGCAGATGAGAAACTGGTTCCGGCCGAGAAGTGACGACATGGTATGCCTGTCCGGCGGGTGGCCGGGCGGGGATGGAGCGGGTCGGGGAGTGTGGCACGGCGGGTCTTGCCCGCCGTGGTCGTTCGGCCGGGATTACCGGGGCCGAGCACCAATTAGGGCTTGACGAGGCGTTGGGGGCGGGCGATGCTGCTCGGCGGACTTTGTGACCGATCTGGAGCGTCGCCTGGGTCGGGTGCCGCTGCCGGCCAAGCGCAGCCCCAAACCCAGGACCGGGGGATCAGACGGGAATCAAGTGCTCCGTCCCCGTAATCCCAGGTCTTCTGGAGGTATGCGAGATGACGAAGCCGATGGTCGTGGTTGCCGTTGTGGTTATCGCACTGGCCACCGGCGCGTGCGGAGAGCCCGGCGTGTCACTGGCGGCCGACGGAACGCCGATGAAGCTTGTGCTGGACCTAGGGAACGACGTGACGCTGAATCTGGCCCGGATCCCCTCCGGCACGTTCCTGATGGGCAGCCCCGAGGACGAGAAAGACCGGTCGGAGAATGAAGGCCCACAGCGCGAGGTGACGATGAGCAAGGCCTTCTACATGGGCATTTACGAAGTAACGCAGCAGCAGTACACACGAATCATGGGGAATAACCCAAGCTACGATCAGAAGCGGCGGAATCCGGTGGAACGCGTGACTTGGAGTGAGGCGGTGGAGTTCTGCCGGAAGCTCTCTCAGCAAACCGGCCGCACGGTGCGTCTGCCCACGGAAGCCGAATGGGAATATGCTTGTCGGGCGGGCACCAAGACGCGTTTTAACTGCGGCGACACGATCGATCGGAACCGGGCCAACTGCTGGGGCCGCTGGGGCATCCTGACGGAGAGGGTCAAGACCGTCGGCAGCTACAAGCCCAATGAATGGGGCTTGTGCGATATGCATGGCAACGTCTGGGAATGGTGCGCTGATGCATTCGATCAGGACTACTACGCGAAGGGGGAACGAACCGATCCGCAAGGTCCCCTGACCGAGACGCATCGGTATCGCGTCTTGCGTGGCGGAATGTTTGGGAGCGATCCGCAAGACTGCCGGTCCGCGCGGCGAGATTGGAACGATCCCACTTACCGGCTTACCAGCATTGGGTTTCGAGTGGTCGTGGAGTTGAACTAATCAGCCGCGTGCCATGCCCCGTCAGGCATGCCGAATGGCTTGAACCTTCCGCGTGGCTGCTCCTCGACAGGCTCGGAACCTGACGGCCCCTCGACGGTGCTCGGGAACTGCGTCAAGCAGCCACCCGACGCGTTGCCTCTCAGTCGCCCCGGGCGGGGCTCGGGAATTCATCCAGGCCGGGGCACCACGGGCTCGCGCCCGTGACTAGGGATCAGTGCCCCCTGCGGGGGCAGAAAGACGGCCGAGCCGCAGCGGCGATTGTGTGCGTCGCGTGCGGCTCGGCCGTCACAAAGGGATTCCGCGTACTGGCCGCCTCGGGTCAGGCGGCGGCTACCTGTTCGTGCAGCACGGGTACGGCGTGTCGTTTCCGCTGAACGCTGCCCTGGCCGCTTCCGGTGCTCGGGAGCAAGGAGGAGTGTCTCCCGCGGAAGCGGCCGTCGGGCAGCCTGGCTTGGGTCACAGAAATGTCCGCCCACGCCGTGCGCGAGCGACGCTTCAATTCCCGTAACCGCGACGCCAACAGCGGTTACTTCTTCTTGGCTACTTTCTTCTTCGCGACTTTCTTCTTTGCGACTTTCTTCTTGGCTGCCTTCTTTGCGACCTTCTTCTTTGCCATGATTGTCCTCCAGACCAAGAAAGACCAAGGGGTGCGTCACCCGGGCGGGACACTCCCGCTCAACGCAGGCGACAGTCGATTCCGTACGCGCGGAACCCCGATTCCCTGTCGGCCGACCGTTCCTGGTGCCTTGGACGCCACCTCCTCGGACGTCGTCAGGAGCCGGCGGCCGCCGTACTGGTCACCTGGCCGGGCGCCGACGCCGGCGACCCGCCCAGGAAGCGCAGACTGTAGTTCCCCCGATGCCGATCCTTCAACTCGCCCAGCTTCGACTTGTTCCAGTTGCTGATGCGGCTGAAGTAACCGACGATCCGAGTGATCCCGTACACGTTCTGGCTCTGGCAATGATCGCAATGCTGTTGCAGCCGCGCCGTCCACTTCCCGCAATCGTTGCAGATTGTGAACTCCGGGCTGATCGTCAACTGGGCCGCCTTCGTGTTCGCGTGCGTCTTGCGAACCAGGCTCAGAATTCCCTCCGCCGGCGGACGTTCCTCGCCCACAAACGCATGGATGATCGCCCCCGACTCGATCATCGGGTGGAACTTCGCCTGCATCTCGATCCGCGACATCAGGTCGATCGGCGCGTCCGGCCGCAGGTGGATCGAGTTCGTGTAGTACATCTCGTCGTGCTCCGGATCCCCGCGAATCACGTCGTGCGACTCCGGCCAGTCGCGGTAGTCGATCTTCGCCATCCGACGCGACGCCGATTCCGCCGGCGACTCCTCCAGCGTGAACTTCAGCCCGTGCGCCGACTTGTACCGGTTGATCTCCGTGAACATCACCGCCACCACGCGGAACCCTTCCATCATGGCGGCCTTGCTCTCGTGCAGCTCCTGGCCCGTCAGGAACTGGATCGCCTCGTTCAGACCGATCAGTCCGAAAATGTACGTCGCCTTCTCCAGGTCCACGTACGGACGATCGTCCATCGCCTTCTTGCCGATCTCCCACAGCGGCATGTGCGGCGCGCTCATCAGCTTCGCGATGAACCCCTTCTTCTGAAGGTGAGCCTTCAACGCCAGGTCCATCGCCTTGCGGATCTCCTCGTGGAACGCCTGGATGTTTCCGCGACCCACGCGGTACGCCGCCTGCGGCAGGTTGATCGTCACGTTCTGGAAGCCGCAGAACCGCATCGACTCCAGGTGATCGATCATGTGACGGTCTTCGATCTTCGTCCGCAGCCGGCAGCACGCCGACAGCGACACGTTGTCCTTCTCGTCCTTGCCGCCCTCGGGCCGGTCGAACACGAAGTACGGCACGCCGTTCTCGCTCGCGATCTGGCAGGCGTACTGCAGCAACGCCAGTTGCGCCGGGTCCTCGAACGTCTCCTGCGTCACGTGCAGGTCGCACTTCGGGAACGCAAACAGCCGACCCTTGCTGTCCCCGTGACGCCACACGTCCAGCATCGCTTTCAGGAACCGCTGGCTCGTCCGCTCGTAGTCGCCGTACGTCCGCACCGACCCGTCCGCATTGTGCATCACCTTGCCGCTCGGGCCGATGGCCGGCGTATGACGCATGAACGCCGGAACCCCCGTGTGCACGTTGAAATCCAGGAACAGCGTCTGCCCGCCGCGGCTGAAGGCGCTCTGGCTGCCCGAGAAGATCAGGTGCTGCGCCTCCTGGAGAATCTCCTCGTTCGTCAGGTGCTCCACGTACGGCGCATAGAGGATGTTGATGAACCCCACGCCCAGCGCGCCGGCGTAGTACGCCTGCATCGACGCCAGGAACGTGTTCAGGTGGCCCGTCAGCGTCCGCGCGTGCTTCGCCGGAGCGCTCGCCGTGTCCAGGTTCCCCAGCTCCAGCCCGTACTTCTTCAGGTACTCCAGGCTGTGACCCGAGCAGTACACCCGCGTCGGGTAACCCAGGTCGTGCAGGTGCAGACGCCCTTCCAGGTGCGCCTGGGCCACGTCCTCGCTGAAGATTTCCGCCAGCGCGTACTGCTTCAGCGTGTTCTCGGCGATCGTCAGGTTGATCGCCTCCGGGTTGTTCGCCGTGATGTTCGAGTTCTCCTGGCTCTTCGACAGAATCAACTGCTCCAGGTCGTACTTCGGCATCCCGAGCACCTTCTGCTTCTCCAGGCGCTCGGTCATGCCCATCTCGAACAGCTCGTTGTCCACAAGCTCGCGAATCAGGTCGGTGCTGATCCGCGTCAGGCCCGACGAGAAGACCCGCTCCTCGACGCTCTTGGCCACCTTGTGGGCCTGCTCTTCGGTCAGGCTGCCCTCGACGACCAGGGCCTTGGCGATCCGCGCCTTGTCCCACGGAAGCATCTGGTCCCCGTGGCCCGTCGAGACCATCAGCGCCATGTCCGTCGAGTCGCCGCTGTGGCCCGTGCCGGTCTTGCGCACTTTCAGCCGCCGACGGTGCTGCGTCCGACGCTCCCGGTACAGAATGTAGGCCTTCGCCGTCTGTGCGTGGCCCGTCTCGATCAGAACCTTTTCCACCAGGTCCTGAATGTCTTCGATGGTCGGAATCTCGTCCTGGTACCGACGGTTCACGAACTCCGTCACCGCCGCCGCCAGCTGCTCGGCCCGCTCGCGGTCGCTGCCGCCGACCGCCTCGGCCGCCTTGAAAATCGCATCCGCTATCTTGCAATCGTCAAACGGCACCACGCGGCCGTCACGCTTACGCACCTGACACACTCGAATCTGCATAAACCCGGTCCTCCCCGACGTGCTCTATGAATCCGACAGGTATGATACACAACGTCGCTATGAATGAATGCCCAACCCCCGCTCGATCACGGCTGCACCCGACCGCCGCCTCCGGCGGCCACGACATCGGGCGCCTCGCTGCGCCGCCGACTACGGCTTCGGCGGCTCCTTCGTCTGCTGCAACATCGGCTGAATCTCGTCCACAAACTCCGACACGTCCTTGAACTCCCGATACACGCTGGCGAACCTGACGTAGGCCACCTGGTCGATCTGACGCAGCTTCTGCATGACCCGCTCGCCGAGAAAAGTGGTGGGCACTTCCTGGTCGTAGTTGGCCAGGATCTCGTCTTCGATCTCGCGGACGATCGCCAGGATCGACTCCTCGCTCACCGGCCGCTTGTGACACGCCTTGTGCAGCCCCTCGAGCAGCCGGTGACGGTCGTACGGCACGCGCGTGCCGTCCTTCTTCATCACGCGGATGCGCACTTCCTGCTCCACTTTCTCGTAGGTGGTGAACCGCCGCCCGCACACCCCGCACTCGCGGCGGCGACGGATCGAGAAGCCGCCATCGCTGGCGCGACTATCGACCACCCGATCCTGATCGGTCTTGCAATAGGGGCATTTCATGCCGGCGACTCGCTGTAGTTGAACGGCCTCGGATCACATCAACAACAGCCCACATGAATCCTTGTGCGGCAAGCGCGGCAGGACGCGCTGCCGAGTGCTCCTTCGCTGCTCACCGCTGATAGGTCTTGTGCCACGAGAGGCCCCACTATATCTTGGGTCTCGGCCCATGCTATGATGATCGGCCTTTTCGGCCGGACATGACAGCAAAAAACACTATTTTTCCTCGCTTACCGCTATCCGCGATCCAGCATGATGCAGGTGCAGACTATACGACCACAGGATATAGTGTGTCAAGCTGGATAATGTGGCCAGGAGGCACCAAGAGCTCGCCCGTGCGCGTTCTTACGACGTTTTTTGCCGTATTCTAACGTTTTACGCATTCCCCGACTTGCCCCAGATCGCCTCGGCCCCAAGTCGCCATCCTACCACATCTTGTGGTTCCACCACACACCTTTTCCACCGAAAATTCCCCTCTATTGACAGCTTTTCACACCCCCCTGTCAATTCCCGGGCCCGTGCGTCACCCTCCATGCCGTTCCCGCCGCCCACCTCCCCCGCGTCCACCGCAGGGGCCGCTCGCTGCAAGCCGGTAGGGTGGGTCCCCCGGACCCACGCGGAACTGTGCCACCTGCCACACGCAAGGCACACCCCTCTCCCTGCGTGCAGGGAGAGGTGCCCCGAGCCTTCAGCGAGGGGCGGTGAGGGTCGAACGTTGGGAACCCTCCGCCCACACCAAAACAAAAAGAGAACGGGGCCTTCCTCTGAAGACCCCGTTCCCTTTGTTCAAGCGTGGCCTTGCGACCGGCCACGCCGGCGTGGCTCTACGCTTACAGCATACCGTTCAGGATGTTGATCAGGATCGACAGGTCCGTCGGCTCTGCGCCGCCGTTCTTGTCCAGGTCGAACGCGTACGCATGGAATCCCGACGTGTCCGTCCCGTTCAGCTTGTTGATCAGCAGGCTCATGTCCGTCGGCTCCGCGCCGCCGTTGCCGTCCAGGTCGCCCAGCAACCGGCACGTGAACGGAACCTCCAGCACCGTCGGCTCAGCCGCCTTGTTGCCCGTGCAGATCACCTCGATCACCAACGCACCGGCCGTCGGAGCCGCCTTGTTGCGGTCGCTGCCCAGGATCAGCTTCTCCAGGTCGGTCGCACCGTCCTGGAACACCACTTCGCCCGGACCGCTGCCGGCCTTCTTCTGCAGCGCCACCGAGACGCTGTCGTTGCCGTTCAGGTCATTCACGGTCACGGTCAGGCCCACGCGATGGCCG
>JAAYDY010000068.1 GCA_012729015.1 Phycisphaerae bacterium | reverse complement strand
GGGCGAGTTCCCTTGCGCTTCCGCGTGGCTGCAAGCAGCCACCCTACGCCTGAGAAGTTTGTAATGCCATGTTCCACAGCGTGTTGCGCGTGACGAATTGTCGGACAGCCTCGCCCCGTCAGGCATGCCGAATGGTTTGAACCATCCGTGTGGCGGATACGGCCACTGTGCCGGTTCTGTCCAGTTCTTCGTCGTGGTTGGGAGAGTCATGCTATGGATCGGATTCCCACACGATTGGACCAGGATGCCGCGGCTGCGTCGCATGGTAGAGTGGAGATTCACTTCTCTGGCCCGTTTGCGTGGCACAAGGCTTCTGATGCGCCGTCTTTGTTTGATGAGGACATTGGCAAATCGCAAGGCATCTACCTCTGGACAATTCCTCTGCCAGAGGGACACCTTATTCATTATGTAGGGGAGACAGGGCGGAGCTTCAGCATTCGCATGTTGGAGCATTACAAAGAGCATGCGCTGTGCATGTACCATCTACATGACCCGGTGGAGTTTGCCCAAGGGCGGCGAGCGACGATCTGGCCGGGCCGCTATGATGCCAATTGCCGAAAGACCCCTCTGGAATGTATCGCCCAGTACTCTAGGCTGGCGTCCGTATCGCAAGAGTTAGCTCGCATGTATAGGTTCTTTCTGGGTGCTTTCGCGAGCGAACGCCGGGCCCGGTGTCGTGTCGAGGCGGCAATTGCCTCGGCTTTGTATACGGCCCCCGAACCAGCCGCAACGTTTCTCGACAGGGGGGTTCGCTATGTCCACAGGAAGACGACTGAGACGCCGCTTGTGTGTGCAATGACATCGGATGTGCCCTTGATTGGACTCCCGCCACACGTCTTGGCTTAGGCGATTTGCCAGACCAAAAATGCTTGACAAATCCGCTCCCGCTCGGCAAAATACGTCTCTCTTGTCGGGGCTCAGGCCGCGACAGGGGCTGACATTGCGGGGCCATAGCTCAATTGGTTAGAGCGTCGGACTGTCGATCCGAAGGTTGCGGGTTCGAGTCCCGTTGGCCTCGCCAGAATGCAAAGCGGCGGTGGGCATCCAAGCGTGCCTCACCGCCGCTTCTTTTCCTGCCGTCTTGCATCTTCGGCGGCGTTTCACTACGATACACCGCTTGTCACGCCGCTCCGGGGAGCATACCGACTTCGGACGGAGCGGCCGGTCCGTCTTCTCGGTAATGAGGCAGAAAACCATGGCCAAGGACAACGCCCCGTCCAGTCCCTCGCAGCAGCGGATGGAAAACATCGTGTCGCTCGCCAAGCGGCGCGGCTTCGTCTTCCCGTCGTCGGAGATCTACGGCGGCCTCAACGGTTGCTGGGACTACGGCCCCCTGGGCGTCGAGCTCAAACGCAACGTCAAGGACGCCTGGTACGAGAGCATGGTCCGCCATCGCGACGACATCGTCCCGGTGGATTGCGCCATCCTCATGAACCGCCGCGTCTGGCAGGCCTCCGGCCACGAGAAATGTTTCACCGACCCCATGGTCGATTGCCGCGAGTGCAAACGCCGATTCCGCGCCGACAAGGTCCGCATGCACTACCTCGTCGTGGACGGCAAGCCCGTGTGGCACCACGCCTACGAGGGCGACGACCCCGCCGGCTTCGACGACATCTCCAAGAGCGTCCGTAAGTCCTACGACCACCTGCGCAACGCGCACAAGGCCGACTTCGACGCCGGCAAGGCCACCGACCTCGATTGTCTCGTCTCCCAGGTGCCCGAGGGCCACGCCCGCATCTGCCCGGAGTGCGGCGGCGAACTGACCGAGGCCCGCCTCTTCAATCTCATGTTCAAGACGTTCGTCGGCCCGGCCGAGGATTCCGCCGCCATGACGTACCTCAGGCCCGAGACCGCCCAGGGCATCTTCGTCAACTTCCTCAGTGTCCTGAACTCCTCGCGCATCAAGGTGCCGTTCGGCATCGCCCAGATCGGCAAGGCCTTCCGCAACGAGATCACCCCGCGCAACTTCACCTTCCGCACGCGCGAGTTCGAGCAGATGGAAATCGAGTTCTTCTGCAAACCCGGCACCGACGACCAGTGGTACCGCCACTGGGTCGAGGTCCGAAAGCGCTGGTACCTCGACCTCGGCATGCGTCCCGAGAATGTCCGTTTCCGCGAGCACGCGCCCGAGGAACTGGCCCACTACGCCCGCGGCTGCACCGACGTCGAGTACAAGTTCCCGTTCGGCTGGGGCGAGCTCGAAGGCATCGCCAACCGCACCGACTACGACCTCCGGGCCCACGCCGAGGCCTGCGGCAAGGATCTCAGCTACTTCGACGACGAGACCAAGGAACGGTTCGTGCCGTTCGTCATCGAGCCCTCCGCCGGCGCCGACCGCAGCACGCTCGCCTTCCTCTGCGACGCCTACTGCGAGGACGAGGCCCCCGACGAGAAGGGCAACCCGCAGCCGCGCACCGTCCTGAAGTTCCATCCGCGACTGGCCCCGATCAAGGCGGCCGTTTTCCCGCTCGTACGCAAGGACGGCATGCCCGAGAAGGCCGGCGCCATCTACGAGAGCCTTCGCAAACGCATGGCCGCGTTCTACGACGACAAGGGCGCCGTCGGCCGCCGTTACCGCCGCCAGGACGAGGCCGGCACGCCCTTCTGCATCACCGTCGATGGACAGACCATGCAGGACGACACGGTCACCGTCCGCGACCGCGATGCCATGACCCAGCAGCGTGTCCCGGCCGAAGGCATCCTCCGGTTCCTGTCCGACGCCATGGGGCTCTGAGGCGGCGCGCCGCGACGAGTGCGGCAAGGAACGCTGAGCGGCCACGCGGAGAGTCCAAGCCGTTCGGCATGCCTGACGGGGCGAGCCTGTCCGACAATTCGTCACGCGCAACACGCTGTGGAACATGGCATTACAAACTTCTCAGGCGTAGGGTGGCTGCTTGCAGCCACGCGGAAGCGCAAGGGAACTCGCCCATGCCTGACGGGGC
>JAAYDY010000067.1 GCA_012729015.1 Phycisphaerae bacterium | reverse complement strand
GGGCGAGTTCCCTTGCGCTTCCGCGTGGCTGCAAGCAGCCACCCTACGCCTGAGAAGTTTGTAATGCCATGTTCCACAGCGTGTTGCGCGTGACGAATTGTCGGACAGCCTCGCCCCGTCAGGCATGGGTGTGTCCCCATGCCTTTCCACGTGGCTGCGGCTACCGGATCTCGCTCTCCACTTGTTCGCGATAGAGGCGCATCAGGCGTTGGGTGATCGGCCCCACGGTCTCGTTGCCGACGGGGTGCCGTTCGATGCGGCAGACGGGCATGACTTCCATGATGGTGTTGGTCAGGAACAGTTCGTCGGCCTTCAGGAGGTCGGGCCCGGCGATGGATTCCTCGGCGGCATCGATGCCCTCGCGGCGGGCGATTTCCAGAACCACCTTGCGCGTGACGCCGGGCAGGCATCCCTCCTCCAGCGGCGGCGTCAGCAGCCGTCCCTGGCGAACGAGGAAGACGTTGCTGATGGCGCCTTCGCAGAGGCGACCGCGCGTGTTCAGCCGCAGCGCCTCCTGGGCGCCGCGGGCGTGTGCGTCGCGCAGCACCAGGAGGTTCGTCATGTACGCCGTGGTCTTGTGGCCGGCCGTCGGGTCCGACGGATTCACCGTCGCGTCCGACACCGTGACGGTCATGCCGCGGGCGTAGAGCTGCTCGTCGTAGGGCGTCATGACGCCGGCCGTCACCAGGCACGTCGGCCGGGCCTCGGCGCCGACTTCGCCGGGCAGGGCGCCCCGCGTCACGGTGATGCGGCAACGGGCGTCGTCGAGGCCGTTGCGGTCGAGCGTCTCGGCCAGCGCGTCGGCGATCTGGTCGGCCGCCAGCGCGATCGGAATCTCCAGCGCCTGGGCCGACGCGAACAGGCGCTGGAGGTGGTCGTCGATCCGAAAGACCGTGCGGTCGTAGGCGCGCAGCGTCTCGAACAGGCCCGCGCCCAGCAGCAGCCCGGCGTCCATCGCCGACACGCAGGCGTCCTCGATGGTCTCGAAATCGCCGTTCAGGAACACCTCGGTCATCGTTGTGGCTCCAAATGCGCAAAACCGGCGGCCGCCCCGGACTCGGTCACAGGGGCAGCCACGTGAAGTCGTATTTCGGCTGCCAGCCGAGCCGCTGGCACGTGTACTCGACGTCGAACACCTTCCGCGACTCGGGCGTGCCGAGGACGTAGAAGACTTCCCATCCGATGTCGCGGCACTCCAGGCTCAGCCGCGCCACCTCGCCGATGTCGCGACGGTCCGTCAGCGACATGCCCCGGCCGGTGTGCTCCTTGCCGTACTTGTCGATCATCGTGTCGCCGTCCATGATGCAGCCGACCCTCAGGGCCGAGCCGCAGATGCCGTGCTCGCGATGGTACTGCTCGGCGATGATCTCCTGGCAGACCTTCGTCAGGCCGTACAGGCCGGTGCTTCGCATCGGCTCGTGGCGGTCGTGGAAGTTGTGGTCCTTGTACGGCTGCACGCCCGTGCTGGAGACCAGGACCGCGCGGCGGATGCCCTGCTCCACGGCGGCGAAGTAGAGGTTCGCGGTCCCCTTGACGTTCACGTCGAACGCCATGGTCGGCGTCTCGTACGCCGCGGCCTGTCGTGAGGCCATGTGCGCGATCACCATGGCCTGGCACCCGTCCAACGCGCGGCGGACCGTGTCCAGGTCGGCTACGGACCCCAGGACCGTCTCGTGGCGGCTCTCGATGGGCGTCACGTCCATCAGCCGCAGTTCGTACCCATGCTCTTCGAACGGAACAATCAGCCCGCGGCCGAGATATCCGCCCGCCCCCGTCACAAGCACCTTCATGGATCACCCCTCCCAGTATTGAAAACCAGCGCCCGAACCGCACATCATACACGGCGACGGTTGCATGTAAAGCCGCCGTCCCGTTTCCTGTCCAGCCGGGTGCACGTCACGTTGGTGGCTAGGGGTGGCACACTTTGGAGCGACGTCCTGGCCCGAGCACAGTCGAGGGGCGCAGGCGGCGCCAAAGTGTGTGACACAGGATGCCATGTCGGCCTGGGCTCCGTCACACGGCGCACACTTTGGTCCGGACTTCGTCCGGCCTCCAAAGTGTGGCACCCCGGTTGCTGCGGTGCCAGAGCCTGCACACCTGCAAACGTGACGTACACCCGGCTGGCTACGGGTGGAGAGAATCCTCGACTCATGGGACAGAGACGGGTCTATAATCGGTGAGGCCCGCCGGGAATCGGGCCTGGCGCGGCCGGCTGCGAACTCTCCCGAGCGCATGGAAGGAGGCCCTCCGATGTGCGACACGTGTGGCTGCAAGAAGAAGAAAAAGAAACCCAGCAAGTAGCGGACACCCTGATGGACGGAACACGAGCGAGGCGCGTCGCCGCGGCGGCGCGCCTCGTTCTACACGGCGGGGGCCTCGTGCGGATTCCGTGACTCCCGGCGGCCGCCTCGGGGTTGATTCAGTGACGTGCGTGACGCGCGCGCCGTCATGCGCTGGTGCCCGTGGCGACAGGAGGCCGTTGTGAACAGAGCGAAGCCTGCGGTGAAACGCCTGGGGTGGGCCGTGCTGGCGGCGGTCGCGGTTGTCATTCAGGGCGGATGCACCCCGGCGGAGTCCCTCCGGGGGCCGGCCGTCGAACCCGCTCGCGACTCAGGCCAGCGGACCATCACCGTGACGGCGGCCGAGACGCTCGGGCCGTGCTACCGCTTCTGGTCCGTCGGCAACTTCAACAAGCCCCAGTCGCTCCTGGACCCGCAGGCCATGCGCGATTATCGCGAAGCCGCGCCGCTGGTGACCGAGCTGAACCTGGTGTACCTGCTCGGGGGGCGGTATCCGGGGGCCAACGAGTGGTTCCTCGGCCTGGACGCCGACGGCACGCCTCGGACCGACTTCGCGGGGATGATCGCCCAGTTGCGAGCGGCGCTCGCGGCGGGGTACCAGGTCCGCATCGTGCTGGACAACGTGCCGTACGGCATGAGCGATCCGCCGCAGGAGCACTACTACGGCAACACGGCGCCGCCGGCCGACGAGCGCGTCTGGGGCCTCTACGTGGAGGCCGCCGTGCGCGCCATGGTCGAGGCGTTCGGCCGCGAGACGGTGGCCCGGTGGCCGTTCCGCGTCGGGACCGAACCGGATCTGAAGCCCGCGCACTGGGCGGGCACGGAGGAGCAGTACTTCGCCCACTACGATCACACGGTGGCGGCGGTGCGCCGCGTGCTGCCCGAGGCCGTCGTGGGGCCGGGCAATATCATGAATCCGGGTCGCCGGCCCGACGCGCAGCGCATTGTCCGCCGCTGGGGCCTGAACATCATCGACCATGCCGCCACGGGCGCCAACGCCTGCACGGGCGGCGCGGGCGCGCCGATGGACGTGTTCTCCTGCTCGTGGTACCCGCGCGTCGGCTGGTCGCTGGACCGGTTCAACGAGGCGATGGGGGCGATGCGCCGGCGCCTGGACCAGTACGAGCCGTTCCGTCGCGTGCCGATCGAGGTCGGGGAGTTTTCGGTCCTGGGCGACGAGCGGGGCCGCCACCTGTACGCCGGCGACACGACGGAATGGTCGGCCGGGTTCTACGCGGCGCTGGCCGATCGCGTCTACGCCCTGGACATCCGGAAACTCTACGAGTGGGACCACGCGACCTACGGCGTGATGCACCCGAAAGGCCGCGTCATCGAAATGCTCCAGGAGATGGCCGGCGGCGAGCGGCTGGCAATCGCGGTCGAGGGGGCGTCGGACGCCCAGTGCGGCGCGCTGGCCTGCCGACGCGGCGACGACCTGTACGTCCTGGTCTATCACCATCGTCCCGGTCGCGCGGCCGGGCCCGCCGAGACCGTCCGCCTGGAGGTCCGCGACACACGGATGACCGACGGGGCCCTGTGGCGGCTGAGCCGGCGGCTCGTGGACCGCGGGCACGGCGTGTGGGCCTATGCCTTCGAGGCCGACGCCACGGCCGCCGGCCTCACGCCCCTCCGCGGGGCAGGGCTCTACGAGGGAGCCGTCCTGCGCCTCTACGGCGAAGCGGGCGTCCCGGTGTTCCGCGCCAACGCCGCCAAGTACCACGCGCTGTCGCAACCCCTTGTGGAAGCCGACAACCAACCCGTCCCAGTCGCCGACGGACGCTGGACCGTCACGCTCGAGATGCCGTGCCACAGCGCACGTCTGTTGCGGCTCTCGCCGCCGGCGCGGTAAGCGGGGAGCAGCACCACACATCGTCCAACATGTCGTCCCGCGCGGATTGACAAACGACGCGTGGGTCCGGGGGACCCACCCTACGCACTGTCGCCGCCGGCGCCGTAAGCGACGCGGGCGACCCGGTGTGGACCGGGCCGCCCGTCGCGGTGCCTGGCATAAACCGAAGGGTCACGGCGTCTTCTTGTCGGCGGCCTCCTGGTCGGTGGCCTGGCCGGCCTTCTGGTCGGCAGGCTGGTCGGCGGCCGGGGCGACAGCGGCCGGTCGCGCCCAGGCTTCCATCCCGGGCTTCATCGGCGGCAGGTTCTGACGATACGCGTCCCACATGGCCTGCACGAACTTCGACGCCCGTTCCATCCGGTGATACCACGGCATCTTCGGCGGGTTGGCCTCGACGTCCACGCCTTTGGCCTTCTCCATCTCTGTAACAAACGTGCGGACGTGCTCCGGCAGATCCTCGGTCATCCAGCGGTCCACGTACGCCGGAAACGGATCGTGGTTCCACAGGCCTTCGGCCCGCATCAGGCGAATCGCCAGCGCCTGGCCCGGCCACTCCTTGCTGGTGCAGCACAGCCGGTAGCTCTCGCTCTGGTAATGCCCCTGGTTCCACTTCGAGGGATGCGTCTTCTCGCTCGGGTCGGGCCGCCAGCCGGGGTGGCTCTCAAAGACGACCTGGGCGCCGTTCCACGACGTGCCCCAGAACGTCTGTTGATCCTCGCCGAAGGCGACCTTCTCGGCCAGCGTGTTCGGCCGCCGCATCTGCTCGTCGCCCAGCATCAGGCCGGCGAACATCACGGCAAACTTCCGCCCGCCGCCGAAGCCGCCGTGCCCCCGCCAGCCCTTGAACCCCGACCGGACCAGCCCCGCCAGGTCGATGCCGTACTGCACATACTCGATCAGCAGCCGCTCCTTCTCCTCGGCGGGGTAGTCCAGGTGCAGCATCAGGGCCACCGTGCTGGTGGCGCCGGTATAGTGCTGACCGTAGCGCGGCATGTTCTCCTTCGGCGCGCCGTAGCCCCAGTTCGTGAAATCGATCCACGGCTTCTGGAACCGGGCGATCCATTCCCGGATCTCCGGGGCCGTCTGCGGCCGCGGCAGGGCGTACAGCAGATCGCGCTGGAGCGTCCGGGCCAGGTAGATCCGTTGCCCGCGGTCGGCAAACGACGGGCGGAACGCATCGGCCGGGGCCGGTGCGGCCAGGCACGTCAGCACGGCCGCCGTCAGCACGGGCTGACCGTAGCCGCGGAAGTCCTCCAGGTTCCGGTTGCTGATGGTCGAGATCAGCGCGTCGCCCGGCTTCAGGTCGAACGGCGGCGCCTCGAACATCGTCGGCGTGTAATGGACGTCGGCCAGGCGGCTGTCGAAACCGGCCCTGCCCGAGGCCACCTTGTCGCCCGTCGGGTTCAGCAGCGATCCGTTGCGGCCGACTTGCTCGCCGAAGCGCTCCTCGTCCACGGCCTGCTTCTTGACGATCTCCCAGCCATCGTCCTTCAGGGCTTGACGACCCTGGAGCGGCGCCGGATCGATCTTCACCACGCGCACCGGGCCGACCACGTACCAGTCGCCCGTAACGAATTGGCCCGCCGGCGCCTCGGTCTCGAACGTCCATGTGACGCCGTACTGCGAGATGCTTTTGTGTCGGGCCAGGGCCTCGACCGCCGGCGCCGCCGGCGCGTTGTCGCTGGTGTACACTGTCGCCGTGATCGGCACCGTCGCCACGGACGACGGCACCTCGTTATCAGCGGCTCGGACGCCCCCGGCCGCCATGGCCACGGCCAAGACCACCCCTGCTGCCATTCCGTACTTCATTGCGTGCTGCCTCCTGGTGGGTATTGTCAGGCTACGCGGCTGTGCGGCCCATGCCGCCGCTCGCTCCTGAACGCTCTTGCCCTATTAAACCGACGGCCGCGGCCGGCTTACTGTGCAATCGCGAGACGTCGCGGAGTCGGCACCCTCGATTTCGAGCCCAAAAACCTCATTCGGCCGTTTCCGGCTGACGCGCCGCGGGCTGACTCGCGCGGGCGGCGGCTCCGAAAGTGACAGATGCCGCCCATGAGGGTCACAGTCCGTATGTAGGTCGGGTCAACAGTATGTAGGTCGGGTCAACAGACCCGACGGATTCGTCGCCTTGCATCCGCTTCGGAGGGTGTCGGGTCTGTTGGCCTGACGTGCGTCGTGCGCCCTGATCCGGGCCGAGAGAATCCTGGGCGAACCGGGGCGCTTCACTTGTCGTGGTCCGGTTGCTATACTCTGGGCAGGTGCGGCCTCTGCGGACGGCGCGGAAGGCCGTGATGGTGCGCCAGGGTGCGGGCGGGAGGCCACACGTCATGGCACGAGACATCTCCCCAGAACGCAAGGCGGGATACTACCTCGGCATGGTCCTCATCGTGTTGGGGGCCATTCTTTTCTTCTCCCTGTTCATCCAGGCGGCGCTGAACATGGGCAACTCTGACTTCAATCCGAAATGGGGTTTCGTGCGGGCCTTCATCGGCATGGGCATGATCATGGCTGGAGGGGTCATCCGCGGCGTGGCGGCCCGCGGCCTGCGCGGGTCCGGCGTCATCCTCGACCCGAAGGGGGCCCGCGACGACCTCGAGCCGTACACGCGCATGGCCGGCGGCATGGTCAAGGACGCCCTCGACGAGGCCGACATCTCGCTCGCTTCGCGGTCTCCGGACAAGGTCGTCATGATCCGTTGCCCGGGGTGCGGCACGTTGAACGAAGAAGACTCGAAATTCTGCCAGGAGTGCGGGCGCAAGCTCTGACAGCGACGAGGGAAAGCCGATGGACAACTTCACCCTGGTGCGGCCGGAGCACCTGAATCATCACGGGCGGCTCTTCGGCGGCGAAATGCTCAAGTGGGTCGACGAGTTCGCCTGGATGGCGGCCTCGCGCGACTTTCCGCATTGCAGCCTCGTGACCATCGGCATGGACCGTGTCGAGTTTCGCCGGCCCGCCCCGTGCGGCGCCATCCTGCGGTTCCGTATCGTGTATGTCGGCCAGGGCACCACCTCGGTCACCTACTCGGTGGACGTGTTCAGCGACGAGCCCGGCGCCGAAGACGAGCTGCACATCTTCTCCACCCACGTGACGTTCGTCCACGTCGGCCCCGACGGCGCCAAGCGCCCGCTGCCGCACAAGGATCACCTCCGCTCAGCCCAGTAGCGGCCGGAAAGAGTTGCAATCCTCGCGGTCGCGGGCGACAATGCACCGTATGAACACCGGGGCCGAACAGGACCGTCAAGGCGCATCGTCGGGCGCGAACGGCGCCGCCGACGCATCCCGGCCGCAAGTCCTCGCCACGGGTTATGCGGCGCTGGACGATCGCGCGCGGGCCCTGTTCGACACGGCGTTTCTCCAGAAACTGGAGTACCTGCGGATCGTCAGTCGCCGGGCCTTCGCCGGGCTCCAGCCGGCCTCGCGCCGCGGGTTGCGCACCGGGGCGGGGCTGGAGTTCGCCGAGCATCGGCCCTACGCCGTCGGAGACGATTTCCGGTACCTGGACTGGGCGGCCTACGGCCGTCTCGACAAGTTGCTGCTGCGCCTCTTCCAGCAGGACGAGGATCTGCGGATCGGCCTCATGACCGACACGAGCGGCTCGATGCTGACCGGTCGTCCGCCGAAGGTGGATTTCGCGCGGCGGCTGACGGCGGCGCTGGCGTACGTCGGCCTGGCCAACCTCGACCGCATCCGGGTCTCGGCCTGGGGCGACGGAGAGGTGCGCAGCCTTCGGACGCGTCGCGGCCGCGGGCAGATTTACGCGGTGCTGGAGTTTCTGGCCTCGGCGCCGCTCGGGGGCGGGACGAACCTCGCCCTGGCCGCCAGGCAGTTCTGCCAACACGCCACCGAGCGCGGGCTGGTGGTGGTGGTGAGCGATTTTCTGGGCGGCGCGGGGCACGCCGAATCGTACGAAGAGGGCCTCGCCCTGCTGGATTACCATGGCCACGAGGTCTGGGCCCTGGCCGTGGAGTCGCCGGAGGACGCCGCGCCGCCGTGGCAGGGCGACGTGGAACTGCTCGACAGCGAGACCGGGGCCGTCCGGGCCGTTCGCCTGACGCCGGAGCAGGTGGCGCGTTACCAGGCGCGTCGCCGCGAGTTCCTGCACCGGTTCGACGCCTGGACCACAGAACGAGGCATCGCGCACCTGCGAGCCACGAGCGATGCGGACGTGGCCGACCTGGTGCTGGACGTATTCCGCCGCGGAGGATTCATCCGATGACGTGTCGCACGAGAACGACCACATGCGGTCTGGCGACGATGGCCCTGGGCCTGCTGGCGGCGCTGGTTCCGGCGGCGACGGTCCGGGCCCAGCAGGACGCGGCCGATCCGCTGGGCGGTCGCGTGGGCGGCGTGCGGCTCAAGGCCGACGAGGCCTCGGCGGCCGTCGGCCTGGTCCGACGCGCCCTGGAACTCCTCGAAGCCGATCGCTCGCTGAAGGGCCTTCAGCCCCGCGCCGCCCAGATCCGGGCCGTGGCCGACGCCGTGCGCGCCGCCTGGCCCAAGGCCACGCCGCTGCCCGACGTGGTGCTCCAGCAGCGGCCCATGCAGGTCTTCGTCACGCTCTATCTGCCGACCGGCGCCGACCTGACCGCCGAGGGACGCGGCGACTCGCTCCTGGCGGCCCTGGTGGACGCAGCCGTCAATCTGCCGCGCGCGCCGCGGTACCAGGCCGACGGGTTCCACCGGCTGGCCGACGTTCGCATTCACCTGGACGTGACCGTGTATCGGCTGCCGTACATGCAGAATGTGGCGGACCCGTTTCTGTATTCGATGCGCCCCGGCCTGGACGGGCTGGTTTACGAGAATGGGGATCTGCGCGGGACGGTGCTGCCGTGGGAGGCGGTGCGCCGCGCGTGGCAGATGCACTTCATCCAGATCGGCGAGGGCGAGGCCGAGCGGCCGGCCGCGCCGCGCGACGCGCGGTTGCCCGAGGACGTGAAGAAGGCCGTGTTCCGCGAGTTGCTGGACCGTGCGGGAGCCCAGCCGGCCACGTGGCGCGGCCCCGGGGCTCGCGTTCTGCGATTCGAGACGCAGAGCTTCGTGGAGCGGGCGGCCGGCGGTCGCACCCAGGACGGGCAGCCGGCCGTGGCGGCGCTCTATCGGATGGGGCCGCTGGTGGACGCCGAGTCGGTGACCGAGGCATCCATGGCGGCGGCGACACGCAGCGCCACCGATTACCTGGCGCGGACGATGTCGGCCGAGGGGGCCGTGAACGCCTCGTACGATTCGCTGCGCGACCAGTGGGTCGCCGGGCCGGACGCCTCGCGGCAAGCGCTGACGATTCACACGCTGGCTCGGCTGCACGCCGCGCGACCCGAGGCGTGGATCGTCCGCGCCGCGCAGGCCGCCGCCGTGACGCTGATGAAGTCCGTCAAAGAGGGCATCGTGACCGACGTGGACGGAACGCAGCGTCCGTGCGCGTTCGTGTTCGCGGGCCTCAAGAGCGAGGTGGCGTGGACGTCGCAGGCCCTCGTGGCGCTGGCCGACCTTCACGGTCTGGCGCCCGACAAGGCGACCGAGACCACCGTGCGGCAGATGGCCGTGGCGCTGTTGGCGGCGCAGCAGAAGGACGGATCGTTCCAGGTCTACTTCGCGACCGACGCCGCCGGCGACAAGGGCGTCCGCAACAGCGAAGACCTCGAAGGCGAGTCGCTGGCGGTGCTGGCCCTGGTGCGGGCCTACGAGCTCCTGGGCGACGAGACGTGCCTGCGGGCGGCCCAGCGCAGCGCCGAGTACATGGTGTTCCAGCGCGAGCGGCGCATCGGCCGCCGCCAGGAGACGGGGCTGCCCGACGTGGCGCTGGTCGAAGCGCTGGACCGGTTGGACGCGCTGCTGCCGAGCGACGCGCTGGCCCGGTACGGTCGCCTGTGCGGCGAGCAGATCGTCGCCCGCCAGGCCAGCGAGCCGGCCCGGTACCTGGACGACGAGTTCGGCGGGTTTCCCACCGGCCTTGTGTTCGACAGCGAATCGGCGGCGCACCATCTGCGCGGGTTGGCCGCGGCCCGGCGCCTGGCGGCGCGGCTGAGGGCCGACGCGCCCCAACGGCACGCCTCGCTGAAGTTCGACGAGTTCGAGCCGCGCGCCGACCGCGCCGCGCGACTGGCCGAGGCGTTCCTGCTGAACCACCAGTACCGTGCCGAGAGCAGTTTCTATGCCGCGCAGCCGGCGGTGGCCGTGGGCGGACTCCGGTTCAGCGCCACCGACGCGCGCGTCTCGACCGTCACGGTGCTGAACTTCCTGCTGGCGGAACTGCCGCAGCCGCCTGCGCGCCGAGCAACCCCTCTCCCTCCCAGCCGGTAGGGTGGGTCCCCCGGACCCACGCGTCGAACGCCGCCCCGCCCGTGGCACGGGCATCCTGCCCCTGGCCGCCGTCCAACCCCTCTCCCTGCGTGCAGGGAGAGCGGCCCCGAGCGCCGTCGAGCGGCGGTGAGGGTCGCACGCCAGCGCCTGCCGGGGTCCGGTGGACCCACCCTGTGGTTGCGTTACCGTGGGGCCGTCAGATCAGGTGTCGGACGTGTCGCGCGGTCTGGAGGCGTCCGCGTCCTGCGCAGAGCGCGGCTCGGCGGGCGATTCGCGGCGGCGGATTTCGATCACGACGCGGAGCGACAGGTGCTTCAGATCCGCCATCGGGCTCGACGCAGGGGCTGCGGCCGAATCCATGTGCGGCAACAGGACTTCCAGAAGCCGTCGCAGGAGATGCTCGTCCTCGATTGCGGCCGCCACCACGGTCTCGCCCCCGGCGGCTGTCTGCGGCGATGGCGGTGGCGACGGGCGACGGGACGCCGTGGCCGGTTCGCGGCAGGTGCGGACCTCGGGCAGTTCCAGGCCGCGATTCTCCTGAAACAGCGGCTCGGGCGCCGTCGGATCGTGCCCCGGCCGCACCAGCCACAGCCGGTTTCCCGCCTCGGCCTGCGAGGCCAACTCGTTGATCTCGTCGCGGACCTGCCGCTGATCGGCCGTGATCGTCTCGCCGGTGTCCAGCACCCGGGCCGACAGGTGCAGGCCGAACACGTCGTTCAACGCCACGCGGACCAGGGCCAGTCGCGACTCCCAGAGGGCCGCCAGCGCCGCCGCCATGAGGGCCAGCGCGACGTTGCGCGGCCACACCGGCACGGGCGCCCGACGCGGCGTCTCGACGCGGACCTCGGCCATCGCCACCGCCAGGCCGCGCTTGTCGTAGATCGGCGTCGTGCCGCGGAGCACCCATCGCCGCTCATCGTCGGTTGCCAGCGTGGCAACCTGTGTTTCGGACGTGTACCAGGACGATCCGAGCCAGTCGTTACGGACGGGGGCACTGGTGCCCTGGCCGACGGCCTCGGCCAGGTCGCCGGTTCGCTCATGGAAGAGGACCAGGGACTCGACGGCGGCCGGCTTGGCGTCGCGCACGAAGAGCCGGTCGGCCAGCCACAGCCGCACCGCCGACGGCTCGCCGGCCATGTCGGCCACGGCACCCTCGATGCGGTCCACGACGAGCCGGTGCGCGGGCACCCCGGGCTGCCGGACCGAGACGGCGTCGGCGATCTGCTCGCCCGTCAGCCGCACCTGCAACCGGTCCAGCGCCAGTTGCAGATCGCCGCGGACGGCCTGCGGCGGCTGGTCGGCGTCGGCGGCTGGGCGCGGATAGAGCGACCAGAGGGCCAGCGCCGCGGCCAACACCGCGACGGTGGTAGCCCCGACAGGCAAGCGAGCGATCAAGCGCAGCACACGCGTCATCGGTCATTCGTTCCCGGCAATCTCTCTGTCCCGCCAGACGCCTACTCCCCGGTCTCGCCGGCGGTCGGCGGCAGGCGATCGGTGCCGTCGCCGCTGAAAAGCTTGTTGTCGCCGTCGTGCAGCACGCGGCCATCCTCGTCCACGTTGTAGCCCAGTTCCTGCGGCGTCAGGGCCTCGCAGTGGCCGTCCACGAACAGCACGTTGGCCTTGCCGTTGTGGCGGCCATGCACCGACGACCGGTGACCGGCCACGTCGGGGTTGGCCGACACGTAGTTGCCGCCGGGCAGGTGCGGTGGATCGAGCGTCCAGCCGTGGTTGCCGTAGCGGTCGTAATCGTTGGACTTGGCCGAGTAGGGCTGCCGCGCGTCTTCCGGGTAGTCGGCCGCCGTGCCCATGGAGTCGGCCACGGCCACCGTCAGGGCGGGCATCTTGATGTCGTTCATGCTCACGGGGTAGTTGATCGTTCCGGACCCAGCCAGGTTGTCGCGGTTGTTACCGAGGAACTGGTAGTTGTAGCCGTAGGGGTAGTTCCGCTCGTCGTCCCACGGCACGGCCGGGCAGAGGTACGCGGGGTTGTCGAGCGTCTGCCGCTGGTCGGTGGTGGACGGCTCGGAGAAGGCCGGGCCCATGGCCGGCCACAGGTGAACGTAGTAGCGCGGGCGAATCTTCAGACCGTTGCCGGATTCCTGGAGGGCGCCGGAGGTGCCCGAGGGGCGACCGCCGGGGAAGTACCCCTTGTTCTGCGAGCGGTACTGCTCCAGCCCGAGGCCGATCTGGTGCAGGTTGGCCATGCACTGCACCGAGACGCCCGTGCGGAAGACGCCCGAAATCGCCGGCATCAGAATCGCCGCCAGCAACGCAATGATCGCAATGACCATCAGCAACTCCACCAGCGTAAACGCACTACGTCTCACGGGATATCCTCCTCACTGGGTTCGAACCCGACTGTCGATCGCTGCAAACAGACGGCCCACAGCGGGCCGTAGAGTACAGACGTGCAAATAGCATACCCCGACGTTCGCGTACGCGCGTGATTCACAAGTGGCCATCTACACAGGGATTACAGACGCCACGGAGCCCATGACGATGGGTTCCGAAGCCCATCGGCGCACATTGTTAAGGCGTCGCCGCACATTCGATGTGCATTCTCTGCCCTCGGATGTCGATCCCTTGTGTTACGGTGCGGTAACATTCTGAGGAAGCCGCGGCCTCCGGGGGGTTGTTTCACGCCGAGGCCGACGCCACCGAGCGGACGATGTGGTGTTGCCAGTGGGCATCGTCGCGCTCGGGGAAGTCCGTGCGGAAATGGGTGCCGCGGCTCTCCTGCCGCTGATTCGCCGAGCGGGCCACCAGTCGCGCCAGCGTGAGCATGTTCTGGAGTTGCCAGCCGCGCGGGTCGGCGAACTCCTTGTCCAGGACGTACGACTGCCAGAACTCGATGATCTCCTCGGTCTCGGCGAGGTGGCGGGCGTCGCGCTCGATGCCGACGTTGCGCCACATGATGGCCCTGAGGGAGTTCTGCACGTCGTCAACGTCCAGGACCGTGCGGTCGCTGTGCGCGACGGTGAATTGCAGCCGCGGCGGGCGCGACGTGCCGTTGCCGACGGCCAGTTGCTCGACAATCCGCCGCCCGGCCCGGTAGCCGAAGACCAGCCCCTCCAGGAGGCTGTTGGAGCCGAGGCGATTGGCCCCGTGCAGCCGCGTGCACGACACTTCCCCACAGGCATACAGCCGCGGCAGCGACGTGCGGCCATCGCCGTCCACGCGCACGCCGCCGATGGTGTAGTGGGCCGCCGGACGCACCGGGATCAGGTCGCGCGCGATATCAATGTCAAAATCGCGGCAAATGGTCCGAATGAACGGGAACCGCGCGTAGAGGTGCTCGGCCTTCAGGTGCCGCAGATCGAGGTACACGTTCGTCGAATCCGTCTTGGCCATCTGTCGGACGATGGCGCGGCTGACGACGTCGCGCGGGGCCAACTCCGCGTCCGCGTGGTACTCCGGCATGAACCGCGTGCCGTTGCGGTCGAGCAGGCGCCCGCCCTCGCCGCGGACGGTTTCGCTGATCAGGGCGCGGCTGGCGCCGGCGATGTAGAGCGTCGTCGGGTGAAACTGCACGAATTCCAGGTCTTCCAGCTCGGCCCCGGCCCGGTACGCAATGGCCATGCCGTCGCCCGTGGCGGTCTCCGGATTGGTCGATTCGCGATAGAGCCGCCCCGCGCCGCCCGAGGCCAGCACCGTGAAGCGGGCCCAGCAGACCGTCAGGCCGGTCGCCGCCGTCCAGAGAAGCGCGCCGAGCACCTCGCCGGTGTCGCCCGTGAGCAGATCGATCGTGTAGGTCCGTTCCCGCAGGACGATGCGCGACTGGACGCGTGCCTGGGCGGCCATGGTCTGGCTGATCTCGCGGCCGGTGGAGTCGCCCGAGGCGTGAAGGATGCGGCGGGCCGAGTGGCCGCCCTCGCGCGTCAGCGACAACGCGTCCCCGTCGCGGTCGAACGGGGTGCCCCAGTCGATCAGGTCGCGAATCCGGTCCGGACCCTCACCGACCACCATCTCCACAATGGCCTCGTCGGCCAGCCCGCAGGCCGTGGCCAGTGTGTCGGCCCGGTGCTTCTCCGGCGAGTCCTCCACGGGGTCCGTCACGGCGGCAATGCCGCCCTGGGCGTAGTAGGAGTTGGATTCCAGCAGCTCGGTCTTCGTGGCCAGCGTCACCCGGACGTCGGGCCCCGCCTCGGCCACCTCGAGCGCGACGCGCAGCCCCGCCACCCCGCCGCCGATGACCAGGCAGTCCGTGAAGATCTGCGGCAACGTCGAGGTGTCGAACCCCACCAGGTAACGGCGAAGATTGCGATGACGAACCATAGCCCGGATTCCCTTGTCCTGTGTCCCTGCGATGCTGGAAACAGTCTATTCTATCACCCGCGCCCGGGGAACACAAGAACCACGCGGCCCGCCACACGGGCCGGAATCCCGCGCACGCCCACACGGCCCGCGGGCGGCGAATGCCTAAAGGCGGGCGGACGGGTGTGCCGATACGGGTTACATCCGGCGCGGAGCGTCGGAACAGGTTTCTGCGCGCCGACCGGTCGCCCCTGCCGTTCAGGCAAGCGGTCGTGGCACCGTGCTGCGAGATCGTTTCGTCGGCAACCGTCGCACCATTCTCAGAGGGAGCCCTGTACCATGCGGAAACAGCTTCTCGCCGTCGTCTGTGCGGCAACGTTCGTCGCCGGGTGCAACTGGTCGGGACAGTCGTCGCTGGTGGATCCGCATCCGATTCTGCCTCCGTCGGGCACGTCGATGGACGTGCTTGGCCAGTTCGGCGATGCCTCGCCCGCGCGGTTCGAGACGGAGGCCTACAGCGGCCTCCAGCAGAACTCGTTCTGCGAGGTCGGCGCCGACGTCGATCCGGTGGTCGGTCCCGAGGGCGACCTGATGGTGTTCAGCTCCACGCGGCACAGCGCCACCAGCGACATCTACGTCAAGAAGATCGCCGGCCGCACCGTGACGCGACTGACCGACGACGCGGCCAACGAAGTGCAGCCGGCCCTGTCGCCCGACGGCAACTTCATCGCCTACGCCTCCGACCGCTCGGGCAACTGGGACCTCTTCGTCATGACCGCCGACGGCCGCAAGCCGTTCCAGGTGACCAGCGGCCTGTCGCACGAAGTCCATCCGTCGTGGTCGCCGGACGGGGCGTACCTGTGCTACAGCGAGCACAACGTGCGCAGCGGCCAGTGGGAAATCTGGATCGTCGAGGTGGCGAACCCGGCGAACCGCAAGTTCGTGGCCCACGGGTTGTTCCCGGCCTGGTGCCCGAGCCCGTCGGTCAACCGGATCGCCTACCAGCTTGCCCGCCAGCGCGGCACGCACCTGTTCAGCATCTGGACCATCGACCTGATCGACGGCGAGGCCCGGTTCCCGACGGAAGTCGTGCCGGCCACGGCGGCGACCGCGGCGGTGGCCCCGGCCTGGAGCCCCGACGGCACGCAACTGGTCTACGCCACGGTCAGCCTCGTCACCGACCCCAAGCAGCAGGGTCAGCAGCCGCGACGAGTGGAACGCGGCGACGACATCTGGATCACGACGCTCGACGGCCTGACGCGCGTGCGGTTGACCACGGACCACACGAACGACTGGTGCCCGACGTGGTCGCCGGACGGGCGGATCTACTTCGCGAGCAACCGCGGCGGCTACGACAACATCTGGAGCCTGGAGCCGCTGGACACGAAGCTCATCCAGGCGACTCGCGTGCCGGCGACCCGCGTGGGCGCGGCCAAAAAGCCGGAACCTGCGGCGGCCGCCACGCCGAAGCCCGCCGCCGAGGCCGAGGTGAAGCCCAATGGAGCGGCCATGTAGAGGAGCCTGAAGCCGTGACCCACAGTCAAGTTCGCCGCCTTGCCCTGTCCGGCCTGGCCGCCGTCGCCGCGGTGGCGTTGGCCGGATGCACCGCCCGCCTTGGAGGCGAGCGGCTGGTCAATCCCTTCCCACAGATCAGGACGTTCGTCGTCGCCCCGGTGATGAATCTGTCGACCACCGCGCGGCTCGACATGATCGAAGTCACCAACGCCCTCAGCAGCGAGCTTCAGCAGGTCGAGGGCGTGACCGTCGTCCCCATCGGCCGCGTGTACGAGTACCTGGCCTCGCAGCAGATGGCGACCGTCGGCAGCCCCGAGGAAGCCCGCGCCCTGGCCCAGGTCTTCAAGGCCGACGCCGTGATCGTCGCGGCCGTGACGGAATACGATCCGTTCGTGCCGCCGCGGATGGGGCTGGCCGTTCAGGTCTACACGTCGTCGCCGCTGGGCCCCGAGGGCGGCGCCACGTTCGATCCGGTTGAGAGCAGCCGCGCGGCCGTGCCGTTTCCGCTCGGCGACGAGGCCGCCTCGCGGCCGCTGGACATGGTCAGCCGCGTCTTCAGCGGCGCGGAGACCGACGTGGAGAATCTGGCCCGCGTGTACGCCCGCGAGCGTCAGAGCGACGCGAGCCCGTACGGGTGGCGTCGGTTTGTGGTCAACCAGCACGACTTTCAGCGTCTGTGCAGCTACGCCGTAATCCGGGAACTGCTCGGGGCCGAAGGCCGAAAGATGCGTTGGCCGCACATTAAGATTGGACCCGAAGCGACGAAATGGCCGAAATAACAGGTGGGCTCGGCCACGACGTGGGCGGGCCCTGATTTCGCCGCAGGGGAACGTCCGTGAACGAGCTTCGGCAGTTGTCGCTGGTCAAAGGCGGTCACCAGTATGTGTTCCGCTATCCGGAAGGCGAGGAAGAGTGCCTGATCCAGGCCCTGATGGACCTGGCCTCGCGGACCGATCTGAGTTTCGACTGGTTCGATGCGGCGGTGCTGAGCCGCCAGGTGAACCAGAAGCTGTTGCACCGTCTGGACGAATGACGGCGGCCGCCGGGCCTGTGCCGTGGCCGGCAGCGTCTCGCTCGTCGGCGGCAGCCCCGGGCAGACAAGGCCCCTTGCGCGTCGCGCAAAGGAATGAGTGACGCCGACCATGAGCAGCCCACTGCTGACCAGATTCTTCCACAGCCTCCAGTACGAGAAGGTCTTCAGCGACCATACCCTGAAGTCGTACCGCAGCGACCTGGACCACTTCGTCGCCTTTCTGTGCAAGGTGCATTCCCTGGGTGACCCGGCCGACGCCGAGCACCCCGTGGACGCCGCGCGGCTGACGGAGGTTCTGAAGGGCATCGACGTCCTGACGCTGCGCCGGTACCTGGCGGAGCTGAACGAGCAGAAGTACTCGCGCGCCACGATCGCCCGGAAGCTGGCGACGCTGCGGTCGTTCTACAAGCACCTCGTCCGCGTCGGGGAGCTGGAGGACAGCCCCGTTCGCGTCATCCGCACGCCGAAGCAGGAGCGGCGGCTGCCGAAGTTCCTTGACCCGGACGAGATCGAGCGGCTGCTGGACGCGCCCAAGGGCACCGACCTGCTGACCCTGCGCGACAAGGCGATTCTCGAAACGCTGTATTCCACAGGCATGCGCGTCAGCGAAGTCTGCCAGTTGAACCTCGAGGACATGGATTCCCTGGGCGAGGTGGTCCGTGTGCGCGGCAAGGGCAAGAAAGAACGCCTGGCGCCCCTGGGTTCCTATGCCCTCGCGGCGATCCAGCGGTATCTGCGGGCACGACAGGGCGCCCCCGACGCCGCAACGTTCGACCGCAAGCCGCTCTTCCTGAACCGTCACGGACGCCGGCTCAACCAGCGCAGCGTGCGGCGCAAGCTTGCCAAGTACCTCGCCGAGGCCGGACTGGACCCGAACGTCAGTCCGCACACCCTGCGCCACTCGTTCGCCACGCACATGCTCAACCGCGGCGCCGACCTGCGAAGCGTGCAGGAACTGCTCGGCCATTCAAGCCTTTCGACCACGCAAATTTACACGCACGTCACCATGCGACGCATGAAAGACGTCT
>JAAYDY010000066.1 GCA_012729015.1 Phycisphaerae bacterium | reverse complement strand
GATGCGTTCGGCAGGCCGCGTGCTTTCGGGCATGCGTCGGTTCCTCCGTGGCCGCCCGGCCCGAGCGGCGCGCCCGCATTCTCTGCCTGCCCCCACGTCCGTGTCAACGGCGCAAAGCCTTAGCTGTTGACAAAGGGTGCGCGTGCGTATAAGCTTACAGGCGCCAACGGGCAGAACCGGGGAGGACGCGCCGTCCGGTGAGACGATAGGGAAGGCAGTCTGCTGCCGAGTGGCAGACCTTCGTCGCGGGTATACAGGAGAGCAGACATGGCCGCCGTCAGACGCAGTTCCAATGGGCTGATCGCAGCGCTCGTAATCTTCATCATCCTCACCGTCGTCGGCGTCGGCGGCGCGATCTGGTCCTTCGTGACGTTGCGGGAGGCCGAGCAGGCGATCCAGGTGACACAGAAGGACTTCCATGACGCCGTCCAACCCGTCTTCAGTGAGAGCAACTGGGAATTGCCCGTGCAGACGCCCACGGAATTCGGCGTCCGGTACGCGCGGGAGAGCTTCGCCGAGGTCGCGGCCAAGCTGAAGGAGGCGGCCGAGTATGAGAAGGTCGTGAAGCCCATGGTGGGCTGGGACAGCGTCGGGGCCATGCAGACGGCGATGGGCGAGTACGCCGTCCAGAAGCAGGCCGCCGAACAGGGCGAACCCCTGTTCCAGACCCTGCGCCTGCTGCTGGACCGCTACGACGGGAGCTACCAGAGCCTGACGGCGCGCGCGGCCGAACTGACCGGCCAACTCGAAACCGCCAACGAACAGCTTGCCAAGGCGCGTGGCGACCTGGCCAAAACAAGGGAAGACCTGCAGGCCCAGAACAGCCAGAACCTGCGCGACTTCCAGCAGAAGCTGGGCGGACTGCAGGAGGCCAACGCCGATCTGCAGGCGCGTGTCGAGGAGCACCGGCGCGAGGTGGTCTCGTGGCAGCAGCGGCACCAGGAAGAGGTCAACGCCCGCCGCACCGAAGTGGCGGCGGTCCAGGCCGGGGCCGACGAGTGGCGCAAGATGTACGAAGAGGCCGTCGCAGCGCCCGACGAACGCCAGAGACTGGCCCCCGACGGGAAGATCCTCGAGGCCCGCTCCGACCATGACTTCGTCGTCATCGAGGGAGGGGCGGACCGCGGCCGCATGGAAGACCAGACCTACGTCGTCTTTGCCGTCAATCCCGACGGTTCCGCTCGCCGCAAGGGCACCATCCTGGTCGGGCGGGTCCTGTCGCACACGGCCCTCGCCTCCGTTCTGGACGAAGAGGGCGGCTACGTGCTCGTGAACGACCCCTTCGTGTCGGAAGTGCGCTGGCGCGAACACACACGGCGCCAGACGGCGGCAGCCGAGTGACCGCTTGACCGCGTCTTCGACGTCCGAACCGGGCGCATCCGCGCCCGGTTCGTCATTGCGGCGGCCTCCCCCTCCGTGCTACCATCCTGGAGAACGGCTTCCCGGTGGTGTAATTGGCAACACCGCAGGTTTTGGTCCTGCTATTCCTGGTTCGAGTCCAGGCCGGGAAGCCACTCCGTGCCGTCAGCCCCTTTCCGGGTCTTCGCTCGGCGTGCAGCCCAGCCGTCGCCTTGTCCTGAGTGCCCCCCACGGGCGGCGGAACGGCCTCGATGCGGCCCAATCCCCCGGCTGCAAATCGCCGTGGCGGGCCGAAACAGCGCGGTCGGGCGGATCGGGAAGACGAGGGCATGTCGCCAGGCGCAGGAGCCGCAGTGTCAGGAAGCCGGCCGGCGCCGCATCGCATCCGCGCCGCACGTCACGCCCCCCCAACAGCCGGGTACGGCTCCTGCCTCGCCGCGATCGACCCCGCAAGGCCAATGCCTCACTGGGAATCCGCATTGACAACGGAAGCGTCGGGCGTATAATCAGTCGGACTGGCAGCGGCAGGGGAGGATCGATCGTGTGGGTTGTTCCGGCTTCGGCGTCCCGTGCGTGTGATATGGTCCTCCGAGCTGCCTGACAGCCCGGCTCAGGCTCCCGTGCCTGAACACGCCGGCGGTTCCACGTGCGCCCATCCGGCCGCGATTGCGTCACTGCGTTGAGGCCCCGTCCTCATGACGGAACAGGAAGAACAGCTGCGCGCCGCTCTGCGGCCGTCCGAGGAGCTGCTTCTGCTCACCGAGACGGACATCGAACGCAGCGGCCATTTCGGGCGGCGGTGGCTTGCGGTCACGAGCGAACGTGTGCTCACTTTCTCCGATGACCAACTGAACGCAGAACCGGAAAGCGAACTCCGGCTCGGCGACGTGCGGACCGTGGAGACGGAGCACCTGGTCGGGCAGGGGGCGCTGCAGGCCGAGACGAACGGCCGGCGGGTGGAGATCGTGCGCTTCTCCAACTCGCTGAACGAGCGCTTCGGCAAGGTGGCCAGAGGCCTGAACGACGCGGTCAAGAAGGAGAAGCGGCCCGAGTTCGACCTGCAGGACGAGGAGCCGCGCCAGTGCCCGAAGTGCGGTCGCCTGCTGCCCGAGAAGGGTTCCTTCTGTCCGGCCTGCCTCGAGAAGTGGGAGGTGCTGCGCCGTTTCTGGCACTACGTGCGCCCCCACTGGGTCAAGGCCGCCGTCGTCTCCGTCTGTATGGTCGTCTCCGTCGCACTGGGGCTCGCGCCCCCGTACCTCACGAAGGTGCTCGTGGACGACGTGTTCCGGGGCGAAGGCGGGCGGCGCCTGCTGGTGGTCGTGATCCTGGCACTGATCGGCGTACGCGTCCTGGGCGCCGGGCTCAGCATCCTCCAGGGGCGCCTGACGGCCTGGGTGAGTTCGGGCATCGTGCACGAGGTGCGGTTCGAGGTCTACCAGGCCATACAGCGGCTGAGCCTGCGCCGCCACGACAAGGCGCAGACCGGCGGCCTGCTGGCGCGCCTGACACACGACACCATGATGTTGAACTTCATGATCATCGAGGCGTTCGTGTGGTTCCTGCCGATGGCGCTCCAGGTCGCCGGCATCTGCATCGTCCTCTTCATGCTTTCCTGGTGGCTGGCGCTGCTCGTCCTGATCCCCATCCCCGCCGTGATGGGCCTGACGTACTGGTTCTACAAGCGCCTCTCGCGTCTTTACCATCACCTGTGGCAGACTCGCTCGAAGATGAGCGCCGTGGCCGGCGACTCCATCTCCGGCATTCGCGTCGTCAAGGCATTCAGCCAGGAGCCGAGGGAGGTGGATCGGTTCCGCGGCCGGAGCGCCGCGCTCTACGCGTCCACGGCGACTGCGGAGGGCACGTGGGCCACGGGCCGCCCCATCATCAGCTTCCTCACCGCCTGCGGCGGCATCGGCGTCTGGTACTTCGGCGGCCTGGCCGTCCTGGAGGGCGGCAAAAACGTGACGCTCGGCGAACTGATGGCGTTTGTCGGCTACCTCTTCATGTTCTACGGCCCCGTGGAGATGCTGACGCACTTCACCGACCTTATGAACCAGGCCGTCACCAGCATGCAGCGGCTGTTCGAGATCACCGACGCCGACCAGGAGGTCTACGAGGCCCCCGATGCTCTGGCGCTCAAGGACCCGGCCGGCCGGTTCGACTTCGAGGACGTGCACTTCGGCTACGTGAAGGACCGCCCTGTGCTCAAGGGCCTGGAACTGCACGTCGAGCCCGGCGAGATGATCGGCCTGGTGGGCCGTTCCGGCGTCGGCAAGACCACCATGACCAACCTTATCTGCCGGTTCTACGATGTCGACGAGGGCGCCATCAAGCTGGACGGCGTCGACCTGCGGAAGGTCCGGCTGCGCGACCTGCGCCGCCACGTGGGCATCGTCCCTCAGGAGTCGTACCTGTTCAACGGCACGATCGCCGAGAACATCGCGTACGGCAAGCCCGGCGCCACCCGCGAAGAAGTCGTGGAGGCGGCCATCGCCGCGAATGCGCACGGCTTTATCGTGCGGCTGCCAGACGGGTACGACACGAAGGTGGGCGAGCGCGGGGCGCGCCTGTCCGGAGGTGAGAAACAACGCGTTGCCATCGCCCGCGCCATCCTGCACGACCCGAAGGTGCTGATCCTCGACGAGGCCACCTCGTCGGTGGACACGGAGACGGAGGAGCTGATCCAGCAGGCCCTGCAGCGGCTGGTCAAAGGCCGCACCACGTTCGCCATCGCCCATCGGCTGAGCACGCTGCGCAACGCGAGCCGCCTGCTGGTGATCGACGACGGCAAGGTGTCCGAGATCGGCACGCACGACGAACTCATGGCGCAGAAGGGCGCCTACTCGCGGCTGGTCGAGATGCAGTCACGCCTCTCGGCGATCAAGGCCGTGGACGGATGAAAGGGTCGCAAATGGCTGACACGCCTCAGGTCGACCTCGGAGGAGTCAGGGAGCCCTACCACGACCGGTGGCCGGGCGCCCTGCGCCTGTTCCACGACGGCAGCGGCCGCCTGCGCCTGGCGATCGACGACCGCTGCTACGTCGACGTCAAGGTGGCGCGCGCCTTCCCGATGTCCGACCCCGACGGCTACGTGGCCATCCTGGACGGCGCGAGGCGCGACATGGTCATTGGCCCGCTGGTGCGTCTGGCCGAGCTGGACCAGGAGTCGCGGCAGGCGGCGCTTGAGGCCCTCGGGCGGCGTTACTTCATGCCGCTGATCACGCGCGTGGTCAACCTGACCGAGGAGTTCGGCGCCGTCTACTGCAACGCCGAGACCGACCGGGGACGGCGGCAGTTCGTCGTGCGCGGCGCCCGGGACGCCATCGAGGAGCAGGACGACACGACCCTGCTCATCCCGGACGTCGACGGCAACCGTTACCGCGTCGACCTCGCGAGGCTGGATGCCCGCTCCCGCCGCCTACTGGAGCGCCTCGTCTGACCCTGCCGAATTTCACCGACCCGGCCGATATTGTGATGGAATCGAGGCCTGGGAGGACGCCCCAAAACCATCAGCTCGTCTCCGCCTCCTGCGCCGGCTTGAAGACCATCGCCAGTGTCGCCGCCCGCGAGCCGCAGCCCTTCGTCTGACGGCTCCGGTGCCGCACCGTCGCAAAGGCGCTCTCGATCGGGTTCGTCGTGCGGATGTGACGCCAGCGCTCGGCCGGGAAGTCGTAGAAGGTGAACAGCACGTCCTCGTCGGGCACTCCGTTGCCCGTCACAGCGTCAGTCGGCCGGCTTGTCTCTGAGCTTGACGAGCACGAGGGCTTCCGCGTGCTCCCCCGCCACATCGTCGGGAGTCGTACTCGATCCCAGGAGGAAGCACCCGTCCATCGTGGCCGCGACGTCCATCAGGCGGAAGCCGTAGCAGCCGCGAGGCAGCGGCACGTGGGCCTCCCAGACAACCGTCCCTTCTGCGTCTACTCGCATCGCCCATGGGCCCAGGGAGAGGAGGCCTGTCACGCGGTCGTGCTCTGCACTGGCAGGCGCGGGCTGAACGCCCGCGATCACAACGCGGTTGCCGGCAGCGACGACCGTTGACGTCCCTGCGGACAGAGCCTTCGTCCCCAAATACCTCCCCCACGCCTCCTTGAGGTCGCCGTCCAGCTTGACGAGCCACGTGTCCGTGTTGAGGCCCTGCGCCCGGGCGAAACAGACGTAGTAATGGTTGTCGCTCTGAGCAAGGTAACGACGCCCTACGTACCGCATGATGCCTGGAGTCCTGTACTCGGCGAGCATCTGCCCCTGCGCATCGCATTTGAACACCCATATCTGCGACGGGCCGGTGCCGAACTTGCTGTACTCCCCCGAGTTGCACGCGACGACGTAGCCGCCATCGGGGCCCGGCACGATCGCCACCACCAACTCCTCCGCCCCGGCGTCGTAGGTCTGCTGCCAGACGGGCTCCAGCTCACTGTCCACCTCGAGCAACCATGCGTCGTCATTCCACCGTCCGCAGAGGACGAAGTGCCCGTTGTCGATCTCCATGCCACTCAGTAGCTGAGTGAACTCTCCCTGGTAGGTTCTCTGCGCCACGAGGTCGCCCTTGTCGTTGTGCCTGCCTGCCCATGCACTGTCCTGGTTCAGAAGCAAGAAGCCCCCATTGTGCAGAGCCACCATGGACTCTGGTCCGCCTGGGGCATTGTGGGGCCTCCGCCACTGCTCGTCGCCGGCAGCGGACAGCTTCACGAGATACCCGCCGGTCGCCAGAACGAGACCGCCATCTTGAGTTGCAGCCAGGCACGGGCAATCGAGGGAGTCCACCGCCGCCAGCAGCTTCACCCACTCCGTCTCAGGTGCCGGCGCCTGCTCCGCCGCAGTGGCCGTCGGCAAGGCCGCGGCGAACGTCGCCACCAGCAGGATGGTCACGCAAGCTTTAGACATCATCGTCCCTCCACGTGAAGGCGGTGCATCTCATGGTAACCGTTCACGGTTTCTCGCTCAAGCCGGCAGGAGTGACGGCGCGGGCTGGCCCGTGAGGGAAGCGGTGAGGGCGTCGTGAAGGAATCGGAAGACAGATCGGCCCTGCTGGGCGCAGGTGGCACGCACCGTCCCTATGCGCTCGCACCATTGCCTTCCTGCCTCACCCCGCGTGCCCTGCGTGATGCGCCGGTCGATCACCACAAACCTGAGCGCCTGCTCCGCAAGGTCGTTCGTCGGCTCCACACCCGGCGTCGTGATGAAACGGAAGTGGGCTTCCAGAGCGACCAGAAGGGCTTCGAGCCGCCTGCAGTTGGGGCATCCGGATGTCGCTGCGTCTGCCATGATGCGGCAGGATACGCAAACCCCGAGGGCAGATTCTCAGGAAATCCGTGAACGGTTACGTCCATAGTTCCACCAGGAAACATATTGTTGAGCCCGGCACGGAGAGAAACGACCATCCGGACCAGGTGAGCGGCCTGTGACCTGTCGCCCTGTCACTCGAGTCGACGGACGACGCATACGGCTACCGGTCGCACTTCTTCAGAAAAGGGTAACCGTTCACGGGTTTTCTGAGATTCCTCCCCCCGCGTTTGCGTATCCTGCCGGGGCATGGCAGATGCAACGACACCCGAGTGCCCGAACTGCAGGCGCCTTGAAGCACGTATCGCCGAGTTG
>JAAYDY010000065.1 GCA_012729015.1 Phycisphaerae bacterium | reverse complement strand
CGTGGCGGGGATGGCCGGGCTGGCCGCCGATGCGGCGTTTCTTGCCGCGCCGCCGCCTGGCCGCCGGCGGCTTGACGATATCGCTGGACGGCGGTTTGTGCGAGTTGGAGGAGTCCTTGCGCAGCCGGGCTATCTCGGACTCAAGCGAGGCGTTGTGCGCCTCCAACTCCGTCACGCGTGCTTCCAGAGCGACCAGAAGGCCTTCGAGCCGTCTGCAGTTGGGGCATCCGGATGTCGCTGCGTCTGCCATGACGCGGCAGGATACGCAAACCCCGAGGGCAGATTCTCAGGAAATCCGTGAACGGTTACAACCGTAGTTCGTGGGGGGGGAGGGAGGCGGTATGGACACGATGGACGGTGGGGGGGGACGGCCCACGTGGCTGTCCCCCCGACGGAAAGGCACGTGGGTCAGGCCCTGCTGAGGGCTTCCGTGAGGCGGCGGGCGGCGAAGCGCCAGTCGGCCACCTGCATGAAGCCGTCGACGTAGTCGGGCCGGCGGTTCTGGTAGTCGACGTAGTAGGCATGCTCCCACACGTCGCAGACGAGCAGGGGCACGGCGCCCCAGATGGCCAGGTTCTGGTGCTTCTCCGACTGAAGGATCACCAGCTTCCCGGCGAGCGGCTCGTAGGCCAGGACGCCCCAGCCGCTGGCCTCGACGCCTTTCGTGGCGGCGGCGAACTGCGCCTGCATCGCCTGGACTGAACCGAAGTCGCGCTGCACCGCTTCCAGCAGGGCGCCTTCCAGGGGCGCCCCGCCGGGCGTCATGCTCAGCCAGTAGAGTGCGTGCAGCACGTGGCCGGAGCCGTGAAAGGCCAGGTCGCGGCTCAGCGCCGTGACGGCGGCATAGTCGCCCGCCTGCCGGGCGGCGGCCAGCTTGTCGAGCGTGGCGTTCAGGCCGTTCACGTAGCCCTGGTGGTGCTTGTCATGGTGGAGCGTGAGTGTCTGCTTGCTCAGGAAGGGCTCCAGCGCGTCGTAGCCGTAGGGCAGCGGCGGAAGGCTGTAGCGCCCGTCCTCGCCCACCGCGTCCGGGACGGTCGAGGGCATTCCGCCCATCCCCCCGCCGGCCGCGCCCACGCCGCTCGTCAAGGCCGCTCCGAACGCGCCCATGGAAACCCCCTGCACAAAGGCCCGCCTGCTGACTCCATGATGCATCGTCAAGCCCCCTTCCATAAGAAGATGCTCCGCGAGGCGCCGCCCCGACGGCCGCACCTCGATCAGGCCTCCGACTCAGCCGGTCCGGACTTCCGGATCGGCGTTCTTCCCGTTCATCACGACGTCCAAGACGGGCGAGAAGCGTGCGCATTCCTCCAGTTGCCCGGGACGTGGAGGAGGTGTTCTACGGGGTTCGCGCCTTTGTCGCCACCGAGGAGCACGTGTGGTTCGTCGGCCGAGAGGACGAAGGGCGCGCCATACTGGAACTCCTGGCCGACTCCGTAGAAATCGGTGACGGTCGTCTCACTGTGCCCGCAGTTCTGCCACTTCGTGCGCGTCCGGAAGTGGAAGGTCCCCAGTTTCGGGTTCTCCTTGACCGCCTTGACCTTCTCCTTCGATGCGGCTACGTCGACGCCGTTCAGTTTGTCCTGCGCCGCCATCGCGCGCGATCCCCCTGCGTCGCTGAATCGGGCCCACATCGAGCCGGAACCGCCGTGCGGTCTCCCCCTGGCCGATGGGGGCATGGGGACAAACGGGATCCCTGCAAGCCGACGATCCATCGCCGCCTTCTCCTTCCACCTATACGCGCCGACGACGTGCATGTCAACAGCCAGGGAACCGTCTCCGGGAGTCATGCGCCCCTCGACAAGGTTGACGGAGGGAGCACCGGAGTCTTCAATCCGGCTACATTGCCCTGTCGGCGGAACGCCGTCAGGGGGCCGCGCGGGGACGCGGCCCCTGCCCTTGTGGTGAGGCGAGGGGCTCGATGGCGGAGAAAGTGGACGTGAAGGAGTATTGGGTGCCGGTGGCTCTGCTGGTCGTCGGGTTGCCGATCCTGGTGCTTCAGGCCAGCCTTGGAGATGCGGAGACCGGGGTCGTCACCCAGTTGCTGGGGCAGTGCGTGGGGCTTGCGGTTGCAGTGGCCGTCGGCGTAGGTGCGTGCTTCCTGGCCGCGCCGCTGCTCGGCACGTCGTTCGGTTTCCTGGGCAGCGCCATCGTCAAACTGGCCGGCATCTTCGCGTTCACGTCCGCCCTGTCGGGCAGCTGCCGGCTGCCTTCTTCCCCCTGGTATGGCTCTTTGAACCGGCGCCGGGGGATGCGATCTTGTGCGCGTTCTACCTTTGGCTGGGAAGCATGGCAGCTTCCCTCGTTCTGATCATGGTGTTCGGCGACTGACGGCTCGCAGGAATGCCGTGTCCGGCCACACCTTGTAGCGCCGGCGTCCCGCCGGTCCTTCGACAAGCTCAGGGCAGGCTCTGCCGGAGGCATCTCGCCTCCGGGACGTGTGCGAAGGGGGGCCTGCTGGCAACAGAACGTGGGGTGGGCAAGATGCCCACCCCACAGCCGGCGAGACGCCGGCGCTACGGTTGTGCGATTGCAGAGCCGGT
>JAAYDY010000064.1 GCA_012729015.1 Phycisphaerae bacterium | reverse complement strand
GGCTGCTTGCAGCCACGCGGAAGCGCAAGGGAACTCGCCCATGCCTGACGGGGCAGGCATGGCACCCAGCAACAACGAACCACGCAACGAATTGTCGGACAGGCTCGACGGGGCAGGCATGGCACCCGGCCGAGTCTGCCCGATAGCAGGCGTAGGGTGGGTCCCCCGGACCCACGCGGACGCTCGCGTGCGACCCTCACCGCGCCCCTCGGCTGCGCTCGGGGCACCTCTCCCTGCACACAGGGCGAGGGGTACGGGAGCGTGCTTCGCACGCGCGTTGATGGGACCGCGTGGCTGCGGAGCAGCCACCCTACGTGCTGTCAACCCCTCCCCCCTGGAGGGGGAGGGTGGCCCGAAGGGCCGGGTGAGGGGGACGCGCGGCGAGAGCGGTCGTCGTGGCGGAGTGTCACGCTCCGTCGTCCAGCGGGGGCCGAATGTATCGTTGAAGGTCCGGAATGAGCATGTCCATGGCCCGGCAGAGGCCGTTGAGGGCTTCGGCTGCCGCACCGGGGTCGTTCTCCAGCGCCGCCGATTCCAGGCTCATGGCCTGCTGGAGGGCTTCGCGTGCGGCGATGTTGCCCATGGCCCCCTGGTAGTTGTGGGCCGCACGGGCCAGCACGTCGAGCCGCGCCTCGCGACAGGCTGCCTCCAGGTGCTTTCGGTCCGCGGGCCAACTGTCGACAACCAGGGCGAGCACCTCGCAGAGCAGATCGCGATCGCCGGCCGTGCCTTCCAGGGCGGTCACTTCGCCGAAGGCGGCGGGCGGTCGCCGGTCGGGCGGCGATGCGGCCGCGTCAATCTCGCCGCACCAGCGTCCGCACAAGGCCACGGCCTCGGCAATCGAGGCGAGCAGTTGCGACACGTTGATCGGCTTGGGCACGTAGGCATCCATGCCGGCGTCCAGGCACAGCCGCCGGTCGTCCGGCATCGCGTGGGCCGTGACGGCGATGATCGGCAGCCGTCGCGCGGTGCCGGCCAGTCGCTCGCGGCGGCGAATCTCGGCGGTCGCCTCCAGGCCGTCCATCTCCGGCATCTGAATGTCCATCAGCACCGCGTCGAACGGTTCACGACCCACGGCTTCGACGGCCTTGCGGCCGTTGTCCACGACGACGACGCGGTGGCCTCGCCGCTGAAGCACCGCGGCGGCAAGTCTCTGGTTGATCTGGTTGTCTTCGGCAAGGAGGACGTTCATGGTGTGTTCTCCCCGGGGTGGCCACCGGCCGCGTGCGAACCATCGGCCCGGTGCGGCCTGTGGCCGCCTGAGGCCGGCGCGGCAGTCTCCCGCCCCGCGGTACATTCCCCCCTGGAACTCGCGTTTCCGACGGCGGCCCCGTCGCCGCAGCCGCAGGACAGCCGGACTGCGACAGGAACCGCCATAGGACGTTGCGCTATACGTAGGTATCGGCCGCTGTGGGCATTCACATTAATTTGGGGACGCAAAAGACCTGCTCGCGGCGAGACGTTGCGGGGTTTTTCATGCCACCCGTGTGGCGGCGATGTGGCGTGGTGGGTGACCGCTCCCCCCTGGAGGAGGAGTCGGGTGGCGTGGCCATGAAGGGCGGCTCGCCCCTCGACGAGGCTCGGGACTTGCAGCGAGCCGCCCCTACGGTGAGCGCAGCGAGAAGGTGGCCTCGTTCGACCCTCACCGCCCCTCGCTGAAAGCTCGGGGCGCCTCTCCCTGCACGCAGGGAGAGGGGTTGGCGACGTGCCATGGGGTCAGGGCAACGGCGGCCAGGAGCAGGATGCTCCTGGGACGCACGGGCAGGATGCCCGTGCCACGGGCGGCGGCGCGGAAGAACAGCGGGAGGCCGCCCTGGGGCGACCTCCCGCGGAGGATACATGAGCTGCACTGTACGACAAACGTTCTGGGCCGTGCTTATTGCAGCAGAGCCAGGACGTTCTGCGGCGCGCTGTTGGCCATGGCCAAGACGCTCGTGCCGGCCTGCACCAGAATCTGGGCACGGGTCATGGCAGCCGTTTCCTCGGCGAAGTCCGTGTCGCGGATGACGGACTCGGCGCTGGTGATGTTCTCCAGGGTCGAGCCGAGCGAACGGATCTGCGTCTCGAGGGTGTTCTTCTGCACGGCACCGAGACGACCGCGAAGGCTCGACACGGTGTCGATGGCCTCGCCGACGATCGTGGCGGCCGTCGACAGGTTGGCCTCGACCGACAGCTCGTTGGCGCCGCCCGTGGCCAGGGTGCTCAGGGCCGCGGTGGTGCCCAGGCTGGCGGCATCCACGTCCTGGATGGTCACCTGGACCTGGTTGGTGGTGTTGATCTCGGCGCCGATCTGGAACGTGGCGCCGCCGTTGCCGGCGACGTTGACGACCGTCTGGTCGTCAGCGGCCGCTTCGCCTTGGGCGAGCACGACTTCCATCTGGAGACCGTCGCGAACGACAGTTACCGTCAGGCCGTCCACGCTCACGCCGTTGGTGTCGGTGGTGCCGGTGGTGAAGCCGACGCCCTCGAGCGTGATGTTCGTGCCGACGTCGCCGCTGGCGGCGTTGCCGTCATCGGCATCCAGCAGATCGAACGTAGCGCCGCCCTGGACGCCGACGTTGATGAACTGCGAGGCGCCGTAGTCGGCCGAGCTGAGGGTGACGTCGCCGCCGGCCGTCGTGGCCGTGATGCCCGTCTGGTCGGTCACGGCATTGATGCGAGCCACGATGTCTGCCGCGCCGGTCTGCAACGTCATGTCCACCAGGGCCGTGCCGAGGTTGCCCGTGACGCTGATGACGCCCGTCGCGGCCGCCACATGATCGGTGCCGCCGTCATCATGGTCCAGATACAACGTCGCCTTCGTGGCCGCGGTGGTCGTGCCGTCGTAGTTGATGTAGACGTCCTTGTTGGCGGCGCTGCCAAGGTCGATGTTGGTGACCGTGGCCGAGGCGGCATTGGCGTCCAGCGTGGTCGTGAAGCCGCCGAGCGAGCCGTCCAGCAACTTTTTGCCGTTGAACTGGGCGGTGTCGGCAATACGCGTGATCGAGTTGATGGCCTCGTCAACCAGCAACTGGTTGGCCGCGATTTCCTCGGTGGTCATACCACCGCTGTTGGCGGCCGTGTCCACCAGGCCCTGGATGTCCAGCAGGAGGCCGTTGATTTCGTTCAAGCTGGCCTCGGCCGTGGAGATCAGGTTCGTGGCGCGGACGTTGTTGCTGATGGCCGACTGGAGGGCCACCTTCTCACTGCGGAGCCGTTCCGACGCGATCAGGCCGGCCGGATTGTCGCTGCCGCGGTTGATCTTGAGACCGGTGCTCAGGCGTTCCAGGCTCTTGGAGACCTGGGCGTTGGCGGTGGCCAAGTTGCGCTGAGCGGTCAAACTGACGACGTTCGTATTAATGCGACTCATTTCTCGGAAACCTCCATGTTATTCGCGAATCCGTTCCTTGTTTGTGCCGAGCCGAACCGTTCTGTTCGGCCGGTCGATCGAGCCGGCCAACTGTCGGCTCCGGTGTGTCCATCGTCAGACACGGCCATTCGACCCGGCATACCCAAGCTCATTGTGACATCCGTGGAAGGGCTTCCGAGAGCACCAGGTGAGTCCCACCTGACGTCCTGCATCGGCCGGAATCAATCACCTCCTGAGGCCGTGAGGATGTCCACTCTCCGCTCAACGCCCGCGGACCGACTCCCGATCCGCACTCGCAGAGGCCGCCTCATGCAGCCGCTGGTCGTGCAGCGTTCATCGACTTGCCCATTTCACGCGCTTGAGCAATTTGGCGTCGCGGGGTTATCGGACTATGCCGCAAGAGGACGGCCCGCCGACGCGCAAGTCCTGCTCCCGCCTATGGTTACGCCACGCCCGCAAACACATAACGGCCCTGTCAATATGTTATCAATAAGGAAAACCCCTCATCGCCCGCACCCCCATCGCGCCGCACCTGTCGACGCACGGCCCCAGGAGCGATCACGGCGCCCCCCTGCCCCGGCAGGTGGCCAAATGCCGCTTTTCTGTATTAAGGGGGCCGTCGGGTCGGTGGATTTCACCTGCGCGGTGCCCAGGGGCAGGATGCCCCTGGGACGCACGGGCAAGATGCCCGTGCCACGGTTGGCGCGGCGGGAGGGTTCGAGGCATTCGGCATGCCTGACGGAGCGAGGCTGTCCGACAATTCGATGAGGTACGTGCTTGCATGTGGCAGAGGCGTGTGCCTGCGGCGAGTCAGAGCTGGGTGCCATGCCTGCCCCGTCAGGCATGGGCAAGTTTCCTTGCCTTTCCGCGTGG
>JAAYDY010000063.1 GCA_012729015.1 Phycisphaerae bacterium | reverse complement strand
GCGGTGGGAACCCACAGGTCCTGCTGCCGCTGCCCGCTTCGCTTGCGCATCGACATTCTGTGCAATCCTTTCTCGAGCCACCGTTATTATACCGCCACTGTCAAGCGGCTTTTTCAACGGGCTGTTAGGGTTCCGTCTTTTCCCAGGCCGGAAAACCTCGTCGCAGCATGTCTCGCATCTCGACAAGAAGGTCTCCCTACCGGGCCCGTTACACGCAAAGCAGTGAGCGGCAATCCTGGGGTTCTGGCAGTCACCCCGGCGGCGCTCTACGTCGTCGTAAATCTGGCAGAGCTCGTAGGTATCCTTAAGAGCTGCGCACTCTGTGATTGGAAGTGGTCCCGCTACCATAGCCACGATTGGCGCGCGCGGGTAGTCGGGGCAGTGTTGAGTACCCATGGGGTCGCGTGCCGAAGTAGGACGGCCTCCTCCATACGACAGCAAGTTGGGCCCGTCCACGTACCCTTCGGGGTCCCGGCTTATGAAGCGGCCCAAGGCAGGGGAGTAGTACCGATTGCGGTACTGCATCAGCCCGGACTCGAGGTCCAGCCGGCGGCCGGTGAAGGTGTACGGGTTGCCGACGTCGCTCAGGCCGTCCGCGTCGACGCTGCCGTTGGCGTCCAGCACCGTGCAGCCGCCGTAGGCGTTGTAGCGGTAGCGCTCGGCCACCGTCTCGCTCGCGTCCGTCAGGGCGTAGACGCTGAAGAGCGTGTTCTGGTGGTAGTAGGCCACCTCGCCGGCGTCGGCGAAATCCTGGTCGTCATTGAGGTCCCGCTCCTGCACGGCCACGTCGTCGATGTAGCCCGGCGCGTAGGTGGAACGCGCCACCAGGTCGCCGTCGCCGTTGCGCTCCTCGAAGCACTGCCAGGCGCTCTCGCCGCCCCAGAGGAAGCGCGTCGTGCCATTGAAGTCGCCCTTGTTCGTCACGACCTTCAGGATGCGGCGGTTCCGGGCGTCGTACTTGTACTCCGCCGTCGTGTTCCAGGTGTCGGTCTGGTACTCCTTCACCTCGATCAGGCGATTCCGGTAGTCCCACACGTACTGGTGGTCGCCGTCGGCGCTGCCGTCCTGAGTCAGATTTCCCGCATCGTCGTAGGTCAGGCTGATCTGCGGGTCCTGCCCGACCGTCCGCGCCGTCAGCTCGTTGACGCTGTTGTGCACGCGGCTCTCGGTCACTGAATCCAGCACGGTCTCGTCCCAGTTGCCCAGCGGGTCCACCCCATCCTCCCAGGTCTCGATGACATCATAGTATACCCCATTTACGGCATCCCCATTCGTAGTATTTCAACGTGGTCTTGGACCGAGTCGATTACACCCGGCTTGTCGGCACTGGCCGTTGTACTGCACCCCGTTTTTTAGACAGTGAAATGGGTCGAGTTATTCAGAACGAGGTTTTCTGAGGCATGGGGGGCGTCGCCGAGATGCGGAAAGCGAGGGCGGCCCCTGAGGGCTGCCCCCACTGCGACATCTCGTCGCCTGCCCAGCCGGCTATCCCTGGCGGGTTGCTCCTGAGCAGTGCCCGCTTCCGTTTCACCGGCCACAGGGATTATGGCCGCATCCGATGCGGTCGTCAACGGGTTTTCCTCTCCGTCCCGGCTCTCGTAGTAGGCTGCCTCGTACTCCGCCGGCGTCCGGTGGCCCAGCGCCGAGTGGATGCGCTTGCGGTTATAGACGTCTTGGAGGAACGCACCGATCCGACGGCGGGCGTCGGCGTAGTCGTCGTATTCCTCAAGCTCGATGCACTCCTCCTTGATGGTGCGAATG
>JAAYDY010000062.1 GCA_012729015.1 Phycisphaerae bacterium | reverse complement strand
CTCACTCGTAATGAGCAGGTCCGGGGTTCGATTCCCCGCGTCGGCTTACTCGTCCAAGGGCAGAAAACGCCTCTTGAAAAGCAAGAACTGTCCTTCCCTTGCTCCCCTGCGGACACCCGTCTATACTCCGTCTTGTGACCCGTTATGACCCCGGCGAGAGCGACATGGACTGGGATTCCGCACGTGCGCCAAATGGCCGGACCGTCGGCCGGTGAGCCGGCTGAGGAGCCGGTTGTCCCGGGCGATCTGGTCCGTCCAGGGTCCTGCCCGTGCGGTGCTGCGCCGGCATTTTCCACTCATCGTGACCTATGAAGGAAGCCATGGCACGACATGGTTCGTCGGCGTTGAATCCCGCCTGCCGAGCATCGCTGTTTTCTTCAGCGGCGACGATGTTCGTCCTGGCCCCCGCGGCCGCGTATGGCGTCGGCGCGTCCCGCGCCGGATAGCCGATGTCGCCGTCGCTGGCGGGCTCCCGGTCCTGGGGCCTCACGAGCCCGAACCTTGGTGTGGCGACCTCCTGCAGCGCGCCATCGCGGTGCCGATGCTTGTCGACATCCACCGGGATCTGCCGGCCGACCTGGACGCCCTGAGAGGGCAACTCCTCACATCGACAACGCGCGAGGACTTCAGGCGCATCCGACGGGCGAATTTCACTTACCGGGTCACCAGCGATCCGGACGCCATCCGCGAATTCCATGCCCGGCAGTACGCCCCTCTCGTGAAGCATCGATTCCCCGAGGACGGCCAGGTCGGGTTGCTGAAGAGTATGCTGAACCAGGGTGGCGAGTTGGTCTGCGCCGATCTCGACGGCGAGTGGGTCGCCGGGGTCTTCAACATCCCGCACGAGACAAGCTACGCGCTGCATGCCCTTGGCGTCCGCGATGCGGACGACGCGGTGCGTCAAAAACGGGTGGTCGCGGCGCTCATCATCCGCAGCCTTGAGCGCGCCGTCGAATTGGGCTACGACCGGGCGACGCTCGGCCGGTCGTTGCCGTTTCTCGGCAAGGGCCCGGTGTGGTTCAAGGCGAAATGGGGCGGGATACTCACCAGCGAGCCCGGCACCCGGGGAATGCACATGTTCATGGACCTCCGCCAGGCCGGCGTGCGCCGAATGCTGTCTGCGAGTCCTGTCATCCATGCCGAAGGCGATGCGCTGGTGGTGTCCACCTGGCTGGAGCCCGGGGATGAGCTCCTGCAGGCCACGATTCGCGACGCCGGCCGGTTCGCTGGCATCTCCCGGTGGTATGTCCTGGCGCAACCGGAGACCCTCGCCGCCGGCGCCGCGCAGCTGTCGGTCAGCGAACGGATCGTGCTGGTCCCCGTGACTTTGGGTGGGCAACAGCCGCTCTGGCTCGGCGAGGCGCTGGCCGAGACGGCGATGGAAATCGGGTGACGCCGCCGGGCTGATGTAGCACGGAACACTAGAGGTGGGCGTTCCAGGATCTGCGGCCTGGTGCTGCAAGAAGCCTACTATCACCGCCGCAACATGGGCCGGTCGGCGCGTTTGGCCGCGCATGAGGCTCATATTTGGGCGATAATGTCTTCTTGACTGAAGACAAGAACGACGAGGAGCGTAGGCTATGGGTAGGTTGACACCGAAAGAGAAGCGGGTGGGTCTGGGCCTCGGCGTCGGCTTCTTGGCGTTTGTAGCCTACATCTCGTTAGGTCTTCCCGATGGGCTTCTG
>JAAYDY010000061.1 GCA_012729015.1 Phycisphaerae bacterium | reverse complement strand
GGTTGTCGGTCCATGTGCGGAGTTTGGCAAAACGCAGGCCGTCCTCACGCTCGACAACAGCCGTTCGGCTCGTCACCTGCCGCGGCAAAACGACCTCTGTCGTGTTGCCAGAAAATCAGGCACACCCGGACAGTCGGTCGTCATCGCCGTCGCAGTCGCAGGGAATTGCCGACGACGGTGAGGCTGCTGACGGCCATGGCGATTTCGGCGACAACGGGGTGCAGCAGGCCAAGGACCGCCAGGGGCAGGGCGACCAGATTGTAGCCGAAGGCCCACGCGAGGTTCTGCCGGATGACGCGCGAGGCGGCCCGCGAGAGGCGCACGGCGGCGACCAGCGCGTCGAGGTCCCCGCGGACAAGGGTCACGTCGGCCGACTCGATGGCGACGTCGGTGCCGGTGCCGAGGGCGACACCCACGTCGGCGGCGGCCAGGGCCGGGGCGTCGTTGATGCCGTCGCCGACCATGGCCACGGGGCCGCGGCGGATCTGCTGGAGATGCCGGATGGCGTCGGCCTTCTGGTGGGGGAGCACGTCGGCGGTCACCTGGGCGATGCCGGCCTGCCGGGCGATGGCCTCGGCGGTGGGCCGATTGTCGCCGGTGATCATGGCGGCCTCGACGCCGAGTCGCCGGAGTTCGGCCACGGCCTCGGCGGCGCCGGGCTTCAGGGCGTCGGCCACGGCGAGCAGCCCCAGCAGCCGCTGCCCGCGCGACACGATCATGACGGTCCGTCCGTCGCTCTGAGCGGCCCGGGCGGCCTGCGCGACCGGTCCCGCGTCGATGCCCGCGTCGGTGGTCAGGTCGGCGCGGCCCACGCGGACCGTGTGGCCCTGGTCGTCGTCGGCCGTCACGCCGCGCCCGGGCACAGCCTGCACGTCGCGGACCGTCAGGGGGGCGACCTCGCTGCGGCGCGCCGCCTCAACCACGGCGGCCGCCAGCGGATGTTCGCTGAGGGCTTCCACGCCCGCCGCAACGGCAAGCAACTCGTCCTCGCCGACACCGGGCACCGGCACCAGGTCGGTCACGCTGGGGCGGCCGACCGTCAGCGTGCCGGTCTTGTCGAAGACGGCCAGCCGCACGCGACCGAGCGTTTCCAGAGCGGCGGCGTTACGAAAGAGCAGCCCGCGCGAGGCGCCGCGGCCGGTGGCGACCATGACGGCCGTCGGCGTGGCCAGCCCCATGGCGCACGGGCACGCGATCACCAGAACGGCCACGGCGGCATAGAGCGCCGACGACAGCCGCCCGATCTCCTGCGCGGCAGGAATCCACGGGATATACGGTCGCACGCGGTCGGCCACGGCGGCCACAGCCTCCGGAGCGGCCAGCCAGACGACCAGCGTCGCGGCGCTCAGGGCCAGCACGGCCGGAACGAACCACAGGGTCACGCGGTCGGCGAGGTCCTGGGCGGGCGTTTTGCCGGCCTGGGCCTGCCTCACCAGTTGCACGACCTGCGACAGGAACGTCTCGGCGCCGATCTTCGTGGCGCGGACGCGCAAGGCCCCGGACTGGTTGACCGTCGCGCCGATGACCTCGTCGCCGGCCGCCTTGGCGACGGGGCGAGATTCGCCCGTGACCATCGACTCGTCCACGGTGCTGCGGCCGTCCTCGACGACGCCGTCGGTGGGTATCTTCTCGCCGGGGCGGACGAGCATCAGATCGCCGACGGCCAGGTCGGCTACGGGCACGTCCGCCTCGCGACCGTCGCGCAGGACGCGGGCCGTCCGGGCTCCGAGTTCCAGCAGGGCGCGGATGGCCTGCCCCGCGCGGCCCCGCGCCCGGGCCTCCAGGTGCCGGCCCGTCAGATGAAACGCCATGATCATCGCAGCGACCCCCGCGAAGCTCGCGCCGGCCAGGCCGGCCAGATGCAGCGGCCCGGTGAGCCACGCGGCCGCCGAGCCCAGGACAATGAGCACGTCCATGTTCGGCGCTGCCCGGCGCGCACTGCGCAGCGCGCTGCGCCATGCGGCCCCGCCCGCCCAGGCCAGCACCGGCACCGCCAGAACCGTCATGGCCGCCTCGTACAGGAGCATCGTGCGGCCGTGAGGGATGAGGTCCAGCAGCATGTGCGCAGCCATGAGCAGAACCATGGGCGCAGTGAACGCCCAGGCCACGACGAGCCGCCGGCGCGCGGCGACGGCCTCGGCGTCGGCGTCGGCCTGGCCCTGTGCGGTGGTCGCTTCGGCTGCGGCGTCGTCGGCGACGGCGGAAGCCTGGTACCCCGCCTGGCGGACCACGTCGGCGAGCGACTCGGGGCCGGTCTCGGCGGGCCGGAACCGGACGTCGGCCTCGGCGGCGGCGAAGTTGACGTTGGCCTCGACGACGCCGGGGGCGCGGCGGAGGGCCTTCTGAATCGTCGCAGCGCAGCCGGCGCAGTGCATCCCGCCGAGCCGCAGGGTCAATCGGACGGTGGTGTCGTCGGCCATGGTCGCATCTCCTCTCTCAAGGCATTCTAGGCGCGGCCCTGGCGCAGGACAAGAAGCACCGCAAGGCCGGCCTCGCGGGACGGTGGGGCGCCATGCCGGACGGAGCGAGGGTGTCCGACAATTCGTCGTGTGGTTCGTTGTTGCTGGGTGCCATGCCTGCCCCGTCGAGCCTGTCCGACAATTCGTCGTGTGGTTCGTTGTTGCTGGGTGCCATGCCTGCCCCGTCGAGCCTGTCCGACAATTCGTCGTGTGGTTCGTTGTTGCTGGGTGCCATGCCTGCCCCGTCAGGCATGGGCGAGTTC
>JAAYDY010000060.1 GCA_012729015.1 Phycisphaerae bacterium | reverse complement strand
GTTGGGTGCCATGCCTGCCCCGTCAGGCATGGGCAAGTCTCCGTGCCCTTCCGCGTGGCTGCAAGCAGCCACCCTACGCCTGTCGGCGCTGTCGGCGGTGTGCAGATGGTAATCGGCGAGAGTCATGCGCTGGTATCCTTCATCCCGTCGGGTCTGTTGACCCGACCTACTTGCTTCGTCAAGCATCGTGGGCGCCACGGCCTCGCCCCGGCCGCGCGGCCGGGGTGGGCATGGCGCCCACGCGCCAGGGGGATACTATAGCACAGGGGCCGCCGCGATTACAGGTCGCGGTCGACCGCCTCGGCCACGCGGCGGCACTTGGCCACCAGACGCGCGAACTCCGCCGAGGTGATGCTCTGTTGCCCGTCCAGGACGGCCTCCTCGGGATGGTCGTGGACCTCGATGATCAGGCCGTCGGCGCCGCAGGCGATGGCCGCCAGCGACATCGGCTCGATGAGTTTGCGGCGGCCCGTGCCGTGGCTCGGGTCCACGATCACCGGCAGGTGCGACAGTTGCTTCAGTTGCGGCACGACGCTCAGCGACAGGGTGAATCGCGTGTGCTGCTCGAACGTCCGCACGCCGCGCTCGCACAGGATCACATTCTCGTTGCCCTGTTTCAGGATGTACTCGGCCGCCAGGAGCCATTCCTCGACCGTGGCCGCCAGACCGCGCTTGAGCATCACCGGCTTCGGCTGGTTGCCGGCGGCGCGCAGCAGGTCGTAGTTCTGCATGTTCCGGGCCCCGATCTGGAGCACGTCGGCGTACTGGGCCACCATCGGCACCTGCTCCGGGGCCATCACCTCGGTCACCACGGCCAGGCCGGTTGCCTCGCGGGCCTCGGCCAGGTACCGCAGCCCCGTTTCGGCCAACCCCTGGAATGCGTACGGGCTGGTGCGCGGCTTGAACGCCCCGCCGCGCAGCGCCACCGCCCCGGCCGCCTTCACCTCGTGGGCCAGCTCAATCAGCATCGACCGGTCCTCGACGGTGCACGGGCCGGCGATCAGGCCCACCTTGCGCCCGCCGAAGGCGAACCCGTCCACCTTCACCTGCGTCGGTTGCCGGTGCATCTCCACGCTGGCCATCTTGTACGGCGCCAGGATCGGCACCACTTTCTCGACGCCCGGCATCGACTCCAGCAGGTCCTGGCTCACCGGCCGCTCGTCGCCCACCAGGGCCACCACCGTCCGCTCCGTGCCGACGATGGTGTGCGGCTCCAGGCCCAACTCCGTCACCCGCGAGGCCACATGGGCCACCTGGTCCTTCGTGGCTTCGGGTTTCATGACGATAATCATCTCGCTTCCCTTAACAAGGTTCCGCGTCGGCGCCGGCCGCACGAGGCGCGACGCACCGGGATGCAACGGTCGTTCCGTAACTACCGATGGGTTCGCACAAAATACCACCCCGAGACATCGTCTCGGGATGTGATAGCTGCTCCTTTCGTCATGGCTGAAGCTCCTGACAGTCGTGGTTTCGGTGGACGAAAAAAAAGCCCCGAGGCCTTCGGGCCTCAGGGCTTCATACACTCACAAGTTGCTCAGTGCGCCCTAAGACCCTCCATGCCCGAAGCTATAAAAATAGTACCAGCGACGCCAGAACCCAAGCGCAGCAGCGTTGGCTGCTTGACGACTGCTCAGGCTGTTCGTTCGGCTCGTCATGGTTCTCAGGGCCAAAAACGCACTTTCTTCGCGGGCCGCACACTGCAACCCTAAAAGGACTATACCGAAATATCGGCCGTTGTCAAGACGGAGAGACCGGATTCGGTGAGACAGGATTCAGTTCGGAGGGTGTGCCCAATCTTTCCGGCAGCATCATAGAGGTGTTCTGCCACGGCAGGAAACAGGGATTCCGGCCTGCCAATGCAGTTCGTGCCGGAAGAAGCAGAAATTACTTGTGGAAAAGTTGCCTCCAGATTTGACTTAGGCCGGATTATGTGTCAGACTACCAGCGAGAGGGGAAGTCTGTACGGGGAAGCACGTTGCGGGGCGTCTTCGGCCACGGGGGCCGAGGAAGCTCTTTTTCGTTTCGCAGCGTGGTTCTTCGGATTCCCTGCGGTCGGACACGGCCACGGATGGGCCGCCGAGGCAAGTCGCACGCCGACGGCAACCGACTCGGACATAGCAGCCTGGAGGGGCTTCAGAAGTTACGAAGCGGGCCACGACCCCTGTTGCGGGGACGTGGTCCGCTTTTTTCTGCCGCGATGTGCTTCGCGGCAACGCGGGAGGCGTATCCCGCGAGTCGCCGTAACTTCCGTGCCGCCTCAGGATGGGTGGCGCCAGTCACGAAGAAAAAAGGAGAACACGATCATGAGACGAGGACGGTTCTTGGCCGCAACGGCCATGGCGGTGGTGATGCTGGCTGCGGCGACGGCTCAGGCGGACATCGTCCAGCGGACGTACTTCTTCACCGGGGCGGACCTGATTAACAACGTGTTCGACTCCACCGCCCGTTACAGCACGGACGGTTCGCTGAAGGTCTTCGAAGGCATGAGGCAGATCGGCCCGGCCGAAGGCACGGCCGTCGGGGCCACCTTCCTCACGGACGGCTACCTGACCGCGTTCAATAACACCTGGGCCGAAGCTGTCACCAGTGGTCGACTTCTGGCGCGCGTGTCGCTGTCGGGCAACAACGGGTTTTCGGGCCAGTGGGGCGAGGACTACAAGCCCTTCGAGTGGGTGGGCGGCACGGGACCGGCGGGCTGGACGTTCTCTCTCGCGACACTCTCTTCCCCCAAGGCTGGCGGCCACACCGACCAGTACCCCGTGTGGGAAGCCGCGGCCGGCGACGGCCTGACCCTGGACGCCACGGACCTGGCCGACGAGGTCTTCTCGGTCACCATCAAGTTCGACACTGACGACATGTGGTGGGGCAATCCGGACAACTACCTCTACGGCTGCAACACCGCGCCGAACGACATCGACCTGTTGTTGACAGCCTACTTCAACTCCTACTTCTACGAGAATGGCGAGCCGGTCAACCGGTACGTCGGCAACATGGCGATGGAAATCCCCGAGCCGGCCACGATGGGCCTGCTGGGCCTGGGTTTGGTCGGCCTGCTGAGGCGGCGCAGGACACAGAAGTAGTCGCCGAGTTCAGGCAACAACAACGAGTTATGGCAACGAGTTCGACAACGCCCACGAGGGCGGGAAGGAGTTTCTGAGATGAAGCGGTCGGTCATGACAGCAGCAGTGGTTCTGGCAGTGGCTCTGGCGGTAGGCTCGGCGGCGCAGGCGGCCTGGAGTGCCGATCCGGTGGAAGTATGGACCGAGTTGGGGCCGGATCAGGTGCAGAGCAACAAGAACGTGTACTACGGCGGCGGAGTCTTCAATGGCCTCTTCTACACCGGCCAGTTGAACTACGGCCCGCTGGCGTATGACTCCGTGCAGACAGGCGGCACGGCGATGGTGCATGGCTACGAACTCGGTTCCACTGACGGCGGGTGCAAGGCCTCGGTGCCCATCGGCGATTATGTCTTCTGGAGCAGCAACACTGGGGCCAAGGGCGTATCCCGGTTGAACAGCGACTGGACGGGCAACGTGGGACCGGTCAACCCGGGCAGCGATCCTGAGGGGCTGACCACCGACGGGACGCACCTGTTCACGAACAGCGACACGACACGCAACATGATCTGCAAGTACTCGATTGCCAACGAGGCCGCCTCCTTCAGCCTGACGGAGGAGTTAGCAGTCACCATCGACGGCGCCTCGCGATTCAGGGCTCTCAGCTACTATGACGGCCTGATCTACGTGGTAGATACCACCGGTAATGGCATCTACGAGATCAACGCTTCCACGGGAGCCTACACGCATCTGGGCACCCACATTGGTTCGGGCGCCTACCAGGTGGTCCGGTACAGCGACGAACTGCTGGTCGTCGGCCTGGACGACATGCTGACGGTCTACGATTTCACCGGCGGCGTGCTGGGCGATGCCACCGCGTACAACCTCAACCAGGGCGACCTGTACGGGATCGGCGTTCTGGGCAATGGAACCGATGTGACGGGCTTCTGGGTCACGTCGGCCACCGGAGAAATCTCCCACTTCGCCGTTCCCGAGCCTGCGACGATGGGCCTGCTGGGCCTGGGTTTGGTCGGCCTGCTGAGGCGGCGCAAGGCACACAAGCAGGGGAAGTAGCGGACTGTGGTGTCTCGCTCTGCGTTCGGTCACGACGGCGGCGGTCGTCGGTGGCCGAACGCGGAGAAAGATGAAGGGTCTTGCCAGTGCTGTGGATAGCCGGTCTCGATCCGGCGGGAAAGGGAGTCTGAAGAATGAAGCGCGCATCTGTCGTGGCTATGGTGGCGGTGATGGTGATGGCCTCGGGGGCGGCTCTGGCCGCGCCGGTGGGCGGAACGTTCGATTCGCGGACCGACAGTTCCATCGTCGTCGGACCGTACGATCTGCAAACAGGCGTCGGAGGATTCTGGGAGGATTGTCTCGATTCGGTCGGGTTCTTCACGGCCTGGGGCCACCCGCAGTGGAACATCGAGGCCTGGCATCCCGACTGGTATGACGGTCAGTACGGTTACATTCAGCTTGGCAACTACAACAATGCCCCCTGGTTTGGCGTCGAGGCCGAGGGCATTACCAGCTACTTCGGCAACATCGAGGGCTGGACGCTGGATGCCGTCTACACCTATGGCGAGAACGACGAGATTCTGAATCTCGATCTGGTGCTGAGCGGCACTGCCACGCTGACCCAGAACAACACCGGCGAGTATAACCATTGGAACCACACGCCGATGGACGCGTCCGTGGCAATCACCTTCGAGATGGGCTTCAACGGGATTCCCGACAAAGGGTACATTGGCGGCGCGCCGGATTACTTCACCGTGACCGTCGTCCCCGAGCCGGCGACGACGGGGCTGCTGGGTCTGGGGCTGGTGGCGCTTGCTCGGAGGCGTATGAAGCGGGCCTGAGGCCTGCCGGCAAGTCTGTTTCGACACTGTGCCGATGCAACCATGATTGCCCTGGGGGGCACTGTCCCCCCAGGGCGATTTCATTGCATGTTCCCCCCGTAGCCTTTCCGGAGCCGGTTGGTTATAGCAGCCCGTTGAGCGAGTCAACGCCTGAGTGGCACGCCCGCCCTCGGGCGTGGCGACAGGAAGGGAGCGACGATTGCTGCCGTATCCACACAGCCGAGGGCGGCTGTGCCACGTTCTCTCGATGGGCTGATACCGCGACAAGGCGTCCTCGGGCACCGGCTGTCTGCCCAGGTGATTTCCAACACACGGCAAAGGTTTTGTGTTTATGAGCGGTAACTTGCCCCCCGAGTTGGTGTTCATGGGGTGGGAAGTACATGAACTGAAAGGAGTTTGTGCCGATGATTCTTGACCGTATTGTGACCGGCGGCGTTCTCGGGCGGCGGATGGGGTTGGCTGTAGTGGCAGCGCTGGCGGCGATGGTTTTGGCGCCGTCGGCGGTCCGGGCCGAGGTGCGGGTGCGGAATTACGACGTGCTGGTCAATGCCGAACGGGCCGACGGCGGCGGGGAGTTGGGGCCGATTGCGATTGCCGGGACGCGCAACGGCACGTTTTCGGGGGCGGTGGCCGTGGAGTCGGCGGCGGCGATCAAGGGGCTGAAGGCCACCATGGGGCCGCTGGCGGGGCCGGGCGGGGCCAGAATACCCGCCGAGAACGTTCGCGTGCGGTACGCCGTGGCATGGGACGGGTCGTTCCGGCAGTATCGGCCGAGCGGTCTGGATATCCTCCTGGAGAGTTCGCCGGCCGAGGTCAAGCCGGGCGACCGGGGCAAGGCGGCCCTGGTGGGCGTCTGGGTGACGGTGGCCGTGCCGGCGGAGGCTGCGCCGGGAACGTACCGCGGGCAACTAGCCGTCGAGGCCGAAGGCTTGCCCTCACGCAAGGTGCCGGTCGAGGTGACCGTGGCCGAGTGGGTGATTCCCGACGCGCAGCAATGGCGGACGTGGGTCGAGATGATCCAGTCGCCCGACACGCTGGCCCTGGAATACGACGTGCCGCTGTGGTCGGAGCGGCACTGGGCGATGATCGCCCGCAGCATGGACCTGATCGGCCAGACGGGCAGCCGCGTGGTCTACATTCCGCTGATCAGCCGCACGAACCAGGGCAATGAGGAGTCGATGGTCCGTTGGATTCGGCAGGCGGACGGTTCGTGGAAGCACGACTTCTCGGTCATGGAGAAGTACCTCGACACGGCCATCAAGCACATGGGCAAGCCGAAGATGGTGGTGCTGTACGCGTGGGACATCTACCTGGCGACCAAAGACGAGCGTCCGACGGTGGACCCGAAGGCGCATTCGTATGCGCAGGAGCAGCAGCGGCTGGCCCAGAAGCGGTGGGATCTTCAGACCAAGGGCATGGCCGTGAGCATGTTGGACGAGAAGACGGGGAAAGTGACAACGGATTACCTGCCGCACTATCGAGCCGAAGAGAGCCGCGAACCGTGGCAGCGTGTGTTCCAGGGATTGCGTGAGCGGCTGAAGGCGCGCGGGCTGGAAGAGGCGATGGTGCTGGGGATGGTCAACGACTCCGTGCCGCCGAAGGAGGACGTGGCGTTCCTGAACGACATTTCGGGTGGATTGCCGTGGATCGCGCATCTTCACCCGCCTCGGACGCGCGGGCGCAAGCCCGTGGGCAACAAGCTGTTGCACGGCATCGCCGACGTCTGCTACGAGGCCCACGTCTATAGCATCCGGTACGAGGCCACGCCGGGCAAGAACCGGGTTTACGGCTGGCAGTTGCCCGAGCACCGGGCGTTTTTCGGTCGGCACGGCATTCCCAACGGAGCGGCGCTTCGCGTGCGGTTGCTGCCGGAGGTGAACATCACGGGCGGCCAGCGTGGCGTCGGACGGATCGGGGCCGATTACTGGTACGTCATCAAGAACTCGCGCGGCGAGCGCGTGGGGGCCTCCTACGCCCGGTACCCGGAGAATATGTGGCGGAACCTGAACATCGACAGTTGGCTCCTGGCACCCGGCCCCGACGGTCCGGTGGCCACGGCCCGGTACGAGAACCTGCGTGAGGGCGTCCAGGAATGCGAGGCCCGGATCGCGCTGGAGATGGTTCTGACGAATCCGGAGGCCGTCAAGCAGGTTGGCGACGACCTGGCGGCCCGGGCCCAGGCCCTGCTGGACGACCGGCAACGGTCCATCTGGCGAAGCGTCTGGACCAACGAGGAGCAACTGAAGCTGCTCGACACCCTCGGCATGGACGGCAACGCCCGCAACGAGCACGAGGCGATCTGGCAGACCCTGACGAAGAAGGGCGTGAAGCTGCCCGACTTCTGGGACGGCGAGGCCCGGCGGATGCGCGACGAGGAGTACCGCAAAGGCGAGCAGTGGTTCGCCGCCTCGGGCTGGCAGAAACGCAACGCCGACCTGTTCCGCCTGGCTGCCGAGGTGCAAGGGCGGCTGAAGAAGTAGCTTGGCGCGGCGAAGGCCGATCATTGCCGGGCCGCCATGGCCCAGCCTCGGGCTGGATCGTGGCGGCCTGTTGTGTTTCCGCTCGCGGCCGCGGGCGAGTGCCGCATGTGGACATTCGCGCCGCTCGGCGACAGGATGTTTCGCTGGGTGCGTTTCCGAGGCGAGACATGCGATCCGTGCGACTGCAACTTGTGGTGACGTTCGTGGCAACCGCCTTCACGGGGCTGACCATGTTGCTCCCGGCGGCAATATCCTGCGACGATGATATTCGCGAAGACGCGATTCGATTCTGGACCAGTGGCGAGCGGCCTCAGGGAACGTACTTCGTCTGTATCGACGGAGACGATCCGGACGAGGAATTCCTGTCTCGGTTCAGCGATCTGCACTGGAAGGCCAAGCCGGCCTCTCTTGTGCGGCAGCGAGGCAACAAGTTCCGATGGGAGTTCTATGACCCCGAGACCGATGAGTCCTCCACGATTCTGACTGTGTCCGACGTTGCATGGGCTGGGCCGTGCTACGCGAGATTGAACTTCAGTTTCATGTCGGCTTCCCTGGGCGGCGGTGGCGTGGTCATGCACCTGGTGTGGTCAGGCGGACACTGGCGCGTGGTCGGCATGAGGCGGACCTTCATGATATGACGACCACGAATGGGGGGGCAACTCCGCGCGGAGTTCCGTCAACGATTGGAGCGTAGCATCCCACAGGCGGCGCGGCGAGGCCGCGGACGTATCACCTCTTCGCCGGATCGGCCCATGTCGTTTCCGTGCGGCCCGGGGGCAGGGGCGTCTGCGAGCCGTCCGGGCCGACGAGGCTGCCGGAGGTGTCCGGCGGCAATTCCACCTCGCACCTCACGCGGCCGGCGTCGCGTTGCCAGGCCACGGCCACGTCGCCGCGGACGGTGGGCACGCGACCGCGGGCATACGACAAGTCGAGCAAGTGCGGCGCCACGCGCACACGGGCGAACCCCGGCGCCTCCGGCGACACGCCCAGCACGCCCGAGAGCAGTTCGCAGAGAATCCAGCTTCCCCAGGCGTGGCAATCGCTTCGCGAGGGCTCCGGCCGCTCGAACCACGTCGTGGCGTGCAGGGCCAGTTGATCGGTCCAGTTGTGCAACCGCCGCCGGTAGACCTGTTCCCAAAGGCCGTGGCGGGCGTACGCCTGAAACGTGTAGTAGCTGTAGTAGAGCGTTGTCCGGGCCAGGTCGGTGCGCTTGTCGAGTTGCCGCAGAATGGCCCGTCCCTGGCGCCGGCCGACCACGTCGTAGAGCACGGCCAGCAGGCTGGCGTGTTCGCCGAGGATCGTGCCGTCGGCGTTGTCGGCGAAGAGGCCGTCCTGTGGCCGGCGCAACCGATCGCGACACGCCTTGGCCGCTCGACGGGCCCGGCGCGACAGATCGCGGGCCAGCGGCGCGCGGCCCATCGCCCCGGCCATCCTCGCCGCCGATTGCAGCGCCGCCACGCGGCGAAGGTTCAACTCGCCTTCGCTTCCGGCGGTCCGCTCGTCGTTGCACGGGAAGCTCCAGTCGGTGAAGACCCAGTACGGCACGTCGCGCAGCAGGCCGTCGCGGTCGAACGGCTCGAACCAGTCGAGCACGCCGCACACGTCGTCCATCAGCTCGGCCGGCAGCGTGGCGTCGCCGCTATAGCGCCAGTAGTCTTCGAGGAACTCGATCCAGATGAGGGCGAAGTTGGGGATGATTTGCCGCTTGGTGTCAATGAGCGGCGTGCGGCTGGAGATCATGCCGTCGTGTCGTCGGCTGCGGGCGAACTGTCGGAGGGCCTGCCGCGCGAGGCGGAAGTCGGCCGTGGCCATATACGATACCAGCGCCTGGAGCCGCGTGTCGCCGACGTACTGGAGCTGCTCGTAGTAGGGGCAGTCTTCGTAGTGCTCGTGGGCACAGAGCCGCGCGGTCCGCCAACTGATGTCCCAGAGTTGCCGGTGCAGCGGATCGGACGACTCGAAGTCGGCCCGCATGACGAAGGGGTATGCGGTGTAGAGGACGTCCAGGCGTCGGATCGTCGCGGGGCCGCCCCGATGGTGAACGGCGATCCGCAGGAACCGGAAGGTCCGCCACGCGAAGGTCTCGATGCAGCACGGGCCGGCCGACGGGCGGCGGTAGCTGTCGAAGTAGCCCTCCACCGTGCCGGCGGCCGGATCGTCGCGGACGGCCTTGTGGCGGTTGCGGCTGAGGGCCTCGGCGTAGCGCAGCTCGATGAGGCTGCCGGCGGGCACGTCCAGGTGCAGGCGCACGCGGCCGGTGACCAGGCGGCCCATGTTCACGATGACGTAGTGCGTGTGGGCGTCGCCGTCCAGCCGCAACGGCGAAGGCGCCGAGCCCCAGAACGTCTCGGCCGGGCACGGCGCGGGGTGCAGCGCGCCCTGAATCTGCCAGGCATCGAGGGGGGGCGACGACGGTTCGATCTGGCCGCACTCCAGGATGCCCGCGGGCTCGATGGGGGTCTCCTCCATCGGGGGAATCTCACGCGGGACCAACTCGTGACCGTGGCCCATGGCGCGGTCGCGCACATACGGCGCCTGGGCCCGCTCGACCTGTCTGGCGGCAGCAGCGTGAAGGTCCATCCATCGCATGACGTCGTCGAGATCGGCCGGGGCGACGAGCGCTTCGACCGGATCGACGAGCAGTTCGGGCAGGCCGGCCCGTGCCGCGGCTGCCGCGTCCTCGGGGCCGGACCACCGGGCGACTTCCCAGGTCGTGTCCGTGACGAGCCATTGGCCGTCGCGGTCGGGACCGATCATGGCCCACAGGCCCGGCAGCAGATGGACTTCGCCCCACGGCGACCGCGGGCCGTACCAGAGCACCTCGACGGCCAGCGTGTTCTGGCCCGGGCGCAGCCGGCCGGCCAGCGGCACTGTCTCGTAGCGGTACGCCTCGGGCGTTCCGCGGCACGGACCTCGCGAGACGACCTCGCCGTTCAGGAGGGCCCGATAACGGCTGTCGGCGGAGATACGCAGGACGGGTGCGTCGGTGAAGGCGGCGCCGTCGAAGTGCCGTCGGAACCAGCAGCGGACGGCCCCGGCGGGGGTGGGCCACGACGGGCTGTCCCAGATCCACCAGCCGGCCACGTCCGGGTCCGTGGCGGTCATCACATCACGATCGGGTTCCTGGCCTCTCGGGCCGTCGCTGCATGACGCCATGCTCATCGCCTCCACATGCGCCGGGCGACCTCACCACCGGCACCACGATGATACTGCCACCGCGGCCAGGTTCAAGCGGCTGTCGGCGGGGATTGTCTGGTTCGACCAAACCGTCCTTGCATGTTCGGCGGCGGCGGGTATCCTGTCGGCGGAACGCAGCTTGGATTGGCTCGATGGAGTGACCTATGAAGTATCGGATGCTTGTGGCGGACATGGACGGGACAGTGCTGGACTCGCAGCACGCGGTGTCGCAGGGAACCATCGAGGCCTTGCGTCGGCTGGACGAGGCGGGTTGTCGCGTGGTGCTGGCCACGGGGCGCAACTACCGGACGGCATTGCCGGTCGCCCAGCGGATCGGCCTGGACTGGCCGGTGATCTGCCTGAACGGGGGCCTGGTGAAGCATCCTCGTGACCACCGGACGCTGGAGGCGCGGACGCTGTCGGCGGCGACGGCCCGCGGCCTGGCCGAGACGCTTCTGGCGTCGGGGGCCGACGCCTTCGCCTTCGTGGACGGCTACGGCGGCGAGCACGATTTCGCGTACATTCCCGGGGCGCGTCCGTCGCCCGAGGCGGCCCGGTTCCTGAAGTCCTACTCGGGCCTCCACGTGGTCACCGACCTGGACGGCGCCGAGGAAGCGTTTGCGCGATGCATCGAAGTCGGGTCCATTGCCGACGGGGAGACCCTGCGGCGGTGCGCCGACGCCGTCCGGGCGCGATTCGATTCACAGGTTCACCAGATGGTGATCTACGCACCGAACTTCGACCTGTGGCTCTTCGAGGCCTTCGCCGCGGGGGTGAACAAGTGGACGGCCGTCGAGCGGCTCGCGGCCCAGTGGGGCATTGGGACCGAGGCGGTTGCCGCCGTGGGCGACGACATCAACGACATTCAGATGGTCAGCGGCGCCGGCCTGGGCATCGCCATGGGCAACGCCGCCGAGGCGGTCCGGGCAGCCGCCCAGCGCATCGCTCCGACCAACGATCAGGGCGGCATGGAAACCGTCGTCCAATGGCTTCTCGATGCCCGCGACTGACCGCATGCGGCCGGCGTGCGGCACCGTGCGCACGGCAGCGGTTACGGCAGGGCAATCCCGTTCAGGATGTTGACCAGCAGGGCCATGTCGGCGGGTTCGGCGCCGCCATTGGCGTCGAGGTCGAACGCCCTGGCGTGGTACTGCGGCGGCGGAGTGCCGTTGAGGGCCAGGACCAGGGCGGCCATGTCGGTGGGCTCGGCGCCGCCGTTGTAGTCGATGTCGCCCAGGCGGCGCACCGTGAACGGCACCTGCGCGGTCGTGTGGCCCGCGAGGTTCCCCGCGACCGTCACGTTGAGCGTCAGCGTGCCGCAGGTATCGTTGTTCCTCGGGCCGCCCACGACGTACTTCTGAAGGCCGGTCGGGCCGTCGTCGAAGGTCACTTCACCGGGGCCGCTGTCGGGGGCCTTCGCGACCGACACGGTCACGCTGTCGTTGCCGTTCAGGTCGGTCACGGTGACTGTCAGCAGCACCTTGTGCCCGCCGTTGGCCAAACTGGCCGCGACATTCTGATAGACCCAGTCGAGACCTTCCTCGGCGGCGACCTCGACGTGCGGATTGCCGGCGACCACGACGTCGGCCCCGTTGTTGAGCACGGCGGCGGGCACCTCCGCGCCGGCGATGGTGAACGTGGGCGTGGGGATGATATTGGAGTAGCTGGAGACGTTCGCCGTCACCTGGGACACCTCCGCGCCGTCCCATGCGTAGTAGAATCGGGCGACCACCGATCCGGGGGCGAGCGTTTCCAGAGGCACGGCCTCGGCGGCGAACAGGGCCGCGTGGCCGTAGTTCATCGTGGCGGAGTCAATCGCCGTCGCGAAGACGCCGAGCGTGAACGTGTTCCAGGCGTAAGCCGACGGTGCGACCAGGGTGGCCATGTCCTCGCCGCCGCACGCCTGTACCCAGTGGGGCGCCGCAGCGAAATGGCCGGCGTCGGGGCCGCTCAGCGTCACCCTTGCCCCGAAACCCGTGACCGGGCCGCTGAACCCGTTGGCGCCGGCGAAGAGCAGATCGACGTACATCAGCCCAAGGTCGGCGTCGAACTGTGCTGCCGAGAGCACAAGCTCCGGCCGCAGCGACTCCTCGACGGTCACCGTGGCCGTGGCGTCGAGCGTGACGGTCTGCCCGTCCATGGCCAGGCGGGCGCCGAGGGTCTTCTCGCCGGGCGCATCGTTGAGGAATGTGGCCTCGTAGACGCCGACGCTTGTCTCGACGACGGGCCCCAGCGTGCTCGTGCCCGAGCCCGCGACGACCAGCTCGATCATGCCGGCCAGGCCGGTCACGGCTTCGCCGGCGGAGGTCCGCAGCCTGACGGACACCACCGCGGCCTGGCTGCCGTCGTCCGGAATGGTTGCCGGTGACGCTGTGACGGTGCTCGTGGCGGCACTGGGCAGCCGCTCGTCCACCCACAGCGGCGTCTGCGGATCGCCCAGCAGGTTCGACGCGAAGTGGCACCACCGGAACGAGCCCGTTTTGCTGACGCGATAGAGGTTGTCGATCTTGGCGTCGGCCTGCGCGCGGCCGATTTCGTGGAGCCCTTCGTTGAAGATGGCGTCCCAGAACTCGTAATCGTAGTAGTGGCTCGGGCCGACGGTGGATCCGGACCAGTACCATCCGTACCGCGAATTCATGACGACCGCGAAGGCGCCGCCGCTGCCGTACACCACGTGATGCTCGGCAATGGAGTCGCTGTACTGGAAATTGCCCGAAATGCAGCCGATGGAGTACATCAGGTAGGGGTGCGTGTTGGTCAGGGCGTCCACGTCGCTGTTGTAGAGCTTGGCGTTATAGGTGGCGTTGGCGTGCCCGTTGTGGTTGATGATGTGCGGACTGGCGTTCAGGTCGGCGACGAACTGGCTCGCCGTCCAGGCGCCGTTCTTCTCGTAGCGTTCGGTCAGGGTCCAGCCGGAGGGGAAGCAGCCGTCGCGGACCAGGGCCTTCGAGTCGCCGCCCCAGGTGGCACTGTCGAGTTGCTCGCCGAGCCAGACGCCGTGGGTGCGGTTGGCGTGCAGCGTGGTCTCGTACAGGATGGTCTTGGCGACGAAATGGGCGGCCTGGGTGGCGTTGCCGGCCGGTGCGCGGCCGACGAACACGTCCGGGTAAAGGTCCACGTCTTTGTTTTTGTCGCCGTCGTTCGACTCGCCCCAGATGGAGTCGCCGTCGTTGTTCCACGGGCCGTCCAGGCAGGCGTAGTACATGTCGGTCGGGATGGCGTTGTCCACGTAGTCGGACGACACGTAGCCGTAGCCGCCGCGAAACGGAACCTGGTCCACGTCGCCGCCGATCAGGACGTAGCGGGTGTTCCACGTGTCGCGAGCCTGGCGGATGAAGTCGCGGATTCTGTCGGGGTTGTCGCCGGTTTCGGTGCCGGTGAAGCTGGCGTAGATCGTGGCGGTGGTGACGACCGTCGCCGGAACACCGCGCGCGGTCTTGTGGTCGGCCAGGGTCTGGAATGTGGCACGGAGGGCGTCGCTGGTGATGATGACGTAGTCGTAGGGTCCGCCGGGCGGCAGGGCGCCGCCTGTGGGCTGAGGCTCCTCGGCGGGCGCCTCGTAGGCGTCCAGGGCGGAGGGGTTGTCGAGCGTTCGGGCCAGGGGGAGTCGGTCCGCGCTTCCGCGGCGCACCGCGAGGTGGTCCCGGCCGCGGGCCTTGACGGGGCGCGTCGTCACCGCGACGGACATCTCAGGGTAGCTGACGACGGTTCTTGCGGCGGCATCGTAGCGGACGGGAAAGAGGTTCAGCAGCACCAGGTCGTAGCCGGAGGCCGCCACGGTGCGCCAAGTGACGGGGCGGTCGGCGGGGAACGATTGCCGCGTGACGGGCGGCGGGCCGCCGTGGGCCGCGTTCGGCGGCACGTCGGTCGGCAGCGGCTGGGGCGTGGTGGCCAGGGCGTCCACATCCCGGGCGATCACCTCCGGCGGTCCCAGCTCGACGTGCACGTCGGCGATTTCGGTTCCGGGCGGCAGGGCCAGTGACGCGAATCGGACAGGGACGACAGGGTCGCCGGGGTTCCGCCAGAGGCTTTCGCCTTCGATGGCGACGGCGGGGGCCTGGGCGGGGCCGGTCACTTTGGGGCGGTTGAGGAATCGGAAGTCGAAGGCGGCCTCGTAGACATCGGGGTCGGCCTGGGCGGGGGCCTCGGCGGCTTGCCGTGCGGCGGCGCGGGCCGCGGGCATCCAGCCGCTCCAGGCAAACCTCTGAGTCCGGTCGGCGGCGGGCGACCCGGCCAGGGCGAGGGCACCCGGCAGAGCAACCAGGACAGTGATGCACAGCGCTATGCGATTCACGACACGCATGGAGACATGCCTCCCTGCAACAGACTCATGGGACGCTCCGTCCCGCAGACAAGATACCCCAGGTGCCTCCGCACGGGTCGAAACACATATTAATACCACGGCGGTTTGATTGCAAGGTGTTTCTCTCTGGTGGTTTATCGCCGCCCGTGGAAGCCGTTGAGATTTACTGTGGACAACACCCGCACGGTGAGCCGCACGTGGTCGGGAACCGACAGCGTTGCCGCGGGTGTTGCCGCCGGTCAACGCTCCGACAGGCTGCAACCGCCGCATGGGCGGAAGCGGCCTGGCGCTACTGAAAACAGGCATCCATCCTTTCAGCCGCTGTGCGATGGGAGGTGTATCGGCCGGGTCGGCGGTCAGAAGAAAGCCATTTTCCGTGTTGTTTTTCTTGAGCTATCGGACGGAGCCGTTCTGGGCGTCACAGGCCGCAGAGGTTTCCCAGACTGCCAGATCGGTGGTTCGGGCAGAAGTCGTGTAAGGAATTGGCAAATAATGGGTTAAGTGGTTTGCGCGGTTTTCTGGTGGGCTCTGCAACGCTGAAAACGGAGTCGTGCGAGCGTCAAACCACGGCTGGCCGGTGGGCGAAGGTATTTGACTGTGCGGGATTCCTGAGCTATATTTCCTTGCCCTGTGAAGGGGGCATTGGCACTGTTCAGTGCACGTCTTGGTGCACATCTGAAGAACGCTGAGATTTTCGAAGCGAACGGGGAGAGGGATGGTAAAGGATGTCTATACCACCGGGGAGGTCGCCCGTGTCTGCCGTGTGAGTCCGCGCACGGTCAGCAAGTGGTTTGACACGGGTCAACTCAAAGGCTATCGCATTCCTGGCAGCAAGGACCGGCGCATTCCGCGGGATCAGTTGCTGCGCTTCATGCGAACACACGGCATGCCGTTGAAGGGCTTGGAGATCGGCGTCACTCGCGTCCTGATCGTGGACGACGAGTACGACATGGCCGACCTGCTTCGAACGAGCCTGGAGCGGGACGTGGGGTACTCGGTTCAGGTGGCCAGCAACGCGTTCGAGGCGGGGATGATGGCCGACAGTTTCCGGCCGCACGTCATTCTGTTCGAGCTGGAGTTGTCCGACTGCAACGTGCACGAGGTGCTCAAGGCCCTGAAGAGCAATCCGGACCTTGCGGCGACTCGTGTGATCGGCGTGGGCGGCCAGGAGCAGGAATCGCAGAAGTACCTGAGCTATGGGTTCGAGAGCTATCTGCCGAAGCCGTTCAACCTGCGTTCGGTCGTTCGGGAGATCGAGAACGCCACGAACGTGTTGTCGTAAGTCGTCCAGAATCTGCATTCTCCTCCAGGGTCTTTCGCCGACAGTGGTTTGCGGGGCGGCGGAAGACCCTTTCTCAGGGTGCTCCGTGGCGGTGAGTCGGCGGTCTGCGTGAGGTCCTCTGGTCGGGCGGTTCACGGCTGAGGGGCGGCGGCGGGCTCGGTGCGGGGCTTCTGTTCCTGAATCAACAGTTCGACGTACTCGTCCTCGGTGACCTCGCGTCCCAGGTGGAACCAGACCACGCGGTCCACGGTCCCGTCGTCGCGGTACCAGATCCAGCGTCCGTGACGGACCCTGTCGTGTCCGACCTTCCTGTAGCTGCCTCGGGTGGCCTGCCATCGGCCGTCGTCCTGTATCTCCCAGCACTGCACGCCGCGCGCATCGGAGGTGATGCAGATGCGTCGGTCGCCGGTGAATCCGATCTGCCACCGTCCTTTGGCGGGAACGCCGGTTTCCATGGCGGTGACGGTGGTGCCGTGCTCGTCGACGACGGTCAGCCGCACGCAGCCGCGAAGCTCGGGGGCGGCCGACTCGCCATTGACGCTCGGCACGAGGGTGAGGCTTCCGGGCTTGGAGGGCACGGGTTCGAGCCTGGAGAGATTCCTGCTTCTTCGGCAGCCGCCGACGGCAAGGATCGCGACGCAGGCCACGGTCAGGGCCACGGCGGTCCAGAGGGCGTGCCTGGGTTCTGCAGGCTCGGCGAGGATGGTCCGCGGGTCGGTCACGTTTTGTCCTTCAGTTCCTTGAGCTTGACGAGGGCCTCGATGGGCGTCATGGCGTCGAGGTTGAGCTTGCGCAATTCGTCGACGACGACGCGTCCGGGGTCTTCGAAGAGCGACAACTGGTCGGCGGCCGGGGGGCGTTTCGTGTCGGCCTCGGCGGCCTCGTGGTTGACGCGCCGGGCCAGGAGCGACCGGCCCGACTCGTCCACGTGCTGCGATTCGAGGGCGGCCAGGATGTCGCGAGCGCGATGGACGACGTCGCGCGGGACCCCGGCCAGCCGGGCCACGTGGATGCCGTAGCTCTTGTCGGTGCCGCCGGGCACGATCTTGTGCAGGAACACCACCTCGTCCTCCCACTCGCGGACGGCGACGTTGAAGTTGCGTGTGGCCGGGAGCAGGTCGGAGAGTTCGGTCAGCTCGTGGTAGTGCGTGGCGAAGAGGGAGCGGCAGCGCGTGGCGCGGGCAAGGTGCTCGGTGATGGCCCAGGCCAGGGCGAGGCCGTCGAAGGTGCTCGTGCCGCGGCCGACCTCGTCGAGGATCACCAGCGACCGTTCGGTGGCGTTGTTGAGGATGTTGGCCGTTTCGCTCATCTCGACCATGAAGGTGGACTGGCCGCGGGCGAGCTCGTCGGCGGCGCCGACCCGCGTGAAGATGCGGTCCACGACACCGATCTTCGCCACCCGGGCCGGGACGAACGACCCCATCTGGGCCATCAGCGCCACCAGGGCCACCTGGCGGATGTAGGTGCTCTTGCCGGCCATGTTCGGCCCGGTGAGGATCATCAGGCGGCACTCGTCGGCCGACAACACGCAATCGTTCGGCACGAATTCGGCGCCGAGCGTGCGGTCGAGGACGGGGTGGCGGCTGTCGAGCAGCTCGAACTCCAGACCGTCGCCGACCTCGGGGCGCACGTACCGTTGCCGCACGGCCACGGCCGCGAACGTGCACAGCAGGTCCAGCTCGGCCAGGGCGTCGGCCAGGGACTGGATGGCGGCGGTGTGCTCGGCTACGCGGCGGCGGATGTCCTGGAACAGCTCCAGTTCGAGGGCGAGGGCCTTCTCCTCGGCGCCGAGGACTTCGGTTTCGTGGAGCTTGAGCTCCTCGGTGATATAGCGCTCGGCGTTCTTGAGGGTCTGTTTGCGGATGTAGTCGGGCGGCACCTTGTCGGCGTGGGCGTTGGTGATTTCGATGTAGTAGCCGAAGACGTTGTTGAACCCGACGCGCAGCGACGGAATGCCCGCCCGCTGGGCTTCGCGTGCCTGGAACTCGGCCAGCCATCGTGCGCCGCCGGTGCGGATGTCGCGCAGGCGATCCAGTTCGGCGTGGTAGCCGGGGCGGATGAACCCGCCGTCGCGCAGCGTAGCCGGGGCGTCGTCGGCCATCGAGGCCTCGAGCAACGCGCGCAGCTCGGGCAAGAGCTCGATGCGCTGTTCGAGGGTTCGCAGCCGTTCGGCCTGTCGTTCGGCCAGCAGGGCCTTGAGGGCGGGCATCCGGGCGAGGCTGCGGCCGAGGGCCACCAGGTCGCGCGGCCCGGCGCGAAGCACCGCGACGCGTGCCACAATGCGTTCGAGGTCGGCGACGTCGTCGAGGTGTGCGGCGAGGTCATCGCGCAGCTCGCGAGTGGCGACGAGCAGTTCGACGGCGTCGAGCCTCGCGTTGATCCGCGCCGTGTCGGCCAGCGGGAACTGGATCCACGTCCGCAGGAGCCGCGCGCCCATGGGGGTCCGCGTCTGGTCCAGGACGTCCAGGAGCGTGTGCTCGCGCGATTCGCCGCGGAGGGTACGCGTGAGCTCGAGGCTACGGACGGTGGCCTCGTCGAGATAGAGGAATCGGTCGCTGCGGACGGCGGTGAGGCGGCGGATGTGGCCGAGGGCGGTTCGCTGGGTCTCTTCGAGGTACTGAAGGACGGCCGCGGCGGCGCGGACGCCCAGGGGCATGTCGGCCACACCGAACCCGTCGAGGGAAGCGACGGCGAAATGCTCCCTGAGGCGCCGTTGGGCGTCGTCGGGGTCGAACAGGTAATCGGGCCGCTTGACGACGGGGCTGGCCGCGGCGGTGCGCAGGCGGGCGGTGGTGGCGGCATCGTGTTCGACGATCTGCTCGGGCAGGAGGCATTCGGCGGGGCCAAGGCGTGCCATTTCGTCGCAAGCGCCGGCGGCGGTGGTGTCGTGGCACCAGAACTTGCCGGTCGAGAGGTCCACCCAGGCGACGCCCGCGCGGGGGCCGTCGGGGCAGACGGCCGCCAGGTAGTTGGCCTCGCGGTCGTCGAGCATTGACTCGTCGGTGAGGGTGCCGGGCGTGACGACGCGGACGACGTCGCGACGGACGACGCCCTTGGCCTGCTTGGGGTCCTCGATCTGCTCGCAGATGGCGACGCGGTGCCCGGCCCGGATCATCTTGGCCAGGTACGAGTCCACGGCGTGGTAGGGGATGCCCGCCAGGGGGATGGGGTTGCCGCTGTCCTTGGAACGGGTGGTGAGGGCCAGTCCGAGGACCTTCGATGCGACGCGGGCGTCGTCGTAGAACATCTCGTAGAAGTCGCCCATCCGGAAGAACAGAATGGTCTCCGGGTACCGGGCCTTCATCTGCTTGTACTGTTGCATTGCCGGTGTCGGCATGTCGGCCAGCCCCAACCGCTCGAACGTCGCCCACGGATCACGAGGAGCAGGGATTGTAGCACTCCCGGCCCGAGAGAACAAGCAGCGGAGCGGGGGGAGTCTCTGTCGCACCGCCATGCCTGACGGGGCAGGCACGGCGCCCGGCGGATTTGTCGGGTCAAAATCGTCAGGTCGCGCTTGAGGTGCGCCCGGCCGTGGCGGTACAATGGCCGCTCGGACTCAAACCGGCAATACAGGCAGGCCTGTCTCAGGGAAGGAGCGACGCACATGTCTCTGGATCTCAGCACTCTGGTGCAGAAGAACGACAAGCGGATCGTGTTTCTGATCGCCGACGGCATCGGCAGCATCCAGTCGGGGCCGAACAGCCTGACGGAGCTTCAACAGGCCCGGACGCCGAATCTGGACCAGTTGGCGGCCGAGGGCGAATGCGGGTTGCTGGATCCGGTGATGCCGGGGATCACGCCCGGCAGCGGCCCGGGGCACCTCGGGTTGTTCGGTTACGAGCCGACGGAGTTCATCATCGGCCGCGGGCTGCTGTCGGCACTGGGTGTGGGGTTCCCGCTGAAGGATGGGGACCTGGCGGCGCGGCTGAATTTCGCGACGCTCGACAAGCAGGGCAATGTCGTGGATCGTCGCGCGGGCCGCATTCCGACCGAGGAGAACGAGCGGATCATCGCCAAGCTCGTGGCGAAGCTGCCGAAGGCGATTGACGGGGCGAAGATCGTCCTCCAGACGGAGGCCGAGCACCGGGCGGTGCTGGTGCTTCGCGGGAAGGGGCTGAGCCAGTCGCTGGCCGACACCGATCCGCAGGCCACGGGCGTGCCGCCGCTGGATCCGAAAGGGCTGGACGCCAAGACCGGCACGAAGAAGACGGTGGCCATCGTCAAGAAGCTTCTGTCGCAGATCCGCAAGATTCTGGCCGACGAACCGAAGGCGAACTTCGTGCTGGCTCGCGGTTTTGCGCTGCACACGGAACTGCCGAGCATGGCCGAGCGTTACGGACTGACGGCGGGGGCCATCGCCAACTATCCGATGTATCGCGGCGTGGCGAGCCTGGTGGGCATGACGTTGCTGGAGACCGGCAACAACCTGCTGGAGAACATCGCGGTGGCGGGCAAGCGGTGGCAGGAGTACGACTTCTTCTTCATTCACTTCAAGTACACGGACAAGACGGGCGAGGACGGCGACTACGAGGCGAAGGTGAAGCGCATCGAGGAACTGGACGCGGCGATTCCGGCGCTTCGGGCGCTGAAGCCCGACGTGGTGGTGGTGACGGGCGACCACTCGACGCCGTCGAAGCTGAAGGCGCACTCGTGGCACCCGGTGCCGGCGTTGCTGTGGGCTCCGGCGACCATCCGTCGCGACGGCGTGACGGAGTTCAACGAGGTGGCCTGCGCCGCGGGGGGCATGGGGCGGTTGCCGATGAAGTACCTGATGCAGATGGCGCTGGCGCATGCCGACAAGCTGATGAAGTTCGGCGCGTGACGGTGAGGCGAACGAGGCCCGCGAAGGGGAGGAGACGCGATGAGCATTGAATCGACGATGAAAGCCAACGCCGAGGCGCTGCGCCGGAATCCGTATCCGGGCCGCGGGATCATCCTGGGGGCGAGCCCCGACGGAAAGCGGTACGTGCAGGTGTACTGGATCATGGGCCGCAGCGAAAACAGCCGCAATCGCGTCTTCGTCAACGAGGGAGGCACGGTGCGGACGCAGGCGTTCGACGCGAGCAAGGTGAAGGATCCGTCGCTGATCATCTACAACGCGATCCGTGTGGCGGGCAAGTGCCACGTGGTGTCGAACGGGGCCCAGACGGACACGATCTGCGACGGGCTGGCGGCGGGCAAGAGCTTCGAATCGTCGCTGGCCAAGGCGCGTTATGAGCCGGACGAGCCGAACTTCACGCCGCGCATCAGCGGCGTGGTGAACCTGGGCGACGCGGACAACCCGATGGCGTTGTCGGTGCTGAAGGGGTCGTCGGCGGAGGCGGGGCTGTGCCTGCGTCAGACGTTCTGCTACGAGCGGGCGACGGCGGGCGTGGGCTACTGTGTGACGACGTACATGACCGACGGCAACCCGCTGCCGTCGTTCGCGGGGGAGCCGTACGCCTTGCCGCTGTGCGACGACATCAAGGACACGGCCCGGTTCTACTGGGACGCGCTGAACGCGGACAATCGGATTTCGCTGGCCGTGAAGACCATTGATCGTGCGGACGGCACGGTGGCTATCGAGATCGTGAACAAGCACAAGTGACTTGCTGCTGCATAGACTTCGCCGTTGCCGAGGGACGATAGGGCACTATCGTCCCTCGTTCTTCATGAGGTGCACGTCACGTTTGTGGCGGGCCACGGTTCTGGCAATAGCGCCAACCGTAGGGGCGGCTCGCGAGCCGCCCTCCCAGGGTGCATGTCGCTCGCGGGTCGCTCGCGAGCGACCCCTACGTCGTTTCCCGCCGTTTCCAGGGATGGGCGGGACGATACTGGCGACGGGCGTTTCCAGGTACGAAATTGGGTTCGATTCGCTTTGACGGGGTCGGACGGGTGGTTATATTCTTTCTTGACGTGAAACGGAGTTTCCTGACATGAAACGTGCTGGTGCTCTTGAAAAAGCCTTCCAGGTTCTTCAGGTCCTGGCCGAGCAGCCGCAGCAGCCGCTCTCGCTGGGCGCGATTGCCGACCGGCTGTCGCTCCATCGGGCCACCTGCGTTCACATTCTGAAGAAGCTGACCGAGATGCACTATGCCGAGCAGGTGGGGCCGCGGATGGGGTACCGGCTGGGCCCGATGGCCTACTACCTGACTCGCAAGGGGCCGTACCGGCAGGATCTGGTGGCGGTGGCCGAGCCGGTCATGGGGGCGTTGGCGCAGGCCGTGGGCGAGACGGTCATTCTTGTGACGCTCAGTCACGGCACGCGGCTGACGCTCTGTAGCGTCGGGGGCAGTGGCGAGGTCCGCGTGGACGAGTCGGTCATGATGGATGCCAATGCGTATGTGACAGCCACGGGGCGATTGCTGCTGGCCCATTCGCCGCGGCACGAACTGGAGACGTATGTGGCGGTGCACGGGTTGCCGGGCGACGACTGGCCGGAGGCGCGGGACTGGCCATCGCTGGTGGCCTGCCTGGCGGAGGTGCGTCGGGGGGAGGGCTGCCTTGAGCTGCCGCGGACGGACGTCACGGGTGTCGGGTGCGTGGTTCGTGACGGGCATCGGGTGGTGGCGGCCCTCGGTTTGTACCTGCCGATCTTCCGTTTCAAGGGGGGACACAGGAGCGACATTCTGAGGCGTATGCCCGTTGCGGCCGAGGAGATCGGCGCGGCGTTGACGCGGCAGTTCGGGTCGGCAGCTGCGTCGTCGTCGACGACGTCGCCACGTCCGGATCGCAGGAAGAAAGAGGAGCGAGATGAGCCTGAAGCGTGAGATAGAGGCGCTGGCCCGCGGCATGGGGGCGGACCTGGTTGGGGTGGCGCCGGTGGAGCGATTTGCCAATGCGCCGCTGAGGATGAGTCCTCAGGGATTGATGCCCGGCGCCCGGTCGGTCGTCGTGGCGGCCATTCACCATCCGGATGCCGCCGTGGAGCTGGGCGGCGAGCCGCGGCAACAGGTGGTGGGGCCGTACGCGGTACAGTACTGGATGAACAGCCGGCTCGACGACATCTCGTTCCGCGTGGCGCGGCTGATCGAAAGTCACGGTCATCGGGCGTTGCCGATCGCGTCGAGCAACATCTGGCGCTATCATCCCTACAAAGACCTGAACGTGAGTTTTGCTCCCGATCTGGTTCACCGATACGCCGCCGTGGCGGCGGGTCTGGCCGAGATCGGCTGGAACAACCTCGCGTTGACGCCCGAGTTTGGTCCGCGTGCCCGGTTTGTCAGCATCGTCACGGATGCGGCGCTGGAGCCTACGCCGATGTACGACGGCCCGCCGCTGTGCGACCGGTGCATGGCCTGCGTGCGGCACTGTCCGATGGACACGTTCCGCAAGGAGACCAAGGGGCTGGCGTCGGTGGAGATCGGCGGCCAACGGTACGAGTTTCCCCAGACGAACAAGTGGCGTTGTGCCTGGGCGGAGAACTTCGACCTGAGCCTGTCGATTCCGGCGCCGGAGAAGGTGACCGAAGAGGTCATCCTGGAGAATCTGGAGCGTTATGGGCAGGACGGCGGGGCCGAGGGCAACTGCCTGAAGTTCTGCATGGTGCCCGAGCGGCGCGTGAGCGACCCGCAGTACTGCAAGGCCCCGCGCCGGAAGAAGACGCCCTCGGCCGAGACGCCGGCGGAACTGCTCGGGCGGCTGAACCGGATCTTCGAGGACGGGCTGCTGGACGTGTTAGCTGTGGGCCGGGCGGCGGACTTCGCGGAGGACGGTCCGGTGCATCCGCGGCTCCATCTGCCGGACGCCGTCTCGGTGGTGTCGGTGGGCATTCGCGTGCCGCGCGGCGCGGGCGGCCATCCGGACCTCGATGCCCAGGTTCGCCGGCGTCTGGTGTATGCGGCGATGGACATGGCGCACGAGCTGGACATCCAGGGATACTCGGCGATCTGTCTGACTCGGATTCACGATACGCTGGTGGCGGAGCGTCTGGGAGTGTTTGACGGGGAGGTGCGGTTCGCCACGGTGCTGACCAGCGCCGAGTTGCCCTCGACGAGGCGTTGCGACCATGCGAAGGTCGCGGCGCCGACGGCGGCCGAGATACGCGACCTGTGCCGCGCGGCCGGGGCGGACCTCGTGGGCATGTTCGATATGGATCGCTTTGCCGCTTTTCGCGAGGCGGCGAAGGGGCTGGACCTCGCGTCGCGTCCGGCCGAGGAGGTGGAGGACAAGGGGCTGATCTACGGCCCGTTTGTGCCTGCGGTGACGCATCGCGAGGTCGCGATGCGCGGGCCCGAAGACTGGCTGGCGGGAGCACGGAGCGTGGTGGTGCTTGGCATGCACCTTCCTGATGCCGCGCTGGACACGGCCAAGACCACTCCGGCCGAGACGGTCGGGCCGTATGTATTCGCCTGCCACGAGTCCGTCCAGTTGCTTCAGGATGTCGGATATCAGCTCATTCGGCGTCTGAACCGTAGCGGTCATGCCGGGGTGCCGGTGGCGGATCTGACGGCCCTGGCGTCCACGGTGAAGAGTCCTCGTGGCATGCTGCCGGATATGCGAAGCAACCGCTTCGCGGCGTTGCTGGCGGGCCTGGCGACCATCGGCCGCAACGGCAGTCCGCTGACGCCGGAGTTCGGCGTGCGGCAACGGTTTCTGGCGGTGGTGACGGATCTGCCGCTGCCGAGCGATCCGCTTCTGCCGGGCGACCTGTTCTGCCCGAAGTGCGACGGGCGGTGCGTGTCGTCCTGTCCGACGGCGGCCTTGCGGGACGGCGGCATGGTTCTGGCCATCGAAGGCACTGAGTTTCACGTGCCATCGGTTGACGCGTTTGCCTGCGACTGGGCGAAGCGGCTGGCCCTCAGCGGCAAGGAAGGCCCGCAGTACGTGGGCATGGAGACCGACGCGCCGGTGCCGGAGGATCGGACGGCGTCGGCCGTTGCGGCAGCGGTGGCTCACACGACGTGGGGCGTTCAGAAGCGGTACCTGACGATCGGCGAGGAGTGCATCCGTGTCTGCCCTGCGAAAGGGCAAGGTGGCAGGGCGTCTCAACCTGAGTAATGGCAATCGGGCGGCCTCAGCAGAGTGATACGAAAGGAAGGCAAAGGACTATGGAACTTCGTGATGTGAGGGCGGCGGCCGAGCAGGCAGGCGCCGACCTGTTCGGGGTGGCGAATATCGAGCGATTTGATGAGTTGCCGCTGGAGAGGCACCCTCGGGCCATCTTCCCTGAGACGCGGTCGGTGATCGTGCTGGGGCGACGGATTCCGCGGGGGGCCCTGCGCGGCGTCGAAGAGGGCACGAACTTCAGCAACTACCTCCTCTACGGTCTCGACTGGCTGGACAACCGGTTCACGTCGCTGACGACGATTCAGGTGGCGGAGTTCCTGGAGGACAGCGGGTGGGAGGCGGTGCCTCTGCCGAACTTGCCGCCGGAGGTGCCGCCGATGGGCGTGGCGGTGCGACCGAAGGCCCCGCGGCCCAACGTGCTGCTGGACCATGAGGATGCCGCGGTGCGTGCAGGCGTCGGCGAAATCGGCTACTGCGATTGCCTGCTCACGCCGCGGTTCGGCACGCGACAGCGGATTCAGATTATCCTGACCGATGCGGAGATCGAGCCTACTCCGCTTCTGACGGAGACGCTCTCGCCGTCGGCGGAGCGGTGCCGCACGCTGTGTCCTCTCGGGGCCTTCGTGGGCGAGCAGATGCGTACCATCTGCGGCAAGACGATGACCGTGGCCCAGGTGGACTACGCGCAGTGCCGCACGTGCAAGAACGGGGCGTTGGCCAATCGTCAACACCCGGCCGGGCGGCCCGATCGCGTGGCGGCGACGTGCCTGCGGGGGCTGCTTGACCTGATGGAGCGGGAAGGCAAGGTGTCCGACCGTTTCGCGACGCCGCTGAGGCAGCGCACAGCGTGGGTGGTCAAACCGGATGTGGACCTGTACAAACTATAGGGCGATGCCATGAAGACCAAGACACTGACGAAAGAGGCGCTGCGGCAGTACGCGCTGTCGCGCGGGCTGGATCTGTTCGGCGTGGCCAACATCGAGCGATTCGCCAACGCGCCGACGCGGATGCACCCGGCGGAGATCTTTCCGGAGACGAAGTCGGTGATTGTGGTGGGCCGGCGGATCGTGCGGGGCGGATGGCGCGGCATCGAGGAAGGCACGCACTGGCCCGCCTACACGCATTTCTGCTACCACGGTCTGCTGAACACCTACTTTATTCCGCTGCCGCTGTACGAGACGGCGTGCCTGATCGAGGACTTCGGCTACGAGGCCGTACCGTATTACCCCGGTGTGCCGGAGCGTCAGCCGCCGGCGGAGCCGCTGCGTCCGGGCGGGGTGGCTCCGGAGGTCCAGTTGGCGATCCGCATTGCGGGGGTGGCGGCGGGGGTGGGCGAAATCGGCTGGTCCAAGGTGTTTCTGACCAGGGAATTCGGCCCGCGGCAACGGTTGGCGGCGATTCTGACGGACATGCCGCTGGAGCCGGATCCGCTCCTGGAGCCCAACAGCCTGTGCAAGCTGGACATGGCCTGTGTGAAGGGGTGCCCCGGGGCGATTCCGCACATCAAGGAGGGGCGGACGGTCGAAATTCAGATTGAGGACAAGACCTACCGCTGGGCCGACGTGGACATGGGCCGGTGCACCCTGGCGTTCCATGGCGGCGACCCGAGGACGTCGCCGTTCATTCCGGTGTCGATGCCGGGTTACCAGTTCGACGTGATGGCGCAGCAGGTGTCGGAGGATCATGCGTACAAGTTCTGCTGGCCGATGTCGCTGGGTCGTTGGGGGCCGACGGAAGAAACGCCCTCGGGTTTCATCATCGAGGGGCATACGTACATCTCCCGGTGGAGCGGGGCGGGCAGCTACGGCATCGGGGGCTCGCGCGGGTGTATGCGCAGCTGCATGCATTACCTGGAGAAGCGCGGCGAGATCGGCCAGGTCTTCAAGGGCGGGCCGTTCATCAAGCGTCCGCGCTGGCATCTGGATACAGGCGGCAAACCCTTGCCGGAAACGAAAGACTAGTCGCCGTCGCGGAACATGGGCCCGCGGGTTCGCTTGAGTTGGCCGCGATGACGTTTAGCGTCGAGGCGGCGCTGTTTGGCAGCCAGGGGCGGCTTGGTCTTGCGGCGGGTCTTGGGACGCACGGCGGCCAAGCGGATGAGCTGGACCAGTCGGTCCAGGGCGTCGTCGCGGTTGCGTGTCTGGCTGCGATGGCGTCGGGCGTCGATGACCAGTTCGCCGCGGCTGTTGATGCGGCGGTGGGCGATGCACAGCAGCCGCTGGCGGACCTCGTCGGGCAGGTTCGCGGAGTGGAGCACGTCGAACCGCAGTTGGACGGCCGTGGAGACTTTGTTGACGTTCTGTCCGCCGGGGCCCGAGGCGCGGACGGCCTCCCAGTGAATCTCGTTCTCGTCGATCGACAGGGCATGGGTCACGCGGATCATACCGTCAGCATACGCTGCGCGGCCCGGAAGATCAATCCATCCCTGGGGGCATGTCGCTGGGGGCCGGGAGGTCGGCGGGGGCGACCACGTCGTGGGATGCCGCAGCGGCCTCGCTGCGCGCGGTGCGGCGGGGAATGTGCCGCAGGGCCCACCACATCAGAAGGCTGGCCAGGGAGAAGCAGGCCAGGGTGGAGATGGGGTTGCTGATCCAGACGCCGGTGACGCCCATGAGGGTCGCCAGAACCCAGGCAGCCGGAATCTTGACGAAGACGGCCCGGGTCAGTTGTGCGAGGGTAGACAGAATGGCGCGGCCGAGGCCCTGGAGACCGGCCGAGAGGATGATGTCGCAGCCGACGAAGAAGTAGGACCACGAGTTGATCCGCAAGTACGAGACGCCCATGTCGAGCATCTCGGCGTTCTGGGTGAACAGTCGCAGCACGGGGGCCGGGAAGATGAAGATGACGGCTCCGAAGGCGCCCATCATGACGCCGGCGATGAGGCACCCCATGAGGATGGCGCGGCGGCAGCGCGGGATAAGCCCGGCGCCGAGGTTGTAGCTGACCATGGGGACGACGGCGCCGCTGAGGCTGAAGATCGGCACGAAGGCGAACATTTCGAGGCGCCGTGCGATGCCGAGGATGCCGGCGGCGGTCGAGTTGTGCTGGCTGAGAATCCAGTTGATGGCTCCGTTCGAGAGGGCCATGCCGACGATGCTCACGGTGACCGGGACGCCCAGGACGTAGATCTGCCCGACGGTCCTCCAGAAGTCGTTGGGTCGGATCCGCCACGGGGCGCCGGCTCGGACGCGCGTCCGCTGGGAGCACAGCGCCGCCAGCAGGAGCACGACGACCAGCAGTCGCGTCATCAGGGTGGCTGTGGCGCCGCCCTGGACGCCGAGATCGAAACCATGCTCCGTGAAGAAGGCGGCCGCCTGCCGCAGGCCCCACACCTGAGGCGCGTCGCGAGCGGGGTTGTTCGGGCCGAAGATCAGGAACCCGTCCAGGATCAGGTTGGCGACGTTGCCGAGGAGCGACACGTGCATGCCCGTGACGGTGTTGCCCTGGGCCCGGAGTCCGGCTTCGGCGGTCATGCCGACGTGCATGAAGACCATGCCCATGGTAATGCGGCTGATGTACCGGGCACCGTGGGTGAGTTCGTCGCCCGAGGCGCCGAGCCAGGCCACCACGGGCTTCGCCGTCAGAGGGCCGAGCACCGATCCGACCATGCCGACCACGAAGGAGACCAGGAGAGCCTGCTCCAGGACGTTGCGGGCACCCTCGGGATCGTTCTCGCCGAGGCGGCGGCTGAGCAACGTCGCCACGCCAAGCTGAACGGCGGCGCCGATGGCGAAGGCGAAGAAGAGCACCGTCGATCCGAACGCGATGCCGGTGATCTGCTTGGCGCCGAGCCAACTGATGAACAGGCCGTCGACGGCTTCATAGGTCGTCGCCAGCAGGCCGGCGACCACTGAGGGGATGGCCAGCCGGATGAGCGTCCGCGTGACGCCGCCGCGCCCCATTTCCTCGGGCTGAAGTTGTCTGAGGCCAAAGGCCATGGGCCGAGCCGTCGCTTTCGATCAGTCGATCGGCACCGACCAACGGTTGCGGCCGGTGACGGGGGTCTTGCCGACGCCGGGGAGCCGCACCTCGGCGGTCATGCCCTTGGGGAGCGACAACTGCACGTCGGCGGTCGAGCCGCGGCGGCACCATGCGGCGCGCACGAGGCCGCGCGGCGTGGGAATGGCGATGCTCGCACGGTCGGTCTGCGGCAGATCGAGCACCGGGGCGAAGGCGATCCGCCGCCAGGCCACGTCAGTCTGAAGCACGCCGCCGACGGTGCCGGCGAGGTGATAGATCGGGTGCGCCGACCAGGCATGCGACGTGCTGCCGAAGCCGACGGGGAAATCGAAGGTTTCCCACGTGCCGCCGTAGGGAATCATGGGCGCATAGGCCGTGCGGATGTGTTGGACGACCTCGCGTCCGTAGCCCAGTTCTTCCATCACGTCATAGACGTACGTGACCCAATAGGCTGACGGCTTGGCGCCGGGCACCTTGTGGCCCTGGAGGTAGGGCAGGAGCCGCTCGCGGACCATGTGCGTCCGACACTCGCGCTTCAGGCCGCACAGAATGGCCAGCGTCTGGTTGTGGATGGACCATGCGGCCACGGGGCGGCCTTCGGGCGTCAGTCCGTCACGGAACAACCGCTTGCGGCGGTCCCAGAGCTTGGCGAGCACGAGGCGCTTCTGTTCGTTCCAGAGCCCGAGCAGGTGTCGTCGCCGGTCGGGCATGCCGGCTGCGCCGGCCAGCGCGGCCAGCTTTTCCAGCGTCAGGACGTACCACAGGTTCAGCAACGTCGGCGTGCCCTGTTTGTGGATGTCGGTCCAGTCGAGAAAGAGCCAGTACCGCTCGTCGTAGCGGAGCAGGCCGTGGCGTCCGCGGCCCTCGCCGGTGAAGTAGCCGAGCAGCCGCTCGACGCGTGGCCACTGCTGGCGGACGAGCGACGTGTCGCCGGTCTGCCAGTAGTGGTCCCAGAGGGTCAGGGCCCAGATGAGGGAGAAGTCGGGCAGAATGGACCCGTGGGAGTTGGTCGGGGCGTGGCCGTAGGTGAGGCCGTTGGGGACCTCCTGCCGGGCCAGGCAGCGGATGCCGCGGACGAGGAGCCGGGTGTCGCCGCTGATGTAGAAGGTGTTGCGAGCCTGGACGCGAGCGTCGCCCCACCACTGGGCCTGCTCGCGCCAGGGCGTATCGACGTAGGCATCGAGGGAGCAGATCTGCTGCGTCCGGACGCTGATGCGGTGAATGTCGTTGAGGACGTCGTCGCCGGACTCGAACCGGCCCTTGATGGCGTGCGGATAGATCGTCTCGCGAAGGCTGAGCCGGAGGCGGACGGGCCGACGCGTGTTGCGGGCGATGGCCGTCACATAACGGTGGCCCATCATGTGGAAGAACTCGAACCGGGTGCGTCCTCGGCGCAGTCGCAGTCGCGACGACATGGAGACCTGGCTGACGTGCTGGATGACGAGGGCGGGCTGGCCGCCGGACTCGATGGCCTCGCAGAAGAACAGGTCGACGATCTCGCCTCCGGCGGCGCCGTCGGCCTCGACGATCAGGGTGCCGACGGAGAGTTGTCCCAGGTCCACGCTGACGGCCGCATAGCGGTCGGCGCCGGCGGCGGGCAGCGTGAGGGCGAAGGCGTTGCGGAGGCTCCGCCCGGGCTGGGCCTCGTGCCAGCGGGCTGTGGGCCACTCCCGGCGCAACAGGTCGGTCGCATTGTGCGTGTCCTGGTATCCGTCGGCGCAGCGGCCCTCGGCGGCGGTGCAGGTGCGCTGATAGGTGAGCATCCGCTCGGCGAGGTTCGGCAGGCCGCGCGGTTCGAGGCTGTGCCACGGCATGACGCCGAAGGGTCGTGTGGCGGAAGTCCGTGGCCAATCGCGCGGCTCTCGGGCGGCGCGAATCCAGGCCTGGTCGTCCAGGCGCGCGTCCACGTGCTCCTGAAGGTTCATCTGGCGACTGACGCGCTCGACGTCGGGCTTGACGGCCGCCGAGATGCGCGACGACCACGAGGCGTCGCTGACGAGTTGGAACCGGCCCCAGCGGGCCGCGCACAGCAGCCCGGCGTGCCACTGGTACTGGTACTGGAAGTTGCTGATGCCGCCATTGTAGGCGCGGATGCTGATCCAGTTGTGCCCTTTGACCAGATGTGCGGCCAGGTCGTGCTCGTCGTAGGCCCAGGTCACCTGATACCCGCGAGCCGGCCCGCGGCCGACGTAGCGGCCGTTGACATACAGCATGTAGTTCTGGTCGGCCGTGATGTAGAACGGCGCTCGTGCCGGCACTTGCGTCAGGCGGAAGTCTTTGCGGAACTGCGCATAGGTGTTCCGCATGTCGTGCGACCCCTCGGGCCAGATCCACCTGGCGGACCGCAGCGGGTGATTGGTTTCCACAGCATGTCTCCCATTCAAAGCGGTGCGCCGCGAGAGCCGTAGGGACGCGTGTGCCACCACGCAACCGCGTTTGCGACGCACCTGAAGTGTTCAGTGTAGAGCCAATCCCGCGCGTGTCAATCGTCGAGGTCGTCTTGGGTGCATTAACGTTTTGGGGGCCGTACCGTGGCATGGGCATCCTGCCCATGAGTCGCAGGGGCATCTTGCCCCTGCTTGCCCAAAACGTCAATGCACCCGGTCTTCTTCAGTCGATCCTGGGGTCGTCGTGCACGGTGCGGCGCAGGGCATCGTTGACGAGGCGATGGGCGGCGCGGATGGGTTCGCAGAGTCGGCAGCCGCGGGTCGTCAGGAGCACGAGCCGCACGGCGGCGTCGAGGTCGATGCGGTGGCCGACGGAGACCCAGACGGGTTTGACGCCGTCGCGGGTGCGCAGCACCGTGCCGATGCGTTGTCCGGGGGCGAACACGGCACCCGGGTCCGCCGGCGCGAGGAGCGCCCGTCGGTTGCCGCGACACGGGCCGGGCTCGCCGCGCGTGATGCCGTAGAGGCGGCTCTTGGCGCAGCCGACGGTTGTGGCGTCCAGGAGCAGGCCGATGTGCGACGCCAGGCCGAGTCCGCGCGGATGGGCCACGCCCTGGCCGTCGAAGAGGGTGGCGTCGGGTCGGACGGCGAGCTGCTCGAAGGCGCGCTCAAGGGCGGGACCCTCGCGGAAACTCAGCAGGCCGGGGATGTAGGGGAAACTGGTCTCGGCGGCGGCCACGGCCGTTTCGACAATCTCCAGCGAAGGCAGCCGCATGACCACGACGGCGGCAACGAACCGGGCCACGGGCTCGTCGTCGTCGCGGCCGTGCCGGTGGCGGCGCCGGGTTTCATAGGCCACGTCGGCGCCGGCCACGGTTCGCAGGCGGCGGACGTCCAGGGGCACGTCGTCGCGCAGCATGGCGCGCAGTCGCATCTGCACCGCCACGGCTTCGTCGTAGGTGACGTCCCAGGGGTGGAGCGGGCGGAATCGCATGGAGGGGCGGTCCTCTGCCGACGGCGTCAGGCGTCGCGTCCGGCGGCGGTCCAGTCGAGCGGCCGGCCGTCGGCGCGGGCGAACTCGTCGCGCGTCGGCCGGCGATGCAGGTGCCAGATCAGGAACCCGTAGAAGAAGACGACCAGGGCCAGCACCACCCAGTCCCAGCCCTTGACCCAGGCGACGGGGCCGGCGATGGTGAGCCAGTAGTGGAGGATGCTCCGCTCGAGCGCAACGGTGGCCACGGCGCTGTGAGCGATGCTGACGAGGCCGACGACCGTCATGGCCGCGCGGCCCCAGCGGCAGCGGTACAGCAGCGCGATCGAGCAGATGACCAGCGCGACCTTCAGCGGGAGGTTCATGAAGACGTAGATGCTGCGGACACGGTCCTCATCGACGGTGGCGGCGCCGGCGCTCAGGATGGAGATGTAGTGGAACAGGCCGAAGATGTTGACCACCAGGCCCGTGGCGCCCAGGAGCATGCCGGCGATGGCGAGGTCAGTTGTCAGTCGCTGGGCTTTCATGGTCGGCACCGAACGTGAAGGTTTTCAGGGCGGCGTCGAAGGCGGCCTCGGCCGCCTCCATCACGGTCTTCTTGCTTACCAGCGTCAGCAGGTACCAGTGGTTGCCGTTGACGGCGATGACGTGCCGCGTGCGCGTGGGCTCGTCGTCGATCGCGCGGGCGTCGTAGGCCAGTTCGACCGCGGGCTTGCCGTCCAGGGTGCAGGTCTTCTGCGTCACCTCGACCGCCGGGCCCATGGCCTGCTCGATGGTCTTACGATAGCCGGCGGCCACGGTCTCGGGCGCGATGCCGGCCTGCGCCGGCTGCACCATCAGCGTGATCACGGCGCCGCCGTCCTCGCGGACCGTCTCGAGATTCGTCGGCACGCCTTTTCGCTGCTGCGGCAACCGCCAACCGTCCGACGGCAGCTCCACGCGATAGCCATAGGTGTGGCTCTCGTAGCGGCGGCCATTCCAGACGCCCTGTTCGCGGCCGAAGGGCCGGGTCCAGCGGACGTTCGACAACAGGCGGCTGAGCACGTCGCGGGAGTCGGCCTTGCCCGGCCACACGGCCATGTGGCCGATGAGGTATCCGAGGTCGTCGCGAATGACGACGGCGAATCGGCTGTTCATCTCGCGGCCGAGCACCGGCGACGTCGTCGAGCGGAGTTGGGCCGTCAGGCCGTCGACGGTTCTCTCGCTTCGCGTCGGTTCGCCGCGGATGCCGAAGAGCATGGTCACCTGGTAGAGTCGGTCGGCGGCCTGCGGGTCGCCGGCGCGGATCGGCGCCGCCACGACGGCGAGCGTGTCGTCGCCCAGAACGTTTACGATCAGCACGAGGCCTCCGTCGTTGAGCACGAGCGGCACATACGGATAGTCGGGCAGCGTGAGCCTGTAGCCGTAGGCCTCGCTGCTGAGGCCGTCGCCGACCTTCAGCGGCACGGCGTTCTGCCACTTGATGTCGCCGTCGAGCTTCAGGCCGGCGGCTTTGTTGCCGTCGATTTCCTCGAGGGTCTGATTGTGGTTCTGTCCGATGGACTGGTAGAGGCGTCCGTCGGCGCGAAGCACGTGCAGCGTCCGGGCCAGGCCGTTTTCTTCGACCACCAGCCAGGCGTCCTGCCGTTTGCCGTCGAGGGTGAGTCCGGCCTTCTGGATCGCGCGGTACCGCACGGGATTGCCCGACGGCGAGCCGTTGCGTTCGTTGACGAAGGATCGGGCCCACGTGCCGCCCTCGGCGATGCTCTGGGTGGCCAGCCAGATCGGCAACGCGCCGGCGAATGTCGCCCCGGCCGGCGCCTCGACGGTCCAGCGGCGTGTCTCGTCGCCGCAGGCGGCTTCAACATTCAGGCGCCCGTCGGCCACGGTGCCTTCGAGCTTCAGCTCAGGTTCGCCCGCGAGGCGGCGCGTCGTGCGGAACCGCAGTCCGCCGAACGACGCGTCGAGCCACATGACACTCTCTTCAAAGCTGTCGGCCTGCGCGACCGCGAGGGTGCTGCGCATGAACCGTCGTACTTCCAGGCGATAGGCGGCGCCCGAGTCGTCGCCGTCGAGGGCGTAGAGGGCCCGGTTCAGGTAGCCGATCTTGTGTTTCTCGTAGCCCATCAGGTACCACGCGGCCTGCTTGAGGGCGCCCTGGGGACGCTCGGGGGCGGGCGGTGCGGCAGGGGCAGGCGTCGGCTCGGCGGCGTCGGGAGGTGCGTCCTGCGGCTGCGGCGCCGCAGTCGTCGGCGCCGGCGGCTGGGCAGATTCGGCGGTGACGGCGTCGTCGGTGCGCGCCGTCCCGGCCAGCAGCGCCAGTGCCGCCGCGATCACCACGGTGCAACGTGCCGGCATGGACAATGCGTGTCTCACGGGTTGTGCCCTGTCATCTCGAGGAACTCCTGCTCCGACAGCACGCGAACGCCGAGCGCCCGTGCCTTGTCGAGTTTACTGCCGGCGTTGTCTCCGGCGACCAGGAAATCCGTGTTCTTGCTGACGCTCGACCCTGCGCGGCCGCCGAGCGACTTGATCAGCGACTCGATCTGGCTTCGCGAGAACCGTGTGAGGGTCCCGGTCACGACGAGGGTCTTGCCGCTCAGGGGCTGAGGGCCCGGGTCGGCGCGGGCCTCGGCCTCCATGCGGACGCCTGCGGCTCGCAGCGCCTTGACCAGGGCGCGCCCGGCCTCGCCGGCGAAGAAGTCGTGGATGCTCCGGGCCACGACGGGGCCGATCTCCTGCACCCCTTCGAGCCGCTCGGGATCGGCGGCGGCCGCCACCAGGGCGTCCATCGAGCGGAACTCGTCGGCGAGGACGGCGGCGACATGGCGGCCCACGTGGCGGATGTTCAGTGCCGCGATCACCCGGTCCAGGCTTCGCTGCTTCGACGCCTCGATCTGCTTCATCAGGTTCTCGGCCGACGTGTCGCCCATGCGATCCAGCTCGGCCACCTGGGCCGCGGTGAGACGGTACAGGTCGGCCGGACTGCTCACCAGGTGCTTGTCCACCAGCTGATCCACCAGGGCGGCGCCGAGGCCCTTGATGTCCATCTGGTCGCGGGCGGCGAAATACTGGATGCGTTCCTTGAGCTGCGCGGGGCAGACGGGGTTCACGCATCGCACGTAGACGCCCTCGGGATCGCGGACGGCCGGTCCGCCGCACACGGGGCACTGCTCGGGAATGGCGAACTCGGCCCGCGCCGCGGTTCGCCGGTCGGTTCGGACCTCGACCACCTGGGGGATGATCTCGCCGGCTTTCTCGACGACCACGACGTCGCCCTCGCGGATGTCCTTGCGGCGGAGCTCGTCAAAGTTGTGCAGGCTGGCCCGCGAGACCGTGGTGCCGGCCAGTTGCACCGGTTCGAGGTTTGCCACCGGGGTGAGGATGCCTGTCTTGCCGACCTGCACTTCGATGCCGGCCACGACGGTCTCGGCCTGTTCGGCCGCGAACTTGTAGGCGATGCACCAGCGGGGCGACTTGGTCGTGCGTCCGAGGCGGTCCTGCTGGTCGAGCGAGTTGACCTTGATGACCAGGCCGTCGATGTCGTAGTCCAGATCGTGCCGCGCGGCCAGCCGCCGGTCGAATTCGGCGATGACAGCCTCGATGCCGCGGCAGACCGTGATGTCGGGATTGACCGGCAGGCCCCACTGCCGCAGCAGGGCCAGGCTGTTGCTGTGCGAGGCGGGTGGGGCGGCGTCTTCGACGGCGGCGACGGAGTAGGCGAAGAACCTGAGTCTGCGGCGGGCTGTCTCGCGCGAGTCCAGCAGCTTCAGGCTCCCGGCGGTGGCGTTGCGCGGGTTGGCGAACACGGGCAGCCCCTCGGCTTCGCGCTGGACGTTGATGCGGTCGAACTGTGATCGCGAGAGGTATGCCTCGCCGCGGACCAGCACGGCTGCCGGCGGCTGGTCGCTGCGCAATTGCAGCGGCACGTCATGTACGGTGCGGACATTGGCCGTCACGTCGTCGCCGACGCGCCCGTCGCCGCGCGTGAGGCCGCGCGTCAGGCGGCCGCGCTCGTAGCGCAGGCTGATGGCCACGCCGTCGATCTTCGGTTCGACCACGTACTCGACCGGTTCGTCGGTCTCGAGCAATCGCCGCACACGCGCGTCGAACTCGCGGACTTCCTCGGGCGAGTACGTGTTGTCGATGGAGAGCATCGGCACGTCGTGGGGAGCGAGCGCGAAGCCCTTCAGTGGTCCTGCACCGACGCGCTGCGTGGGCGAGGCGGGGTCGGCCAGCTCGGGGTGCGCCTCTTCGAGGTCCTGCAACTCGCGGTAGAGCCGGTCGTACTGGGCGTCGGAGATTTCGGGCGCGGCCTCTGCGTAGTAGAGGCTGTTGTGCCGTTCGATCTCGCGGCGAAGCTCGGCGATCCGTTTGGCGACGTTGTCGCTCATGGCGCCTGAAGGCTCCTACAGGTCGTCCCACGGCTGCTCGGAGATCCACGTCGTGTCGCACGGCGTCCAGGGGCATATCTCGTCGTGGCGGAAGAACCGGGCGATTTCCCGTTCGGCCGACGCGGGCCCGTCGCTGGCATGGACCAGGTTGTAGCGGTTCGACAGGGTCAGGTCGCCGCGAATGGTCCCGGCGGGCGCCTCGGCCCCGAACGTCGGACCGACCATTCGCCGCGCCATGTCCACGGCCGCAGGCGCTTCCAGCACCAGGACCACCACCGGCGCGCTGGTGATGAACTTCAGCAGCGGCTCGTAAAACGGTTTGCCCTTGTGCTCGCCGTAGTGGCGTGCCGCCAACTCCGGCGTCATGCGCATCATCTTCATGGCCACGGGCTTCAGGCCCTTGTCTTCGAATCGTTGAATGATGCGGCCGATCATGCGGCGGTGCATGGCATCGGGTTTCAGAATCACCAGGGTTCGCTGCACGGCATTCTCCTTCTGAGCTTCTTGTGTGATACGGCACACGACGTGTGGCGAGACTATTGTAGCGGGCCGACGCCGCGGACTCAACCACTTCGCGCACTTCGCGCACGGCTTCGCTCGGTCAGAGGGCGTCCGCGTCCCCGTGGGCCGTACCGTGGCATGGGCATCCTGTCCATGAGTGCCACGGGCATCTTGCCCGTGGAAGAATCCCAGAACGCAGGGCCAGGATGGCCCTGCCACGCACGGGCAAGATGCCCGTGCCACGAGAGGAGCCTTCGCCAATCGCGTCACTACGGCTTGCGCGCGGCCAGGCGGGCGCGAAGGGCCTCCACGGCCTCGTAGCCGACGGCCAGGTTGCCGCGGCCGACGCCCAGGCGGACGTCTTCGCGGACGTGACCGTGGTAGTCCGTGCCGCCGGTCGCGGCGAGGCCGAGTTGCCGCGCCAGGACGGCCAGGGCGCGCATGTCGTCGGCCGAATGGTCGGGGTGCCAGACCTCGATGCCGTCGAGCCCGGCCGTGGCCAGGTCGGCGACAATCCGCCGCACCTCCTGCATAGTCCGCTTGAGTTGGCCGGCGTGGGCCAGCACGGCGGCGCCTCCGGCGGCGCGGATCATGCCGATGGCCTCCTCGGGCGACGCGCGGCGACGGTTCACGTAGGCCGGGCGCCCGCGGGCCAGGTAGAGGCGGAACGCCTCGTCCACGCCGGTCACGTGACCGGCCTCGACCAGGGCCTGGGCGATGTGCGGGCGGCCGACCGATTCGCCCCCGGCCTTCGCGCGAACCGCCTCGTAGCGGATTGGCATCCCCAGCTCGGCCAGCTTCGCCAGAATCTGCGGGTTGCGCTCGTCGCGAAAGCGGCGGTACTGTTCCAGAGCACTGAGCAGGGCAGGGTGGCGCGGATCGAAGCCGTAGCCGAGGATGTGCATCGTTCCGTTGGGAAACTCGGCGCTGAGCTCCGTGCCCGTCAGGACTTCCAGGCCGAGGCGACGGCCGGCGTCGAGGGCCTCGCCCAGGCCGGCCACGGTATCGTGGTCAGTGATGGCGATGGCCGCCAGCCCCGCTTCGGCGGCCCGGCGGACAATCTCCGCCGGGGCGTACAGCCCGTCGCTGGCCGTCGTATGAATGTGCAGGTCCACGCGTCGCGGGTCGGCAGGCACGTCGGCTCCAGTACTGTGGCCGCTCAGGAAAACAGCGGCGTGCTCAGGTAACGTTCCCCGCAACTGGGAACGATGGCCACAATGGTCTTGCCCTGGTTCTCGGGCCGCGCGGCCAGGAGGCCGGCCGCGTGCAGGGCCGCGCCGCTGGAGATGCCCACCAGGAGTCCTTCTTCTCGCGGCGCGCGGCGGGCCATGGCGAAGGCGTCGTCGTCGCTCACAGTGATCACCTCGTCGAGGATCGCCCGGTTGAGCACCTTGGGTACGAAGCCGGCGCCGATGCCCTGGATCGCATGCTTGCCGGGCTGGCCGCCGCTGAGGACCGGCGACGTCGCCGGCTCCACGGCCACGACGCGGACCGAGGGCTTGCGGCCCTTCAGGTACTCGCCCGTGCCGGTGATCGTGCCACCCGTGCCTACCCCCGCGACCAGCACGTCGATGCGGCCGTCGGTGTCGTTCCAGAGCTCCGGCCCGGTCGTGCGGCGATGCATCTCCGGGTTCGCCGGATTCTCGAACTGGTTAGGCATGAAGGCGGCGGGATTCTCGCGGCAGAGTTCGCCCGCGCGGCGGATGGCGCCGTTCATACCCTCGGCCGCCGGAGTCAGCACGAGCCGCGCACCCAGTGCGCCAAGGAGCCGCCGACGTTCGACGCTCATGCTCTCGGGCATAGTCAGCGTGAGCTTGTATCCGCGGGCGGCGCAGACGAAGGCCAGGGCAATGCCCGTGTTGCCGCTGGTGGGCTCGACGATGTCGGCCCCCGGGGAGATGCGGCCGTCGCGCTCGGCGGCGTCGATCATCGCGACGCCGATGCGGTCTTTGACGCTCGACAACGGGTTGAAGTACTCCAGCTTTGCGTACACGCGGGCCGCGCCCGGCGTCAGGCGGCGCACCTGAACCAACGGCGTGTTGCCCACCGTCTGGGTGATGCTCTCGAAGGGTCCGGCCATGGGCGTATCTCCTGAAAGCGCGCTCTGTATTCTCAAGAGGCCATGGTATCGCGGGCTGCGCCGCAGGGCAAGGCCGCGAGTCCCTCCGGGTGCATCAACGCTTTGGGTGGCTGCACCGTGGCACGGGCATCTTACCCGTGCGTGGCAGGGCCATCCTGGCCCTGCGTTCTGTGACTTCCACGAGCTTTCCTGCCTGTGGGACTCGTGGGCAAGCGGCCCATGTACAGTTTGCAGACAGAGCCCAATGCCCTTCTATGCTCCGGGAAGCCAGTGGCACATGCCGTCGGCGGGGTGGTCGCGCAGCCACGTCTGGCACTCGGTCAGCGTGGTCACCCCTCCCTCCAGCACCGCACGGTAGACATCGATGCCGCGAAGGCCCGCCTTGTCGTCGCAGGCCGCCTCCTTGATCCGGAGGATCGTGCGGCGGCTCTCGTCGGTGAGGGTGCGGCTCAAGGCGTCGCCGAACCGCTCGCACCAGTGGGCGTCCGGATGATCGTGCCCGACGAGCCACGTGTCGAGCTTCCATGGATTCCCGTGCCCGTCACGGAACTGAATCTGCCAGTAGAGCCCCTGGTCCGGGCCCTGGAGCTCGTTCAGGAACAGCACCTGCCGCACGCCGGGATGCGCCGCCACCTTGGACATCACCTCGAACCCCGATCGGATCTGCGGCTCGTCGGCGTAGACTTCCATGTCGATGTCGCGCGCCGCCACGAGGCCGTACCGCACCGCTCCGACCACTACAGGCCGGCCGAACGGCGACCAGAGCGTCGCCAGATCCAGCTCATCCAGAATCGCAAGGGCCTGTTGCCGCTTCTCCTCGGCCCGTCGCAGAATGTCGTCCATCGCCTCACGCCTCCACGTTGATTGCAGGAGAAACCCATGGTCCCGCCGCGACGCCCGAAGGCGAGCGCGCGGCCGCATGCGCCCGCTGCTGCCTGGGCGCTGACCCGCGGCGACGCCCTGCTGTGGCCATTGGGAAACCCATGGAAGAAGCCCAACGGGGCGGGAGTATACTGCCGCCCCGTTGGGCCGTAAAGGGACTTCCGTTGTGCTGCGTCAATCGTTCCCGCTACTTGATCCGGTACAGGTGCACCTCGTGACCCGCGAAGGCGTCCTTGAAGACGCCGCCTGCCACGTCGATCGAGCGGTTCTCGCCGATCACCTCGGCCTTGGCCGCCGCCGGCAGGCCCGTCACCGTGAAGGTGGCCTCGGTTTTGCGGCTGTACATCGAGACCGCGAACACGTAGGTCGTCCCGTCGTGCCGCTTGACGATGGCGTGGACCGGCGTGTGCGGCTCGCTCGACGCCACCGTCACCGCATCGGCCACCGTCGGGCTGTTCAGCACCGGTGCCAAGGCGTGAATCTGTCGGTTCATCGCCGTCACGGCCGCCAGCATCTCGGCGTCCGACAGCAGCGCTGCCTCGTTGAACGGGTTGAACTGATGCACGAAGTAGATCAGCCCGCGGCTGCCGTGAACCAGCGCCATCCACGCCTGGGCCTTCACCTGGTGCGGCGTCGGCTTGACGTTCACGTCCGACATACCCGTACACTCCAGGCAGTTCCAGACCGGCTTGCGGTCCTCGGTCCATTGGCGCAGCCGAGCGACGCCCCGCGCCTGGTACCACAGCTGGCTTGCCAGTTGCCCCGTGGTCACCGGGTACACGTCGTACGACACCACGTCGCACCCCTTGATGTACTCGGGATAGTCTTCGAGCTTGCCTGTGCGTTCGCCGCGGCCGACGTACTCGTCCCAAGCCACCCCGCAGCCCAGGTTCAGCATCACCGGGCGGCTCGGATCCTTGCTTCGGATCGCCTCGTAGTCGCGCACGATCCACTTCGGCGGCACCGGCGGCCCGTAACCCGCGTAGTCCTTCGTGTCGAGCCGCTGCGAGGCGTACAGGTCGGGCCAGGCGTCCTTGATCTTCTCCTTGTCGCGCTTCCAGTACTCGTCGAACTTGTGCGCGTTGTCCGGTTCGTCGCCGTGCATCCAGCCGACGATGATCGGGTCGTCGATGTGTTTCAGGCCCACCTCGTTCTGGTCGCAGATCACCGGCATGCCCTGCTTCTTCAGTTCGGCCAGTTGCTCCTCGGTGGGGCCGTTCCAGAGGCCGATGTAGAGGTTGATGCCCGCGGCCTTGTACTCGGCGGCCCGCGCCGGATCCTGCAACCAGACGGCGATCGGGAAGTAGCCCGGATCGCGCGACGGGCCGTTCTGCCACGTGGCATACGGCGTGGCCGTCTGCTCCGCGGGCGGCGGCACGATGCCGAGCCCCTCCGGCGGCGGCGGAGGCCACAGCGGCTCCGACCGCATCGGCGCTCCGGGTCTGGCCGTCACGTCAGCGATCCACACCGTTTGTCCGCCGTCCTTGGCTTCGTCGCCGAGGATCACCACGCCCCGGACCGCGTTCAGGCGTATCTTGTCCTTGACGAACCCGCGGATCGGCTTGTCGTCGCACAGCAGGCTCATGCCGTTGTCCGGGTCGAGTTGGAAGGTCCACTTATGCCAGCCCTTGTCGCGCTTGACGCCCAGGTACTGAACCTGCTGCCAGGGGCGTTCCGGGCCGTTCAGAATCAGGTCGGACGAGGCGTACGTCGTGTTGCCCGACAGATACGAGGCGTACACCGGCCCGACGAGCAGCACCGGCGCCCCGTCGGCGTCGATCACGCCCCACAGCGGCCCGGCCCCGTAGGCCCTCGGATCGCCGCGCTGCGTGCCGTCCTCGAACACCCACATCTCGACCGTGCCCGAGGCCCCCGCGTCGGCGAACCGCCACACGACCTTGCCGCCGGGGCCGACGCGCAGCGCGCCGCTCTCGTCGCGGCCCTTGGCGGCATCCGCCGCCACGTCCCCGCTGACGGTCAGGCCCTCCATCGCCTTCACGCCGTCGAAGGTCAGCGACTTGTTCCCGGTCGTTGCCTCGCCCTGGGCCTGCACCGCGCAGACCACAAGCAGCGCCGTACACAACCCTATAGTCATGGACCTGATCATACCCACATCCTCCTTGTCGTTCAGTGCCTGTGCGTTGGCTGCAACCGATATGAGGACGGTTCGCGGATCGTGTCCGGATGTCGCGCTGGGAAGTGGGTCCGTTGTCCGTACCCCAACGGTATTAGGGCCCCTGCACCATTGGAACACAGAAGGCGTCTCGGCGGCTCGGCAAAATGCACCGCGCCGCTCCATCGTCTGCGGTTCAGGTGGCCAGCTGCCACATACTCCCGTGGCGCACCACGCGGCGATACACGGTGTTGCGTTCCTGCGGCTCGTAGCCGGCGTCGAGGATCATCGCGCGGATCTCCTCCACCGTGAGGGATTGCGGCGTGGCGGCGCCGGCGGCGTGAGTGATCCGTTCCTGGACCACCGTGCCGTCGATGTCGTCCACGCCGAAATGCTGGCTGAGCTGGGCCAGCTCCAGGCCGAGCATGATCCAGAACGCCTTGACGTGCGGCACGTTGTCGAGCATCAGCCGCCCGACGGCCAGGGCCCGCAGGTCGTCGTAGGCCGTCGTGCCGGAGGTTCGGCGCAGGGGCTGCCCGGACGACGCGGCCGCCGCGGCGGCAAGCTCCGTGTGGTGCGGGTGAAAGGCCAGGGGAATGAACGTCATGAAGCCGCCCGTGCGGTCCTGCACCTGGCGCAGACGGAGCATGTGGTCGATGATCTCCTCCGGCCGCTCGATGTGGCCGTAGAGCATCGTCGCGTTCGACGGGATGCCGAGGTCGTGGGCCGTGGCCATCACGTCGAGCCACCGCTCGGCGGGAATCTTCCGCGGGCAGAGGGCCTGCCGGACGCGCGGGGCGAAGACCTCGGCCCCGCCGCCGGGGAGGCTGCCCAGGCCCGCGTCGCGCAGCACCGTCAGCACGTCGCGCACCGGCCGGCCCGCCGTGTCGGCCAGGTGAGCGATCTCCACCGCCGTGAACGCCTGGAGGTGCACCTCCGGCAGCATCGCGTGCAACCGCGAGAGCATCTCAATGTAGTACTCCAGCGGCAGATCGGGATGCAGGCCGCCGACGATGTGCAGCTCGGTGGCCCCGGAGACGCCCAGCGCGCGGGCCTCGGCCACCACCTCGTCCACCGTCATCGTGTAGGCGCCCTCGGCTCCCGGAACGCGATGAAACGCGCAGAACCGGCATCGGTTCTCGCACACGTTGCTGTAGTTGATGTGGTGGTTGACGATGTACCAGGTGACGCGGCCGTTGCGGCGGCGGCGCACGAGCGATGCCAGGCGGCCGACTGTCGGCAGGTCCGGCGTCCGCATCAGCAGCAAGCCGTCATCGGCGTGCAGCCGTTGCCCGTCGATCGCGCGGCGGCATACGTCCCTCAGCGCCGGATCGGTCGCCATGTCGAGGATGCCGGTCTCGGTGGGTTCGTTGAGCACGAGGCCTGTGTCCCTTTCGTCGTCGGTGCGTCACAGCAGAACGTCGGCCACGGCCAGCGCGGCGAAGACGACGCTGCCGGTGGCGTTGGCCGTGAAGAAGGCCTGGTCGATCCGCGACAGGTCGTCGGGCCGCACCAGGCGATGCTGCCAGATCAGCAGTGCGGCCAGAACGGCCACCGCTACAAGATACCACGGTCCCAGGACAACGGCGCGATCGGTTCCGGCGGCATGCGACCACAGATACGTCGCAGCAAGCAGTGCAACGGCGGCGGCGTGGCAGGCACGCGAGGCGGCGACGGCGGCCCGGGCGCCCCATCGGGCCGGCGCGCTGTAGAGGCCCGACGCGCGATCGTGCTCGATGTCCTGGAGGCTGTAGAGGATGTCGAAGCCGGCGGTCCAGGCGGCCACGGCCGCGCCGAGGAGCACCGGCAGCGCGTCGACGCGCCCGGTCAGCGCGATCCACACGCCCACCGGCGCCAGGCCCAGGGCGACCCCGAGCACCCAGTGGCACGCCACCGTGAACCGTTTCGTGTAGCTGTAGCCGCAGAGCACCGCCAGCACCGGCACGCAGAGCCGCGCGGGCCAGGGGTTGCCGGCCAGGGGAAGGAACGCGGCGGCGGCGGCGACGAAGACGACGGCAGCCGCGGAGGCCAGCGCGGCGACGCTGCGGACGGACAGCCGGCCGGCAGGGATCGCCCGGTCGCGCGTCCGCGGATTCGCGGCGTCCAGCCGCGCGTCGGCCACCCGGTTGCAGGCCATCGCGGCGGTGCGCGCGGCCACCATGGCGACCAGCAGCAGTGCGGCCTCGGCCCATCCGGGCGGACCGCCGCGAGCCCAGAACGCCGCCACCACGGCAAACGGCAGCGCGAACAGGGTGTGCGCGAACTTGATCGTGTCGAGGAGCAGTCGCAGGCGGCTCAGCATGGGTGCGTGTTGCTCGGCGGGGCGTCGGGCGGCCACCGGACGGCCAGGTCGTGTTCGACGCTCAGGACGTCCAGGACGCGGCCCGCGACGAAGTCCACCAGGTCGCCGACCGTCCGCGGGCGATGGTAGAAACCCGGCATGGCCGGGAGCACGACGGCGCCGGCCTGCGCCAGCCGCAGCATATTCTCGATCATGAGCGTCGCCAGAGGCGTCTCGCGCGGAACGACGACCAGGGGGCGCCGCTCCTTCAACGTGGCCATGGCGGCCCGCCGCAGGAGGTTGTCGGCCAGCCCGGCGGCCATCGCGCCGAGGGTGTTCATCGAGCACGGGCAAACGACCATGCCGTCGTGCCGCCAGGAACCGCTGGCCGGCGGCGCGGCGCCGTCGTCGGGCGCGTGCTGGCGAATGAGGCGTCGCACCGCCGCATCGGGCCACAGCGCCGCGACGAGATCGGCCGCGCCCCTCGCGGCGGCCACCTCCTGCGCCAGGACCGCGCGGCCGGCCGCCGTGACGATCAGGTGGACCTCGGCCCCGCTGCGAGCCAGCAGTTCCACGAGCCGCACGCCGTAGCACGCGCCGCTGGCTCCGGTCATGCCGACGATCAAGCGTCTCATAGGGCCCCTCCGCCGCCGACGGTCTCCAGCAGTCGTTCGTACTGGCGTCTCTTCTGTTCGGCGACGCGCGACAGGTACGACGTCCGGTAATCGCGGATCAGTTCGTCGCAGTAGCCGATGGCCCGCCGCAGGCTCTCGGCGCGATTGCTCTCGCCCGAGGCTTCCAGTTCGGCCAGGGCGACCAGCGCCAGCGCGGCCCCGTCGGCGCCGGCGTACTTGTCCTTGACGTCGGTCAGCATCTTGCGACGGGTGAACGCCACGGGCTCGGCCATGGCGATCTCGTAGGCCAGGTTGTCCGCCAGCGGCGACTGCCCGGCCCGCTCCAGCAGGCCGGCCAGTTCCTCGCGACGCCGGCCCGCCGGCAGAAACGGCGGCAGACTCAGGTACTCCTTGAGCACCGCGTCGTGGTCGCCGCCCGGACCGCGGTTCTCCTGGAGAAACGCCTTGGCACGCTGGGCCGCCGCGTACTGCTGCTCGATCCGTTCCTGTCTGGCGCGGCGGCGAAGCAGCGGCCCCACCCTCAGCACGTCCGTGAACACCGACAGATCCTTGGTGTCCACGGACGGCTCATCGACCACCGCTCCGAACGTCTTCAGGACCGCCTCGTACGCGGCCATCCCCTGGTCAAGATGTCCCTGCCGCACGAGGTAGTCCGCCATCTTCACCGACGCTTCCGCGGCGTAGGGGTTCTCAGGATGCTGATCGCGCAGCGTCTGCCACAGGTCCAGGCTCTCCTGGCCGGCGATGCGCGAGGCGTCGAAACGAACGGCGAGGTTGCCGCCATCGAGTTCCTCGTTCTCGTCCCGCAGGCCGCGCGTGTCGAGGGCCATATCGAGGCTTCGCGCCAGGACGTACACGATGTCCGCGCGATGGCGAGTGTCCGGATGTTCGTCGAGATAGCGCCGGCAGGCCATGCCGACGGTCTCTTTCTGACGCCTGAGGTTCTCGACCAGGATCGTGGTCTCGTAGGCGACCCGCAGTCGCATCTCGCGGGCCTTGCGGTCCACCCCGGCCGGCGCCAGGCCGGGCACCTGCAACGGCTGCGCGGCCGCTCCGTTTCGTATCGCCGCTTCCAGGGTCGGATCGCCGGCGGCCGCGGCGGTGTCGGCGTCGGTCTCGCGCTTGATGTCGGCCTCGATGTCGGCCCGCACCGTCGAGTGGGGAATGTCGGCGAAGTACTTGCTCGACAGGCCGAACGTCTTCGAGAACACGCCGTAGCGGATCTCGTCGTCGCCGACGGAGACCTTGTAGGCGGCGATGGGAACCACGCACAGGACGAACAGCAGGATGCCGGCGACACGGGCGTTCCACGAAAGCCGACGGAGCACCGCCACGAGAAGGACGATCAGGACGATGTCGATGACGATGGCCGCCAGGGCCGGCAGGTAGTACGCGCCCGGCAGGGCCACGTCGTCCGAGGCGGCGCTGCTGATCAGATAGAACAGCCACACCGGCACGCAGGCCAGAATGGCCGAAAGCGTGCGGCTGGAGAGGCGCAGGCGGTAGTCGCCGGCGATCCAGATGCTCGCGACCAGCAGCAGGGCCAGGAGCCAGCTCGGCCCGAGCATCAGGGCGATGACGGCCAGGAGGATGCCCCCCCGCTTGCCGTGAAGCATCGACACCATCACCGGCACCAGCACCAGCAGCGCCAGCAGTCCGCCCATGACGAGAATCAGCGCCGGATGCTCCAGGATGTCCACGGGAAACCGCAGCCACTGGAACACCGACAGCGGCGGTCGCCCCGTCATGGCGAACCGGTAGCCGGTGAGGCAGTACTTGAACTCGGCGACGAAGACCAGGTAGGCCAGCGTGATGAAGGCCAGGTACACGTTGACCGATGGGCGGTAGCTGCGTCCGCAGACGCGGCACTTCTTCTCGTCGGTGCGTCCGTCGCGCGAGAAGAAACAGCGGGCACATTCCATGGCGTCGTTTCGCTCCAACAGGTTCAGGGCACCGGCCCTTCGGCCGCCGCGGGCTTGTCGGCCACCGTCAGCGCGGCCACGCCGCCGATGAGTCGTCGCTGCGACACGGGCCGCAGCCCGATCGCCGCGAGGCGGCCGGCCAGGTGCTCGGGATCGTCGAACGCATCGACCGATCGCTGAAGATAGCGGTAAGCCGACGGGTGCCCCGAGATGACGCGACCTACAATAGGCAAGACGCGGCGGAAATAGAAGCCAAAAATCGTCGGCCAGAGGTGCCCCCGCGGACGGCAGAACTCCAGCACCGCGACACGCCCCCCGGGACGCACCACGCGGGCCATCTCGCCGAGCGCCGCCTCGCGGTCCACGACGTTGCGCAGCGCAAAGGCCATCGTCGCGGCGTCGCACGACGCGTCGGCCAGCGGCAACGCCACGGCGTCGGCCACGACGAACGCCGCCTGCGGCAGAGCGGCCCACTTGCGACGCGCCCGGTCGATCATCGGCCCGCAGAAATCCAGCCCGACGATCCGCCCCCCGGACCCCAGGCGCCCGGCCATGGCCGCCGTCACGTCGCCCGTGCCACAGCCGATGTCCACGAGGATCGGGGCACGCCGGCGGCTCCGGGGTTCGTCACGCGACGCCGCGTCGAGCCCCGGCGACGGCGCTGCGCCCGTCGGGCACGCCGCGGCCGCAAGCTCCCGCCGCCACAGCCGGTCCAGCCCGACGCTCAGCACGCGGTTCAGCAGGTCGTATCGCGGCACGATGGCCGCGAACAGGCGCCGGACCTCGCCGGCCGACCGCGGACGATCGGGCGGCAAGGCGGTGGCCGCAACGTCATGCCCTGGGGTCGGCGAAGCCATAGTCGGTCCATCGTTCGGTGACGCGGCGGACGATGTCGTCGGCCATGCGGATGTCGTCGGGCCACGGTCGCACCTGGCCCTCGCCCGGCATCTTGCGCGTGGCGTCGATGCCCATCTTCGTGCCGGCGCACGGGTACGGCGCGGCGTGGTCCAGCGCGTCGAGCGGCCCGCGGACCAGCTCAACGTCGCGCCCCGGGTCCACGTTGTTCCCCACGCGCCACAGCACCTCGTCCACGTTGTGCACATCGGTGTCGGCGTCCACGACGATGATGAACTTCGTCAGCATCATCTGCCCGAGGCCCCACAGGGCGTGCATGACCTTGCGGGCCTGGAGCGGATAGGTCTTGCGGATGGCCACGAACGCAAAGTTGTGGAACACGCCGAACAGCGGCAGATCGTAGTCCACCACCTCGGGCACGAGCATCTGCACCAGGGGGCGGAAGATGCGTTCGGTGGCCTTGCCCATGAAGCAGTCCTCCATGGGCGGCCGCCCGACGACGGTGGTCGGGTAAACCGCGCCGCGCCGGTGCGTTATGGCCTCGACGTGAAAGACCGGGTACCGATCCACGAGGCTGTAATAGCCGGTGTGGTCGCCGAAGGGGCCTTCGTCGCGCCGCTCTCCGGCGGCGACAAAACCCTCGATGACGATCTCGGCCTCGGCCGGCACGAGCAGATCGCTCGTGACGCACCGCACCACCGGGACGCTCTTGCGGCGGAGGAAGCCGGCCAGCAGCAGCTCGTCCAACCCCGGCGGCGCAGGCGCCGTCGCGGCATAGATCGTCGCCGGATCGCCGCCCAGGACCACAGCCGCGGGCATCGCCTCGCCGGCAGCCTCCCATTCGTCGAAGTGCCGCCGCCCGTCGTGGTGCGCGTGAATGTGCATCCCCGTGGTCCGTGCATCGAACACCTGGAGACGGTACATGCCGGCGTTCTGCCGCCCGGTCGCGCGGCTGCGGGTGTAGACGGCGCCCAGGGTGATGAATCGTCCCCCGTCGCCCGGCCAGCACGTCAGCACGGGCAGCCGGTCCAGCGACGCCTCGGCGCCGCGGAGCACCACCTCCTGGCACGCCGCGCCGGTCACTGTCTTCGGCGCCCAGCGCACCATCTCGGCGGCCTGGCCCAGGCCCTTCAGCTTGTCGAGCAGCCCGTCCGACGGGCGCATCTCGATCAGCCCGCGGATGCGGTCGCCGATCTCGTCGCAATGGCCGACCCCCAGGGCCGCCGCCATGCGCCGAGCCGAGGCGAACGTGTTGATCGCCACCGGAAACTCCGAGCCGCGCACACGCTCCAGCAGCAGCGCCGGGCCGCCTCGCTTGACCTGCCGGTCGGCGATCTCGGCGATCTCCAGGCGCGGATCGACCTCCGCCGTTACCCGGTGCAACTGCCCCTCGGCATCGAGGCGAGCCAGGAACTCCTGGAAATGGGTGTAGCTCACGGGCGTTTCTCCCCGGCGTCCGGCGGCCTGTCGCCGTCGCTCTCGGGCGGCTCCGGCACGTTGGTGTCGAACATGCCCTTGTACGGCTCGAAATCCGGTCGTCGCTTGTCGCCCAGTGCCCGCAGCAGACGGAACAGAATGTTCCGCTTCAGGAACACGTCGTACGCCACCTCGTGGGCCAGCTTGTAGCTGACGTCGCGGTCCGCCCATGTGCTGGACGCGATGCGGCCGCTGTAGGTCAGCAATGGGATCCGGCCCTGCTCCAGCTTGCGGGCCGTCTCGCCGCTCTCGAGGCTGTTCATCAGGTCCACGCCCAGCGAGTACCGCGCCGTGCCGTCCGAGCCCGTCCGCCCCGTGATGTACACTGCGTACGGCGAACCGTCGAACAGCATCTCGCTCTCGCTGCTGCCGTCGGCCATCAGGTGCGACACGCTCCGCATCCGCCGGAAATCGTACCGTGACAGCTTCATCCCCGGGAACAGGTTCGCCAGCCACTCGGGCGCCGCCGGTCCCACCATCGTGCCGTCCCGTGCCTCGAATTCCGTCATCCCGACCGGCCAGTTGAACTGTTCGGCCGTGGCGAACAGCCGTTGCCGCGCTTGGTACACGCTATCGCTCGATCCGTTCACGGTCATGTCGGGGAACTGGAGCTTGACCATGGCGTTCAGCCCCGGCCCGGCCTGGAGGTTCCGTGTGCTGTACTCCACCAGAAGCTCCGGATTGGCCTCGCGGAAATCCGTGGCGATGTGGCCGATGACCACGCCCCCGAACATGACGGCCTTGAACGGACGCACGTCGAACCATCCGCCGTCGAGCGTGAAATCGGCCACGAAGGCATTCCAGTCGTAGCGGAGCTTCTTGTCGTCGGTCCACTTGAATTCGCCGAAGGCCAGTTCGCCGTCGACGTCCATGCGGCTGAGGAAGGACGCCAGCGCCGGCCAGTCGGAGGGAATCCCGATCACCGGGTGCGCGGCGTCGGGCGCCTCGATCCCGAACATCGCCATCAGCCGGTCCAGGTCCAGCCGTTCGCCCGTCACCGAGAGTCGCCCCTTGGGCGCGTCGAACGGTTCGGCGATGTCGGCCGCCACCGTCAACGACGTGCCGGCCACACTGACCGCCAACGCATCGGCCAGCAGCCGCGGACGTCCCAGCACCAGGCGGCCGTTGACCGCCACGGGCTCCCCGCGATACGTCACGCGGGCCTTCTCGAATGTGAAATCGCCCGACGTCAGCTCGAGGCTGTACGGATCCGCCGCGACGCTCATCGAAAATGCCACGCCGCCCTGCGGGTCGAGTTGTCGCAGCCCCCTCAGCGGCACAAGGTGGGCCAACCGCGCGAGCTGCTCCGAACGTCCCTCGAGGTCCAGTACGCAGCCCAGGATGTCGCCGGGCCGCAGCGGCAGGCGGTCGCGGCAGTAGAGCGTCCCCTTGCACGTCACGTGCGTGTCGGCGATGTCGAGCGTAGCCTTCTCGATCTCGAATTCCCCAGCCAGCGGCGCACGACGGACCCACACGTCCGCCATGGCCCGCGTGCCGACAGGCTTCAGCGTCGCCTCGCCCACGACGAACGGGCCCTGGGCTTCGCCCGCGCCCGCCAGGCCGCGCATCCCGTACTGGAACGTCGCCTCGGTCGCGTCCACCGTCAGCCGCAGCTCGCCGATGCCCCGGCTCCCGCGCAGACGCAGATCGGCCGTCGCGCGACCCGACAGGTTGTACTCGGCACAGAGCCGGTTCCACGAGCGGCTGAAGGCGCGCAGCGACTGGTCCTCGACCAGCGTCGCGTTGCCCGCCAGGTCCACCGACCGCATCACGTGGCGCAGTGCCGTCCAGTCCGCCATGCCGCGCATCACGTCGGCGTCCAGCTCCACCGTGCCGGCCAGCGTCGCCCGGGCGGGCCCCAGCTCCAGCGAGGTCTGGTCGATGGTCCAGCGGCGAAGGTTCCCGGCGACCTTCGTCGGCCGCGACGCCCGCAGTGCGAATGTCTGCCTCATGCCGCGCGCTTTGGTCAACTCGCCGTCCTGGGCCGTGTAGCCCGTGTCGGTCAGGTCCACGCGGGCTTCCACCGACACGCGCTCATCGAGCGTCGCCGACACTCGCGCCGACAGGCCGCCCTCGGCCCGCTGGGCCTTCAACTGCGATTGCAGCCAGGGCAGGCACGTCAGCATCGCCCGCACGTCCTCCGACACGACCTCCAGGCTGACCCGGGCGGGCAGCGTCGGCGCCCGCGCCGCCGGCTCGGCCAGACCCGTGGCGCCGGCCAGCGACCCTTCCAGCCGCAACACGCTGTCGGCGAACCGTATCTCCGCCGTCGGGATCGTCAGCGTGTCGCTGCGGACGTCGTAGGCCGCCTTCAGCCGCAGCGACGCCTCGTCGCCCAGCGGCTTGGCCAGCAGCGGCGGCACCGCCTCCCCGAACGATCCGTCCGGAGCGATCAACTCCACGCTGGCCCGCGACGCATCCGCCTCCAGATCGAGCTGCCACTGATCCGCGCCGACGCGGCCGTCCAATTCGCACCGGAGGTTGCCCACCAGGGCAGGCGATCTTGTCCGCGACACATACGGCCGCACCAGTCGGAGCCACTGCTGAATTCCCGTCACGTCCAGCCGCCCGCCGAACGCCACGTGCGGCGGTTGTCCGCCGGCGGCCGCGGCGCGGTACGCGCGGCCCTTGTAGATCAGGCGGCTGTCGGCCAGAACGGCTTCCACGCCGCGACATTCGGGTTGGCCGGTTTCGCCCTTGAGCACGCCCTCGGCCCGCACCCGCAACGGCACGCCCGATGCCTTCGTCGCGCCGGGGCCCGTCTCGAACGCCAGCGCCCCGGCGTCCACCGTCACGGCCAGGGCCACGTCGTCGGCCTCGCGCCGCAGCAGGGCCTCCACCGAGAGGCTTCCCGACACGTTGAACCGGCGGATCAATTCCTCCGTGGCCGGCACGTGACGCGGCAGCAACTCCGCGTCAGGAATCGACACCTCGATGCGGATCGCCTCGCCCCCGGCCGCTCCCTCATCTTCAGCAACGGCCCCCGGGGCCGCCGCGTCGCCGCCCGGCGTCGGCGTTGTCGCCGTCACGACGATCTCGTCGTGGCCGTCCGGGCCGGCCTGACCGATTCGCAGCGACGCCGATGCCAGCGACACCCGGCCGGTGCGCAGGTCCGCCGAGGCGTCCAGCGCAAGCCGCGCCCGACGTCCCGCCGGCTTCGACAGCAGCGGCTTCCATTCCAGCTCCGTCCGGTCCAGGCTGATGTCGTCGGCGAGAACGCGGGCCGTGTCGCCCGCGAACGTCACATTCATGTGATTGACGGCGGCCGTGCCCGTGGCTGCCGCCAGGCCGCTCAGCGCCCCGCCCAGCGGAGGCACGTCCTCCTTCAGCGGCGCCCAACTGATCATCCCGCGCACCGACAGCTCACCTTCCAGCCGCCCGTCCGCCTTGCGCACCAGGTCGCCGTCCACGTGGACGCTGCTGCCGGCGCCGCTGATCTGGATCGGGCTGATCCGAATGTCCCCGGTCGTCTTGTTGTAGGTGCCGGCGAACCCGACGGTCAGAAGGCTCATGTCCACCAGCGCCGCCGACCGACGCGCCACGCCGAGCTGCACCTGCGAGGCCGACACCCGACCGCGAATCCCGATCCGATCCGCCTGGTCGATCGTCAGGTTCACCTCGCCGCTGGTCGGCGCGTCGATCCGCAGACCCCCGGGCAGCGCGCTGCCCCGCGGAAACAGGTACCCAAGGTTCACCGATTTCCACTCGATGTCGCATCCGCCGACGATGCCCGCGAAGTTGTTCAGGTCGAAGTGATCCAGAAACCCCGAAATGCTCAGAACGCCCACCGGCGTCAGCCCCGCCTCGCCCGCCGCCACCCCCGGCAGGGGCCCCGCGGCCGTCGGAGACGCGCTCTCCGGTGAAGGCTCCGCCTCGCCATCGGCCGGAAAGTGCAGCAGCCCGCCCCCCGTCACATACGCCTTCTCGCTCCGGGCCAGGCGACCCAGCGTCAGACGCACTTGCGACACGTACCGCCGCGTGTCCGCCTGAAGGTCCACCAGATGGATCATCCCGTTGCGGATGTCCACCGACTGAAAGTCCGGCGGCGGACCCGACGATTCCAGTATGTCCAGCCGCCCGTCCGCCTGACGCACCACCCGAACGCCCAGCCACTCGATTACCGCGCGGCCCAGGTGCGGCCGCTCGGCCCGCGCCGCCGCCACCAGTTCCCATGGCTCATAGTTCAGGTGCAGCCCGCGTATCGCGATCGCCGGCGCGTCCAGATCGCCCGAGGCCGACGCCACGCGCAACTGCCCTACCTTTACGCCGCTCAACCACCCGACGCTGCAATCGGCCACCGACACCTTCCGACTCAGCGACGCCTCCAGATCCTTGCGGATCATCTCCGACAGCATGTCCGAAGGAATCAACGACGGAGCCGCCGCCACGGCCAGCACCGCAATCGTCGGCACCAGCACCGCCAGGGTCCGCCACGGACCCCGCGATCGTTCTGCCGCCGCCTGTGCGCGCTGTGTCTTCGCCATGGAGCGTCCTCGTCCCGTGTCAGACCGTCACGGCCGCCATCATAGCACGCCCCCGCGCCCCAGGCAACGACACGCAGCCGCACAGGGAGGCATCAACGCCTCGGAGAGCCACCCGTCCAGAAGCGAGCCACAGTTGCCCTCGGCTGTGTGGGCGAAGCGGAAAACGAACCAGTCTGGTGCAATTACCAATACCGCAGAAACCACACTGACCGCGAGCACATGACCGATTGCCACAGCGCGCCGAAGATCGCAGGCGGCCCGCCGAGCCTCGCGGCGCGCAGGGCGTGACAACGCACAAAAGCAGGCATGCAGTTCGCAGGCCGACAGCCCGGACTATCAGACTACGAAAGCCGCAGCGAGGAATTCGTAAGGCCTTATTTCGAAAGAGGATGTGGCTTCGGCGGTGGTTGACGCGCGTTCCCCGGCTGGTACCATGCGGACACTGGTCTCAGCACGAGGCAAGGCGGCCGGAAATCACGGTCGCCATGGGTTTCTCATCGTCGATTCGCCAGCGAAAGGCACAAAATGGCCATGGATCAAGGCACATCTGCAACCACCCAGGCGGCGGCGCAAGACAACAAGCCCTTCACCGCGCGGACCCTGGACCTTCACCTGTGGGGCTCATCGGGTATCGCCCAATACTTCATGTGGAAGGAATTCGCCCTTGCGAATTTCGTCTTCATCCAGGTCTTCGGCCTGAAACCCGCGATCGTCGGTATGATTTTCATGGCGCCGCGTCTGCTGGACGCCTTCTTCGATCCCCTCATGGGCCACCTGTCGGACATCTCCAACACGCGCTGGGGACGCCGACGGCCGTTCATGTTCGTCACCTCGATTGTCGGGGCCGGTCTGCTGCTGGCCCTGTATTGGGTCCAACCCGACTGGCCCGACTGGGCCCACCTGGCCTACCTGGGAACTGTCCTCACGCTCTACTACTACATCTGGGGCACCTACGAGATGAATCGCAGGGCCATGGGCTATGAGCTCTCCGACGACTACAGCGTCCGATCCAAGATCCAGGCAATTGGAACGTGGTGGTTCACATTGCCGTCGCTCATCGGCAGCTCGGCCTATTTCTTCATCGTCAAGTTGTCCGAGGGCAGTGCCTGGGAGCCGTCACTCCTGGGCTACACGTTCTTCTCGATACCCCTTCCTGACGTTGGTACCAAGGTGGACGCCGTCCGCTACGTGGCCATGATCTGTGCGGGCATCATCCTTGTCTTCGGCCTCGGACCGACCCTCCTGATCAAGGAACGCAAGTGGGTCGTCACCCGACAGGGCAAGCACGCAGGGCTCTTCCGGTGCCTTCTGGAGGCCATCAAGAACCGCCCCTTCGTCATGGTGCTTCTGCTGAGGCTCGCAGAGACACTGGGCGCCTCCCTCTATACGGCTGTCGGCATCTTCATCAACATTCACTACGTCTGTGGCGGAGACGAGAAGAGACAGCAGGCCGTCATGCAGATCGGCGGCGCCGTCCTCGGATTCCTCGTCGCCTCCATTGTCTGGCCGTTGGCCGCCCCGGTGACGAAGCTGATCGGGAAACGCTGGGGCCTCATTCTCGGCTACGGCGCATCGCTGCTGTCGGCCTGTCTTCTGCCGCTGATCGTCAGGCCCGACTGGGAATGGGTACTCCTGGCCCACACGCTGGTCTTCCTCATTCCCTTCTCGATGCAGAAGGTGTTCCTGGAATCCGTCATGCCAGACATCTGCGACTACGATGAGTTGAAGTCAGGCGAGCGGCGCGAAGGGCTCTACACCTCGGTCACTACCTTCATCAACCAACTCGAAATCTCGCTCTGCTCGTTGATCGCCGGCTGCATGATGCAGCGGGCCGGATTCGACTCCAAGGCCGTCAGCCAGGGAGTCGCTCCGTCCACTGAAGTACTCCATCGACTCATGTGGTACGGAATGACGCCCCTGATCTTCTTCTCCCTCGTGGCGTTCGTCATCACGTGGTTCATGCCGCTGACGCCCAAGGTGATGGCCGAGATTCATGCCGAGCTGGAGAAACGCCGCGCGGCCGCCCGTGCCAATCAGAAGGAGGCCACGGACTCCCAGTAGGGGCCCGCCGTCGCAGCAGGCCGACGCCGACGCTGACGGGCGACAGGTGGGGGTACGCCCACGATTTCGTCAGGGAATCTGTTGCGAACGACAAAAATGTCGCTATAATCGGGCTCAGTGCATTGAGTTCTGTCGGACGCCGTGTGTGGGGGGGCGTCCGTGCCCGGGAGGCAGACGGCAACCCATGGCCAAGAGCAAGGCAGGCAAAACCCCTTCCGCGCGCAGCGGCAAGGCTGCGGCGGGCTCACCCGTCGATCAGGAGCCCAACGGCCCCGGCCGCACAGGCCGGCGCGCCGCCGAGCGAGGCCCCGCGCAGAACGAGCTTCAACGGCTGCGGCTCCTGTACGACATCAGCGAGGTCCTCTCGCGACGCATGGTCCTGGAGGATGTCGCCGCCCCGGTCCTCGAGGCCCTGGCCGACCGCATGGGCATGTCGCGCGGCACCCTGACCCTCCTGAACCGCCGGACCGGCGAGATCCTCATCGAGGCCGCACACGGACTCTCGTCCGAGCAACTCCGCCGCGGCCGATACCGCCTCGGCGAGGGCGTCACCGGCAAGGTCGTCGCCTCCGGCGAGCCGGCCATCATCCCCCGAATCAGCCAGGAGCCCATGTTCCTCGACCGAACCAAGGCCCGGAGCCGATTCAACCGCGAGGACGTCTCGTTCATCTGCGTTCCCATCAAGCTCGGCGACGAGGTCTACGGCGCCCTCAGCGCCGACCGGCTCTACACCGGCGACGTGGACCTCAAGGAAGACGTGCGCCTCCTCAGCACCATTGCCTCCATGATCGCCCAGGCCGTCAAGACGCAGCAGGCCCTCCGCGAGGAACGCGAACGTCTTGAGGCCGAGAACGTGCGGCTCAAGGCCCAGCTCCGCGAACGCTGGCAACCGACCAACATCGTCGGCCGATCCAATGCCATGCAGGAGGTCTACGACCTCATAGCCCAGGTGGCCAAGAGCAACGCCACGGTCCTCATTCGCGGGGAGAGCGGCACCGGCAAGGAACTCGTCGCCCACGCCATCCACGCCAGCAGCCTCCGCGCCGACGGGCCGTTCATCAAGGTCAACTGCGCCGCCCTGCCCGAGACGATCCTCGAAAGCGAGCTCTTCGGCCACGAGAAGGGAGCCTTCACCGGCGCGATCAGCCAGCGTCAGGGCCGCTTCGAGCTCGCCAATGGCGGCACCATCTTCCTCGACGAGATCGGCGACTTCTCGCCGGCGTCGCAGATCAAGCTGCTCCGCGTGCTCCAGGAACGCGAGTTCGAGCGCGTCGGCGGCATGCAGCCCATCCGCGTCAACGTCCGCGTTCTGGCCGCCACCAACCGCGACCTCGACCAGATGATCCGCGACGGCGAGTTCCGCGAAGACCTGTACTATCGCCTCAACGTCTTCCCGATCTACCTGCCGGCGCTGCGACAGCGCAAGAGCGACATCCCGCTGCTGATCGACCACTTTCTGGCCCGGTCCTCCACCGACAGCCACAAGAAGGTCACACGCATCTCGACGCCGGCCATCGACATGCTCATGAGCTACCACTGGCCCGGCAACGTGCGCGAACTGGAGAACATCATCGAGCGGGCCGTGCTGATGGCCGAGGGCGACGTGATCCGCAGCACGCACTTGCCGCCGACGCTCCAGATGGCCACGCCCTTCAGCGTCGACCGCGAGACCGGCCGCTCGCTCAACGAGCGCGTCGCCGACTTCGAACGCGAAATGCTCATGGACGCCCTGAAGGCCGCGCGCGGCAACATGGCCAAGGCCGCGCGACACCTGAAGACCACCGAACGCATCTTCACCTACAAGGCCCGCAAGTACGGCATCGATCCGAAGCGGTTCAAGGCCGAGATGTCGTACTGACCCTCCGCCGCCGGGGCTTTCGGGTGGAAACCGGACGACGGTGGGCGATACAATAACCGACACCGTTCCGCCCGTCGCAGCCGTCTGCCTGGGGCGGCGGGCCGGCACGACGCAGCCCATGTCCGCACCCGGAGAGACGCCTTGGCCGATCACGTCGCGATCATCGGTAACGGAGTGGCCGGATTCGGCGCCGCCCGCCGGCTGCGCCGCGAGGCGCCCGACCTGACGATCAGCCTGTTCAGCGACGAGGCCCATCCCTTCTACCTTCGCAGCCGCCTCAAGGACTACCTCGCCGGCGACATCGGCCACTACGAGATGATCCTGGAGTCCCGCAATCTCTATCGCCGCGAGGGGCTCAACCTGTTCCTCCAGACGCCCGTGGCCGCCCTGGACGTCGCCCACCGCGAGCTGGTTCTGGCCGCCGGCGACCGCGTCCGCTACGACCATCTGCTGCTGGCCATGGGGTGTCGCCCGTCGGGGCTCCCGATTCCCGGCGCCACGGCCGCGGGCGTCTTCGGCCTGCGGACCCTCGACGACGCCGAGGCCATCCGGCGGTGGATGGCCGGCCGCCGCCGGGCCGTCGTCCTGGGCGAAAGCATGGTCAGCCTCCACCTGGCCGAGGGCCTGGCCCGCCTGGGCGTCGAGGTGGACCACCTCCTCATGGGCGAGCACTTCTGGCCCGAGGTCCTCACGCCCGACGCCAGCAACCTCGTCGCCGAGATCATGCAGCGGCAGAACATCCGCATCCGCCGACGCGTCACCGTCGAGGAGATCCTGAAGCGCAACGGCAGCGTCTGCGCCGTGCGGCTCTCCGGCGGCGACGTCATCGACTGCGACATGGTCGGCCACGGGTGCAGCTTTCGCCCATGCACCGATCTTCTGCGCGACACGCCCGTCACGTGCGACGGCGGCGTGCTCGTCAACGACCGGCTCCAGACCGCCGTCGCCGGCGTTTTCGCCGCCGGCGACTGCGCGAGCTTCGGCCCCGACGATCCGGCCACCGCGTTCTACAGCCGACGCCAGGACGCCTTCGTCCAGGGCGAGACCGCCGCCGCCAACATCCTCGGCCGCAACGAGCGTCTGACCGGCCTGGCGCGCCACGTGCGCACCGACCTGTTCGGACTGGCCGTGGCCGCCCTGGGGCAGAGCAACGCCTCCGACGAGGATCCCGCCGTCACGACCGTCGCGTCAGGCCACGGAACCACCTATCGGCGGCTCGTCTTCAAAAACGATATCCTCGTCGGGGCCATTCTGGCCGGTGACGTCGAACATGCCGCGATCCTTGGACGCCACATCCGCCGCGGCGGCTCGCGAGACCAGTTGGAGGCCGGTCTCATGGCAGCCCTGGCCGAGGACCGCCCGCGGCTGGAGCACGCGCTTCATGCCCCGTGCCCCATCTGCACCGACACCGTGACCGTGCCAGCCGGCACCCTCATCGGCAGCCGGTTCGTCTGCCGCAGTTGCAGTGCGAAGCTGCGGCTCATCTACGCCGACGGACGCCCCGCCGTCGCGCCGCAGGACGACGTCTGACCGCGTGCATCAACGGTTGGGGGCTGTACCGTGGCATGGGCATCTTGCCCATGAGTCGCAGAGGCAGGAAAGCCCACGCTTTCCTGAAATGTGAATGCACCCCGTGTGACCCGGCGGGGCGCGCCCTGTCGCATCCGACCCTTCGGGAGGTGGCCCGTCATGAGGCCAAAACGCAAGCGAAGTCACAAGGCCGTGTCGCACCGCGCGCCCGTGGGCGCCGCGCCGGGGGCGTTTCGCATCGATCCCAGCGCGCCGCGGCCCGTCATCGACGTCATGGCCTACGGCCCCGACGACTTCCTGGCCGAAGAGGTCCGCGACCTCTCCCGGCTGGAAGCCCTCATGGCCGCCTGGCCCGTTGTCTGGGTCAACGTCTGCGGACTCGGTGACGAGGCCATCCTGAACCGCCTGAAGACCCTGTTCGCCCTCCACCCCCTGGCCCTGGCCGACGTGGTCAACGTCGCCCAGCGAGCCAAGGTCGAACCCTACGGCGACCTGCTTTTCATCGTCACGCGCATGGCCACCGTCCAGGAGCACAAGCTCGACACCGAGCAGATGAGCCTCTTCCTCGGTCGCCGCTTCGTCCTTACGTTCCAGGAGCATGTCGGCGACTGCCTGGACCCGGTCCGCGAACGCATTCGCCACAACGCCGGCCGCATCAGAAGCCTCGGCACCGACTTTCTCGCCTACAGCCTCCTGGACGCCGTGATCGACGCCTACTACCCGCTCCTGGAACAGTACGGCGAGTGGCTCGAAGAACTGGAGGACGAGGTCATCCGCCGTCCCGACGTCGATGCGATCCAGCGCGTCCGCGGGGCGCGCCGCGACATGCTCACCCTGCGACGGGCGCTCTGGCCCCAGCGCGACGCCGTCAACGTCCTGCTCCGCGACCCGTTGCCCCTGGTCGCCGACGAAACACGCATCTACCTCCGCGACTGCTACGACCACGTGTCGCAGCTCATCGACATCATCGAAACCCAACGCGAACTGGCCGCCGGCCTCCAGGACGTCTACCTCTCCACCGTCAGCAACCGCATGAACGAGGTCATGAAGGTGCTCACCGTCATCTCCACGATCTTCATTCCCCTGACGTTTATCGCCGGCGTCTACGGCATGAACTTCGACCCGGACCGTTCGCCATGGAACATGCCCGAACTGCGATGGGCATGGGGCTATCCGGTCGTGCTGCTGGTCATGGCTGCCGTGGCGGGAGGCATGCTGCTGCACTTCCGCCGCCGCGGCTGGCTCGGCGGCCGCCGACGTCCCCCGGGAGACAACGGAGAACCTCCCGCCGCGTAACGCCAGCCCGCTCCGTCAGCCCGCAGGTCGGTTCAGCGCGTAGGTCGGTTCGGCGCGTAGGTCGGGTCAACAGACCCGACAACCCTCTGGGCGCCGCGCCGCGACGGGGCGTCTTGTTCCTGCTTCCCCAGAACGTCAATGCGCCCTGTCTTGGCACCGTTCGGCCGCTGGGGTATGCTGAACCGCAGCAGGGGGGCGGTGCCATCCATGTCGGCGCGTGCCGGCGGACGGCGGCCGTCGCCCGGCGCGCATCCTGGCGGAAGGAGCCCGAGGCCATGCTCAGACGAGTGCTCGGACGTAGCGGCATCGAGATCAGTGCGATGGGCCTGGGGTGCTGGGCCATCGGCGGACCCTTCTGGCGCGGCGACCGCGGCGTCGGCTGGTCCGTCGTCGACGACCAGGAATCCATCCGTGCCGTCCGTCGCGCGATGGACCTGGGCGTCACCCTGTTCGACACGGCCGACGTCTACGGCTGCGGCCACAGCGAGCACATCCTCGGCCGCGCGCTCGGCAGCCGTCGCGAGAACGTCCTCATCGCCACCAAGTTCGGCACCACTTTCGACGAGGCCAGCAAACAGGCCGGCGACCCGTGCGGCGACCCGAAGTACATCCGCCAGGCCTGCACCGACAGCCTGTCGCGACTGCACACCGACGTGATCGATCTGTACCAGTTCCATGCCGCCGACTTCGACCTGACCCGTGCCGTCGCCGTCCGCGACACGCTCGAGGACCTTGTCGAGGAAGGCAAAATCCGCTGGTACGGCTGGAGCACCGACGACCCGGCGCGGGCCGCCCTGTTCGCCGAAGGCCCGCACTGTGCCGCCGTGCAGCAGCGGCTCAACGTCCTCGAAGGCAACCGCGCCATGCTCCGCCTGTGCCACGATCAGCACCTGGCCAGCCTCAACCGCTCGTGCCTCGGCATGGGCCTGCTCACCGGCAAGTTCGACGCCGGCACCACGTTCCCCGCCGACGACGTGCGCCACGGGTGGAACCTTCGCGACGGCCCGCAGGCCGAGCAGCTGGCCCGGCTCCAGAGGATTCGCGACGTTCTGACCAGCGGCGGGCGGACCCTCGCCCAGGGAGCCCTCGCCTGGCTCTGGGCCCTGGACTCCGTGACCATTCCCATCCCCGGGTTCAAGACTGTGCAGCAAGTCGAAGAGAACGCCGGCGCCATCGCGCACGGCCCCCTCGCGGCCGACCAGATGCGACAGATCGACGAAATCCTGTCGTAGTGCGTCATCGCGCAGTCCATGTCGCCACACCCGACAACATGTAGGGTGGCTGCTCGCAGCCACGCGGACGTGCATAGTGCGTAGGTCGAGTCGACAGACCCGACACCCAACTGAGAAAGCTCCCTGACGATGCTTCGTCCGGTTGCGGTATCGGTCAGAAGTTGGCATGAGCGGTCGCGCGCATCGCCCGGACCGCGGCGACGAAGGACCACACAAGGGCCCCGAGAGCGATCGCCCCGCAACCGCAGGCCAGGAGGATCAACATCGTCTGAGCGAATGCGGCTTCTGTGTGCGACAGGTGCAGCACCTCCTGCGCCCGATAGCCGCTGATCATCTCCGCCGCCGGCCCTATGGCGGCCGCCATCGCCCCGGCTACGCAGAAGACGATCTGCGGCGCCGACACCGAGTACCAGGCCAGCCGCCCCAGTTCGTCCAGGCGCGACGTGTTGCCGCGAAGCCGCGACACGCACACGGCGGCCAGCGCGATGGCCGGGTTGCCCAGCAACAGCACCATGAACGCACACGCGAACACGAACAGGGAGACAACTGCCAGGGGCCACAGGTCGTCGGGATCAACGTTCTCGGTCAGCGCCAGAACCATCCCGAACAGGACGAAGAAGATCAGCCCGGCGGCCGTCGCCGACAGGGCCGTCAACGTCAGTGAGGCGTTGCGTGCCTTGCTCCCGTCGGTGCGGACGCGCTTGTCGGCCCAGAAGGTGGCCGGCCGCAGCGCAGCGTGCCAAAACGCGGCCAGCCACACGCCGAGCGGCGCCTTGCCCGGATGCCGCTCCGGCCGGGGCGGCTTGCGCCGGGCGCCGTCCGTGCTGAGCTCGGCCGCATGGCCGCACTCCGGACACGTGCCCTGGTCGCTGGTCACCGTCAGATCGTAGCCGCACCGTTCGCAGCGGCAATGGCCCGTGTCGTGCATGGGCGTCGGCAGGCCGTACCCTTCGTTGCGCAGTCCCAGCCACAGCAGCCACAGCGGCCAGAAGCACAGCGCGCCGCCGGCGACGATCATCGGGAACTCGGAGTTGTCTCCGAACACCGGCCGCAGCCATTCCCGCCGCAGGTTGCCCTCGTTGATGACAATCAGCGCAAACAGCAGCGTCGCCACGGGAAACACGGACGTCATGCCCGCGACGATGGGCGCCGACCGTCGCACCGCTGCCGCGAACGTCGCCGCGCACGACATCGCCGGCGCCGTCGCGCACGCCACGCACACGGCGAACGCCAGGCCCACGACCCACACCGCCGCCATGCCGAACAGCAGGCCGTACCACTCATCGCCGCTGATGTGCTCCTCGCTGAGAATGCTCACGGTGATGATGGCGACCATCACCGTGACATTGATCGCCACGCTGGTGATCGCGCTGCCGAGGCTCTGGCGACGAGCCTGCCGGCGAAACAGCGCCCACGGCCGGAAGACCACCCACAGCCAGACCATCGGCGGCAACAGGTGGGCCGGCGACGCCGTGCGGCGAATCTCGGGCATCTCGATGATCGGGGCAGGGGGCGTCGGTGCGGCCGACGCTTCGGGGTCAGCGGCCATATCGTTGGGCATGTCGTTCATCACGCGGTGCGTCCTCCCGCGGGTGTGTCAGTGGTTCGCGTGCCGCGCCGCCTGCATCGCGCGGATCGTACTCACCAGCGACGCCACCATCGTGGCCAGCATCAGGCCGAAACCGCCCAGCAGCGTCACCACGACTGCGATCTGCATGGCCTTCTCGAACGTCGACGGGGGCGGCCCCCACAGATTGAAGCTCAACCGAATCAGTATGGGCCAGAGCATCAGCGTGACCGGCACCAGGACGCCCAGGACGAGCGCCGGCAGGCCGAGGCTGCAATAGCCCACGCGGGCCAACTCGTCCAGCCGCAGGGAGTTCCCCCGCAGCCGCGCCACCGCGACGGCCAACACCATCTGCACATGGCTCCCCGCCAGAATCGCCAGCGACGTCGATGCCCACCACCACAACACGAGGGGCACCAGCACGGCGACGACTTCCTTGAAGTCATTCAAGTCATCCATGGCGGCGGACCCTACGAACAGCACGCTTGCCGCCGCAGAACCGACGGCAGTACCCAGGACGAGCATGACAAGAAAGGCCGTTCGCGGCGCCACGCTGCCGGCCCGCACGCGGCTCCGCCACCAGAGCCGCGAGGGACGCCAGAACCCACTCCAGAACGTGGCCAACGCTCGTCCCGGCCACGCCTGCAAGGAGGCCGTTTCCACCAACAGCGGCACGCGACGCTCGGCGTTCAGGCTGTCGTCCACCGGCCACCCGCAGTCCGGGCACTGCCGCTCCTCGGGAATCACCGTCAGCAGGTACCCGCACTTCTCGCACCCGTCGATCGCCCGACGCCGCAGCACGGGCACGTCCTTGCGGCCGTTGGCCATCAGCGCCACAAACAGGAGGCCCACCGGCCACACAGACAGGAGCGACAAACCTGTGGCTGCCAGCGGGCCGGCAAGATCGTCGCCGGCCAGTGCCTCAAGGATCCCGACGAGCGGTTCGGCGAACACCACGATCCCACCGACCGCTGCCGCCAGGACCGGCAGCACGCACGTTGTGCCCGCGATGACCGCCAGACTCCGGCGCAAAGCCTGGCTGAACCGCTCCGCCCCCGACATCGCCGGGGCATAGAGAAAAGGCCCGGTAGCGTAGCAGGCCGCCACCACCGCCCACGCAATGCCCAGCCCGAGCGCCGTGTAGTTGGCTTCCTCCAAGTCGTATCCATAGGGCCGGATCTGCACCATGTGCGGCGACAGGTGCTTCAGAATCAGGCGGATGTAGGGCGAGGCGACAACCACGACACCGGCCAGCCCGAGATTGCCCAAGCCCAGGAAGATGGCCCTGGCGATGCTGAGCCGCTGTACGGTCCGAGAGAAGAACGCCCAGGGCCGAAACAGAACGCCGCCCATCGCTCCGCCGAGACCGACCTGTGGCTCGTTCTCGGACAGTTCTTTCACGAGGCCGATCGGCGCGAAAGGTGGAGCGGTGTGGCCCTGCAAGCCGCTGAGGTCATCCATAGAGTGGATTCCTGTCGAACGAGTTGAAATCCGGCGACAACCCCGCCGACGTTGCCACCGTCGCCAGCACGATACCACGACGCTGCGCGGCTGTCACGGACGATTTTCACCGTGGCCGTGGCCTCGTTTTCGACAAGGGCCCCGAGGCAACAGCGTGTCGTGGCCCGTCAGGCCGCGGTGCCGCGCTGCTCGGAATCGCACACCCGAACGCGGGCCGCATGGCCTCTCCCGCAGAATCCGCCCAGGCGGCGGGGTGTTTCCGAATCGCAACACGACACACTCGTCGGTCAACAACGCTGTAAGGCACTGCAACATAAGGGAATAGGTGGTTTCCGGGCTCCTGCGGCTCGGTTTTCAGGTCGCTCTGTGGCCACACGAAGGGCACAAAGGCGTTCGGACGGAACGGGTGGCGAGACCAGGGCTGAAAATAGGCTAAAGCGTTATTGGGCAATCGGTTGTGACGGTTTGCGTGATTTTTTCGAAATGGCTCTATCGGCAGTGGCACGGCCCTTGCAATTAAAGAAAGCCGTCAGGGACGTTCATTGGAAAAAAAGCCCGCTCGCTTGGCATTGCTCAGACAATCTTGCATAAAGCCCTCCCCCGGGTGCGAGAATCTCAGCAAACATGCCAAACCCCCTTCACACTCTAGCGGCGGGCTCTTGCGTACGACCCGGCTTCGGCCGGCTTGAATAGATGCGGCAGTACTCGATGTGGACGTGACAAATTGAGCTTCAATCCCCGCAACTTGGGCGGCGCCTCCCCTCCAGGTACCGCCCACCTGAACGCGGCGGTCCGTAAGGACCGATCAACATAGATGGACGCCGTGTCGCCGCGACGATGTGGTGGAGTTCTTTGAAAAAGAAAGCCCGCTCGCTTGGCATTGCTCAGACAATCTTGCATAAAGCCCTCCCCCGGGTGCGAGAATCTCAGCAACCATGCCAAACCCCCTTCACACTCTAGCGGCGGGCTTCTCTTACGTGCAACCCGGCTTCGGCCGGACTGAATAGCTGTGGCAGTATCCGACGTGGACGTGACAAAGTGGGCTTCAATCCCCGCAACTTGGGCGGCGCCTCCCCTCCAGGTTCCGCCCACTTGAATGCGGCGGTCCGTAAGGACCGATGGCTATGATAGGGGAGAACGGGTCGAAAGACTCGCCCCAGGGAGCTTCAATCCCCGCAACTTGGGCGGTGCCTTAGGATGGGTCTCCGCCCAGGCAATCTACCGGGTCGTCCGGGATCACCGGACGACCCGTTTCTTTTACGGCTCTTCGGTCGGGATGGGATGGCCACGCTTGTCGTAGACCCCGAGCCTGTCGAGGGGCGCGGCCATGGAGCGCAGCCTCACTTGTCCGTCCGGCCCGCCGACGGGCACACATCCGCCAGGAAGCACTCGGTGCACCTCGGTTTGCGGGCATGGCAGACTTGCCGGCCGTGAAGAATCAACTCGTGTCCCGCGCGGACCCAGTCCTCCTGCGGAATCAGCCGGTTCAGATCCTGCTCGACCTTGACGGGGTCGTCGTGCGCGGTCCATCCGAGCCGCCGCGACACGCGGCCCACGTGCGTGTCCACGACCACGCCCCCCGGCCGGTGGCCCGAGTTGCCCAGGATTACATTGGCCGTCTTGCGGCCGATGCCCGGCAGCGTCACCAGAACGTCCATGTCCATCGGCACCCGGCCGCCGTGGCGGTCGGCGATGACCCGGCACGCGCCGCGGATGTTGCGGGCCTTGTTGTTGAAGAAGCCCGTCGAGCGGATGTCGTCTTCCAGTTGCCCCGGCGGCGCGTCGGCGTAGTCGGCCGCCGACCGGTACTTGGCGAACAGCGTCGGCGTGACCTGGTTGACCCGCTCGTCGGTGCACTGGGCGCTCAGGATCGTCGCGACCATCAACTCCAGCGGATCGAGGAACGTCAGCGTGCAGTCGGCCTGCGGATACGCCTTGCGCAGCCGTCGCAGACATTCGCCCACTGGGGCCTGCTTTCCACGAGGCATGGGATTCTCCTTTCGGCGCCTGTCGCGGCGCGGCCCGGCCGGCGCACGGCCCGGGGCGGGCGACCGCGCCATGATAGCCGACCGCGACGCGGGGGCGGACGAAAAAAGTTGCCGCCGGGAGCCCCTCGGGATAGAGTGTCCGTACCGCCCGGGACCACCGCCACAGGCACGCAAGGAGACCGCCGTGTCGCTGCTGAAAGACTTTCAGGATCCCCCGAACGAGTATCGTCCGGCCCCGTTCTGGTTCTGGAACCACGAGCTGTCGCTCGAGGAACTGGAGCGACAGATTCTGGATATGAAAGCCCACGGCATGGGCGGCTTCATCATGCACGCCCGCCACGGGCTGCTGACGCCGTACATGGGCCGCCGCTGGATGGACGCCGTCGAACGCTGCGCCCAGGTGGCCCAGCGCGAGAAGATGTCGGCGTGGCTCTACGATGAGGACAACTGGCCGTCGGGCACCGTGGGCATGCGCCTCGTGCGCGAGCACCCCGAGTACCGGATGAGCCAGCTTCACCTGAGCGACCGCGCCGACCTGCGCCGGGGCGAAACCCTCGACCGCGACCTCAGGATCGACGACGAACTGTACTGCGTCCTGGCCATCCCGACCGCCGGCGGTGAAGCGCAGCTCGGCAAGGAGAAGGACATCACGCGGCAGGTGCGGAACGGCCGCCTGAAGTACACGGCTGCACGCGACCAGGAGACCGTGGCGGTCTTCTCGCGCGCGTACTTCCGGCCGGGCCTGTTCTTCGACGGATACCTCGACGTGCTGAACCGCCAGGCGTGCGCGTGGTTCATTGCCGAGACGCACGAGCGGTACGCCGCGGCGCTGGGCAAGCACCTGGGCCGCGCCGTCAAGGGCATCTTCACCGACGAGCCGAGCACCTGGTATGCCAACTACGCGACGAGCGTCCAGTTCACCGACGAGCTGCCGCGACGCTTCGAGAAGCAGCACGGCATGGCGTTCGTCCGCGCGTTGCCGGCGCTGTTCATGCAGGCCGGTCCGCAGACGGCGCGCGTGCGGCTCGGGTTCCACGAGACTGTCAAGGCCATGTACCTGGAGGCCTTCTTCCGGCCCGTCCGCGAGTGGTGCGAGAAGCGCAAGGTGCAGCTCATCGGCCACGTCCTCTACGAGGGCGAGTTCGCCGGCCAGGTCAAGCACAACCTCGACTACTTCGCCTCAGCCCAGGAGATGCACTACGCCGGCGTCGATACGCTGTGCGACCTGACGTTCGCCGGCGACCTGGGCGGCATGAGCTTCAACAACCACCTGGCCTGCAAGTTCGCCTCCAGCGCCGAACACCTGCTGGAGAAGGACCGTGCCATGGCCGAGGCGTTCGGCGCGGCCGGGGGCTGGCAACTGACGCTGCCGACGCTGCGCCGCCTGGCCGATTTCCAGGCCGCCTGCGGCATCAACTGCTTCATGCCGCACGCCGCCTACTACTCGGTGGCCGGGTTCCGCAAGTGGGAGTGCCCACCCGCCCACTCGTACCAGGCGAGCTTCTGGCCGTTCTACAGGTTCTTCGCGGACCACGTGGCGCGGCTCTCGGCGGCGCTGCACGGCGGCACGCACCTGGCCCCCGTGGCCCTGCTGTCGCCGGTGGCGTCGATGGCGGCCGCTCTCGATCCCAACCCCGGTCCGCGCCTGGCGTGGGTCGAACGCGACCGCGAGAACCCTCAGGCCAAGGCCATCGAAACGACCCTGGCTCAGACGGCCGAGGCCCTGTCGCGGCACCAGTTCGACTTCGACCTGGTCAACGAGGAGATGCTCGAGCGCGGCCGGGTGAACGTCGAGGGCGAGTTGGAGCTTCGCAGCCGTCGCGGCAAGGTGCTCGAACGGTTCCGTTGCCTCGTTGTGCCGCACGCCACCGTCCTGAGCCGCAAGACCGTCGAGACGCTGGAGCACTGGGCGACCGAGGGGCTGACGATCCTGTTCGTCGAGACGCTGCCGGAGCAGAGCGCCGAGCAGGGCGCCGACGCGGCGCTGGCCGAGCGAGTGCGCCGCATGGCCGAGACGATCGACACCGTGTGTCGCACGACGCTCGCCGACGACGCCTTCGTGCGCGAGCTTCGCGACCGCGTCGAGCCGGACGTGGACCTCGGCGGCGTCCGCGACGTGGTCTACCTGCTGAAGGACAACGACGACCGGCGGCTGCTGCTGTTGGCCAACACGAGCCGCGACCGCGGCTACGAGCGCCTGAAGGTACGCGTCCGCGCCCGCGGCGTGCCGCACGTCATGGACACGCTGACCGGGCAGGTGCGCTGGATGGAGCCGCTCACCCAGGACGACGAATGGACCGAGCTGGAGGTGGACCTGCCGCCGGGCGGCTCGCGGCTTCTGGCATTCGCCAAGCGTCGGCAATCCGGCGAGCGCGTCGATCCACGGCTGGCGAGCGTGGAATCGAGTCGCCTGACGCTTGCCCGCGAGTGGCAGTTCGAAGCCGAGGGCGGCAACTACTTCCCGCTGCGCCGGTGGCAGCTCGACATCAGTGGTTCCGGGCCGCCCGAGCACTGGCTGTCCTCGTTCGCCAAAACGTACCGCGCGGAGTTCCATGCCGCCATCAGCCCCAGCCGCGCCGTCCTGCTGGCCGACGGACTGTTCGACCAGGCGATGCACGTCAACCACCTGCGGCCGCAGGTCGTCGTGCTCCTGAACGGTCACGAACTGACGGACTGGCGCGAGGGGACGCACTTCGACCGCCAGGCGCCCGAGGCCGACGTGACGAGCTTCATCCGCCAGGGCAAGAACGAACTCGTGGTCCGGGCGTCCAGCACGTTCCGTCCGGGGCTCAACCTGGACCAGGTGCTCTACCTGGCGGGCGATTTCACGGTGGCCGGTCAGGGCGAGCACGAGGTGCTGAGCATCGCGCGCAGCATGGTCCAGACGGGCAGTTGGGCCCAGCAGGGGTTCCCGTACTTCAGCGGCATCGGCCGCTACGAGCAGACGTTCGACGTGCCTCGCGACCTGGCCGAGCAGCGGCTGTTCCTGGATTTCGAGCAGGTGGCCCACACCGTGCAGGTGCATGTGAACGGGCAGGAGGCCGGGGTGCTGCCCTGGGCGCCGTACACGCTGGAGGTGACCGGCCTGGTCAAGCCGGGCCGCAACCGCATCGTCCTGCGCGTGGCCAATGCGATGGCCAATCTGTTCCACCTGAGACCCGAGCCCGGCGGGCTGCTGGGCAAGGTGACCCTCGTGGCCAAGCGGCCGGTGGGATAGGGGCGCAGGCTCCCGCGGCGCCGCTGGTTCACATGCCGACGCCGCCGAGCGTCACGGGCTCGTCGCCCGGGGCCTGAATGCCGCACCGGATCAGCAGCGAGCCGTCCAGGCGGTACAGGTCCACCACGGCGATCATGTGGTTGACGACGGCCTCGATCTCGGCGATCTGGGCCGAGAGCAGATCGCGCTGTACCTGGGCCACGAGCAGCGTCGTGGACTTGCCGACGCGGAACTTCTCGGTCTCGGCCCGAAGGTTCTCCTCCTGAAACGTCCGCGTGGCAGCCGTGGCCGTCACCTGCTCGCGCGTCCGCCGCACTTCGATGCACGCGGCGCGCACGTCCACCTGGACGAGTTGTTCGAGGTTCGCCAGGGCCTCGGCGGCCTGTTGCCGCGACAGCTCTGCTCGCTGGTGCCGCGCGCGGGCGTCGCGATTCAGCGGCGGCAACTCGAACACCATCCCGACGGTGGCGTCGCGGCTGTGGCCGTCGAAGATGTCCTTGACCGAGCGGCTGAAGGAGTCGGCGTATCCGCTGCGTCCCAGGGCCACGAACAGGTCCATCCGCGGCAGCAGGCCGTTGCGCGTGCGGACCAGTTCCAGGTCGTTGCGCTGAACGCCGAGGCGAGCTTGGTTCAGGTCGCTTCGCAGCCGCAGGGCCAACGCCACGTGATCCTCGACGTCGTCGCCGACGGCCGACGGAACGGCGGGCCGGCTCTCGGTGTCGATGGGCCTGGACCACAGGCCGGCGCCCGGCGGGTTCAGCAGTCGCAGCAACCCCAGACGCACCGTGGCCTGGGCGCTGCGCGCGTTGATCAGGCTTTCCTGCCGCAGGGCGACCTCGGCCTGGGCGGCGGCCAGTTCCGTTTCGGCCAGACGACCGACGTTGATCCGTTCCTGTGTCTCGTTGAGCTGCTTCTCGGCCAGTTTCAGCGAGTCCTCGAAGATGGCGATCCGCCGTTGCGCCAGCACGTCGCTCCAGTAGGCCTCCTGCACCGCCGCGAGCAGCGCCTCCGTGAAGCCGCGAAGCTCGTATCGGCTGCTCAGCACGTCGAGCCGCGCCTGCCGCAGGCCGACCAGGTTCACGTCCAGCCCGTAGCCGCGGAGCAGGGCCTGCGTGAGTGTGAGGCCCGCGCGGCTGGTATCGTAGCGGCCCGGTGCGAGCGTGCGTATGCGGTCAGTGGCCAGGTCCGTCTCGATCAGCGTTCCGGTGGGCAGGTACTGCCGCGCGCCGACGCTGCCGCCGGAGTCGCGGAGGCCGCCCTCGTTGATCTGGGCGACCGGTTTGTCGGGCTGGATCTTTGTCCGCGAGAGCGCATACTCGGCGGTCATCACCGGATCGAAGACGGCCCGCTCCATCTCGACGGCCGTCCGGGCAATGGGCGGATTGAGCCGCTCGACCACCAGCGCCTGATTGTGCTGAAGCGCCAGCAGCATCGCCTGCTCGATGGTCAGCCGAAGCGGGCCCTCGGGCGGCACCGTCACCGGCGTCTCGGGCACGGAACCCAGGGCGGTCGCCGCGGCGGCCTGCCGCTGGGCGGCCAGGGCCTCGATCCGCTGCGTCAACTCGGCCCGCCGCTGGGCGGTCATCGGGCCGATGGTGTCGCTCTGCGGCATGCTGCGGCCGGCGCTCAGGCATCCGCCGCAGCCGGCGACGACGGCGCCGACGACGGCCATGACACCCACGGAGCGGGCTGCCGTTGCGGCTGCGGCGATCACGCCGTCACAGATCATCACGCGGACTCTCATTCGACGACCTCCGTCTGAGGTTTCTTGCGCTCGAAGATGCTGTAGACCACCGGCACGACCAGCAGCGTGATCAGCGTCGAACTGGCCAACCCGCCGATCACAGCACGGGCCAGCGGCGCCTGGGCCTCGCCACCCTCGCCCAGACCCAGCGCCATCGGCACGAGGCCGAACATGGTCGTCAGGGCGGTCATCATGATCGGCCGGAGCCGGCGCCGCCCCGCCTCTTCGATGGCATCGCGCAGCGCCATGCCGTCCCGACGACGAAGCAGGTTGACGTGGTCCACCAGGATGATCGCGTTGTTGACCACGATGCCGCCAAGCATGATGCAGCCGATGTACGACTGGATGTTGAACGTCGTCTTCGTGACGAACAGGATCAGCAGCACGCCCACCGCCGCCAGAGGCACGCTGAACATCACGACAAACGGGTCGCGGAGCGATTCGAACTGGCAGGCCATGACCATGTACACCAGCACCAACGCCAGCACGAAGCTGAGCAGGAGCTCTCGCTGGGCCTCCTGCTGGTCCTCGTAGTCGCCGCTGAAGACGATGGCGAAGCCCTGCGGCCGAGGGACGCTCCCGAGCCTCTCTTTGACGTCGGCCAGCACACTGCCGAGGTCGCGGCCCGAGATGTTCGCCGAGACCGTGATCAGCCGCTCCTGGTCCTTGCGCTCGATTTTCACGGGGCCGGTCTGCGGTTCGCTGGAGACCACATTGCTCAGCACCACCGGTTCGCCGTTGCGGCTCAGAAGCGTCAGGTCGAGAATGTCCCGGATCGTGTGCCGTTCCGCGTCCTTGAGCTTCACGAGGATGGCGTACTCGTCGCCGCCCTCGCGGAAGTAGCCGGCCGTCGTGCCGCCCAGGGCCGTCTGCAGCATGTCGGCGATCTGCTCGACCGACAGGCCCAGGTCGGCGGCCTTGTGACGGTCGATGTGGATGAACTCCTCGGGCGTGCCCGACTCGCGGCTGAGCTGCGCGTCGGTCACCCCCGGCACGCCCTCGACGATCGTGCGGACACGCGCCGCCAGCTCGTCGGCGATCCGAAGATCGTGGCCGCGGATGTCGATCTGCACGCTGTCGGTCCCCGAGCCGCCCATCATGCGCCCCATCATGCCCTGGCCGGCCCGTGTGCGGATGACCATGCCCGGCAACTTGCCCAGCCGCTTGCGCAGCTCCACGGCGATCTGCTCGCTCGACCGCGTCCGCGCGCTGATCGGCACCAGGCCGATGCGCATGTCGCACACGTGGCCCCCGCCGCCGTGCCAGGGATTGCCGCCGGCACTGACCACCGTGCTCTTGATCTCCTCGGGCCGGATCACCTGCTCGACGATCCGTTCCACCGCGCGCATGTGCTCCGACACGATCTCCACCCGGGTGCCCACGGCCATCTCGACGCTGATGCGGACCTCGCTCTCGTCGGTCGACGGCATCAGTTCGCTGCCGATCAGCGGATACAGCCACAGGCTTCCGCCCAGGACCGCCAGCGACGCGACGATCACCGTCGGCCGGTGCGACAGGGCCCAGTGCAGCACAGCCTTGTAGCCGCTCTCGACGGCTGCGAACGCGCCACCGGTCAGGACGTACAGACGATGGCCGAGCGTGTCGCGGATCTCCGTCCGTTCCTCGCGACGCAGCAGTCTGGCCGCCAGCATCGGAACCAGCGTCAACGCCACCCCCAGCGAGCACAACAGGCTGAACGAGACGACGAACGACAGCTCCTTGAACATCACGCCGCTCATGCCGCGGACGAACACCAGCGGCAGGAACACCGCCAGCGTCGTCAGCGTGCTCGAGATGATGGCCGAGGTCACTTCGCCGGCGCCGTCCACGGCCGCTTCGGCCGGCTTCACTCCCGACTCGTGCAGGCGGTGGATGTTCTCAAGCACGACGATCGAGTTGTCCAGCAACATGCCGATGCCCAGCGCCAGACCGCCCAGCGTCATGATGTTGAGCGTGAAATTCCCGAAGTACATCAGCGCGAACGTCGCGATGATTGACACCGGGATCGCCGTGGCGATGACCGCCGTGCTCCGCAGGCTGCGCAGAAACACCAGCAGCACCAGCACCGCCAGCGACCCGCCGTAGACGGCCGACGAGCCGACGTTCGAGATCGACCGCTGGATGTAGTCCGACGAGTCGATGATCGGCACCAGGCGGAGCTGCGGCAGGTCGCGGTTCACCGCCTCGATCTCCGCCAGCACGCCTTGGGCCACCTCGACCGTGTTCTTGCCCGACTGCTTGTTCACCGACAGCCGGATGCCCGGCCGCCCGTTCACCCGGACGATCCGCGACACCTTCTCCCACGAGTCCTCCACGTCCGCCACCGACCCCAGTTCCACCGGCACGCCGTCCGGCGAACCGATCACCGTGCGCCGAATCTGCTCGACGTCGGTGAATGTGCCCTGCGTCCGGACCATCACGCCGAGACTGCCGCGATCGAGCGACCCGGCTGGAACGTTCACGTTGCCGGCCTTCAGCCGCTGCATGATCTCCTCCAGCGACAGGCCCAGCGCCTTGATGCGGTCGGCGTGAATGTTGACGTGAATCTCGCGGCTGAGGCCGCCCCAGATGTCCATCGCCGCCACGCCAGGCACGCGCTCGATCCGGTACTTCACCTGGTCCTCGATCAACTGGCGCATCTGGACCGGGTCGAGGTCGCTCGACGCGCCCAGGATCAGGATCGGGAAGCTGGCCAGGTCGAACTTCCGGAGCACCGGCCGGTCGGCGTCTTCCGGCAAACGCGGTATCACCCGGTCCAGTCGGTCCCGCACGTCGTTCGCCGCCGCATCCAGGTCCGTTCCCCACGAGAACTTCACGCTGATGCTGCTGGACCCCTCGATCGATGTCGAGGCCACCTCTTCCACGCCCGGCACGGCACTGAGCGCCTCTTCCACCGGCTTGGTGATCAGTTCCTCGATCTCCTCCGGGCTGGCGTTCTCGTAGCTCGTCGAGACGCTCAGCGTCGGATACGAAATGTCCGGCATCAGGTCCACCGGCAGCCGCAGCAGTGCCACCAGCCCCAGCAGAACCACCACCAGCGTGACCATCGTCGTGAACACCGGACGATGGACCGTGAAGCGGGAGATGTTCATCGTGTCTGACCTCCCGTGGATGGCGCCGCCGGCTGCTTCGTCGCCGGTTCCGCCGGCGCGGCTTCCGTCGCCGCCGGCTGCTTCGACTCGTGATTCGGCACGACAATCCCCCCGCCGTCCTCAAGCAGGTGCTGGCCCAGCACCACGACCAGTCCCGACAGGGCAGGGCGGCGGATTTCCGTCGTCTCGCCCTCGACAATGCCGACCTCGACCGGAACAAACCGGGCCACGCCCGCCTCCACGTCCGCTTGGAACACCCCCGCCTTCTCGTTGCGCCTCACGATGGCGTCGCTCGGCACGATCACGGCGTCCTGGCGACGGTCGAATTCGATCTGCGCACGCACGAACATTCCCGCCTTCAGCAGCCGCCCCGGGTTCGGCACGGACACCTCGATCCGAGCCTGCCGCGAGGTTTCCTTGACGACCGGCGACAGGCGCGCCACCCGGCCCTCGAACGTCCGGTCGCCGAAGGCGTCGGTCGTCACCAGGACGCTCTGACCGACGGCAATCTTCGGATAGTCGCGCTCCGTCACGTACACGACGGCCTTGACCGTGCTGAGGTCCAGCAGTGACACGATCGGATCGTTGGCCCTCAGCATGTCGCCCTGGTCGGCGAACCGTTCCCCGACGACCCACGTCGCAGCGCCCTCGGTCCACTCCGGGGCGATCCGCGTGTACCCCAGCCGCACCTGCGCCGCATGCAGCGCCGCATTCCGCTGATTCACCTGGGCTTCGGTCACCTTGAGCCTGGCGTCGGCCGCCTTGAACTGCGTCTCGGCCGTGTCCAGTTCCGCCGGGCTGGCAATGCCCTTGGCCTGAAGGGCCTTCGAGCGATCGTACTCGCGGCGGGCCATCTCCAGTGTGCTGCGCGCCTCCTCGACGTTGGCCTGCGCCACGTCACGCTCCGCCTGCGCCACCTCCACCAGACGCTCGTACTCCTGGGCATCCAGCGTGGCGATGAGCTTGCCGCTGGCCACCTCGTCGCCGATGTCCACGGCCAACGTTTCCAGCCGTCCGGCCGTTTTGGGCGACACCACAAACTGCGACGCCGGCAACAGCGTCCCCGTGAAGGTCTGAATGTCGCGAATCAGCCCCTGACGCACCTCGGCCACGGCTACGGGCGTCGTCGTCGAACCGTCCGGGCCCTTGTCGGACTCCACCGCCGTCAGACGACGGTACACGAGCCATCCCATCCCGCCGAGAACCGCCAGCACCAGCACCACCATCACCGTCTTCTTCATGGCCACTCCTTGTACGGTCAGAGAGCACCTGGCTGCTCGGCCTACGACTCCGCCGCCGACTGCCGCTCCATGATACGCTGTCGCATGTCGCGAATTCCCGCCAGGCTGAACCGGGCGATGTGCTCGGCCACGATGCTCGCGTCCGGAAGGTCGGCCGGCCGCGGGTCCGGTCTGCCCGCCAGGGGGGGGCGCCGCCGGTGGATCATCATGTCGAAACACTGGGCCCGGATGCTCATCTGGCACAGGCGGATTTCCTCCGCCGACGCGCCCGGACCGAGCAACTCGCGAACCAGCTCTTCCAGCCCCTGGCGGATCGGATTGATCGACTCGCCCATCACCTCGGCCAGCAGCCCCGTCGGCTGGGCCAGTTCCTTATGGACGATCCGGAATTCGTTGCTCTGGGCATCGGCGACGCGGTGAACCAGGGCCCGGATGCGCCCGCGGAGCCGCTCCTCGGCAGGCGCGCCGCCCGGTACGCCCCCGTCCGGCGGGTGGCGGGCAATGGACCGCTGAAACGACAGCCGCCACGCCTCCACGTACAGCGACGCCTTGTCGCGGAAATGGTAGTTCACCGCGGCAATGTTCGCCCCGGCCTGCTCGCAGATTTCCGCGATGGTCGCCTCACGGTACCCCTTGGCCGCGAACACCTCGCAGGCACTCTGGAGCAACCGCTCCCGGGTTCCGCCGCCCGGCGTCGCCTCGTCACAAGCCATTCTGGGACTCTCCATGAAGTTAAATGGCCGATTCAATTGGCAGTTTTAACCACTATACCGGCCGCAAGTGTCGCTGGCAAGGCTGTTTCCGGCTAGATTCCGAGGCGCCACATTCCATCGCGACGGCGGATAGGCTGGCCGCTTGACGCAGTTCCCGAGCGCCGCCGAGGGGCCGTCAGGTTCCGAGCCTGCCGAGGAGCAGCCACGCGGGAGGACCAAGATGCTCGGCATGGCCGCAAGCGGCCGTGGCACCGGGTGGAAGACGGTGGGTGGCGTGGCAGGGTGTGCCTGATTTTCTGGCAACACGACAGAGGTCGTTTTGCCGCGGCAGGTGACGAGCCGAACGGCTGTTGTCGAGCGTGAGGACGGCCTGCGTTTTGCCAAACTCCGCACATGGACCGACAACC
>JAAYDY010000059.1 GCA_012729015.1 Phycisphaerae bacterium | reverse complement strand
TGCCGCCCGGCCAGCGCCGAGGTCGGCGGATCGCATCTGCGATAGTTGCGGATCATGTCATTGCTCCTGATTGAGGGTTCATGGGTCACACATCTCGTCACGCTGGCCAGCGTGTGAAAGCCAATGGCAGGTGCGGGAGTCGAACCCGCGTCCCGAGGCTCATGAGGCCCCGACAGCCCGGCCCTGCCAGAAGCGCCCGAGGGGTGGCCGTCGCTTAATGGACTCGCCACAAGCCGCCCGGGCGCGAAAGACATGCTCATGCCACGTCCAGCACGCGAATTTCCTCGTAGCCGGTGGGCCACTCGTCATGCTGGCGGCAGACCAGCAGCCGACGGATCGCGGCCTCGTTCTCGCGTTGCGCGATAGCCAGCGTGTCATCGCTGACGCGCCAGACACCGCACCTGAAGGGTTCCTTCTTCTCGACGGCGACGAGGTGGACGGGCACCATCTGGCCTTCGACGACTTGGGCCAGCACGGCGCGGTAGAACGCCATCTGCCGGTGGTAGCCGTAGCGCCGGGCGTCGGCCTCAAACCAGGTGAGGTCATCGCAGGTCTTGAAGTCGACGATGCCCCGGTGCGGATGCACCCAGTCGATGCGAATCTGGCATGGCGTGCCGCAGTACTCCGCACGCAGGACGCCCTCGGATCGGCCATAGAGCAGCAAGTCCACGGCCTGGTCGTTCATGGCCACGCCAGACGCCATCTGCTCGATCAGATCAACCTGATCGTGCGAAAGCACCGGCTTGCCCTGCACCTCGGCCCACTCGGCAAAGGCCTTGGTGCCCGAGCCGAACGGCTTGCCGGTCTTGGGATTCACCGGCCCGCCCAGCGCGAACGCCGTCTCATAGGCCTCGCGGCCTTCGAGAATGCGGACATGAGCGGCGCGACCGATCAGGTAGCTGGCCGAGTCGCTGTCCTCGACCAGACCGATGCTCTTCTTGCGGTGCAGCCAGGGGCACTTGATGAAGTCCAGCAGTTGGTGACTGCTGAGGAATCGATCCGCCTTGGCGTGGTATTCACCGGCGGGTTCGACTTCCAGGATGCTCAGGTCGATGTTCACGTCCATGTGTTCACTCACGTTGGTGTCTCCAGTCTTCTCCGGACCAGCTCGCCCCTGGCCGCCTTCTGTTACTTACCCGGCGCAGGGGCGAACTGGCGGAGAACGCGATTACCGCAGGTAGTCGTCCATGCCCTTGGCCGCGAAGACCTCACGCAGCTGCGTCAGGTGTTTCTCGCGGAAGGTGCGACGAGGGATGCCCAGTTCGCGGGCGACCTGGGAGACGGACTTGGTCTGCAGCATCTCGGCGACCTGCCGCAGTTCCGGCGTCAGGCCGTCGAGCACCGAATCCATGTCGAGCTGGAGATGGGCACGCTCCTCGGCAGGGCGCGCGTACTTGCCCGTGCGGATGTCCTGATCGTCCTGGCTGATGGTGGTCAGGCGCTGCACCGGCTCGTCTTCGCCGGTGTCGATCTCCTCGTTGAGCGAGCAGACCTCGCGCCGATGGTCACGCATCTCCGCCTGGCGGTCGCGGATCAGGTTGGAGATCTTCCGCTCGACCAGGCGGGCGACGAACGTGTTGTAGGTCGCCTTGGCCGGATCGAACTGGGGCAAGCGTTCCAGCAGGTCCACGATCAGGTCCTGCTTGATGTCGTCCACGTCGTCCTGCGTGTAGCCCGCCTTGCCGACGAGTTGCCACGCCTTGTGATGGACGAGTTCGAGTGCGTAATCGGACAGTTCACAGCTCTTCTTGTTGGAAACCATTTCGGTTCTCCTGTGGCCAGGAGGAGCCGTGTGGGTGCCAACCGAAGCAGCGACCACATGCAGTGGAGGCGTTGCAGGATTGCCGCTTCTGCGGCACCCACAACGCCTCCACTTCGTGGCCGGTTAGTTGTCAGGTACTCAATTCG
>JAAYDY010000058.1 GCA_012729015.1 Phycisphaerae bacterium | reverse complement strand
GCTGCTTGCAGCCACGCGGAAGCGCAAGGGAACTCGCCCATGCCTGACGGGGCAGGCATGGCACCCAGCAACAACGAACCACGCAACGAATTGTCGGACAGGCTCGACGGGGCAGGCATGGCACCCAACGGCGTGTGGCTCGTGGCGCGCAGGGTGGCTGCTTGACGCAGTTCCCGAGCACCGTCGAGGGGCAGCCACGCGGTGGACTCAATCGCGTTTCAGGCAAGCTTGTAGAGTTCGCGTTTCAGAATCTTGCCCGTGGCGTTGCGCGGCAACGTGTCGGAAATGATGAACCGGCGCGGAACCTTGAACGCCGCCATGCGTTCGCGGCAATACTCGCGCAGCTCTTTGGTGGTCAGCTTGTGAAACCGGCGGCCGATGACGAACGCCACGGGCGCTTCGCCGCGCGTCTCGTGATTCACGCCGATCACGGCCGCGTCCGCCACTTCCGGGTGGCTCAGCAGCACCGCCTCGATCTCGGCCGGGGCCACGTTCTCGCCGGAAATGATGATGATCTCTTTCTTGCGCCCCTTGATGAACAGATATCCGTCGGCGTCGATCAGCCCCAGGTCGCCCGTTCGGAAGAAGCCGTCGGCCGTGTACCCTTCGGCCGTGCATTTCGGATGGTGCAGGTAGCCCGCCATCACGTTGCGTCCGCGCACCGCGATCTCGCCCTGCACGTCGCAACCCAGTTCGCGATCCTGCTCGTCGATGATCCGGACCTCGACCCCGGGAATCGGACGCCCGACCGACCCGGGCTTGTTCGCCCACGGAAGGTTCAGCGATATCACCGGGCTCGTCTCCGTCATGCCGTACCCGTTCAACAGGGGCCGACAGAAGACGTCTTCGAACCGGTCCGCCACGCCGCGCGGCAGCGCCTCGCCGCCGCTGACGCACAGCCGCAGGTGCGTTCCCGCCGCCCATCCCAGGTCCCGGGCCCGCAGCATCACGTTGTACATGCTCGGCACCGCCAGAAGGATCGTTGCCTTCTGCTCGATGCACGCCTCGCCGATTTCCGTCGGGATGAACCGCTCCACGTACCGGACGCTCGCCCCCACGCACACCGGCGCTACCAGCGTTCCCAGCAACGCGAACGCGTGGCTCATTGGAAGGATGCCCAGGAACACGTCGTCGCTGTTCAGACGGGCGATCTCCCGCACCGCTTCCACGTTCGCCAGCAGGTTCCCGTGCGTCAGGATCACGCCCTTGGGCTTGGCTTCGCTCCCGGCCGTGTACAGAATCGCGGCCGCATCGCTCTCGCGACTCGTGTGTGGCGCGTCGGCCCCGGGGCTCCCGCCCCAGTCCATCTCCTCCACGTAAAGCCGCCGACCTTCCCACGAGCCCAGCATCCCCGACACCGACCGGGTCGTAATCACCAGCTCGGCTCCGGAATCCGCCAGGGCGTATCTCAGGTCGTCCGGTCGCAGAATCTGCGACAGCGGAATCACCGCCTTGCCGGCCATCTGGCAGCCGTAGAACGCCACCGCGAAACTGCTGTCGTTGGGCAGCAGGATCGCCACGTGCGGCTTCGCCGTCATCTCCGCCACGCGCGCGGCCACCAAACCCGCCCGTCGCAGCAGGTCGGCATACGTCATCGCGTCATGCGAATCGCTCAGGGCGAGCTTGTCCGGCACTCTGGAAACGGTCTGGCGGAGCCGACCGACCAGGGTCGTCGAGTCGGTCGTGACTGGCGATGTGTGGTTCAAATACAACTCCCTTGCTCAGGAGGCCTGGCTTCTGAGCGGCAATCCATAGGCCCTCGTCCGGGATGGACAACCCGCATAGTGTAGAATCAACGTGCTCAAAAGCAACGAAAAACCGCCATGAAGCCCGACTGCGGCCCGTCCGGGCTGCCGCCGCGGCCCATTCCGGTGGTCCGGCTGCGGAGCGCACTCAGAGGTTTCCGTTGAAATCCCCGACGCCACAGCCTATTATCGGGGCGTTCGCCGCCGGTCACGAATCCCTGTCACGGAGCATCGAACCTGCCATGGAGCCCCTGGATCCCGCGCCTCCAGCCGCCGACGAACCACTGCCCGGCCCGCCCATACGACTGGCCGACGATGCGATCGTCGCCGACGCCGTGCCGCTGGCGGTGCCCGTGCCGCTGCCTGCTCTGATCCCCAGCGAAGACGAGCGACGACGCATGCTCCGCCCCGACGACGTTCCGGTCGTCGGCTGGCACCTCCTCGTAGCCGTCCCCGGCCTGTGGATCGCCATCCTTGTCGTTGGCGGCATCATCGGGGTCCTTGCCCTCCTGTCATCCGGCCAGAAGCAGCTATCGCCGGCCGTCATGCTGCTGGCGACTCTTGCCGAGCACGCCCTCACTCTGGCGTGCATGGCGATCCTTCTGGCGGTCGGCTGCGGCAGGGGGTTCCTGCGAAGCTACCACGCACGGTGGGCGGCGATCCGGTGGCTCGCCCTGGGACTCGCCGGCGGCGTCGCCTTGGCCATCGGCTACCTGGTGCTTGCCGCCACCGTCTGGCCCTATGATCGCATGGAGGACACATTTCAGCTTGAACAGGGCAATCCCGCCAACCTCCTGATGTTCAGCGTGATCGCGATTGCCGCAGCGTTCGCTGAGGAGTTCTACTATCGCGGCCTGATCTTCCCGGTGCTCCGCCGCTGGATCGGCGTGGCCGGCGCCATGGCCATTGTCACTGTCTGGTTCGCCGCCCTTCACCTGCTTGGCTATTACAGGGCGCCTCTGGCGATGCTCACAATCACGACCCTGGGCCTGGCGGCTGTCCTGCTGCGCCATTGCAGCCGCTCGCTCCTGCCGTCCATCGCGATCCATCTGGCCTACAACGGCACCATTGTCATCCTCACGTGGATTCGCGCCATGCTGCTCTAGCCCGACGTGCTTGCCTCTTGCACTGGTTGCCCACCGAGGATACTGTATGGGTGTCCATGGCGGCCCTGTGTTTCGGCAGGGCATCTCGGTCCGGCTCGGCAGGTGCGGGGGCGACGCGTTGAACAGGACGACCATACGGTTCGTGGCAGTCGCGTTGGCCGGCAGTCTCGCCGTGGCCGCCGGATGCACCCAGCAGCCGCTCAGCCCCGAGGGCGAACGTCTGTTCCGTGCAGGCCACCAGGACTACGAGGCCGCACGCTATGCCCAGGCCGACCAGAGCTTCACCCAGGTGATCGACCGGAACCAGCAGAGCTGGGCCCTGTCCGAGGTCTACTACTTCCGCGGCCTGACGCGACTGTGCCTGAATCGCCGCGACGACGCCAAGAGCGACTTCGCCCGGGGCGCGTCACGCAAAGGACGCCACATCGCCCAGGTTTACTGTGCCGTCGCCTTGGCCAACATCGAGCACGAAGACGGCAACGACGCCCGCGCTGTTCACCTCTATGAGCAGATCCTCCGTCAGAGCAGCCTCGACGACGTGCCCGTGGACGCCGTACTCTATCGCCTCGGGGTCAGCCAGCAGCGACTCGGCCGATGGAACGACGCCGACGAGACCTTCGCCCGGCTGATTCACAAACACCCCGACTCCACCCTGCGCGATGCCGCCCAGCGACGCTTTCAGGCGGCGTTCTTCACCGTGCAGGTCGGGGCCTTCGTCGACCGCCGCTCCGCCGACGCCGCCGCTGCCAAGTTGACTCAGGCCAAATGGCCGGTTCGTATTACCGTGGCCGCCGAAAAAGGCAAGACCCTTCACAAGGTCAGTGTCGGCCGATACCAGACCTACGCCCAGGCGGCTGCCGCCGCCGCCACGCTCCGCCAGCAGGGCCACAGCGTCATGATTGTCCCCTGATCGCATCCTCTTGCCGCCGTTGGAGTTCCCCGCCGTCACAGCCCGTCCGGCATCCGCCTTTTCCGCTATTGTTCAAGCTGGATGCACTGGCATCCCGATTTCTATTGCTGCCGGGACGTTTCTCCCGAGGCACGGGAGGCTCGTCCGCCTGGGCGGCACGCGGAGCCGGAGCCGCTGTTCGTGCCTGTCACCATGGCGGGGTGACAGCGTGGCGTCAACATGCCGTGAAGGAGTGCCCATGCAGCTCGTTCGAATCCTGGGGCGGAGCCTCATCGACTGTTTCTGCCGTTACGTGGCCCCCATGGTGTTTCCCGGCGGCGACCACTGGCCCGACGACGGCGTCGCCGACCCGGACACTCTGGCCATCTACCGTCGGGCCCTGGATGCCATCGACGCCGCCGACCTGGTCGAGGCCGGACGCCTGCTGAATGCCGTTTTGCGACGCGCGCCGCACCTGGTCGCAGCTCACCTGGCGCTGGCCGCCGTCCTGAGCGACCAGGGCAATACCGCCCGAGCCCGGCAACTTCTCGACGCCGTCCTCCTGGACCACCTCAACGACGGTCGCCTCTGGCTCTTGTGCGGGCAACTCGCCGAACGCCAGGGGCAGATCCAGCGCGCCATCGAGTGCTACGAGGAAGCTGCGCGACGGAACGGTCGTAGTGCCTGCGAAGCGAACGAACGCCTGGCGGCCATCTACATCGTCACCAGCGACCTGCCGCGAGCCCGAGACAGGCTCCAGTGGCTCGTCGACGCCCGTCCCGAGGAATTCGCCGTCCGTGTCGAATTGGCCGGCGTGCTCCTCCTTCTGGGACACCACGACGACGCCATTCGGGCCTACCAGGACGCCATTCTCCTGGAACCCGACAACTGGGAAGCCAGGACCGATCTGGCCTCCCAGCTCGAACTGCAGGAACGGTTCGAGGAAGCGCTGGCCGAAGTGCGGCAGGTGCTTCAGGGGCGTCCCGATTTCGCCGACATTCACCTGCGGGCCGCCCGCCTGTGCGCGCGTCTGGGCCGGCTCGACGAGGCGGCTGACTACGCCGACCAGGCTCTGGCTCTCAATCCCAGGTACCTGGAGGCCATTGTCCTGAAAGGCATGCTTCTGTCGGAGCAAAAGCAGGCCGAGGCCGCCGTGGCCGCGTTCCACCGCGCCATCGAGGTCAACGAGCAGTACGTTCTGGCCTATGCCGGACTTGCTCTGGCGCTGGAACAGGCCGGCCGCGAGCAGGAAGCCGCCGACACCATGGAACTGGCCCGGCGGATCGCCCCGAGCAGCGAGCAGCTCTACTGTCGCCTGTCGCAAGTCGGCCTGGAGGCGGCGCTTCAGCAGCAGCGGGACCGCCGCGCCGAGGCCGACGTTCCCGCGTGGAATGGGCAGACGCGGTTCGGGAATCTCCTGGACGATCCTGCATGGTCCGCATCTCAGCAGGAAGATGCCCCGGCCGAACCCGACCACGGCGAACGCATGAAACAGCAGATCGAGATGCACCGTCGCGCTGTCGAGGAGCACCCGAAATACGCCGACCTGCGATACTACTTCGGACTGCTTCTGTCGAGCCTGGGCCGCACGGCCGAGGCCGCCGAACAGTACCTGGCAGCCGTGCGGGTTAATCCGCACTACGTGGAGGCCGCCAGCCGTCTGGCGCTCTGCTACTGGCAGATGAACCGGCCGGTCGAGGCCCGCGAGGTGCTGGAGCGGGCTGGACGCCTGGACGCGTCCAACCTCCAGTCCTACTACCGTTTCGGCCTGGTCTGGGCCGATCAGGGCCTCTGGCCGCTGACGGTCGAGAAGCTGCGTCGGCAGGAGTCGTCGCTGACCGACGGCGTCGCCCATGCGTCGGTGGTGGCGGCCATGCAGAATCTGGGCGTCTCGGCCGACCGCAATCGGCAGTACCTTGCCGGACTTCACCTCGTGGACCATCGGGATCGGCCGATCTCTCCCGTCCCCCAGAAGTAGCCAGTGCTTGGTTGCGCAGCCATCCTGGCCTTGGTGGACACCTGGGAATCAGGGCGATTGTTCCGGCCCAAGCCCTTGTGATGGACGCTCAGCGGCTTCTGGAGCCGCCTCCGGTCGTCACTATGCTCTGTGGAATGGCCCTGGCCTGAGTCTGTGGTCCTGTTGCACGCGTGTGGTGCAGCCGCCCCGGCCGTACGCAGGTCCGAACAGACCCTGAACGTCTTGGGCTTCGCGCCCAAGGGCGCAGGTGCCGCCGTCGGCCCGTGCAGCGAGCGCAAGGGTATGTCAGCCACGGGCTTCGATGCGTGGGAAAGCACTGGAATTTCGTTGCGCGGGTGGTTATAGTTCATATGGAGCGGCACGAGGGTGGGGGAGTATGACTTTGCCGCGGCGTATCGGGCGGAGCGACGTTGACAGGCGTCAGGTCTCAGTGGAGCCATCTGCAATGAACACCACACAACGTCTTGTGGCACGGGTGTCGGCGCGTCGCGGGTCGGCGTTCACGCTCGTCGAACTGCTGATTGTCATCATGATCATCGTCATTCTGATGACCATGATCGGCGTGGTGGCTCCGAGAATTCAGGAACGCATCGACCAGACCAAGTGCCAGAAGAACCTGAAGACGATCCACCAGATTCTGATGGCCTACACCGAGCGCAACGACGGCTGGTTCCCGCTGTTCAGCAGCAGCGGTCTGTCGATTCAGCACGCCTACAACTGGCCCGCGGATGCCTCGCGGCCGAAGCAGGGGCTGTGGGAAGCCATGAGCGATATCGTCCAGTTGAAGGAGCTGGGCGGTTCGGCCGAGGTCTTCTTCTGCCCGTTGCACCCCGACTACGGCGACTACGAGAACTGGGCTTTCAACTCGTGGGAAGAGCCGCACGCCGAGCACAACAGTTGGAGCAACTACGATTACTACGAGACGAACATGGGGTACTACACGACGATCAACAAGTCCATCTACTCCACGAGCAACCGGCTGACCGACGGGCGCATCATTCTCCGCAAGGCCCAGGGCGGCAGCGACGACATGCCGATCTTCGCCGATATCGTCAGGCTCAAGACTGGGTCGGCGACAGACCCTTACGGGTGGTATCACGGCGACGACAGCGACGACGTGGATGATCGGGCTTACAAGGGCGGCGGCAATACGCTCTTCTTCGGCGGCTACGTGGTCTGGGCCGAGTGGGCTGCACTGGACGAGCAGGCGACTCACGCGGAGTTGGGTTGCGGCGCGACGGATACCAGCAGCCACTCGTACTACTTCTGGCTCGGCTATGACCTGTCGGAGGAGGAGAAGTAGGCGGCCGGGCCGGGTGCGGCCGGTTCGCCGTGTCGTTCATCAGAAGGGTGCGGGCGGTTTCAATCCAACAACCTGTGGCGCACAGAGGGAGGCTCACCATGATCTCCAGTCATCGTAGGGTCCGGCAGGCCTTGTCGGCCCGTCGGCGCGAGGCCTTCACGGTCATCGAACTGCTGATCGTCGTGACGATCATCATCATCCTGGCGGTCATGCTGGTCGCCACGTGGCCGATGGTCAAAGAACGCATGGTGGAACTGCATTGCAGAACCAACCTGTCGAAGTGTCACAAGATCATGTGCGAGTACGGAGCCAACAACAACGGCTTCCTGCCGCCGGTGACCGGGTCGAGCACCAACAGTTGGAACAACTTCTTCAAGGGCGGCACCGGCGACAAGAACTACGTCGTCGTGGAGCTGAAGGAATACGGGGCCAGCGCCGACATTTTCATGTGCCCGGCCGAGGTGAATTACGACGATCCGGACACCTCCAACCGCAGAGGGTGGGAGAATCCGACGAGCCACGTCTACACGGCGGGCTATGTCATGTTTATCGGCTTCTGGCCCTGGAACCGGCAGGCCACCGACATCAACTCGACGTGCGAGCAGTATTCCGCGTGGCTCGTGGCCAACGCCCGCAAGAAGGCCATGCGGATCGATTCTCCCGGCGACCTGCCGATCATGGCCGATGAGATGGTCTACAACACCGGCAAGTCTCCGCCGTTTGTGGGTTTCTACCACATCCGCGACCGGGAGAAGGTGGAATCGTCGGTCAGTAAGTACGTCTATGGACCCGGCGGCGGCGGTCACACGCTGTTTCTGAATGGAGCCGTGGACTGGTTCACCTGGGAGGAACTCAAGGCGGAATCCGAGGCGACGGACCACACGCCGCAGATACCGTTTTACCCGGTGGACACCAGCAGCCAGCGGGCCTACGCCGGCTGGAAACCGCGTGACGACCAGGTGGACTCGGAGTAATGTGCAACACCTGATGGCCCGCGGACGTCTTTCCGGTGCGTCTGCCGCGCTGAAACGCCAGTAATTGGCCTATCCTGCCACAAGCCCGCCCGACGAAGGCGGGCTTGTCTGTTTCCCTGATGTGACGCCCACGTCGCTTCAGCCGGCCCGCCAGGGCCTGGTCTCCGGGCGATGCGGCTGTGTGGCCCCGAGCCTCCCTCTCAAAGACCGTTCAGGCACCGTATGCATGGACGGGCCTTCCCATTTTGCCATGGTCGAGAAAAATACAAGATACGGGGTTGACGGGTACATTGGCGATTGGAATAATACCGCAGGTGAGATGTTTTTCGACATCCATTCGGAGGGAAGCCATGCGGTGCCTCTCGTCACTCCTCGAACGGCCCTGTCTGGACGGCATTCGTGGTCGCTGCCCGGCGCGGCGGGCGTTTACGGTGATCGAATTGTTGATCGTGGTCTCGATCATCATCACCCTGGCGGTGATGCTGGTGGCCACGTGGCCGATGGTCAAGGAGCGCATGGTCCTGTTGCACTGCCGGACGAATCTGTCGAAGTGCCACAAGATCATGTGCGAGTACGGGGCCAACAACAGCGGCTTCCTGCCGTCGGTGACCGGGTCGAGCAGCAACAGTTGGAACAACTTCTACAAAGGGGGCAAGGGGAGCAAGAACTACGTCGTCGAGGAGTTGAAGGACTACGGCGCCAGTGCCGACATTTTCATGTGTCCGGCCTGGGTGGACTACGACAATCCGAACAGTTCGTACCGCAGGGGATGGGACAACCCGACGGAGATTTCCACCTACACGGCCGGGTATAACCCAATACGGTTCAGTTAGGGTCCATGAAGAAAGCCTCCTGTAGTCGATAGCACTTGTGGCACAAGAACCATCGGCACAGGAGGCTGGGACTATGGTACAGAGTATCGGCGTGCGGCTGCT
>JAAYDY010000057.1 GCA_012729015.1 Phycisphaerae bacterium | reverse complement strand
GCTGCTTGCAGCCACGCGGAAGCGCAAGGGAACTCGCCCATGCCTGACGGGGCAGGCATGGCACCCAGCAACAACGAACCACGCAACGAATTGTCGGACAGGCTCGACGGGGCAGGCATGGCACCCAGCACCGGGGCATGGCACACGGCATCGGCGTCCAGGAGCAGGATGCTCCTGGGACGCACGGGCAAGATGCCCCGTGCCACGGGTGAACCGGGCGGCTCGCGAGCCGCCCCTACGGCGCGTCGCACGGAGCACCCGATGTCGCCACGTTGCACGACAACCGCCCTGCCCCTTGCCGCGCGACAGATCAGTCGTCGGCGCGGCGCGGCTTGGCGGGGCGATGCATGATGTACTCGTGAATGGCGGCGGCGGCCTTGCGGCCGGCGCCCATGGCTTCGATCACCGTAGCGGCGCCGGTGACGATGTCGCCGCCGGCGTAGACGCCTTCGAGGTTCGTGCGGCCGGTGTCGGGGTCGGCCTCGATGTTGCCCCACTTGCCGGTCTTGAGGCCCTCGGTGGTGCGGCCGATGAGCGGGTTCGGATCGTTACCCAGGGCCGGAATCACCGTGTCGCACTCGATCTCGAAATCGGATCCCTCGATGGGCACGGGGCGGCGGCGGCCGGAGGCGTCGGGCTCGCCCAGGCCCATCCGCAGGCACCGCACGGCCCGGACGCGGCCGCGCTCGTCGCCGAGCACCTCGACCGGATCGACCAGCAGCATAAACTCAACGCCTTCCTCGTGGGCATGGTGAATCTCGGGCTTGCGGGCGGGCATCTCTTCTTCGCTGCGGCGGTAGGCAAGGATGACCTTCTCGGCCCCGAGGCGGACAGCGGTACGGGCGGCGTCCATGGCGACGTTGCCGCCGCCGATGACGACGACGCGGCGCGAGCGGATGGGCGGCGTGCCGCTGGCGGGCCACTGGTACGAGCGCATGAGGTTGGCTCGGGTCAGGTACTCGTTGGCGGAGTAGACGCCGACGAGGTTCTCGCCGGGGATGTTTTTGAACTTGGGCAGGCCGGCGCCGGTGCCGATGAAGACGGCGTCGAACTCGTCCATCAGCTCGGCGACGGTGTCGAGTTTGCCGACGACCGCGTTGAGCTGGAGGGTGACGCCCATGGCGCGGAGGTTGTCGATCTCGGCCTTGACGATGCGTTTGGGGAGGCGGAACTCGGGGATGCCGTAGACGAGCACGCCGCCGGGGGCGTGAAGCGCCTCGAAGACGACGACGTCGTGGCCGCGGCGGGCCAGTTCGCCGGCGCAGGTGAGGCCGGCCGGCCCGCTGCCGACGACGGCCACGCGGCGCCCCGTGGGAGCCTCGCGTTCGGGAATGTCCACCTGGCCCAGCTCGCGTTCCCAATCGGCGGCGAAACGTTCGAGGTTGCCGATGGAGACGGGAAGGCCCTTTTTGCCGAGGACGCACCGGACCTCGCACTGTGTCTCCTGCGGGCAGACGCGACCGCAGATGGCCGGCAGCGTGTTGGACGATTTCAGGATGCGGATGGCCTGGCGGATGTCGCCATCGGCGATGGCGCCGACGAAGGCCGGGATATTGACGTTGACGGGGCAGCCCGTGACGCAGAGCGGCTTCTTGCAGCGGAGGCAGCGCTGGGCCTCGGCGATGGCTTCTTCGAGCGAGTAGCCGTAGGGCACCTCGTCGAAGTTGGCGACGCGCTGGCGGGCGGGCTGCTCGCGCATGGGCACGCGGTCCTGGCGTCGGGTCTTGTCGGACGAGGCGGTCATGACTGCTTCTCCATGCGGCGGACCTGTTCATCGAGACGGCAGGAGTGCTCGGCTTCCTGCCGGGCCTGGGCCTCCATGTCGCGGAACGCGGCGAGACGGTTGCGAAGCTCCTTGAAATCCACGGCGTGGCCGTCGAATTCGGGACCGTCAACGCAGGCGAACTTCGTCCGTCCGCCGACGGTGACGCGGCATCCGCCGCACATGCCCGTGCCATCGATCATGATGGGATTGAGGCTGACGACGGTCGGGACGGCGGGGCCGCGGGTCAGGTTGCAGACGGCTTCCATCATGGGCACCGGACCAATGGCGACGACGAGGTTCACGGCGCCGGGGTCGGCGATCATCTCGGCCAGGGCGTCGGTGACAAGGCCCTTGCGGCCGTAGGAACCGTCGTCGGTGCAGACCACCACGTCGCCGGCGATGCGTCGGAGGTCGTCTTCGAGGATGACCAGTTCGCGGGTGCGACCGCCGATGACGGCCGAGACGCGGTTACCGGCGGCTTTCATGGCAGCGGCGATGGGCATGGCCACGGCCGTACCGATGCCACCGCCGACGACCACAACGTGGCCCACGCACTCGATGTGGGTCGGGTGGCCCAGGGGGCCCACAACGTCGAGGATCGACTGGCCGGGTTTGAGTCCGCACAGGAGCATCGTCGAGCGGCCGACCGACTGGACGATCAGGGTGATCGTTCCCTGCTCCGGGTCGCTGTCGGCGATGGTCAGCGGGACGCGTTCGCACTGGTCGTCGGTGCGGACGATGACGAACTGGCCGGCACGTCGCTTGGCGGCGATCTTGGGCGCGCGCACGAGGATGCGGTGAACGCGGGGGGCAATCTGCTCGTTGCTCACGATTTCGTACATGGTCGATTCCGTCCGATCAGGTG
>JAAYDY010000056.1 GCA_012729015.1 Phycisphaerae bacterium | reverse complement strand
GCCCCGTCAGGCATGGGCGAGTTCCCTTGCGCTTCCGCGTGGCTGCAAGCAGCCACCCTACGCCTGAGAAGTTTGTAATGCCATGTTCCACAGCGTGTTGCGCGTGACGAATTGTCGGACAGCCTCGACGGGGCAGGCATGGCACCCGGCAAACGCGTGGGTCCGGGGGACCCACCCTACGGGTTTCCGTCGCTCGATCCTCACTGCCCCTGGGAAGGGGAGGGGTTGGGGCCCTCATGGGGAGAGCAGTCGCCCTGGCACGCTAATCGTCCATCGGCATCAGGCGCATCGTGTCGCGGACCTTGTCAATCAGACGCTTCGGCGGGAACTTCACGTCCTTGAACAGGGCTTCCTCGATCTCGAACCAGTTGCGGCAGACCGGCACGTCTTCGTTCACCGTCTCCAGGTTGGTGAGCGTCTCCTGCCAGTACTTGCGTTTGTCCTTGTCCCACTGGATGTCCGGAATAAGGACCGAGGGAATCTTGTTCGTGACGTAGGCGGCAATGTCGCTGTACTTGTCGCCGACGGCGAGCTGGATGTTGGGGAACCGCTCCTTGAGCCGCGCGATCTCCGCTGTCTTGAAGCTTCCGCTGCCTTCCAGGAGCCCTTTGACGTCGCTCGTGAAGAGCGGCCCCGGCGGAAACCGGTTCTTGCGGATCCACATGCGGCTGGAGGCCTCGAAGAAATCCGGCCGGTGCGTCAGGTACACGATCGTCATCTTCTTCTCGGCCACCAGCCGTCCGAGCACGTCGGCGGCGTGATCGAACGGTTTGGCCATGCCGACCATGACGCGCTCGAAGCCGGACATCACGAGCGTCTTGTCCAGGTCGCAGACGGCCAGGGGCGTCTGTTCGGCGCGGACGTACACGCAGAACAGCACGGGCGCCACGTCCGCGTCGTCCACCTTCCCGGCCGCCTTGACGCGGAAGAAGTGGTTGCCCTCGGCGTCGAACTTGCGCTCGAAGAGCAACTGGCCTTTTTCGTCGGTGCGGCCGCTGAACACCTCGGCGCCGGCGGCATCGGTGACGATGAGCTTCGCGCCGCCGAACTCCTTGACGGTGGTTCGCCCGAAGCCGCGACCGAGCTTGATCGTTGCCTGGGCCGTTTCGCCGGGTCGGATCAGGCAGTCGCCGACCATGATCGTCGGCGGCGCTTTGTTGATGATCTGCCCGACAATGCCGGTCGAGAGGGTCGTGTCCTCCTCGGGGAGCAGTTCCGGCCAGTCGGCCAGGACGGCCGCGGGTGCCGCCGCAGTCGATTCGCCGTCGGCAGGCGCGGCCGTCGGCGTCTGGGCCGTCGCCGCATTGGTCAGGCCGCCGGCAGGCGGGGTCTCGCGGCACGACGTCGGCCCGAACAGCACCAGCGCCGCCACGACCACCAGCCACAGAAGTCCGCGTCGATCCATGGTTCACTCTCCTCCGGTTCGTTCCCCGCGCGACGGTCCGCGACTGGGCGCCGAGGCTGCACGGGGCAGGGGCCTCATTTCACCCCGGTGGCCGCCGGCACGAGTTTCCAGATGCGCAGGTCCAGCCCGGCCAGCTTCTCGCTGAACGCGCCGCCGGCGGCACCGGACACTATCTTATCCGTGGTTGCGTCGCAGAGCGAGACCGTCGTGCCGAGTCCGTCGGTCCTGAGCGTCACCGTCTGCGGCGCGGCCGTTCCGTTGAGGACGAACACGTAGTCCACGCCGTCGAGGCGGCGCGTCGTCACGTCCACGATGCCGTCCGGGGCATCGCCGGTCACGGTGATCGCTCGCGGCGACTCGTCGGCACAGAGAACCGCGGCGAAGCGCCCCACCTGGGCATTGATCAGAATCAACTCGTCCTCGTTCTGCGCCGGAATCTGCGAACTGACGAACGGATCGAACGAGATCGTGAAGTAGCAGATGCCGTCGGCCCCATGGATCAGGGCCAGCCAGACCTGGAACCGCAGCTCCTCCCGTGTCGGCTCGTGGTAGAGCGTCCCGCCGGCGCGTTTCTTCTCGAACCACTGGTGCGGATTCAGATCGGCCCAGATGCTCACCTCGCCGCGCGGCCGATCCCGGCTCAACTCGCGCAGGCGGTCCACCAGGATCGCGACGTGGCGCAGGTTGCGCGGCTGGTCGTCGAACATCTCGGGCCAGACATGCGTGACCACGCTGTCCACAAAACGCAGCGACACGCGGTAATCGTCCAGATTCAGGCCGCGAACGAGATCGTGAGCGCCGAAGTTGGTCTGAATCAGGCGGTCTGGGTCGCGGAGTCGCAGGAACTCGTACCTGGCCCGGGCCTCGGCCACCGGCCAGCCGCCGCCGATCCAGCCCCAGACGCCCGCCTCGCCGACCAGCGACGGGCGATACTGCATGATGGCCCCCATGCCCAGCGCGTGGGCCGGACGCACATACTGCGGCGTGCTGCTGTTGTCGTCCAAGGCGCCGCTCGGGGGCCAGATGAGGCAATTCATGCCCAGTTGGCGGTGGTATTCGAACAGGAGCCGCGGCTGTTGCCACACGCCCAGGGGAATCGTCGGCCGCCCCTCGACGTACACCTGTCCGCGTCGGCCCAGTCGTACCCGCGTGGCCGCGGGCCCGTCGTGTCCGACCAGCCCCGCGCCGGGTCTGGCGCCTTTGGCGCGCAGCAGGTCGGCCACGGCCGCCTGCCCCTCGGCCAGGGCCACGTCCAGGGCCGTTGTGCCTCTGGCGTCGGCGGCGTTCGGATCGGCACCGTGAGCCAGAAGCGCCTGAGCCACGTCGGCCATGCCGAACATGGCGGCGGCGAACAGCGGCGTGCGTCCGTGGACGTCCCTGGCGTTGACATCGGCTCCCTTGGCCAGCAGCCACTCGGCCAGCGTCTGGTTGCCTGCCTGGAAGAGCGGCGTGCGACCTTCGGCCGTTCTGGCATCGATGCCGACCCCTTTGGCGAAGACCAGATGGGCCAACTCAGTATCGCCGAGGGCGGCCACGTGCATCAGCGTCATGCCGTCCGGCCCGACGGAGGCGGCGTCCGCGCCGTTGGCCAGCAGCAGTTCCAGCACCTGGCGACGACCGCGCAGGGCAGCCAGAAAGAGCGGCGTGTGCCCGTCCCGCGTGGCCGCGCGGAGGTCGGCCTGATGGTCGAGGAGCATCTTGACGATCTCAGTGTGCCCGCCGGCGGCCGCCTCGTGAATCGGTCGCCAGAGCCACCGGGGATGGCCGTAGTTGACGTCGGCCCCGCGCGCCAGCAGCAGGGCGACGACTTCCTTGTGTCCTGCGTCGCAGGCGATAGACAGCGGCTGCACCTCCCAGCGGTGGGCCGTGGAGCGGATCCAGTCGGGATGGGCGTCGAGCGTCGCGCGCACGACGTCGAGGTCGCCCTGCTCCACGGCGGCGAAGAGGTCGTGCTCGGTGGCGGCAGCCCCCGCCGGCGATTCCTGAAGCCCCTGGCCGGACAAAGCGGCCGCGCCGCCGGTACAGCCGGCCAACAGGACCGCCGACAGCAACAAGGCAAGGCACGGCAATCTCATGGCTGCGCTCCTCCATCGGAAATGCAGGGGCCGGACCAACTCGTCAGACTGTGTCTCGCATGACAGCTCATGTCGCCCGAGGGGGGGCTCCCTGCGCCCCGCCGGGATGTGCTGGGCCGTGAACGGTGTGAGAGGACATCATAGCTGCACCCTGATGCGCCGAGAAGCGAAAACCGGGGTGTGGGGGCCGGCGGGGGGATGCACGTCACGTTTGTGGCGGGCCACGGGTCTGGGAATAGCGCCAACCGTAGGGGCGGCTCGGGAGCCGCCCTCCCAGGGTGCCTGTCCCCCGCGGGTCGCTCGCGAGCGACCCCTACGTCGCTTCCCGCCGTTGCTGCGGTACGAGAGCCAGCGTACCTCTGAGGCCCGAAGGGCCGACAGTCAGTAGCCGGCGGCGTGAGCCGCCGGAACTTGCCGCGACGCGACGCAAGCCCCCAACGGGGGCGGCAGTCCGTCTGCCTGCGCCGCGCACTGCCGCCCCTGACCGGGGCTTGTGTCCTTGGAGAAGCCGACTTCCGGCGGCTCACGCCGCCGGCTACTGACTACCGCCCTTTCAGGGCTTGGAAGGGACGCTCCTCCTTCGCTCCGTGACACCCAGCGGCGGGGCGGTTGCTCGCAAAACACGCGGCAAAGACTGCGCAGGTCAATCTCCCGCCTGGGCAAGCACTTCCACATAGAGAACCGCATTGACTGAAGTGGGCGGCCACAATATGGCGATAATCTGGTTAAGTCCGCACTGTAAGGGGGGCGGCCTTGCCTGGGGGATTCCCCGGGCCCAGCTTGGGTACGCGATGACTCGTGCTTCCGACCCACGCGTCCTGATCGTTGACGACGACCCTCAGGTTCTGGACCTCCTGAGCCGCGCCGTCAGGGATCACCGATTTGCATGCACTTCCGCAACCACGTTGCAGGAAGCCCGCATGGCTGCGCAGCAGGACGAGATCGACATGGTGGTCGTGGATGTCGCCCTGGGCGACGGCAGCGGCCTGGACCTGCTGAAGAGCATCCGCTGCACGCACCCCAGCATTCCCGTCATCGTCATCACGGGCTACCCGTCGGCCGACCTGGCCGGCGACGCACTGCGTCTGGGGGCCTTCGACCTCCTGGAGAAACCCTTCGACGTCACGACGCTTGTCCAGGTGCTGGCCGAAGCGGCAGCCTGCCGCCGACGACAGATCGCCAACGTCCGCGACACGCTCTCGATGATGACGCAGCCGGCGGCCTTTGCCGACCGCGGGCGTCGCCTGCTCACGGCCAACTGCCACTGGGAAGCGCTCTTCGGGCCGATCGAGGAACGCATCAGCATCGACTCGGTCATTGCGGCCGAGTCGCCGGTGACCCTCGGCGACCTGCTGACGGCCACCGAAGGCGCCGACCGGACCGTGGCCCAGGTGCTCCTGGTCGCCGCCGGCGAGCCCCTGACCACCGAGGCCACTGTCCTTCAGATGCGCGAACGCCGCGACCAGCCGGGCGGCTACATCGTGGCCCTCACGCCGCAACTGGCCGGCGACGGCGGGCACGTCGCGGCCCTCACCGTGTCGCGCGACACCGACAGCCTGACCGGGTGTCTGACGCACAGCGCGTTCTTCCGGGCCCTGGACGACATGCGGCAGGAGGCCCTGCGGCGAAGCCTGCACGTCGGCCTCCTGCTGATCGACGTCAACGACCTGCGAGCCATCAACCAGACCCAGGGCTACGAGGTCGCCGACCTGGCCCTGGAGAACCTCGCCCAGGAAATCCACGGCGTGGTCCGCGACGAGGACCTCGTCGGCCGCTACAGCGGCGGCCAGTTCATCGTCGCCCTGCGCGAGGCCGCGGCCGCCGACGCCGAAGCCGTGGGCCAGCGCCTCTGTTCCGCCCTGGCCAACCGGTCGTATGACCAGCACGGAATGTCGCTGCCGCTCACGGTGACCGTGGGCGTGACGGAGTGTCCGGCCGGCTACACCGCCTCGAACCGCGAGCTGGCCGAACAGGCCCGTGCCGCCGTGCTCTGGGGGCGACGCCACGGCGGAGGCCCCGTCGTCCGCTACAACGAACGCATGCACAGCGACAACCGTCGCCTCATGATGGACCAGGAAGAGATCGAACGACTGACCCACGAATTCGCCGAAGTCAACGAGTCCTTGCGCGACGCCTACATCGAAAGCGCCCAGGCCCTGGTGGCCGCCGTCGAGGCCAAGGACCCCTACACGCGCCGCCACGGCGACGCCACGGCCGCCTACGCCGAGCAACTGGCCTGCGAAATGAACCTGCCCGAGCCCATGCAGCGGTCGATGCGCTACGCCGGCCTGCTGCACGATGTCGGCAAGATCGGCATCCCCGACCAGGTGCTGACCAAGCCCGGCAGCCTCACGCCCGAGGAATTCGAGCTCGTCAAGCAGCATCCCATCATCGGCGCCAACATCGTCAGCCAGATTTCCTTCATGCGACGCGAGGTGCCCGTCATTCAGCACCACCACGAGAACTGGGACGGCTCGGGGTACCCCGCGGGCCTGGCCGGCCAGACGATTCCCCTGGGGGCTCGCGTCCTGCGCGTGGCCGACTCGTTCGACACGATGCTCTCGGCCCGGAGCTACAAGAAACCCTTCAACGTCGCCGCCGCCATCACCGAAGTCGTCAAGGGCAAGGGCACGCTCTACGACCCGCGCGTCGTCGAGGCCCTGGAATCGCTCGTCCGCCGCAGCGGCCTGAGCGTCTTCACCGGCTCCGAGGAAGCCCTGGCCGGCAACTCCGCGGGCATCATCGCCTGACCCCCGACCCACCGCCACGCCGCCATCAGACGCATGGTCTGATCCCGACTCCCCCACCCTCCCGGCACTCCCGGAACCACCCGGCATCCTTCTTCCTCGTCGATGGCATGGCCGCTTGCGGCCATGCCTCTGTCCCTGTGTCTCCGCGTGGCTGCCCTCGACAGGCTCGGAACCTGACGGCCCCTCGACGGTGCTCGGGAACTACGTCAAGCGGCCATGGCACCGGACTTCTTAGGCCATTCCAAGCCCTGAAAGGGCGGTAGTCAGTAGCCGGCGGCGTAAGCCGCCGGAAATCGGCTCCTTCATCGTCATGAGCCCCGGCAGGGGCGGTAGTGGCCGGCACGGGCCGCGTACTGTCGCCCCCGTTGGGGGCTCGCCTGGCGTTGCCGGGCGAGGTTCCGGCGGCTTACGCCGCCGGCTATTGACTATCGGCCTTTTCGGGCCTCAGAGGCAGACGCACCGGTCGGGTCCCGGAGGCGGGTGCATCGGTCGGGCCCGGAGGCAGGCGCACTGGTCGGGCCTCAGAGGCAGACGCACTGGTGGGATCCCGGAGGCGGGCGCCCCAGGGACTGACCTCCACAACAGGACGCCTGGGGCCATGCGTTGGAATCAAGGCCAGCCAAGAACCGCCACAGGCGCCAGACTCCTCGGGCACGCCCAACGAGAATTGAGAAGATTCGTCCGATTTTTGTTTGACTCACAGCCGGAATCGTGCGATAAAGTACTTTGTCGGACAAAGTGCGTGATTCGATGGCCCCGTGTTCGTGGGGGTGTCGGGGCCGGGTGTGTGTGACCGGTCTTCACGGCAGGGAGCGGTTTGAGGCTCGGGGCTGGTCGGCGAGCCGACATGGGCAGGGGACCAGGAGGCCGGGAGGCCGGGAGGCCGGTGTCAGGCGTGGGATGCGGTTGGGTGAGACATTGTCGGGGCGATTGGGTGGAGTCGCGGTGTTGGCGGTCCGGTGACGGGGTCGGCGGCTGTCGCAGGGGCATGGAACATGTCTGAATCACAAAGGATACGGCAGGACGGGGACGGCCTCGCGGTCGCCGTGGCGGCGCGGGGCGAGCTGGGGCCTGGAATGTCGGCGGCCCTTTCGGCGCTCGGGCGGTCCGGGCGGGTCATTCGCGTGCGGTGGTCTTCCGGGCCGGACGACGCGGCCGCACGAGTCGGCGAATGGGACGAAGGGGCGTTTGGCGTAAGCGGCAGACAGGGCAACCGGACGGGCGACGCGGCGACGGGGGTCGACGAGTCGCGGCCGGGCACGCGATGGCGAGTGTACCATCGGTGCGGCATCGCGTGCGCCCTGCTCCGCCGCGCGGCCCACCTGCGGCGGGAACACTCGGCATGTGTTCGCACCTCGGCAAGCTCCGGATCGACGACAGGCGGACGCGATGGGCGTGCATGAGATCATCTTCTGGGGACTACCCGCCACGGGCCTTGTTCTGATCGTCGCGGCCGTATGGCGACTGTGTCGGCGGCGGTGGCTTGTCGGTGCGGTCCTGCTGGGGGCCGGACTGTTGGTGGCCGGGGGCTGCGGAGTCATCTATTTGTCCGCGTGTCGGATGTTCGGTCCCGTGCAGGGCGGCTCCGACTCGCAGACATCCAGGGAAGCGTTCGTACGCGTGATGGGCTTCGAGCCGCCCACCGGGATACATGACCTTCGTTATTGGAGCGAGGCGTTCACGGACTTCACGATTCTGATGCGGTTCCAGTTCTCCGCTCAAGGAGACATCGACGCAATCAGGGAAAGATTCAGGCTTGTTGAGTTGGACTCTCCCAGCAGAAAGATCTGGCCGAGTCCGGACTATCCATCCTGGTGGCGGCCGGACCCTGGCGCGACTTACGTCTTGTACGAGCAGGAGGAGCCTTGCTACGTGTACACCTACCTGTGGGTGGACACGACGCGGCGCGTGGCGTTTCTCATGCAGTTTGACACCTGATGCCGGCTGGCGCTGAATCTGCGTGGGTGTGGAGTCCAGGTTTGGTGAACCCTACAGCACAGACGGTGGCGATGGAGAACGGGCGATGAGCGAGACCGAGGGCGGCGAGGGCCGCCGCGAAGGGGATGAGGTGGCCGACATGACACCGGAACAGGCGGCGCGGCACCTGCGGGTGATCCGCGAACTGATGGAGCGGCCGCTGCGTCAGACGACCCGCAGCGGCGCGGCGGGGATCATCGCGGGGCTGCTGGCGTTGGCGGGGGCGGGGCTGACGTGGCGCCTGACGGGCGGCCAGATCGTCGCCTCGACGCCGCAGATGGCACAGGTGGGCGCGGTGTGGCTGGGCGTGCTGTTTCTGGCGACCGGGGCGAACCTGCTGTTGACGTGGCGGCGCTCGCGGCAACTGGAGCGGCGGTACTGGGGCCGCGAGCAGTGGCACACGGCGCTGGCTATTGCGCCGGGGTTCGTGCTCGGCGCGGCGCTGACGTGGTCGCTGGGCAAATGCGGGTACTACTCCACCATCGTCGCGTGCTGGATGATCTTCTACGGCATGGCGGTCTGGTCGGTGGGCCTGTCGAGCCCGATCGAGGTGAAGGTGCTCGGGGCGGCGTTCTTCCTGGCGGCGGTCCTGGGCTGGGGCTGGATCGACGTGCATCCGATTGCGGCCCTGGCCGCGACGTTCGGCGGATTCCACTTGGTCTACGGCGCCGTGGTCTGGGTGCGGCACGGGGGGTGACGAAGTGTCGCACGAGGCGCCGCACGAAAAGATCGACGAGGTGATCCACCAGCGAGTGCGGCTGGGGATCGTCAGCAGCCTGGCCGCCGTCGAGGGGCTGGAGTTCACGGAGCTGCGCGCGCTGCTGGGGCTGACCGATGGGAACCTTTCGACGCACGCGCGGGTGCTGGAGGAGGCGGGGTACGTCGAGATTGAGAAGAGTTTCAAGGGTCGCAAGCCGCAGACCGTGCTGCGCCTGACGGCGGCGGGGCGCGAGGCGTTCACGCGGTACGTGGATACGCTGGAGCGGATGCTCCGGGGCGGGGTGCGGTGAAAAACAAGGCGGGAGACGAATCATGAACTTCAAGAAGCTGGTCGCTGTGACGATGATCTGGGCGTTGGCGACGATGGCGTGGCTGTTCCTGGGGTACACGGTGGCGCGGCGGACGAGCGACACGCGGACCCGGCTCGGCGAGGACGTGGCGAAGTCGTCGGGGAGCCCGCAGACGCAGCGGGAGCCGGTGGCGTACGTGGCCGGCGCCGGGAAGTCGGCCGCGACCGTGCCGATTGCGCGGAGCGAGGTGGCCGTGGACCTGCGGGCCGAGCATCGCAAGCGCGGGCTCCAGTGGTTCTCGGCGTACAAGGTGGCCTTCCGCGGCAGCTACACGATGGTCAACGACGGTCCCGTGCCGCAGCGGTACGTGGTGGAGTTCGAGCCGCCGGCGAGCACGGCCGAGTTTTCCGACCAGCGCGTGACGGTCAACGGCGAGCCCCTGGCGGAATGGACGACGCGCGTGGAGACGACGGTGCCGGCGGGAGAATCGGCGGTGGTCGGCTTCTCGTATGCCTCGGCAGGCACGGAACGGTGGCGGTACGACCTGCCGGCGGGCACGATGGTGCGCGATCTGGCGCTGAAGCTGCGCATCAACAGTCCGGGATACGATTTCGATCCGGACGACCCGACGGCCGGGCCGCCCGACGAGCGGAGCATGACGCCCGACGCCGACGGCATGTACGAACTGGTGTGGAACAAGAAGCTGGTGTCCAACGCGCGCGACATCCTGATCCTGATGCCCGAGCGCGAGCAACCCGGCGAACTGGTCCGGGCGATCTGCCGCTTCGCGCCGGTGTGCCTGTTCTTCTTCTTCGTCATCATGGTGACGATCCAGATCATCAAGGGTCTGCGGCTGCACCCGATGCACTACCTGTTTCTGTCGGCGGCGTTCTTCGCGTTTCACCTGTTGCTGGCATACATGGTGGACCACGTGGAACTGCACCGTTCGTTCTGGATTTCGGCGGCGGTGAGCGTGGCCCTGTCGGTGATGTACCTGTGGATGGCGGCGGGAGCGAAGGCGGGCATCGTGTACGCGGGGCTGTCGCAACTGGTGTACCTGGTGCTGTTCAGCTACGCGTTCTTCCTGAAGGGGTTCACGGGTCTGACGATCACGGTGGCGTCGGTCGTGACGCTGGCGGTGCTGATGGTGCTGACGGCGAAGGTGCAGTGGGGCCGGACGCTGCCGGAACTGGAACCGCGCGGGCCGAAGCAGCCGCCGGAGCCGCCGTGGGTCCCGATCCGCGTGGCGGACTCGGCATCGGCGCAACAGCCGTCGCCGCAGGACGAGCCGCCGGGGTTCGTGGGCGAAAGCTGAGACGGGTTACCTCGTTCGACCCTCACCGCCCCTCGCTGAGCGCTCGGGGCACCTCTCCCTGCACGCAGGGAGAGGGGTTGGACGGCGGGCAGGGGCAGGATGCGTGTGCCACGGTGAAAAGGCCTCGTAGCGTTGTAGTACGAAGGCGCTCCTGCGAGGGTAGCGTCACCTGGCCTCGAAGAACCGCAGGACGGTGTCGGCGTAGACCTTGTGCCCGTCCTTGCCGGGATGGTTCAGCCAGTTGTGCAACTGCGAGAACGGCGGCACGCCGCGCGTGGCCTGGTTGAGCCATTCGGTGTAGACGTCGGCCAGGGCGACGTTCTCTTCCTTCGACAGTTCCAGCAGTTTCTCGCGGTAGGCCGGCCACCGCTTGCCCGGGGCGAGCCACGGATTCTGCTGCATCGTCACGACGATGATGACGTCCATGCCGGCGCCCTTGGCCTTGCCGATGATGGCGCGCATGTCTTCCTTGTACTTCTCGGGCGGGTTGTTGGGTTTGCCGCCCTCGGGGCCGGCGCAGTCGTTGCCGCCGAAACCGACCAGCAGCAGGTCGGCCTTGCTCGGCAGCACCTTCTCCTCGATGACCTTCAGGCCGTACTCGGTGGTGGTGCCGCCCTGGAAGGCGTCCACGCCCGTGATGGCCGACTTCGGGAACCGCCGCCGCAGCTCGACGATCACGCGGCTCGCGTAGCCCAGGTTCTTCTCGGTCCAGAGGTCGGCCCACCAGGCGGGGGCCTCGGCGCCCAGCTCGATGCTCGCGCCGGTGACGGCGATCGTGACGGGCTTGCCGCCGCGCAGCTTGCCGAGCGTGCGGGCCACGGCGGCCGGGTTCACCGGCGCCACGGGCGCCGCCGGGCGGACCGGGAAGATCTCGTGTTCGGTGACGGCGTACTCCGTGGCGGCCTTCGGGGCCCCGGCGTCGTACCACGGGTTGCGTGCCGCCGGCCACGGGGCGATGTACACGCCCGCCACGGCGGCGCAGCCGGCGTCGGGCTCGGGCAGTTGCGGGCAGACGATGCGGCTCGTGCCCTTCTTCACGCGGAGCGTGCCGTCGGCCGCCGCCTGCACCAGGTCCAGCCGCTGGAGCGTCAGCGTGTAGCTCGCCTTCAGGTCGGCCTCGCCCGGCGTGCCCAGGCGTCCGCCGAGGCCGCCGATCTGGGCCCAGTCGGCGTTGACGACGTAGTCCTCGTTCGCCCGGAACGTCTTGCTGCCGTCGGCCGACGCAATGCGGATGGACTCGGGCGGAATCTGCCGGAACAGGCCGCCGAGAATCTGGGTGCGCTCCTCGTCCACGGCGGGCTTCAGGCTCTGGGCAACGACCTGGCCCTTGTACTTGCCCGGCCAGGGCTGCCAGCTGTCCCAGTGGGCGGCCTTGTCCTGCGGAGCCTTGACGGTGACGGCCATGTCGCGCGTCTCGGGCGGATCGAAAGTCAGGGTCGCCCCGGCGACGCGAATCATGTTGCCGTCGGGGCCGGCCAGTTCACCGGCCGTGACCGTCACGGTCAGGTTCGGCGCGGCAGCGGGCTCGATGCGCGGCGCGACGATCGGCGTCCGGGCACAGGCCGCGTGCGTCAGGGCGCCGAGCAGGGCCAAAGCAATCAGGCAGGCGAAACGTCGGTCCATGAGCAGGGTCTCCTTTTCGTGAAGCAACATCCTATTGAACCCGGCGGCAGGCCGGCTGTATCGCGCTTTGTGTCGACCAACGAAGAGCCCCGCCGGACGCGTGGTCCTGCGGGGCTCCCGGGTACGACCTGCGGCGCCGCCGTGGTGGGCGGCAGGCGTCGCTGAGGCTCCTACGGCTGGACTTCCTGGATCCAGAGGCAGTCGATGCTGACGGCCTTGGCGCCGGAGCCCTTGAGGGCGGTCCAGAAGTACTGGCCTTCCTGCGGAGCCCACGGGCCAAGTTCGAACGTGCGCCACTGGCCCTGGCCGAGTTGCTCGGCTGTCACGCGGAGGGTCTTGCCCTTGGGATAGACGCCGAATTCCCAGACCTCGCCCTGGGCGCCGTCCTTCAGGTCGGCCTTGGCCCGGACGGTGAGCTTGTACTGCTTGCCGGGCTCGAAGTCCTCCTTCGGGCTGAGGCCGTACTGCGTGTGCCATCCGGCGGACGGGACATGGGCGGCCCATCCGTCGCTGGCCCCTTCGGCCGGGGCCCACCACTTCGGGTACATGTCGAACTGGCACGCCTGGACGAGGCGGTAGCTCGACGGGTGGAGGTCGGCCAACTCGGGCGGCACGGGCAGGCGGTCCGACTCTTTGATCGCGGCGGCATACTGTTTCGCCCAGTCGATCCAGGGTTTGACCTCGATCGGGTCGCAGATGCGGTTGATCTTCCACTCGTCCACGACGCGGGCGAGGCTGTCGGCGATGGCCGCGAGGTCGAGCTTCACGTCGACGGCATCCTCGACGGCCCGCCACGTGGCCGTGCCGGGGCCGCGCTTGGCCAGCACGTACCAGACGCCCATGTGGGCGTGGCGCACGCGTCGCTCGAAGACGGGTTGCCCGGCGACGGCGTTCTCGGCCTGGCGCAGGGCCGTCTCGGCCGCGGCCAGCACCTCAGGATACAGATAGGGCGCGTTCAGGTGGACGCGGCGGCCGTTGTGGAACTCCTGTTTGTGGGCCACGCCGTGAATCGCGTCGAGGTACTTCAGGACGCCCGCGCCGCCGGGGCCGTAGAACCCGTTGCAGAACTCCTCGATGAGTGTGCGGCTGTCGGCCTCGGGGTTCCACATCGCCTTGGCCAGGAGCCACATCTTCAGTTGCACCATGTCTGTGCCGGAGCCGACGTGCATGCCCTGGTTGAAGATGCCCGCGCAGGCGTTGTCGGCGAAGAACTTCGTGTTCGGCACGAGGGTCTCGATCTCGGCGTTGGGCATCAGGTAATGGTCGCGGTTGCCGACGTAGTGCCAGATGAAGATCTTCCTGGCGATCTTGCCCCAGCCTTCGATGTCCTCTTTGAAGGCCTTGTTCTCGGGATTCGAGCCGGCGGCCAGCGGATGGGCGAAATCGCATTCGATGGAGCAGAGGGTGATGTAGACGTTGTCGAGCGGCTTCAGGGTCTTCGGCGGCTTCCGCGACCACTGGTAGGCGGCCGTCACGATCTTCGCGTCGGGAATCTCCTTCTGGACCTGCTCGGCCACCTGGTTGGCGAACCGGATGACCTGGCCGGCGTTGGACTCCTGTTCCTTGTCGATGGCCGCGCAGGCCTCGCACTGGCAGAAGTTGCCGTTGTCTTCCTGGCCGACGACGACGAATTCCAGGTTGGGGTCGGCCTTGTACTGCGCGATGACGGCCTTGACCACGGCAGCCAGCACGTCGGGATGCGACAGGCACGGCTGGCTGCGAACCTTCGGTTTGCCGTCCCGCTGGGCCCACATGGCGTCGGTCATCTTCACGCCCGACGCGTCGAGCAGCGAGTTGTAGGAGTGGACCAGGTTGCCGCTGACGCGGTACCGACCGCCGAGCTTCTCGGGCGTGTCGTCCCAGGCCATGCCGTTGACCTTGTTCCGCGCCGCCCAGAGCCTGCCGGCCGCGCTGAAGTTCTCCAGGAACATCATGTCGCGGTATTCCATCTTCGGCACCTGGCGATCGTTCATTTCGGGCAGGACGATCGTGGCCTGCGACGGCACGAACGTCTCGCCGGGGTACCACCAGCGGACGCCGAGGCCCTCCAGCAGGGTGTAGACGCCGTACAGGGTGCCGCGCACGCGGCTGCCGGCGATCACGAGCCGCGACCCGACGGTGCGGACGACGAACCCGTCGTCGCCGAGCGATGGATCGGCCTCGACGCCGAGGGCCTTGGCGGCGTCGCCGAAGCCCAGAACGACGGCTTTCTCGGGCGCCTCGGCGGCCGTCTGCACGGCCAGCGTCGCGCCGCTCATCTGCTTGAGGTGCGCCACCAACTCCTCGGCGGCCCACTTCTCCGACTCGCTCGCCTCGGCCGGCAGCACGATCACGTAATCGCTCTTGCCGTCGGCGACCAGCGTCACGTCGGCGACCGCCGTGGCCGCCGCAGCCGCCAGCATCGCCACGGTCAAGCCGGCTTGCATCATCCGCACAGCACGCTTCCTGTGAGCACAGTTCATGGCATCCTCCTGAATGATCCCGGCGAGGTCGGACCTGCGGCATTCGCGCAGCACAACCCTGCGTTGTCGCGGCAACGAGCGCCCGGCATCGGTCCGACGTCATACCATTAAACCGCGCCCGGTGCGCTGTGACACGCACCAATCGAATGGGTGTGGAATAAGGCAATTCTCCGCACTCGGCCGGCCGCAACCGGAAGGAACCCGAGCGTTTCCGCGTCGAGGCGCATCGTGCGAAAGTGCAAGTGAGTCGGAAGAAAGTCTGGATCGGCGGGCGGATGTGGCCATGCGCGCGTTCGGGTGTGCAAAAAATGACAGGCTGCGATGACGGTGCAGGGGCGGCTCGCCGCGACCCTCGAGCTATGTCGCGTGACGAAACGCCCTCCACAGCCACAACACGTGTGGCCATGAAGGGCGCTTGCGCCATCGGTTAACCCCACACGCGGCTCCGCGGTCAGGCGTCGCCGAACTGCGGGAGCCACTGGGCCTCGGCCTCGAGCATTTCATCGACCATGGCCCGGATCTCTTTCAGCGAGCAGACGGCCGAGGTCAGCGGGTCGAGCGCCACGGCCTGGAACACGGCCTCTCGGTCGCCGGTCAGGGCGGCCTCGACGGCCAGTTCCTGGACGCTGACGTTGGTGCGGTTGATGCCCGCCAGGTGCGGCGGCAGGTCGCCGATGAAGCACGGCGTGATGCCGGCCTTGTCGGCCAGGCACGGCACTTCGACACAGCAGCCCTCGGGCAGGTTCGTGATCAGCCCGGTGTTGGGCACGTTGCCGTTGAAGCGGAACGGGACGTTCGTCTCGCAGGCGTTGAGGATATAGGAGCCGTACTCCGGGCTGCGCTTGAAATCGAGCGGCTCGGCGCCGCCGGCGATCTTCTCCATCCGGGTCTTCCAGTCGGTGCGGTTGTCGCCGTAGAGGACCTTGATGAATCCGTGGTCGCCGTTCCAGGTGCACCCCTTGGGGCAGAACTCGTCGAGGATGTCCTGGCGTTTGCGGAACCAGGGGACGTACTCGCTGTTGTGGCCGGAGCCTTCGGTGACGAAGTAGCCGAAGTGGCGGCACATCTCGCTGCGCACGGGCTCTTTCTGGCGCAGCTCGCCGTCGGCGCACGCCTGGAGAATCTGCGGATACAGGTCGAGCCCCTTGTGCCGCATCTGGAGCACCCAGGCCTGGTGGTTGATGCCCGCGACGACGTAGTCGCACTCGTCGTAGGGGACGCCTGCGGCCTCGGCCAGTTTCATCGTGGTGCCCTGGACCGAATGGCACAGGCCCACCAGCCGCACGTCGCTGGCCGCATACATGGACCAGCACAGCATGGCCATGGGGTTCGTGTAGTTCAGCAGCAGGGCGTCGGGGCACAGCTCGTCCATGTCGTGGCAGAGGTCCACCAGGATCGGCGCCGTGCGCAGCGTGCGGAACACGCCGCCCGGTCCGAGCGTGTCGCCGATGCACTGGCTCACGCCGTACTTCATCGGGATGTCAATGTCGTGGCTGATGACGTCGATGCCGCCGTGAAGGATCATGCAGACGACGTAGTCGGCGTCCTGGAGCACGGTGCGGCGGTCGGTGGCCACTTCGAACGTCGCGGGGAACTTGCCCTCGCGGATCACGCGCTCGGCGACGCGCTTGGCGTAGCCGAGTTTCGTCTCGTCCACGTCCACCAGGGCGAAATGGCTCTCCCGCAATGCGGGGAACGACAGAATATCCATCATGAGACGTCGGCTGAAGACGAGACTTCCGGCTCCGATGAAGACAATCTTCGGCATGACAGGCTTCCTTATTGAACCAGCGGCGGTCTTGCGGTGCGGCCCTCCCACGCGAGGGCACAACCGTGATGGGGCCGTATTGTCCCCTCATACGCACAAATGTCAAGGGGCCAGCGGGCCAGGGGCGCATCGGCGTTTGGGGGAAGCAGGGGCAGGGGGGGGCATGGCCAGGCTCGCGCGACCATGAAGAGTGGCCCGGTGCCATGCCTGCCCCGTCAGGCATGGGCGAGTCTCCACCATTGTGCCACGGCGGATCCGAAGGTCCGCCGTGCCGCCGCAACACCCTGCCCGCACAAGCGTCGGGTCTGTTGACCCGACCTACGCGCTGTGATCGGACAAAAAGGGCCGCCCCGAAGGACGGCCCGTTTCTTGTGGTGGAGGCAAACCGAAATCATCCCGGTGACGTGCCTGCGAGATGCGTTCTGGGCCGGATTTGAGGCAGCATAGGGGGGCCACCGCCCGTTTGCCTCACATCATGTCCAACACTAATGCTGGAATGCCACACCTGCTATCGTTGTGGCCAACCACGCCACCAAGGCCAAGAACACAACCGACACAAGGCAGCCTCCCCTATGGTGGAACACATGTATCTCTCGTCGATTGAGGAGATTATATACCCACCCAGCAATAATCGCTACAACAATTACCACCACTACTAAGTCGCCCATGGACATTATCCTTTCGATGTGTCGACTGTCTTGTTTCTCTAGACGGCACAGAGGCGTTGCCGTAGCGGCACGCGCCGGCTCGATCGTGGGCCGCAGCACCGCCAGTGGGGTGGCGTGCCGCCACGGCGAAGGCTCTTGGTCTCATCAGGCATCAATATGGCAACTTCCCGCTGGAGAGGCAAGGCCATTTCTTCCGCTAAACACACGGGCAAGCAGTAGCCCGGTGTATCATTGCGGGTCAGATCGCGATCAGCTTGCGAACAGTCCGCGGCCTGGGCGGGATTCCGGGTTGCATGGTGGGGCATCAGCATCTTGCCTCGCGGTCTACCGGCTGCTAGCGCGTAGGGTGGGTCCCCCGGACCCACGCGGTTCCTCTGTCCATCCCGCGTGCGAAGCACGCTCCATCAACCCCTCTCCCTGCTTGCAGGGAGAGGTGCCCCGAGCGCAGTCGAGGGGCGGTGAGGGTCGAACGCCAGTGCGTAGGGTGGCGGGGGTGGCATCGCCGCGCGTGGCCATGATGGGCGGCTCGCGAGCCGCCCCTACGGTGGCTGGCCGGCGAGGCGGGGAGGCGTCACATGTAGGGCGAGGCCGGGGCGGCGATTTCCTGGACCGGTCCCTCGGCGGTGATGACGACGGTGCGGCGGCCGTCGAGGGTCTCGCGCCGGGCGGTGCCGTGGACGCGCACCCACGTGTCGCGCTGGAGCCGCGAGGCGTCGGCCCAGCGCACGTGCAGCGAGATCGGGACGGCGTCGGCGGCGCAGCAGGTCATCTTGAAGCGGGTGACCTGGAACAGGTCGCCGCGCGTGCGGTCCACGGCGGTGACGAACCCGAGCGTCGAGACGGGCGTGTCGCCATGGGCATAGACGTGGTCGAGCACCTCCAGGAGAGTGAGCTTCTTGTACTGGCCTTCCATTTCGACGAACTTGCGCCGCTCGGCGCGGAAGGTGTCGAGGATGTCCTGGGGGTCGCTCGCGCCGCCGCGTCGCAGGGCGGCCAGGGCATTGAGCCCTCGCGACGGCACCAGGACGCCCACCATCAGGGGCATCAGCACCAGGCCCAGGACAAGGTGGGCCTTGGCGTCGGCCCACCACGACCAGTGCACCACGGCCGGGGCCTCGTGTGCGCCGTGGCAGGCCTCGCACGTGCAGGCCGACGCCGGGCGCCGCAGGATTGCCAGGGCCGCCTTCGCACTCAGCAGCACCAGCAGGACGCCCGCGGCGCCGGTGAAGTAGAAGTACGGCGACGTCTGGTAGCACCGCTGGAGCGCCCCGGTGCGGTACATCACGACCAGGTATGCGCCCCAGAGGATGCCCAGGACGAGCCACGTGAGACGTCGCGACGTTTCGTTGTGTGCCATGACGGGTTCATCCTATGACCAGGTACGACCAGGCCAGCACGGCCAGGAAGACGACCACGAGAATCGTCGGCACCAGGACGACGATCAGGCGTCGGCGGAAGACCATGCCGTACATGATGATGAGCTTCATGTCGAGCATGGGCCCGAGGACCAGGAACGCCAGCTTGGCGGCGAAGCTGAACGTCGTGGCGAAACTGGCGGCGACGAAGGCGTCGGCTTCGCTGCACAGGTTGAGGATCAGGGCCAGGGCCATCATGCCGAGAACGCCGAAGACGGGGTGGCGACCGAAGCCGACAAGGGCGTCGCGCGGGATGAGCGTCTGGGCGAGGGCGGCCACGGCGGCCCCGGCGACGAGGTACCGGGCCACTTCCATGAATTCGAGGACGGCGTGGTCGGTGGCGGCGGAGAGCTTGCGCCAGACGGTCGGCGGCGCGTCGTGATCGTGGTGAGCGTGGTGATGGGCATGGGACGTCTCGTCGGCCAGCAGCGACTCGGCGGACCGCTTGCGGAGGATGGCCGTGACCAGGGCGGCGATGGCGACGGCGGCGGCGACGCCCAGGCCGAGGCGCGACAGGGGCATGGCGAGGTGCTCGGGTTTGCCGCGAAAGGCGGCGAACGTCGAGACGATGACGACGGGGTTGACGATCGGCGCGGCCAGGAGGTAGGCCAGGGCCATCTTCAGGGGCATGCCCTTGCGCAGGAGGCGCCGCAGCACGACGATGACGCCGCACTCGCACACGGGCAGCGCCACGCCGGCCACCGCGCCGACGAGCAACTGGCCCACGGCCGACCGCGGGATGATCCGCAGCAGGGTCTGCCGCGAAACGAACATTTCGATGATGCCGCTGACCAGGGCCCCGAGCAGAACGAACGGCATGGCTTCGAACAGGATGCTGAGCATCGAGAGGCTGAAGACCTGGACGGCCGGGTTCAGCGTCACGGGCAGCAGGACGTTGCGCAGGACCGCCAGCACGATGACTGTCGGCACCGCGGCGCCGAGCAGGACGAGGCCGGCGATCTTGAGCTTGTGGCCGACGGTCCGGCTCGGATCGTGGTGGTTCCTGGGATCGTGCACGCAGGGGTTCTCCCGTGTTGCGGCTCAGGAATCCGACATGACGCGGATGACCATGAGCGTGAGGTCGTCGGTGCGGGCGCGGAATCCGGCAAAGCGGCGGACGTCCCAGAGGAGTTGCTGGGCCAGGTCCTCGGCGCTATAGGGCGTCGCGGCGTGCTTGGTCAGCGACTCGACCAGCCGCTGGCGGCCGTAGCGTTCGTTGTTGTACGTCATGGCGTCCACGAGGCCATCGGTGTAGAGCACCAGGGTGTCGCCCGCGCGGAGCTGGATGCTCTCGTGGGTGAACTCGGCCGCTTCGATGACGCCGAGCAGGGGCCCTCCGGCCGTCAGGGGCGTGATCTGTCCGTCGCGCAACAGCAGCGGCGGATCGTGCCCGGCGTTGCAGTAGGCCATGCGGTGCGTCACGGAGTCGATGACGCCGTAGAACAGCGTGACGAACTCGCTCGGCAGCGAGTCCTCGCAGAGCATGCGGTTGACGCGGCCGACGACCTGGCCGATGCGGAAGATGTTCTGGGCCTGGGCCTTCAGCGCGCTGCGGACGCTGGCCGTCAGAATGGCCGCCGGAATGCTCTTGCCGACCGAGTCGGCGATGGCGATGCCCGTGCGCCCCTGCGGCATGACGATGTAATCGTAGAAGTCGCCGCTGACCTGCTTGCTCGGGATGTTGATCGCGTGAATATCGAGCCCGGGAATCTGCGGCGGGCGGCTCGGGAGCATGCGGCTCTGGACCTCGCGGGCCAGTTGCAGCTCGTGCTCCATCTGCATCTTTGCCACGCTCTCCTGGAGCAGCCGGGAGCGCTCGATCACGCCTGCGGCCTGGGCCGCCACGGCCAGGAACAGCCGCTCCTCCTCTTCCGTGAAGTCGTGCTCCTGCCCCGTGTAGATGTGGAGCGTGCCGACGGCCTTGCCGCCGGCGATGAGGCCCACGCCCAGCGAACTGACCAGCCCCTCGCGGCGCGCCTCCTCCGGGTACCGCACGTTCGGGTCCGTCGCCATGTTCCGGATGCGGATGATCTGCCCCGCCAGGATCGCCTGGTCCCAGTGGCTCTCTTCGACCAGCACGGGGCCCTTGCGCAGGTAATCGCGGCTCAGGTTGTACGCCGCCTTGATCACCAGCTCGCGGCCCGTCGGATCCAGCAGCCGCACCGAGCAGGCCTTCACCTTCATGATCTCGGCCATCGTCCGCACGATCTTGTTCAGCACCGTGTCCAGGTCCAGGCCGCTGTTGAGGTGCTTGGTGGTCTCGTCGATGACGCGCAACTCTTCGAGCCGCTGGCGCAGCATCACCTGCTGGTAGCAGATGGCCGTGATCGTGTTGGCCGTCAGTTGCAGGAAATCGATGGCCGCGCGCATCTGGTTGTCGGACCAGGGCTGGATTTCCCGGGCCATGGCCCACAGCTCGTCGGCGTCCACGCCCATCTCGGCGGCCAGGATATCGATTTCGCCCCGCTCGAATGGTCGCTCGGGCCGGTCGCCCAGGACGATCGTGCCCAGGACGCGGCCGGCCAGCTCGATCGTCGCGGCGTACTGCGTCAGGCCCGCGTGGCAGACGTATTTGACCGGCCGGCCCTGGCGCGTGGCGCGACGCGTGGATTCCGAGTTGCTCAGCCGGCACCGACGCTCGATCTCCGGATGTTCGCTGACCACCGTGCAGAACCGGTTCGGCTGGCTGGGCCGCGTCAGGCGCACGCCGCTGGGGTCGCGGATGCTCACGGCCGCGCCGCACAGGGTCGAGAAACCGTCCTGGAGCTTCTGGAGCGTCTCGATGTCCACAAGGTCGACCAGCCGCCATCGCGTGCACGGTTCGCCCACGGCCGGCGCGACGCCGCGCAGCCGCACCGAACCCTTCTTGGGCGCCGCCGCCGGCTGGGACGCTGGAGATTTTCTGCTGCGTTTCTTCGACATCGTCTGTGTAGCCTCAAAGAAGGCCCCATTATAGCGTCCTCGCGGCCGCATTCAACTGACCGCGCGATAGGCGGACGTATGAGCCCTGCAAGGGCGGAAGTCAGTAGCCGGCGGCGTGAGCCGCCGGAAGTCGGCTTTTCCAAGGAGACCAGCCCCGGCCAGGGGCGGCAGTGCGCGGCGCAGGCAAACGAACTGCCGCCCCCGTTGGGGGCTCACGTCGCGTCACCGGGCAAGGTCCGGCGGCTCACGCCGCCGGCTATTGACTGTCGGCCCTTCGGGCCTCGGGTGCAGACGTGCCAGGAGCTAACCCAGAAGGCCGGAGGCGCTGGGCTGGCCACTCCAACGAACGACCGCCACGCATGCTCTGGCGAGCGACTGCCGCACATGCCAGAATCTTTGGGCACACCCCAACGGCCGGGCGCCCCACCAGGATGCTTGAAGGAGCGGGCGGCTGGGGCTATGATTTCTGCCATGGCATCGTCCGGGCAGACATCTTCCGGCACAGGGCCAAGCGGCGACGGCGAGGCGACGGACCGTCCGGGGCGATCCGCCGTCGGTCCTCGTGCATCCGAGGCGCGGTTCGCCGCCACGCGGTGGAGCGTCGTGCTGACCGCGGCCGGACGCGACGCCGCGGGTCGCAGCCCGGCTGGCGGCGCTGCGTCTGCCTCGCGTCGGGCCCTGGAGGAGTTGGTCGGGGCGTACTGGTTTCCGCTCTACGCCTTCCTGCGTCGCCAGGGCAACCGTCCGGACCAGGCCGAAGACCTGACGCAGGGGTTCTTCGCCCACCTTCTGGAGAACGCCGGTCTGGCGACCGTCGATCCTTCGCGGGGCAGGTTCCGCTCGTTCCTGCTGGCGGGGCTGAAGCACTACGCGGCCGACCAGCGGGACAAAGCCCTCGCGGCCAAGCGCGGCGGCCGCCGGCGGGCGATCCCGCTGGACACCGCCGAGGCCGAGGCCCACTACAGCCGGGCGCTGGCCGACACGATGACGCCGGAGCGTGTGTTCGAGCGCAGTTGGGCCATTGCGGTGCTGAACCAGGTGGTGCTGCGGTTGGAGCGGCAGTACGCCGCCAAGGGCAAGGCCGCCGAGTTCGCGGCGCTGCGGCACTGCCTGGACGGGCAGACCGAGGGGCAATCCCATGCGGCGATGGCCGCGGCGCTGGGCCTGACCGAGGCGGCGGTGCGGGTCCGTGCCCATCGGCTCAGGCGTCGGTATCGCGATCTGCTACGCGAGGAAATCGCGCAAATCGTTGCGGACCCGTCACTTGTGGACGACGAGTTGCGATATCTGCTGAGTTGCCTGTAACGGCGGCGCGGCGTTGCCGTAGTAACAGGTGGCAAGCGCCGCCTTGCGGCACGGGAGCCGGCGGGCAGCAGAGCAGATTCAGGGTGGACGGGAGGCCGCTGGTGCGGTGGGTCTCCCCATCAACGTGACGGTGCTGCACATCTGCGGTCTGCTGCTCGCCTTGCGCTCCCGAATTCACTGGGCATCGCACATCCACTGGAGTCGCGTCATGACGGAACAGAACAAGTGCTCCACCTGCGGCACGTCACTGCCGGACAGCGTGCGCGGGGGCCTTTGCCCGGCGTGCCTGCTCAAACGCGGGCTGGAGACCCACACGGCCGGTTTCACCGACGAGGACCAGGCCGAGGCCGCCCGGCGGCGATGGACGCCGCCGACGGTCGAGCAGCTCGCGCCGATCTTCCCCGAATTGGACATCCTGGGACTTATCGGCCGGGGCGGGATGGGTGCGGTGTACAAGGCCCGCGAGAAGCAGCTTGATCGCCTGGTGGCGCTGAAGATCCTGCCGCCGGAGATCGGCCGCGAGCCGGCCTTCGCCCAGCGTTTCGCCCGCGAAGCCCAGGCCTTGGCCAAGCTGGGCCATCCGAACATCGTCACGATCCACAGCTTCGGTTCGCGTGACATGGCAGATGTGGCACGCACGCCCTCGGGCGTGGACGATCAAGCACAGCCGCGGGCGGCTGCGCCACAACTGTACTTCTTCATCATGGAGTACGTGGACGGCTTGTCGTTGCGACAACTGCTGGACGCGGGGACGGCCGGTGGCGAGCGAAGTCGCACCATCAGCCCGAAGGAAGCCTTGGCCATCGTGCCGCAAATCTGCGACGCCCTCCAGTACGCCCACGACCGGGGCATCGTCCACCGCGACATCAAGCCGGAGAACATCCTGCTGAATCGGGCCGGGCAGGTGAAGATCGCCGACTTCGGCCTGGCCAAGCTGGTGGGGCTGACGGCGGCCGGCGCGGCCGAGCCGACCGCGACTGGCGCGGAGGCCGGGAGTGCGGGGGCTCCCGGCTCGACGCGGCGCAGCGAGGCGGAGCCGGTCGTCACGCAGGCCGGCGAGCAGGTCTGCGGCACGCCGCAGTACATGGCCCCCGAGCAGATCGCGCGGCCGCGCGAGGTGGACCACCGTGCCGACATTTACTCGCTGGGCGTGGTGTTCTACCAGATGCTCACGGGCGAGTTGCCCAAAGGCAAGTTCGAACCGCCCAGCCACAAGGTGCTCATTGACGTGCGGCTGGACGAGGTGGTTCTCCGCGCCCTGGAGCGCGAACCCGCCCGCCGCTACCAGCAGGTCAGCGAAGTCAGGACACAGGTGGAAACGATTGTTGGAACGCAGCCTCATCTGTCGGCGAAACCAGCCGCTGAGGCATCCGAGCCACTTCGACCCTCAGCCGCCCTCGGTGCTGCGCGGCAAGCTGCAAGGGTTCCATTGATGCTGGTTCTGCCCGCGTTTGGTCTGGTCATCGCTGCTTGGGGAACAATCGTCGGCAGCGTACTCTCGCTCCAGTATTTGACGCTTCCGGGCCTCAAAGTCATTCCCGTGATCTGGAACTCTTGTGTTTCTGGCATTGTGATCCTGGGTGCCATAGGAATGCTTCGACTCCGGTGGCTCCGACTCGCGGTGATAGCAGCGATCATGCCGCTCATATTGATCATGCTGAACCTGGGTTACGCCCATTACCTGGTACACCTGACTCCTGCGATGCTGCTCAGACTGGCAGCCGCACCGATACCGCTGTTGGGTGTTGTGATGGGCATCTGGGCGCTGGTGGTCCTGCGTCGGCGGGAGGTCGTGGAAGCGTTCACGCTATCTGAAAGGAACAAGACCATGGGGAAATCAAGGATGTCCCTGTGGCTGCTCTTGGCCGTTATCGCGATCCTGACGCCCATCGCGTTGTGGGCGGCATCCAGGGCGGGCGAAGGACGGTTCAGGAACCGCCTGTCCCAAAGCGATGCAGCCAATCAGTCGGCCAATGCTTTCACACTCGACGTTACCTCGGAAACCATGCAGAACATCTGCGCTTTCTTGCGTCAGAAGTATCCGGTCCGGTTGTGCCTGGAGGATCTTGATTTCGACATGGCCAAGGACGGCATTACCGTCGAACAGGCTATTGCGCGACTGGAGACACTCGCTGCATCCCGCACACTTTCAGCGAGAGAACAGGAACGTCTGACGCTTGCTCAGAAGTTCCTGGACGAAGGCAAGCCCAAAGCCATGCTCTTCGATGCCGGCGAGTGGTACAGCGGACACTTCCAGGCAGATTCGTTCGCCGGACTCCTTGCGCAAATCACTGATGGCACACCGTATATCTGGCGACAGATCGGCGAGACATTTGTCATCCTGCCAAGAGCCGGCTCCAAGCTGGCGTACCCGGTGGACCTGAAGACTGATGGCTTGACTGTAATGCAGGCGGTCCAGAAGGTCGTGGATCAACAACCGTCCGGGTCGAATATCGGGATAGCGATAACCACCGCTCGCGTCGTTCCAGAAGGCCAGGCAGAAGCCATGCCATGGCTGGACGCCCCAGCACATCTGGAGAAAGTGTCGGCCATGGAGGCTCTGTGCCGCATCACGGCAGGTTCCCGGCCTGACTCTGTGTGGAACCTCGCAGGCTACAACATGGGCAGGCATTTGGGTATCCTGCCGGGGCCAAACAAAACGCCCGCGAGTGCCGCCGCGCCGTCCATGCAGCAAGCACCGCGCGTGGTTCGCACCACGCCCACGGCCTTCGCCAACGACGTCGATCCGTCGCTGGACAAGATCACCGTCATGTTTGATCGGCCGATGATGGACAAGAGCTGGTCGTTCACGGCCGGGGACGAGGCGTTCAGCGAGAAGACCGGCTCGCAGTTCCCCGAGCGCCCTTCGACAGGCTCAGGGCAAGCCGGCGAGATTTCCTTCGACGCCGCCCGCACCACCTGCACCATGCCGGTCAAGCTTCAGCCGGGCAAGGTGTACTGGGTCGGCGTCAACAGCCCGCAGCACCAGCAGTTCAAGTCCGCCGACGGCACGCCCGCCCGGCCGCACCAGATTCTCTTCGCCACTCGCTCGGCCGACGGCAAGCCCACCCCGCTGCCCGAAGAGTTGGTCAAACAGGCCAGGGAGATCAACGTGGCGGCCGATGGTGTGTCGGCTGACGAGGCCGTTCAGGGCAAGCTCAAGACCTGGGTGGAGAACTTCTTCAGCGAGAACTATCGCGACATCACGGCCCGCAAGACGATGGAATGGGGCCAGCCGGAAACGACGCCCGGCGGCAATCTCTCCATCCGCTACAAGTATCTGGCTACGATCTGGAACAAGGACCAGATGATTATCGAGCAGCGGTTCACCTTCACGCCTGAGGGCAAGTACGTCTCGGCCGAAACGATTGAGAAAGGCCCGGCCAGTCAGCCGGCTTCTGGGAACGACGTCGATCCCACGTTGCCGGCAATGCTCGAAAACGGAGTCACCTTTCGAATAGTCGCCATCGCGCGTCGCGAGAATCCGACCCTCTGGTGGAAGGCAGACGGCAGCGCTATCGATCAGCAGCCCTTTGACGTGGTGGACATCGAGGACATGCTCAACCCCGGCGACGCAACACCCCCAGCCGCTAACGCATATCTTGTCGTGACCGAGACTTCCGGCGCACGCCAGGTCAGGCCGACGATCGATCCCAAACCAGTGGCCCATGGATGGGCAAACATGACCGACCTGAAGACGGGCAAACGAGTGACGGCGGACGTCCTGCGTTTTGTGGTGGTGCCCGAGACGCTGAGCTACCGCATCGATGCAGCCGCGGGTCCATGGCAGAGAGTTGCCGTGTTTGACGGTTTGAAGACGAACGAGTTGATCAGCGGAACCATGGTCACTTGCAGTCCCCCCGTCCTTGATCCCAACAGCAAGGCTTGGCGATTCGATATCATGCACAATCTTGACCGCGACAAATACGCCCTCCGTCTGATTGCCTGCCTGAAAGACGGCACGTCCGACGAAGTGACCCTGCATTCAGGCGTTCTTGCGAGCAATCCGACCAAGGGGTTCGCGGTCGTCTACCCCAAGGAGTACGTGCCGTCCGATGTTAAGGAGTATGTTCTGGAGAGGACGCCCTGGGCGAGCGGAGAGATCAGGAACATCGCGCTGAAGCCCCGCGCCATGGCCGCTCGCAGCCATGACCAGTAGAACGGCAACGGCGGAAAGGTCGTTGTCGAGGGTAGCAGCGTCTGCTCGTGCCGGAAACCGCGCGATGAACGACAGCCGAGGCCCGACAGGGCCGGCAAGAGTGTAGCCGGAGGCGCTGGGCCGGCCGCCGTTGGCCGGACCGAGCCTCCGGTACTCACATCGTAGCGGAGCGAGGGAGGAGGATCGTCCCTTCCAAGCCCTGAAAGGGCGGTAGTCAGTAGCCGGCGGCGTGAGCCGCCGGAAGCCTTCTCCGCCAGCACCAGCCCCGGCCAGGGGCGGCAGTGCGCAGCAGAGGCAGAGGCACTGCCGCCCCCGTTGGGGCTCGCTTCGCGTCGCGGGGGCACGTTCCGGCGGCTCACGCCGCCGGCTATTGACTGTCGGCCCTTCGGGCCTCAGATGCAGACGCACCAGGAGTGGGCCTCGACAGCCTGAGGCCCAGGACCGTCTACTCCAACGAACGACCGCCACGCGTGCTCTGGCGAACGACTGCCGCACATGCCAGAGTCTGTGGGCATGCTCACGCTCCCGTCCTCCCGCCAAATCCGCTTGCACGGTGCGGCCCTTGCTGGCATGATGAGGGTGCCGCGACGCGAGAGCGTGTCGGCGCGCCGGCGGTGGAGACCGTTGCCCGCCCCCGCGCCTGCCGCGAGCGGCATACACTCAAGGAGCTTTCGCCATGACCGCACTGAGCGTGAACGTCAACAAGGTGGCCCTGGTCCGCAACTCGCGCGGCGGGGAGATTCCGAGCGTCGTCGAGGCCGCGCGGCTCTGCATCGAGGCCGGCTGCCACGGCATCACGGTCCATCCGCGGCCCGATCAGCGGCACATCCGCCCGCGCGACGTGTACGATCTGGCCGAGATGCTCCACGTGGAGTTCAACATCGAAGGCAACCCCTTCGCCGGCAAGGACGGGTCGTACCCGGGCTTCATGAACCTCGTGCGCGACGTGCGTCCGGCCCAGGCCACGCTCGTTCCCGACGATCCGGGCCAGTTGACCAGCGACCACGGCTGGAACATCCGCCGCGACATGGATCGCCTGCGGCCGATCATCGACGAACTGAAGGGCCTTGGCGTCCGCGTCAGCCTGTTCATGGACCCCGACCTGACGCAGATCGAGGCTGTGCCGCGGACCGAGGCCGACCGGGTCGAGCTGTACACGGAAGACTATGCCCGCGCCTACCCGACGGCCGACCGCGACGACGTAACGGGCAAGTACGCCACGGCAGCCGCATGTGCCCGGGATCTTGGCCTCGGCGTCAATGCCGGCCACGATCTCAACCTCGACAACCTGGCCCATTTCCTCCGCACCGTACCGGGCGTGCTGGAAGTGTCGATCGGCCATGCCCTGGTGTCGGATGCCCTGATGCGCATGGGCCTTCCCGAGACCGTCAAGGCGTACCTGAAGTGCCTGCCGTAAGGGCCGGCCGACGCAGTGCGTCAGCGCGCACGTCGGTCAACGAGCCCGCCGCCACGTAGGGTGGGTCCCCCGGACCCACGCGTGGGCTGCGTCAGAGTGTGCACCCAAGGGACCGACACCCCGGAGAAAAGCGGGATGGCCGGTTGCCCGCGCGCGGTACAATGCCGCCATGACCCAGAAGGAACTGGTCCATGAGCTGTGCGCTGTGGCCGAAGGGCTGGGGGTGACGATTCGCCGTGAGCCGCTGGACGGCGCCGCGGGCGGATTGTGCCGGCTGAAAGGCCGCCTGGTGCTGCTGGTGGACACGTCGCTGCCGGCCGACCAGCAGGCGGAGGTCGTGGCGGCCGCGCTGGTGGAAGCGGATCGTGCGGCCTCTGCGACCGGGGGCGGCGCCGCCGGCGCGCCCCGACTGGACGAAGTGTTCATCCTGCCCCAGGTGCGTCAGTACCTCGACGGATTCCAGGCATCGCCGTGAGGCCGTCACGGCCGATCCCCGCGGCCGGTTCACCGGCGCCAGGCCCGTGCCGTGTCACGGCACGATGGCGGTCATGCGGCGGAGGGGTCGGCCTCGGCGTTCCAGTGAGCGACGGCGTGGGCGATGCCGGTCTCCAGGGGAGTGAACTCGGCCTCGTATCCGGCGTGTCGCAAGGCGGCGAGGTCGGCCTGGGTGAAGCTCTGGTAGCGGTCGCGCAGCGATGCGGGCATGGGGACGTACACGATGGATCCGCCGCCGACCTCGCGCGTGACGGCGCCGGCCAGGTCGTTGAACGATCTGGCGCAGCCGGTGCCGACGTTGACGATGGCGCGGCGGGGCTCGGGCGACATCATGAAGTGGAGGTTCACGGCGATAACGTCGGCGACGGAGACGAAGTCGCGTTGCTGGCCACCGTGGGGGAAGCCGTCGGTGCCCTGGAACAGGCGGACGAGGCCTTCGCCGGTGGCCTGCCGATAGGCCTGGTAGGCGGTGGAGGCCATGCGTCCCTTGTGTGACTCGCCGGGGCCGTAGACGTTGAAGTACCGGAGGCCGACGACGGTGCTGCCCGGGCCGCTTGCGTGGAGCCGCACGTACCGGTCGAAGAGCAGTTTGGACCAGGCGTAGTAGTTGGCGGGCCGTTCATTCTCGGGTCGTTCGGCGAAGGCGTGTCCGCGGCCGTACACGGCGGCGCTGGAGGCGTAGACGAGCGGGATGTCCTGAACGAGGGCCCATCGGAGCATGAGGGTGGAGAACTCGTAGTTGTCCCACCAGAGTTTCCATCGGTCGGTGGACAGGGTGTCGGCGCAGGCGCCCTGGTGGAACAGGCCGCGCACGGCGCCGAAGGTGCGTCCGGCGGCGACGGCCTCGCGAAACGCTTCCTTGTCGAGGCAATCGACGACGTGGGTGTCGCCGAGGCCCGCCGCGACGCGGGCCGGGTCGGACAGATCGTCCACGACGAGCACCTGTTCGCCGCGTGCGACCAGGGCTCGGACGAGATTGCCGCCGATGAACCCCGCTCCTCCGGTGACGATGTACACGGGGGCGCTCCTTTCGTGGGTCAGAGTGACCGGGGCGAGTCGTCCGCGCGCAGCGACACCAGGCGGTCGCCCTGCCATTGGAGTGCCAGCGGCGGCCGGGCGGGAGCCGGGTGCCGGTCCACGAGGTACGCGGCCAGGAGCGGCAGGGCCACGCTGGGCTCGACCCAGGCCATGGCGACGTCGGCCTCGCGGTGGATTTTGCCCCAGCTCTGAGCTTCGCCGAGGGTGCTGGACGAGAGGCCGCCATCGGCCGTGACGGCTGTGGTGACCTGGACGGCGTAGGCGTGCCCGCGGTCGAGTCCGAAGATATAGCCCATGACGATGCTGTCGTTAATGTAGTTCTTGGGGACGCCGCCGGCGACGTAGACGGCGGCCGTCTGGGGCGACGCGACGACGATCTGGGTGAGCTCGTAGTTGTCGCGGATCGAGTCGATGACGAGGCCGTCGCGGCCCTCCTGTCGGCAACGGTGCCGGTGGTGGGTGAGACCGATGCCGATGGAACTGTCGTTGATGGCGGGGCAGAAGACGGGGACGCCCGCGTCATGGCACGTGCGGAGAATGGACTGGGGGTCGTCGAGCCGCGAGGCCAGGTGGTCCAGGTACTGGCGCGAGGAGTAGTTGCCCGGAGGCAGTTCGTCGGCGACGCGTCCGCACCAGAGGTCGGTCTCCCAGAACCGCTCTTCGTCGACGTAGGTGTCGTAGATGCGGTCGACGTAGAGGTCGCGCAGGGCGGCGTCGTCGGCGTTGGGGTGGCCGTGATAGTGGCGGAAGCCGCGCGCCTGGTAGACGTCCTGGTAGAGGATGGCTCCGGTGGAGACGACGACATCGACATAGCCGCCGGCGACGAGAGAGCGGATGACGTCGCGGAGTCCGGCGGCGATGAGCGGACCGGCCAGGCCAAGCATCACGGTGGGACGCTGGGGGTCGCGCATCATGCGATCGAGCACCCTGGCGCAGCGGCCGATGTTGCGGGCCTGGATGGACATGCCGGCCATGGCTTCGACCATGTCGGCAACGGTGAGGCCGGCGTCGATCCTGAGCGGCGCGACTGGCCTGGACAGCAGGGCCTCCTTGCGTCGGCGGGCGTGGGCGGTCAGCGACGCCCCGGCCGTCGGCCCACCGTCGCCGACTCCGCACGTTTCGTTGTTCATCGTGGCTCCTTCGTCACAGCGGCGGGCCCGTGGACCCGACCTGCAAGGCTGGGCGGTCGCACCAACGCATGAGCCCCGGCCCCGCACCCGACCGGCGGCGGTATTACGAATCCCATGATCGTAATACCGCCACAGGATACCGACGTCTGCCGAGCGTGTCAAGGCCATCGTTCTCTGTGTTCCGGGGGAGGGTGTGCCCAAAGATTCTGGCATGTGCGGCCGTCGTTGTTGGAGGCGCAGGTCGGGTCAACAGACCCGACGCGGCGCGAGCCGAACAGAAGCAGCCGTCGGGTCTGTTGACCCGACCTACGCACTGGAGCGGGGCGACTAATGATACAGCCGGTGCTCGCGGATGTAGTCGGCCACGGCCGGCGGCACGAGCCCGTCGATGGGCAGGCCCTGGCGGATGCGGCGGCGGATGTCGGTGGCCGAGACGTCCACGCGCGGCGTCGGGAGCACGTCGGCCAGCAGCGCGTCGGCGGTTGCGTCGCCCAGGGCGCGGCGAAGCGGCTCCAGGCGGCCCAGCTCGACGCCCGGCCGCGGCAGCGTCACCACGCGCGCCAGACGCACAATCTCCTCGAACCGATGCCACAGATGCAGGTCGCGGAGCATGTCGGCCCCCACCAGCAGCACCAGCGACGCCTCGGGCCGACGGCGACGGACGTCGGCCAGGGTGTCCACCGTGTAGCTGGGTCCTTGGCGACGCAGCTCCACGTCGCTGACTTCGAAGCGCGGATCGTCGGCCGCGGCCAGGCGGCACATGGCCAGGCGATGGGTGTCGGCGGCCAGGTCGGCCGACGGCTTGTGCGGGGGCCGGGCGCTGGGCACCAGAACGAGTCGCTCCAGCCCAAGGGCCTCCATCGCCGCCCGGGCCACCGCCAGGTGCGCGACGTGGATCGGATTGAAGCTGCCGCCGAACAGGGCGATGGTCGAGTCCATGGCCACGGTGATAGTCGTTTGCCGCGGCGGTGTCAATGGGGTGGTTTGGGCCTCTGCGGCCTGAAGTCGGGCGGAATCAGGGGTCAAGGCCGCCACGGTCGGTCAGCCCAGCCGCGTCTTCTCCGACTCGTCCTCCGGGCCCGTGGCCGCGGCCGCGACCGGCGGCTCGACGATCGGCAGGCGGATCGTAAACGTCGAGCCGCCGCCGACGTGGCTCTCGACCTCGATGGTCCCGCCGTGCTCGTGGATGATCTTCTGCGACACCGCCAGGCCCAGACCGGTTCCCTGGTGCCCCTTGGTCGAATGGAACGCCTGGAAGATGCGCTGAAGGTCTTCCTCGGCAATGCCCACGCCGTTGTCGGCCACCGTGATGACGAACTGCCGTCGGCGGTCCCGACGGCGGCCCGATCCGGCCTCCTCCACCGACGTGCTCACCGTCACCCGCCCGGTCCGCCGCTCCACGGCGTCGATCGCGTTGGCCACGATGTTCAGGCACGCGTGATGAATCCCGTTCGGGTCGATCCAGATTTCCGGCAGCCCCGGGTCCAGGCGGCTCACCACCTCGGCCTGCTTCTCAGCCGCGCGGGGCGCCGCCAGCTCGATCACCTCGCGCAGCACGGCGTTGACGTTCTGCTGCTGTCGCACCGGCTCGCGTTTGCGGCTGTAGTGCAGCATGTCGAGCACCAGGTCGTTGATCCGCGTCTGGTTGCGGCGGACGATTTCCCATCCGCGGCGGATGCGGCCCAGGTCGTCGGCCTTCAGGGCCGTCTCGATGACGCTCGCGCCGCCCTGGAGCCCCTGGAGGATGTTCTTGATGTAGTGAGACAGGCTGGCCACGGCCTCGCCCACGGCCGCCAGACGCTCGTTCCGCAACGCCGATTCCACCAGCTGCGTGTTCTCCAGCGCCAGGCCCGCCAGGTAACCCACGCTCGTCATCATGCGAAGGTCCACCTCGGTGAACGGGCGCTGCTGAATCTGGGTGTCCACGTGCAGCACGCCCAGGCGCCGGTCCCGGGCCTTGATCGGCACGCAGATGGCGCTGCGGATGCCCAGGTCCTGCACCGAGTCGCCCTGCTCGAAGCGGCGGTCCTGCATGGCGTTGGTCGCCAGCACGCCCTCGCCGTGGTCCAGGCAGTAGTTGACGATGGTCCGCGACACCAGGATCGGCTGCTTCGGCTGCTCGCCTTCGGCCTGTTTCTGGCCGCTGCCGCGCTCGGCCTCGATCTCGCCGATCAGGTCGTCGCGGAACCGCACCGCCTTTGGCACGATGCTTCCCGAGGCCTCGTCGTGAAGCAGGATGAACGCCCGGTCGGCGTCGACGACCTCAAACACCATGTCCAGGATCGCGTCGCACAACTGCTGCGTGTTCAGGATGGCGCCCAGGGTGGTCGAGAACTCGAACAGGACCTTCAGATTCTCGGCCGCCCGGCGCTGGCTCGCCTGGTCCTCGCGCTCCGTCAGCGCCACCAGCGGATCGAACTCGCTGCGGGCCGTCGCCTGGATCGCCGCGTCCACGACGTTGCCGGCCTCGTCGATGTAGACCGGCCCGCCCGAGGTCAACCGCGGCTGCGTCACCACCCGACCCAGCGTCAGGATCACCGCGCCGACGCGTATCTGGTCTCCGGGACGCACCACCGCCTCGTCGATCCGCTCGCCGTTGACGAACGTGCCGTTGGAGCTGGCGTGGTCGATCAGGTGGAACTTGCCCTCCTCGATGCGCAGCTCGGCGTGGTGCCGCGACACGCTGTGGTCCGTCAGCGACACCTCGCACTGCGGGTCGCGGCCCAGGACAATGCGCGATCCGCGCAGGTCGAAGACCTTCCCGCGATCGTCTCCCTGAATTACCGTCAGATTCGCCATGGGCGGACCACTCGCTTCCCTGCCGACCACCGACATCAACGCCGATCACGCCGCCGGCCACGACAGATGCCGACCGCATGCCGTTTCCGCTGCATGATCCCCGGGAGCGGCCCGCGCCACCCGATCCGGGTCGCGCTGCCGCCGTCAGACCCTATCCGCCGCAGTCCTCGATATGAGCGGCCCCAAGCCTTACCTGCAACAGGACATGTATTGTACGATAACCCCTGGTCGTTCGGCAAGATGCTGTGTGACAAACGCCTGCGACGGGGCGGATGAGTCGGCTCGGGTGTGCCCGATCCTTCTGGCCGCACGACAAAGGTCGTCTTGCTGCGGCAGGTGACGGGCGGAATGGCGGAGGTCAGGCGTGAGGACCGCCTGCGTTCTGCCGAACTCTGCATACGGACCAAGAACCCAGGCCCGACAGGGCCGGCAAGAGTGTAGCCGGAGGCGCTGGGCCGGCCGTCGTTGGCCGGACCGAGCCTCCGGTACCCGAGCCCCGACTTTTCCTCTAAGCCCTGAAAGGGCGCAACCTGTTGGGCCACAGAACAGGTCGCGCCCCTTCGGGGCTTGGGATTATTGAGGAGGCCGCTACCGGGGGCGGCGGCTCGACGAAACGGCCGTCGAGCCTTCGCCCCCGGCTTAACTCTCGTCGGCCCTTCGGGCCTCGGGTGCCGGCGTGCCAGGGGCCAACCCAGAAGGCCTGAGGCCCAGGACCGTCCATTCCACCGAACGACCTCCGTGCGTGCTCTCGCGAACGATCACCGTGCGTGCTTTGGCGAACGACTGCCGCACATGCCAGAGTCTTTGGGCACACCCGCCTGCTCCGTTCGGCCGTCCTCGCAGTCCCTCTGACGCGCCCTCGGGCGGTTTGTGCTTGGCCAATCGTCTGCTCTTGGGTAATCTACCGGCCATGAGCAGGAGTGTCACCACGAGACAGGTCGCCGTCATCGGCGACGGCGGCATGGGCACCTTGTGTGCGTGCCTTCTGGCGGAGCGCGGGGCCGAGGTCGTGCTATGGTCGGCCTTTGCCGAACACGCCGCCGCCCTGGCGCGCGACCGCGAAAACAGGCAGTTTCTGCCGGGTGTGCCGCTGCCGGAGTCGGTTCGCCCCACGGCCGACGTCGGCGACGTGCCGCGCGATGCGGATTTCCTCGTCAGCGCCGTCCCGACGCCGTACCTGCGGGCGGTGTTTCGGGACCTCCAGGGGCGTCTGCCCGAGGCGCCCATCGTCAGCGTGTCCAAGGGCATCGAGAACGACACCCTGTGCCGCCCCAGCGAAGTCCTGCGCGACGTGCTCGGCGGGCCGACTCTGGCGGTCCTGAGCGGCCCGTGCATCGCCTTCGAGGTCGCGCGGCGGATGCCGGCCACGGTCGTCGTTGCCGCCGAGGACCCGAATCTCGCCGAAACCGTGCAGGACGCCATGGGCAATCCGTACTTTCGGGTATACTACAACTCGGACGTCGTGGGCGTGGAGCTGGGCGGGCCGCTGAAGAACGTCATCGCCCTGGCCGCCGGCATCTGCGACGGCCTGGAGCTTGGTGTCAACGCCAAGGCGGCGCTGTTGACGCGGGGGCTGGCCGAAATCACGCGGCTCGGGGTCACCCTGGGGGCTCGGCGCGAGACGTTCGCGGGGCTGGCCGGCATCGGCGACCTGATTACGACGTGCGTCAGCGCCCACGGCCGCAATCGCACTGTCGGCGAACGCATCGGCCGCGGCCAGAGCCTCGCCGAGGTGCTCGAGGCGATGAACCAGCAGGTGGCCGAGGGCGTGCCGACGACGCGCAGCGTGGTGGCCCTGGCGGACCGTTGCGGCGTGGACATGCCGATCACGCGCGAGGTCCACGAGGTGCTGTTCGCCGGCAAGAGCCCGCGGCAGGCCATGCGCGACCTGATGACGCGCCCCTGGCGGAGCGAGGAAGAGGCGCTCTAGACGCCGCATGCAGAAGTGGGTATCCGGTAGTCGATAACAGAAAGTGGCTGTCGGCCGAACGGCAGCCGGGCCGTATCAAGCGTAGAAGGAGTCAGGGGTTCATGGCGAATCACAAGAACGACGGCGGCGGACCGACCGACGAACGGCGCAAACTGGGCAAGAGCGACCGTACGCGCCGCGCCGCCGTGTGCAGTTTCTGCGGCAAGAGCCATCGCGAGGTCGGCCCGCTGATCGAGGGGCCCGACGATTGCTTCATCTGCGCCCAGTGCGTCGAGCTGTGCCAGTCGATCATCCAGCAGGAGCGCCGCCGCAGCGGCACGTTGCCGGCCCACATTGGCTCGGTGCCGTCGCCGCGCGAGATCAGCGAATTCCTCGATCAGTACATCGTCGGCCAGCAGCGGGCCAAGAAGACCGTCTCGGTGGCCGTGCACAATCACTACAAGCGGCTCAATGCCGCCCTGGAGAACGACGACTCGGTCGAGCTCGAGAAGTCGAACGTCCTGCTGATCGGCCCGACCGGCAGCGGCAAGACGCTGCTGGCCCGCACGCTGGCTCGCGTCCTGCACGTGCCGTTCGCCATCGGCGACGCCACGACGTTGACCGAGGCCGGCTACGTCGGCGAAGACGTGGAGAACCTCCTGCTGCGGCTCATTCAGGCGGCCGATTTCGACGTCGAGGCCGCCCAGCGAGGCATCATCTACATCGACGAGATCGACAAGATCGGCCGCACCAGCCAGAACGTCTCAATCACGCGCGACGTCTCGGGCGAGGGCGTGCAGCAGTCGCTGCTGAAGATGCTCGAAGGCACGGTGGCCAACGTGCCGCCCCAGGGCGGCCGCAAACATCCCGAGCAGCAGTACATCCAGATCGACACGAGCCAGATTCTGTTCATCTGCGGCGGCACGTTCGACAACCTCGGCGAGATCATCGCCCGGCGCGTCGGTAAGGGCACCATCGGGTTCCACGAGAGCGGCTCGACCCAGAGCCGCGCCGCCCGCGAGTCGGAGCTGCTGAACCAGGTGACGCCCGACGACCTGATCGAGTACGGCCTGATTCCGGAGTTCGTCGGGCGCCTGCCGGTGTTCACGCCGCTGATGCCGCTGGACGAGGAAGCCCTGGTGAGCATCCTCACCGAGCCGCGCAACGCCCTGGTCAAGCAATATCAGAAGTTCGTGGCGATGGAGAACTGCGAGCTGGAGTTCACCGACGGCGCGCTGCGCGAGGTCGCCCGCCGCGCCATGAGCCGCAACACCGGAGCCCGGGCTCTACGCGCGGTCACCGAGGAGATCATGCTCGATGTCATGTACGAGCTGCCCACCCGCGGGCCCGGCTTCCGTTATGTGGTGGACGAGGACGTGGTGCGCGGCCGCAAAGACATCCTGGCCACCGCCGCCAAGCTCAAGGAGAGCGCGTAGACCATGCCGATCATCACCTTCTTCTGCCCCAACCTGAAATGCAAGGCGATGCTCCAGGCGGACGAACGGCAGCGCGGCCAGAAGGTCCGCTGCAAGCAGTGCGGCCAGGTGATCGTCGTGCCTCTGAAGAGCAACCCGAAGAAGTGACCCCGCCCCCGCGGGGGCGGCTGCCTTGCCCCAAACACCTCAACGCGACAAGGCCTTTTCACCGTGGCACGGGCATCTTGCCCGTGCGTCCCAGGGCCATCCTGGCCCTGCAAAACGCCGTGTGTTCGTGGGCTTCCCCGCCAATGCCACGATGCGGGGTTGCGGCACTCACGGCTACGCCGCCCCATTCCCCGGCACGTCAAATGCCATCGCAATCTCGTCGCAATCCGGAAACTTCGGGCATTTCAGGCAGACCGACCAGATCTTGTGCGGCAACTCTTCCTTGGCGATGACCGCGAACCCCTGCCGCTCAAAGAACTCCTTCTGGTACGTCAGCACGAATACCCGGCGGATGCCCAGGCCCTTGGCCTCGGCCAGACACGACGCCACGATCCGCCGACCCAGCCCCTGTCGCTGAAACTCCGGTTCCACTGCCAGGCTGCGGATTTCCGCCAGGTCCGCCCACGTGATCGCCAGCGCGCCGCAGGCCACAACCAGGTTGTCCGATCGCCGCGCCGCCACGATGAAGTCGCGCAGCGACTCGTACAGATCGCTGCGGCTGCGGGCCAGCATCTTCTGATGTTCCGCACCCACCGAAATCAGCGTGTGAATCCGCTCCACATCCGCGATCGTGGCCTTGCGAACCTCGAACTGGTCGTCTGTCAAGGAAGGCGCCTCCTGTGGCTGTCGCCACTGTCACCAAAAAGGCCGGTACAATACTCCAAGCCACCCCCAGCCGCAAGCGAAATCGCCGCCGCGCGGCCCGATGCCCGATCCGCCGGGCGTCAGCGGGCCAGGTGGAGTTTGTAGACCGTCAGGAGGGTGTCATCGTCGCCGGCATCCGCCGCCAGTTCGAGACTGCACCGGAGCACCTTCAGTGGCGTGCCGGACGGGTCCGTGAACGCGCACGGCTGCTGATCGCCGTAGAAGAACTGGAACGATCCGTCGATGCACGGTCGGAACGTGATACACGGTTCGCCGCCGGGGGCCCACTGGTCGTCGAGCCACAGGGTGCCGGGCAGGTCGGCCGTCCTGTCGCCGCACCGGAAGACCGCCTTGCAGTTGGTTTCGAACCGGATCGGGTACTTGGCCGCGTCGGTTCTGTGTCTGGCGAACGGACCGCCTTCGGCCGCCACGCCCGCGGCGTCCGACGACGGCGCCGTCGCGGTGTTCCGTAGCGACGGATCGGGGATGGGCTGCACGTACGGGTCGGCCGGCGGCGGCTCGACCCGGGCCGTGCCGCTGGCAGATGGCGCCGGGGCGCGACTGCCGGTCGCGGGCTTCCTGCCGCGGGCCTGCTCACACCCCGTCAGAGCCGCAGTCGCCCACACTGTGCCTGCGGCCGCGGCGACCGCCAGAATCCGTTGTCCGATGCTCATGCGCCTCACCTGCGGTTGCTCCTGAGAATGGGTCGCCCGGCCCGCGCAGCCGGCGGCCAGAGGGTACCGTGGCCGCCACCGAAACGCCAGCAGAATCGCGACCGTCCCGGTCAACGATCCGACAGTTTTCTCCGTGGTTTTCAGGTTTTTTTGGCGCGCCCGGATTCCGTGGATAACCTGTGGAAAAGCCCGCACTGACCCGGCCGGAGACAAGCAAACCCAATGCCGAATCCTGTCCGGTCTTTCACCGGGCTGGCTGTGCCAAGGCTATAAGTGGTTCTCAATAATGGGATTGCGACGTCCAAAAAAACCGAAGGGGGCCATGGTTCGCCATGTCGGCCGCCTGGGCGGTTCCTTGCCCAGCAGCGCGTCGCTAATGTCAAGCGATTGTGAATAACCTCTTGACTTCCCCGCGTCGCGTGACCCGGCAAGCGCGGCAAGACGCGGCGGCGCGGATCAGCCCCCCGGCAGCATCTCCTTGTGATGTTCACGGTACCAGCGGATGGTCTTCCGCAGGCTCTCGCGCGGCGGTTCGACCGGGGCGTAACCCAGCACGGTCCGGGCCTTGGCGATGTTAAACGTCAGCGGAGTGCTCAGGAACTTCATCTGGAACCGGTTCAGGATCGGCCGCTTGCCGCGGACCTTGCCCAGCCACTCCACCAGCGGCAGCAGCGCCCGGGCCACCGCCACCGGCACGCAGACCGTCGGCTTGCGGTAGCCCATTTCCTCGCAGACCATCTCGACCAGTTCGCGCCGGGTCACCGATTCGCCGTCGGTCACGAGGAACAGTTGCCCCTGGACGCCGTCCTTGGCCGCCGCCAGCAGCAGCGCCTCCACCAGGTTCGCGACGTAGACGAGCGTCAGCGGCTGGTTGCCGTCGCCGAGATACTTGAACCGCCCCGACTTCAGCGCCTCGAACACGCGCGGGAAGAACTGCTGGTCCCGCGGACCGTAGATGTACGGCGGCTGGCAGACGACCACCGGCACGCCGTGCTCCCGGGCGTACTTCATCGCCATCTCGGTGGCCAGGATTTTTGTGTAGTTGTAGTTGTCGCCCGTGTGGACCATCGGGGCGGTTTCGTCGAAGTGAATCTGCGGTCCCATGCCCAGGACCACCATGCTGCCGACCATGACGAACCGCCGCAGGCCCGGCAACCCGCGGCAGGACTCCAGCAGGTTCCGCGTCCCTTCGACGTTCACGCGGACCATGGCCTCGCGCGAGGCCCAGTCGTCCACCATCGCCGCACAGTGAAACACCAGCGACGCGTCGCCGATCAGTTCGCGGAGCCGGGCCGGCTCGTCGGTCACGTCGCCCACGACGCGCTGGACGCCGAGCCGCTCCAGCAACTCCGTCCTGCTGCTCGAGCGAACCAGGCACCGCACCTCGACGCCCTCGGCCGTCAGGCGTTCCACCAGGTGCGATCCGACCAGCCCCGTGGCTCCCGTGACGAATACGGTAGTCTTGCCGCCAGTGTTCACGCGATGCTCCCCTGTGGTCCGGTCGGTCGCGGCCGTCGCAGCACGACGCCCGGAGCCTGCCCCGGCATTCTATGGCCCCCGCCCACCCGGTCAAGCGCAATGTAGCCGGGCAACGAGGTCGGGGGACGCGTCATGCCTGTCGGCAGTGGCGGGGAACGTTGTAGGGGTCGCTCGCGAGCGACCCGCCAGAGACAGGTCACTGCGAGGGCGGCTTGCCCCTCGACGAGGCTCGGGACTTGCAGCGAGCCGCCCCTACGGTCAGCGCTACTCCCGGAATGGACACGGGTTCGTCGCTCACGCCTTGGCGTGCCGCGCCACGACCTCGGCGGCCTGGGCGATGGCGTCGGGGAGCTTCTCGGGCAGCTTGCCGCCGGCCTGGGCCATGTCGGGCCGTCCGCCGCCGCCGCCGCCGACCACCGCGGCCAGATCCTTGATGATCGAGCCGGCCTTCAGCCCTTTCTCGACCAGGTCCTTGGTCACGCCGACGACAAGGGTCACCTTGTCGCCCTCGCGGCAGCCGAACACGAGCACGCCCGAGCCGAGTTTCTTGCGGCCGAGGTCCACGGCCTCGCGCAGAGCCGTCGCGTCGCCGCCGGGAATCTCCGCCGCCACCAGCGGCACGCCCCCGGCGTCCTGCACGTTGGCAAACAGGTCGGCCGCCCCGTTGCGGGCGGTCACGCTGCGCGCCTTGTGCAGATCCTGCTTCAAGGTCTTGACCTCGTTCTGAAGGGCCTCGACGCGCTGAATCGCCGACTCGGCGTTGTTGGCCTTCAGGCGGGCCATGAGCTGGTCCAGCAGGTCCTCTTCGCGGGTGACGTACTCGGCCGCGCCGCGGCCGGTCAGGGCCGTGATGCGCCGCACCCCCGCCGCCACGGACCCTTCGCCGGCGATCTTGAAGAAGCAGACCTGGCTGCTGCGCTCCAGGTGCGTGCCGCCGCACAACTCACGCGAGAAGTCGCCCACGGAGACCATGCGGACCTCGTTGCCGTACTTCTCGCCGAACAGGGCCATGGCCCCCGCACGGCGGGCCTCGTCGATCGTGGTCACCTGCGAACTCACGGCGGCATCCTCGAAGATGCGCTCGTTGACCAGGCGCTCCACGCCGGCCAGCTCGTCGGCCGTCATGGCCGCCGTGTGCGTGAAATCGAACCGCAGTTGCGCCGGCGTCACCTCGCTGCCGGCCTGGTGAACGTGCTCGCCAAGCACCTTGCGCAGCGCCCAGTGCAGCATGTGCGTGGCCGTGTGGTTGCGGGCGATGTCCATGCGGCGGGCGGCATCGACGCGGGCCGTGACGCCGGCCCCGGGTCGCGCCGTGCCGGCCACGACCTCGGCGGCGTGCAGGTGGAACTCGTGGTCCTTGAACGCGTTGCCCACGCGGAGCCGCAGGCCGCCGGCGCCGATCAGTTCGCCGGCGTCGCCCACCTGGCCGCCGCCCTCGGCGTAGAACGGCGTGCGGTCCAGCAGGACCGTCACGGCCTGCCCGGCCTCGGCGCGCTCCAGCAACGACTCAGGGCCGATCAGCGCGAGAATCCGCGCCTCGGCCTCCGTGGCCTCGTAGCCGACGAACTCGCTTGCCAGCGACTGATGACGCAGGGCCGTCAACGTCTCCGGCGTCAGCGCGACGCCCTTGAAGATCATCGTCTCGTCGCTGATGTTGCTGCCCGCGCGGCTCTCTTCGCGACGGGCCTCCATGGCTTTCTCGAACACCTCGCGGTCGTAGGTCACATCCTCGGACGCCAACTGGTCGTCGATGAACTCCAGCGGCAGGCCGTGCGTGTCCACGAAGTAGAAGATGCGCTCGCCGTCGATGCGCTTGTCGCCGCCGGCGGCGCGGCGAAGCTCGTCCTCGAACTCGCGGATGCCCTTGGAGTTGTCCAGGGCCTCGGCGAACCGCTGCTCCTCGCCGCGCAGAATGCTCGTGATCGTCTTGACGCGCTCGCGCAGGTCCGGGTACGTCGGCGCCATCTGCGCCACGACCGTTTCGACAAGCTTGTGCAGAAACGGCTTGGCCACGCCGAGGTGGCGGCCGTCGAGGGCCGCGCGCCGGATCAGGCGGCGAATCACGTACCCGCGACCGTAACGGTCCGGCAGGGCCCCGTCGGCGATTGACATGGCCACGCACCGCGTGTGGTCGGCGATGCGGCGCAGCCGCTGGCCCACCTTGCCCGCCTCGCCGACCGTGTACGTCTGGCCCGTCAGCTTCGCGGCGGCCTGAACGATCGGCAGCATCAGGTCGATGTCGTAGCCGGTCGGGACGTCCTGCATCACCGCGGCCATGCGCTCCAGGCCCATGCCCGTGTCGATGTTCTTCTGGGGCAGCGGGACCAGCTTGCCGCCATCGCGGCGGTCGAACTGCGTGAAGACAAGGTTCCAGATTTCGACGAACCGGCGGTTGTCGCTGCTGGGCCCCTCGGGCGGCACGGGCGGGCCGGGCTTGCGGTCCACGTAGATTTCGCTGCACGGGCCGCATACCCCGTTGGGCCCGAGGCTCGGCGCGTCGGCCGGCCAGAAGTTGTCGTGCTCGCCGCAGCGGTACACGCGGTCGGCCGCCAGGCCCACGTCTTTGGTCCAGACGTCGAACGCCTCGTCGTCGTCGTTGTAGATCGTGACATACAGGCGGCTGGCGTCGAACTTCATCTCTTCGGTGATGAACTGCCAGGCCCACCGGATGGCGTCGCGCTTGAAGTAGTCGCCGAACGAGAAGTTGCCCAGCATCTCGAAGAACGTGAAGTGGAAGGGCGTGACGCCCACGTTGTCGATGTCGCCCGTGCGGACGCACTTCTGGCACGTCGTGGCCCGGGTGAAGTCCGTCACATGCCCCATGAACTCCTCTTTGAACTGGTTCATGCCGGCCCCGGTGAACAGGAGGGTCGGATCGTTCGTCGGAACGAGGCTGTCGCTGGCGACGAGCTTGTGCCCGCGCCCGGCGAAGAAGTCCAGGTACCGTTGCCTGATGTCGTCGGTCTTCACGTGAGTACGCCCTTTTCGGCTGTCCGAAGCCCAGTGTCCTGCCGCCGCAAGGCCGCCCGGCGGCGACGCCCGCCGACGGACAATCCACGGCAGACGCATGCCCCCCTACTGTACGAACAGCCCGCTTTTGTACCACAAAGCCCCCCCATCTGCAAGCGCGAGCATCGGTTCGCCTTGACAGCCGGGGCCGGCGGCGACACAATGGCCCGGCACGGTCGGTCGGCATAGGGCGAACGGGACTCCCATGGGCAAGAAGAGTCGCAAGCGCGTTACCACTACTGAGAAGGCCGCCCGGGGCGGCTCGCTTCGCGGCGCGGCGCCCGGGGCCGACTACCGCGTGCCCATTCGCGACCGCACGCTGAACCTCGGGCTCTGCCTGGCCACGGCGATTCTCCTGGCCCTGGCGTTTCCGCCCGTGGGCTGGTGGCCGGTGGCCTTCGTGGCCCTGGCGCCGATGCTCGTGGCCGTGGTCCGCGCCCCGTCCAGGGGCGTCCTCGCCATCTCCACGTTCCTGGCGGCCGTCGTGTTCTACGCCGGCGAACTCCACTGGCTGGCCATGCCCACCGTGCCCGGCTACGTCGGGGCGGTCCTGTTCTGCGCCCTGTTCTGGCCCGCGTTCGGCCTGCTGGCGGCGTACCTCGTGCGGCAAACGCGCCTGCCCCTGGCGGCGGTGGCCCCGATGGTCTGGGTGCCGCTGGAATTGCTGCGGTCGCACCTGCTGACCGGGTTTCCGTGGCTCCTGATCGGCCACAGCCAGGCCGCCAGCCCGACGCTCTTGCAGATCGTGGACCTGACGGGCGTCTACGGCCTCAGCGCCCTGGCGGCCGCCACCGCGGGACTGGCCGTGGACACCGTCACGCGGCCGCTGTTCCTGCGATACGGCCAGCGCATGCGGTGGTCGCTCTCGCTGAAGGTGTCGGTGGTGGCCCTGGCGGCGGCCTGGGCGTTCGTCGTCGTCTACGGGCACTATCGCCTGCGGCCGGTGGCGATGGCCGACGGGCCGCTGGTGGTGGTAGTGCAACCCAATGTGCCGCAAGACATTCGGGAGGCCCTCATCGCCGCCGACGCCCCGGAGCGGCCCCTGACGCTGACCGACGAGGCCGCACGGGCCCGGCTCCTGGAAGACCCCGCGTTTGCCGATCTCATGGCCCTGACGCCGCAGGCCCTGGCCGAGCACCCCGACGCCGACCTGGTGGTCTGGCCCGAGACGATGACGCCTGTGCCCGTCAACGAGTCGCTGCTGCGCTTCGACGCCTCGGCCAGCCAGGCCGAGGCCCGGGCATGGCAACTCCAGATGCGGACCTGCTGGCGGATGATCCATGACCTCGTGGCCGGCAGCCGACGACGGCTTCTTGTCGGAAGCCAGGTCCGCGAGCTCGACGCCGGCGGCCGCTACGGCCCGCGATTCAACCGGGCCCTGCTGTTCGCCCCCGACGACCGCGAGTTCACGACCGCCGCCACCTACGATAAGGTGCATCTGGTGCCGTTCGGCGAGTACGTGCCATTCAAGGAGTCTGCTCCGTGGCTCTACGGGCTGCTGATGGGCTTGACGCCGTACGACTACGAGTACGATCTGACCGCGGGCGAGGCCCTGACGCGGATGGAGTTGGGTCCGTGGCGGCTGGCCGCGCCGATCTGCTTCGAGGACGCCTTCGCGGGCGTGTGCCGACGGATGGTGTATGATCCCCGCGGCGACAAGGCGGCGGATTTCCTCGTCAACATCAGCAACGACGGGTGGTTTCCCGGCACGGTGGAGCTCCAGCAGCACTGGGACCTGTCGGTGGTGCGGGCCGTGGAGAACCGCGTGCCGGTGGTCCGGAGCGTGAACACGGGCATCAGCGGCGTGATCGATTCCTGCGGCCGCACGGTGGTCCGCGTGAGCGACGCGGCCGGGCACGTGCGGTCGGTGAAGGGGTATGCGGCGGCAAGGCTGGAGCTGGACGGGCGGCGAAGTGTCTACGGGCGATACGGCGACGTGTTTGCTGTGACCTTGAGTCTGGCGGCGTGTGCGGCTATGATAGCGGCGGTGGTTGCGGCCGTGAGGGGTCGGCGCGGCGAGGCGGCTTGAGGCCGCACGGGCGGCGCGGCCGCGGCGGACCTTTGCCAAGGCCGAGCGTGCGTGGGGCGATTGAGGGCGACAGGATGAGTGCATGCGGCAACGGCCGGAGTTTCTCGGCTCTGTGGCGGGTTCTGGGTGCGGCAGCCGGTCTGATGGCGCTCGGCGGTTGCGACCTGGGCGGCGACAGCTATGTCAAGAAGTCCGAGACGATCCTGCGCCAGTCGCTTCGCAGCGACCGGGCCACGGTGCGGATGCTGGCGATGACGGCCTACCGGGAACTGGAGCGGGACATTCCCGCCGAGGAACTCGAGGTGCTGCTGGGCGACCCGTTCGCCCCGAGCCGCTTTCTGGCGGTGATGTGCAAGGCCGAGCAGGCCAGCCAGCGCGGCAAGCAGCGGCGGCGGGACCTGTCCTATTTCCGCGTGCTCTATAATAAGGAGACGGACCCGAGCGTGCGTCTGGCCGCGGTGTACGGCATGGCGCTGCTGGGCGACATGAGCCACGTGGAGCGGCTGGCCGAGGCGCTGGGCGCCCGCGGCGGCGATGCGGCGGCGCGGCGCAATGCGGCCATGCTGCTGGGGTTGCTGGGCAACAAGACGGCGGCGCCGATGCTCGGGGCGTACCTGTCGGACGCCGACGCGGCGGTGCAGATGAACGCCGCGGAGGCGATGGGGCGGCTCGGCAGCACGCGCGGGCTGGATCTGTTGCGTCAGGTGGCCACGAGCCAGGGCTCTCCGCGGCAGATTGGCGCGATTCTCGCCCTGGGGCGGGTGGGCCTGGTGCCGCGCGACGTGGTGCTGCTGCGCGAGGGGTTCAGCGACGAGAAGCCGGTCAGCGCGATGGCGCGTCTGGCGTCGTACGGGGCCCGGGCGATGCTGGGCGACTACACGCAGGCGGCGCGGTTGGGGGAAATGGCGGCCGGGCGGCCCGGGCGCGACCCGATTGACGTTCAGGACAAGGCGATGATCCTCCAGTTGCTGGCCCGGTCGGCGTACGGGCCGTCGTGGCGGTCGGTGGTGCCGTCGTTGGATGACGGCGACCCGCTGATCCGGGCGAGTGCCGCGTGGGCGATCCTGGCGTTCGATTCGGCCGAGGGCAAGAAGCTGCGCGACACGATCGACGCGTCCACGGCGACCGAGCGCGGGGTGCAGCACCTGACGGAAGGGGAGATCCTGCGGCCGGGCACCTCGCCGGAATCGAAGCCCTCGGGGGCGTCGCCGGGGCGGAAACCGTCGGGAACGTCGCCGCTGCTGCGGGAGCCGCGCGCGGGGCCGCTGGGGCCGATCGAGCCGATTCGGCCACAGGACACGCGAGTGCGTTAACAGCGTTAAAATCGGTCCTGGGGGGTTGAGTTTTTTCTTGACGACCCTGTGGTGGGCGTTAGAATCGCATTTCCGTAATTGCCCGCAGGAACGGGACTAAGGCCGTGCATCAGGAAGCCTTGGGGCCGGTCCGCGGGGAAGTTGCGGAATGGGCATCATAACATACTCTGCTGCGTGCGTCGCGTAAGGGCAGGCTTGAACCATGGCCGGTGAGTCTGCCGCGAGGCTGGGCCGGCTCGATTAAGGGAGGACCTTTCCTTGAGTACTCTCGGCAAGATCTTTACGGTACTGAATGTGGTCGCCGCGATCGTCCTGTGCATGCTCGTTGTGGCGTATGTCAAGAGCAGCGAACAGCGGGACCTGCAATACGAGAAAGCCGCCACCGGGCGCACACGGGCCACTGAGGCCTGGAAGGCCTTCGAGGCGGGCCTCGGCGAAAGCAACATGGAGCGCGTCAAGCTCGCCTCCCTGTACACCCTGGAGCTGGACAACAAGGCCGCGATGATCGAGCAGCTGCGCAACACGAACTCGGCGCTGGATCGCGACAAGGCCCAGCAGATGAAGGAGCTGAACGAGCTCCGCACCGCCGTGCAGGGGCTCAACACCGGCCTGGACAAGATCAAGGCCGAGAAGGACGCCCTTCAGGCCGCTTACGACAAGCAGGTCTCCGAGGCGACGGTGCTGCGCCAGGTCAACAGCGACGTGACGAGCCAGAACCAGGACCTGAAGCAGATGGTGATCGACCTGAAGGCCCGCATCCGCGGCCTGGAAGTTCAGGCGGCCGAGATCGGCAAAGAGAACAACTACCTGAAGCAGAACGCGAAGGTCGAGTTGCCGAAGGTCGTCCCGGCGCTGCCGACCGTGGATCTGCACGGCGTGGTCCGCGAGGTGGATAACGGCACGAACGTGGCCGAGATCAGCCTCGGGTCGAGCGACCAGGTGGTCGAGAACATGAAGTTCATGGTCTACCGCGGCTCCGACTACCTGGCGGACTTGGTGATTACGAAGGTGGACGAGAACACGGCGGTCGGTCGGTTGGAGTACAAGCAGAGCGACGTGCGGAGGGACGACAATGTCACGTATACCGTCCGGAGGTAGTGCGGGAACGCAGGTGGCAGCGAAGCCGTCCAGCAGTATCTATACGCTGTTGACGATCATCGCGCTGGTGTTTCTCGTGGCGGCGGTGGCCGTCGTGATGGTGAAGGCCGACTCGCGGTTCGGTTGGGTCGTTCCGTTCGGCCAGAAGTACGATCAGTCGCAGTCTGAGCACACGCAGCGTATGAAAGAGGGCGATCAGGCGATTCAGAACGCCAAGAACGCCATGTCGCAGGTCAGCCTGAAGCCGGTGGAGAAGTCCGATGAGGCGCAGCCGGTGGCCCCGATGACGGAGTAGCAGGGCAGTCGCGCTGCGACGGGCCTCGGTGAGTGTGGGCCCCGCGCAGCGTTGTCGTGTGCCGTGTCGATGAGGCAACAGGACGTACCGCAGCGGGCAGGAGGCAAGCGGTCGTAAAGTCGGTCCGGCGACACACGGCCCCGACGCTGTGGGCCGGGTGGACATCTCGAACGGGAGTTATTCGCTAAGGGACGATCTGACGACCGGTTGGATCGTCCCTGTTTGCTTATCCGGCGGCAGTCGTTGCGGCCGTTGCGGGCCAAGGCGGCGCCGGCGGTCAACTCCACGCGGTCTTCCTGAACGCGGTCGCATCGAAGCTATCGGAGCTACCCACATGATCGTCGATCGTATCATCGGCATGTTCTCGACGGACATGGGCATCGACCTCGGCACGGCCACCACGCTGGTCAGTGTGCGAGGCCAGGGCATCGTCCTGTGCGAACCGTCGGTGGTCGCCGTCTACAAGGACACCAACAAGCCCCTGTTCGACGGCAACGCCGTCGGCGACGTGGCCAAGAAGATGATCGGCAAGACGCCCGGCTCGATCGTGGCCATCCGGCCGCTGAAGGACGGCGTCATCGCCGACTTCGACATCACCGAGGCCATGCTCAGCTACTTCATCCGCAAAGTCCACCGCCGCAACGGGTTGTTCCATCCGCGCGTGGTCATCGCGATTCCCTCGGGCATCACCGCCGTGGAGACGCGGGCCGTCCGGTCGTCGGCCCGTCGCGCGGGAGCCCGCAAGGTGTACCTGGTCCGCGAGCCGATGGCCGCGGCCATCGGGGCCGGCCTGCCCGTCGAGGAGCCCGTTGGCAGCATGATCGTGGACATCGGCGGCGGCACGACCGAGGTGGCCGTCATCAGCCTCGGCGACATCGCCTGTGCCGAGAGCGTCCGCGTGGCCGGCGACGACATGGACGAGGCGATCATCAACCACATGAAGAAGACCTACAGCCTGCTGATCGGCGAGCAGACGGCCGAGCGGATCAAGATCGAGATCGGGTCGGCGTACCCGCTGGAGCAGGAACTGACGATGGAGGTCTCGGGCCGCGACCTGATCGCGGGGCTGCCGCGCAAGGCCGTCGTGACCAGCGAGGAAATCCGCGAGGCCCTGAGCGAGCCGGTGCAGGCGATTGTCGAGGCCTGCAAGCGGACGCTCGAGCGCAGCGAGCCGGAACTGTCGGCCGACCTGGTGCACAACGGCATCACGATGGCCGGCGGCGGCAGCCTGCTGCGCGGCCTCGACACGGTGCTGGCCCAGGCCACGGGGCTGAAGGTGTCGGTGTCGGACGATCCGCTGACGTGCGTGGCGCGCGGCACGGCCGTGTACCTGGAAAACATCGACCTGCTGGGCGGCCTGATCGACGGCGGCGACGATATGTGATTTTCGCGCGCTTTTCCGAAGCGATTCGGTGTAGTATACGCATGAGGCCGATTCGGACCCCGCCTGGACGCACCAGCGGGCGCCGCGCGGCCGTGGTGTGTTGCACCAACTGTCGATTGTCCAACGTCCGCCATCCGCTGCGAAAGCAGGGCCGTCCATGTTCCGTCGCCGCCAGGCCAGCCGCATGACCCGGTTCGTGATCGCCTTCCTGGTGGTCATGGCGATGTCGCTGCTGCTGCTGGACCGCAGCGGTGCCGTGGCGGCGCAGTGTCGGCGGCTCGCCCAGCACGTCTTCACGCCCGGCCAGCAGTGGTCCCGCGAGGCCATGATCGCCGTCCGCAACCGAGCCCCCGACCTGCGACCGATCACCGACGAGCAGAAGCAGCTCGAACAGATGCGGCTCTGGCTCCACGAGTCGCGCGCGACCGTCGCCCAGCAGGCTGCACGCATCGCCGACCTCGAACGGTCCCAGAAGGCCATGCAGCAGATTCTCGGTCAGTTGCCCGAGTACCCGATTCAGGTGCTCCCGGCCCGCATCCTCTCGCACAGCTACGTGGGCACCGGCGGCGGATTCCGCGTCGCCGCCGGCAAGAGCCAGGGCATCCGCGAAGGGCAGCACGTTCTGTACCGCTACATCTCCCGCGGCCGCACGTCGGGGGTGCGCGACGGCCAGGCCGTGGTCACGGGCATGGGCGTGGTCGGCCTGGTGGCTCACGCCGACACGGACTTCAGCGAAGTGCGCCTGGTGACGAGTCCCGAGTGCCGCCTCTCGGCGCGGATCGTTCACTGGGACCGCGGCGAAGGCAAGTGGGTGGCCGCCCCCGAGGTCGGACGCCTCACCGGCGCCGGCGACGGGCAGGCCATGATCATGGAACTGGTCCGCAGCAACGTGGACGTGGCCCCGGGCGACTACGTCGTGACCTACTCGGCCGGCATCGGCATCGCCGACTCGATGATCCTCGGCGAAGTCACGGCCGTGGAGCCGGGCGAGGGCGGCCTGACGCACCGCATCACCGTCCGACCGCGCGTGGACTGGAACATGCTCGACGAAGTGTACGTCCTGACGCCGCGCGGCCGCCAGGCCAAGTGACCCGCCGCCGGGGCTCCCGGGCCGCCGGCGGGCATCTCCGATCGGAATCGCCGCGATGCGATGGTTCGTCTTCATCATCCTGGGCTGGTGCTGCACCGTGCTCCAGACCATGCTGTTTGTGCCGCGGCTGCTGGCGCTGCGCCCGTTCCATGCCGACCTGCGTCCCGACCTGTTCGTTCTGATGGCGCTGCTGGTGGCCCTGGTGGCCCGGGGCGAGGAAGCGTTCATCGCCGGCTGGGTCATCGGCATGGTGGCCGACCTCACGGATCCGGGCAGCCAGCGCCTGGGGGCCATGGCCCTGATGCTCGCCCTGTGCAGCTACGCTATCTGCCGCATGCGACCCGTGCTGGTCTACGAGCGGCCCGCCACGCAGATTGTGCTGGCGGCCGCCATGGTGCTGGCCGTGCGTCCGGTGCAGTTGATGATCGTTTCGTGGCATTCCTCGGCGGCAAGCGTCGGCTTCGGGCTCCTGGTGGAGCAAACCCTGGGCGACGCCCTCTACACGGCCGTCCTGGCGTGGCCGTTCCTGTGGGTGACGGCGCGCCTGGCCACCCACCGCGGCCGCCTGACCGAACGCTCGTGAGTCGCGTGTTCTTGCTTGCCCGGTGCCATGCCTGCCCCGTCAGGCATGGGGAGCGGAGTGCGCTGTCGGTGTGTTCGCAGTATCTGGTCTATCGGTGCCAGCCTTGGCTCGAAAGGGGCGGCGGTGATGCGGCGGATAAGCGAGCGGCGTGAGGTCCAAGAGAATGGAGGCTGACATATGCCTGCCAGTAAGGATGCTGAAGGCGGTTGCAGTGGCGATCGTCCAGGCAAGGCGACGAGCGAGGAGCGGATTCGAGGTGTAACCGTCGATTGGGCGGGTCTGCGTCACGAGCTGATGCCTCTTGCCTTGGTCTGTGGAGTTGCCATTGGATCCTGGGTTGCAGCAGCCTTTATCCTCAGGGTCTTCCGCGAGGGAACGCCCGACGAGGGTATTCCGGAGGGGGTCGCATCTTGCGGAATCGCTCTCATCGTGACCGGGCTTTTCTTGTTCGCCCTATGGGTGTTTCCTCGTGGGAGGCCATGGCTTCTCCGCCTTCGCAAGTCCCTATCGGTCGACTCCGTATCGGAGGGTAATGAGGCGGACAATCACAAATCGGCCACGCAACGGCCGGGTGCCATGCCTGCCCCGTCAGGCATGCGTTTGTCCTTGTGTCGTCGCGTCGGGTCTGTTGACCCGACCTACATGCTGACCGAACGCTCGTGAGTCGCGTGTGTTCTTGCTTGCCATGGGCGGCGGCATCGGGTATCTGTGAGGCCGGTTGGAACGTCACCGCACGAGTGGATGCCGCTGCCGCATGTACTGGAGTCGCCTGAAACTGTTCCTGGGGGTCGTGGCGCTGGCCATGGTGGCCCTGGCTCTGCGCCTCGGGCAACTCCAGTGGGTCGGGGCGGCCGGCTACGAGCGCGAGGCCCGGGCCAACCTCATCCGACCGCCGACGCTGCTGGAAACGCGCCGCGGATCCATCCGCGACCGCAACGGCCTGGTCCTGGCCGAAGACACCGCCAGTTTCGACGTCTGCGTCTACTACCCGCACCTGGCCGTGGAAGACCCCGCGCTGGTCCGCCGCATCGCCGCACGCAGCGACCTGTCGCTGATCCTGTTCTCCGCGCGGCTTCAGGACGATGTGCTGCGGCAGGCGTTCGCCGACGGGCGGCGGCTCGACCTGCTGATTGCCGCCGCCGGGCAGGACAGTTCGCTCTGCCGCCGCGCGGCCGCCGACCGCCGATGGTCCGAGCTGCTGGCCTCGCGCGACGCCGAACTGGCCCGGCTCCTGGCCGAGCAGGGACGCCTGACCGCCGACGACGTCGATGCGGCCATCGACCGCCTGCGGGACTCGGCGTCCGGCGCGCCGCGGTTGTCGGAGGCGGAGGTCGAGCAGCTCATGGCCGACCTCTGGATCGACGGGGCGCGGTTCACGGCCCTGAACCCGGGCCGGCCCGAGCTGTCGCCGGCGCTGGCCCAGGACCTGTCGGCGTTCTGGCCGCGGCTGGCCTCCATGACGGGCATCGATGTCGCCGTGTTCGACGAGCGGCGCATCGGCGTCCTCCAGATGGTCCGGGCCCGCAAGCGGGCCGTCGAGCAGCGCCACGGGCGCTCCGTGCCGATCCGCGAGGAGGTGGGCGGCCCCGGCGGGCTGGCTCACCCGATCCTTGTCGATGTTAACGAAGTCACCAAGGCCATCGTCGCCGCCATGCAGACCGACTATGGCTGGCTCGTCTTCGAGCAACACGCCAAGCGCGTGTACCCGTACAACGATTGCGCCGCCCATGTCGTCGGCCGCGTCACGGAAGTGGACGAGCAGATTCTGGGCTCCAGCCCCGACGGCAACGGCGACGCCGCCGAAGACCCGCGACGGGCCTATCGGCTGCACGACATGGTTGGCGTCACGGGCGTGGAACTGGGCATGGAACGGCAGCTGCGCGGACGCCGCGGCATGGAGCATCGCGACAAGGCCGACGTCCTCCTGCGGCACGAGCCGCCCGAGCCGGGACAGGACGTGCGGCTGACGCTCGACGTGCCCCTTCAGAGCGAGATCGAGGCGTTCATGTCGCGGCCGCCCACGCCGCCGGAGTCCTCGGGCGTCGTTCGCGGCGCCGCCGTGGTGATCGACATCCGCACCGGCGCTCTGCTGGCCCTGGTCTCCCTGCCGCGATACAACCTCAATACGTTCGCCGACGACTTCCCCGACCTGCGCACCGCCGAGGGCAAGCCCCTGGTCCATCGCGCCATCGGCGGCCAGTATTCCCAGGGCTCCATCTTCAAGGCCGTCACCGCGACCGCCGCCCTGCACGAACGCAGAATCACGCCTTCGACCGTCTTCGTCTGCAACGGCATCTTCGATCCGGCCAGGGACCCCGACCACTTCAAGTGCCTCGGCGTCCACGGGCCCATCCGTCTGCACGAGGCCATCGTCAAATCGTGCAACGTCTACTTCTACCACACCGGCATGGCCGTCGGCTCCGAGAAGCTCTGTCTGTGGGGCCGGCGGTTTGGCTTCGGCACGCGATGCGGCCTGCTGATTCCCGGCGAGAAGGCCGGCAACCTCCCGGCCGCCGAGAACCCGAAGAATCTGGCCATCGGCCAGGGCGGAATCATGGTCACGCCGCTCCAGGCGGCGCGGTTCATGGCCCTGATCGCCGCCGACGGACGGATGACCGAAGTGCACGTGGTCGAGTCGCCGCGACCGGCCGACCGGCCGATTATCCGGGTCAACATGGACCTGACCCCGGCCCACATGGCCGTCATCCGCGCGGGTCTGACCGGCGTTGTGAACGAGGAGGGCGGCACCGGGCGCCGCCATGCCCATAGCGACCTGGTGCGCATCGCCGGCAAGACCGGCACGGCCCAGGTGCGCCGCGGCGTTCCGCCGCACGCCTGGTTCGTCGGCTTCGCCCCGGCCGAGAACCCGCAGATCGCCTTCAGCGTCGTGTTCGAGAACGGCGGCGGCGGCGGCACGGTCGCCGGTCCTGTGGCCCGCCAGATTGCCGAAGCCGCCCTCCGGCTCGGCATCATCACCCCATCGCGCACCGCGCGGCAATAGACGACCGCCGGCCCGTCGCCCTGTCTGCCACCAGACATGGGCGAATGTCCCTGTTGTTGGGTGCAAGGGGCGAATGTCCTTGCTGTTGAGTGCCATGCCTGCCTCGTCGAGCCTGTCCGACAATTCGCCGGGTGCCATGCCTGCTCCGTCGAGGCTGTCCGACAATTCGTCACGCGCAACACGCTGTGGAACATGGCATTACAAACTTCTCAGGCGTAGGGTGGCTGCTTGCAGCCACGCGGAAGCGTAAGGGAACTCGCCCATGCCTGACGGGGCAGGCATGGCACCCAGGAACAACGAACCACGCAACGAATTGTCGGACAGGCTCGCTCCGTCAGGCATGCCGAATGCGGCGAACCTTCCGCGTGGCGGCCCCTCGACAGGCTCGGAACCCGACGGCCCCTCGACGGTCCTCGGGAACCGCGTCAAGGAGCCATCTACGTGCGCGGGCTGACGGGGGGCGCGTGGGTCCCGGGGGACCCACCCTACGCGCTGCGTCAAGCAGCCGTCTGCGGGCTTCTGGCGTTCGACCCTTACCGCGCCCGGCCTTGTGGACCTGTCGCCTGTCAGACGGCGCCGCCGGGCAGGGGTTTCAGGACGTGTTGTCGGCAGACCTTCTGGAAATGGTATCCGGCGATGGCCAGGCGGACGGCCAGGGAGAACAGCTCCGGCCGGTGCAGGCGCGTCCAGACGAGCAGTCGCCAGTAGTACCAGCGTCCGCGTCCGAGGATGCCGAGTCGGATCACAGAGCGGAGGAAGGCCATGAGGTCGTCGAACTGGATGCGCACCTTGACGGTGGGGGCGCGGTACTCGTGCAGGAACGTCCGGACGCGCTGGTAGTAGTGTCGCGGGGCGTAGATGTGCCTGAGAATGCTCTGGTAGCCCTCGCGGAGCTGCTGGGCGCTCATCGTGGAGCGGATGTTGGTGGTGCCGTCCACGTTGTCGCCGGAGGTCAGGCCGAGGATGCGCCCCTGGCTTTTGAGACGGTCGTAGAGCCGCGTGCCGGGAATCGCCTGGAGAAGGCCGACCATGGCGGTCACGATGCCGCTGGACTGGATGAAGTCGATCTGCCGCTGAAAGATGGACGGGCCGTCGCTGTCGAATCCGACGATGAATCCGCCCTGGACCTGGAGGCCGGCGCGCTGCATGCGTTTGATGTCGGCGACGAGGTCGCGGCCCTGGTTCTGTTTCTTGCTGCACTCGGCAAGCCCGGCCTCCTCGGGGGTCTCCAGGCCGACGAAGACGGTGTCGAAGCCGGCCTCGACCATCATGGCCATCAGTTCCGGATCGTCGGCCAGATTCATCGAGACTTCGGTGTTCAGGGGGATGCCGGGATGCGTCCGTCGCCATCGGATGAGGGCCGGGAGCAGGTCCTCGCGCAGGAGTCGCTTGTTGCCGATGAAGTTGTCGTCGACGAAGAAGACGCCGCGCCGCCATCCGAGGGCGTAGAGGCTGTCGAGCTCGGCGAGGATCTGCGCGGAGGTTTTGGTTCGCGGCTTGTGGCCGAAGAGCGACGTGACGTTGCAGAAGTCGCAGTTGAACGGGCATCCGCGGGAGAACTGAAGGCTCATCCATCCGTAGCGTCGCAGGTCGGCCAGTTGCCACAGCGGCACGGGCGTACGATGGAGGTCGGGGAATTCCGTGCTGGTGTAGACGGATTTGGCCTGACCGCGCGCGAGGTCGTCCAGGAAGGGAGGCAGGGTGACCTCGGCCTCGTTCAGGACGAAGTGGTCCACCCCCTGGAACTGTTCGTGCTCGATGGTGAACAGCGGTCCGCCGGCGACGACTCTCACGCCGGCTTCGCGGCACCGGGCGATGATCTGTCGTGCGGCGTCGCGCTGGACGGTCATGGCGCTGATGAAGGCGTAGTCGGCCCAGGCGAGGTCGTCGTCGCGGAGTGTCGTGACGTTGAGGTCCACCAGGCGTTTGGACCACTGCTCGGGGAGCATGGCGGCCACGGTGAGGAGGCCCACGGGAGGCGAGCCGGCGCGTTTGCGGAGGAACTTCAGGGCGTGCTTGAAACTCCAGAACGTGTCGGGGCACTCAGGATAAATCAACAGAGCGTTAATCGGAACTCCCTTCAGTAGAGGCCAGAACCGCATTGTACCACGGCGGCAGGAGAAGGGGCGTTCAATATGGGCGCCCCGGGGAATAATCCGGGATGAGGCGGATTCCGGAGGGAGAAAAGGGGGTGGAGCGGGGAGAATCTCGGGGAGCGTGTCAGTGTCCGCCGCCGCGTCCGCCTCGACCGCCGCCGGGGCCGTTCTCCCAGAAGGGGCCCCACATTTCGGGCATGTCTCGTGTGCGGCACATGGCGTCGTACGACAGCCGCACGTCGGCGTGGTTGGGGTAACTGTCGAGGAGGACGGCGTAGATTTTCTCGGCGGCATCGAATCGTCGCAGGCGCGTGAAGAGTTCGGCGGAGGCAACGAGGCATTCGCGTCGGTTGTTCTGGAGTCGAGCGACGTTGGCGTCGGTGGCGGCCGATCCGTCGCGGCCCAGGTCGTCGGCGGGTCGTTTGTCGACAGCGAACGTCAGCGCGTCGCGCGTCATCTCGTAAAGGGAGCGGTAGACGGAAACGGCGGCCATGAGGGTGCTGGCGTAGTCGCGGACCTCGGTAAGGGCGGTGTCGGGTTTGTTGCGGAGGTAGTACTGGATCTTGGTCTCGTTGCCGACGGCCGCGGCGGCCGCCTCGGCCTGGCTGCGGTAGTTGCGGGCCTTCTGCATCAGCGCGTCGATGCGGTCCGTGCGTTCCTGGGACTGTTTGAGGAAGGTTCGCGCGGCGTAGGACAGCTCGGGCGGCTGCTGGGCCGGGGGCGCCGGGGTCGGGTTGGTGGCCTCGGGGGCCGTGGGGGCAGCCGCGGTGGCCGGTGTCGGGGCCGAGGCGGGCTCAGCGGGGGCCGGTGACGGCGTCGGGGTGTCGGGCGTTGGTGGCACGGAGGTGGCCGGGGGCGTCGGCGCGGGCGCAGTCGGGGCGGCAGGGGCAGAGGGCTTGGGCGTGTTCTTGCGTTTCTCGGACTCGGCAATCCGCCGTGCGAGTTCCGCGCCGCTGATGCCTTTGACGCCGGGGAAGAGTTCGCCGGGGCTGTCGTCGATCTTCTTCCTGGGTTGCGCTGCGGGGGAGGTTGCGGGGTCGGTGGTCTGGTCGTCGCCCCGAGCGGCGGCGACGCCGACGGGATCGTTCCAGGGCGACGTCCCGGCGGGAAGCAGCATCAGTGCAGCCCAGGCGGCAGTGGTCAGGGTCAGTGTTCGCAGGAAGCTCATTTCGACGTTCTCCCCAAGGTGCCCGACACACACCGCTTGCGCTGCGCGCAGCATGCACCTTTCAACGGCCGTGCATGGGGGCTTATTTCGGGTTCTTCCGAATTTCGGGGGGAGATGTCGCCGGCCGATTGGCGGGGGAGGGTTGCCCGCAGGGCTGCACTGAGAGCGCGGCGGGAGGGGTTTCTGTTGCTCGACCCTCACCGCCCCTCGCTGAAGCTCGGGGCACCTCTCCCTGCAAGCAGGGCGAGGGGTGAAAGGGGCGTGCTTCGCACGCGGCGGGTCGGCGGGGGACGCGTGGCTGCTCCTCGACAGGCTCGGAACCTGACGGCCCCTCGACGGTGCTCGGGGACTGCGTCAAGCAGCCACCCTACGGGCTGAGAAAGCGCGCGTGGGTCCGGGGGACCCACCCTACGCGTTTGGCTGGGCGTGCTTCGCACGCATCGGTTGCGGCAGATCATGGCCACGCGAGCGTGGCCATGCCACCCTCTGCACCTGGTCCCTGACGTTGGCGGGATTCGGCTTTGCCCTTGAAGCGGAAGGCGATTCCCGTGATAATCCCGGCTTGCGAAGGCGCCGGGCCTGGGGTCCGGCGGAGTGGTTTCTATGGGAGAACCCGCCGTTGGTCTACGAGATTGAAGTGTTTCCGCGTCCGCCGTTGCAGGACGCCGTGGGTCGTGCGGCCGTGTCGCAGGCGGCCGATCTTCATCTGAAGGGCATCCGGGATGTGGCGTCGTCGCGCGTGTACTATCTGAAGTCGGCCATGACGGCGGCCGAGGCGGCGCGGGCGGCGCGGGCGCTGATGGCCGACCCGGTGTCGGAGATGTTCCGCCTGCGGGCCGACGGCGGGGCGTGGTCGGGCGAGGCCCCCGAGCACGTGGCCGGCCGCAAGGCGATGCTGGTGACGCGGAAGGCCGGGGTGATGGATCCGGTGGCCGGGTCGCTGGTGTCGGCGGTGAAGGATCTGGGCCTGGCGATCGAGGCGGCGCACACGGGGACGCGGTACTACGTCGAGGGCTCGCCGGACGAGGGGGCGCTGGAGAGGCTGGCCTGGCGCGTGTTGGCGAACGACTGCATCGAGGACGTGGTGGCCGACGGCAAGCCGTTCGAGTTCCGCGAGGGCCGGCCGTACGTGTTCCAGCAGCGCCAGGTGCCGATCCGCGAGCTGTCGGACGGGGAGTTGGAGCGGCTGTCGCGGCAGAGTCACCTGTTTCTGTCGTTGGCGGAGATGCAGGCCATCCGGGACCACTACCGGGGCCTGGGTCGCGAGCCGAGCGACATCGAGCTGGAAACTCTCGCACAGACGTGGTCGGAGCACTGCGTTCACAAGACGATGAAGGGGGTCATCGAGTACAACGGGACGGAGACGATCGACAACCTGCTGAAGTCGACGATCGCGCGAGCGACGCGCGAGCTGGCCCGGCCGTGGTGCGTGTCGGTGTTCGAGGACAACGCGGGCGTGGTTCGTTTCGACGACGAGCACAACGTGTGCTTCAAGGTGGAGACGCACAACCACCCGTCGGCGATCGAGCCTTACGGCGGCGCGGCGACGGGCATCGGCGGCTGCATCCGCGACCCGATGGGAACGGGTCTGGGGGCGCGTCCGATTCTGAACACGGACGTGTTCTGCTTTGCGCCGCCGGACACGGATCCGGAGACGTTGCCCCAGGGCGCGCTGCACCCGAAGCGTGTGATGCGCGGCGTGGTGAGCGGGGTGCGCGACTACGGGAACCGGATGGGCATTCCGACGGCGAACGGGTCGGTGTACTTCGACGAGCGGTACCTGGGCAACCCGCTGGTCTACTGCGGCGTGGTGGGGATCATGCCGAAGGACAAGTCGTTCAAGCAGACGCGGACGGGCGACCTGGCGGTGGTGGTGGGCGGCCGCACGGGCCGCGACGGCATTCACGGGGCGACGTTCAGCTCGGCGGAGTTGACGGAGACGAGCGACACGGAGTTCTCGCACGCGGTGCAGATCGGCGACGCGATCACGCAGAAGCGGATGCTCGACGCGCTGCTCCAGGCGCGCGACCGTGGGCTCTACTCGGCGATCACCGACTGCGGGGCGGGGGGGCTGTCGTCGTCGGTCGGCGAGATGGGCGCGGAGCTGGGAGCGCGGGTTCACCTGGACCGCGTGCCGCTGAAATACGCGGGGCTGAGCTACACGGAAATCTGGATCAGCGAGGCCCAGGAGCGGATGACGATCAGCGTGCCGCCGGAGCGTCTCGACGAGATCATGGCGCTGTTCGCCTCGGAGGACGTGGAGGCGACGGTCATCGGCGAGTTCACCGACACGCGGCGGCTGGAGCTGTTCTACGGCGGCCAGAAGGTGGGCGAGCTGGACATGGGGTTCCTGCACAACGGGGTGCCGCGGCAGCGTCGGACGGCGACGTGGACGGCGCCGAGCCACGACGAGCCGCGCGCGTCGAGGAAGAAGAATTTCGGCAAAGACCTGCACGCGATCCTGAAGTCGTGGAACGTCTGCTCGAAACACTGGATCATCCGGCAGTACGACCACGAGGTGCAGGGGACGAGCGTGATCAAGCCGCTGGTGGGGCCGGGCGAAGACGGTCCGGGCGATGCGGCGGTGATCGCGCCGGTATACGGCTCGACGCGCGGGCTGGCCGTGGGCAACGGGATGAATCCGAAGTACTCGGACATCGACCCGTACGCGATGGCGGCGGCCGGGATCGACGAGGCGTTGCGGAACGTGGTGGCCGTGGGCGGCGACCCGTCGCAGACGTGCATCCTGGACAACTTCTGCTGGGGCAACTGCGAGAAGCCGGATCGCCTGGGCGGGCTGGTGCGGGCGGCCAAGGCGTGCTATGACGTGGCGAAGGCGTACGGCACGCCGTTCGTCTCGGGCAAGGACAGCCTGAACAACGAGTACCAGACGGCCGGCGGGACGATTGCGATTCCGGGGACGCTGCTGGTTTCGGCGATGGCGATCGTGCCGGACGTTCGTTGCACGGCGACGAGCGACCTGAAGCGCGACGGGAGCGTGCTGTACCTGGTGGGCGTGACGAAGGACGAGTTGGGCGGGTCGCATTACTGGGCCCAGAAGGGGAAGATCGGCCGCCGCGCGCCGCTGCCGGATCTGGCGACGGCGCCGAAGGTGTTTGCGGCGATGCACGCGGCGATCCGGGGCGGCCTGGTGCGGTCGTGCCACGACCTGTCGGAAGGCGGGCTGGCGGTGGCGGCGGCCGAGATGGCGCTGGCGGGGCGTCTCGGGGCGGAGATCGTGTTGTCGAAGGTGCAGCGCGACGGCGACGTGACGCGCGACGAGCAGATCCTGTTCAGTGAATCGACGACGCGGTTCCTGGTGGAGGTGGATCGGCTGAAGTCGTCGGAGTTCGAGAAGACGCTCTACGGCGTCGTGCGGTCGCAGATCGGCACGGTGAACGACACCGGTCGCCTGAAGGTGATCGGCCTGAAGGGCGAGGCGGTGATCGACGAGTCGATCGACGCGCTGCGCGAGTCGTGGCTGCGTCCGCTGGATTGGTAGACAGGTCAGTACAGACAGGAAACAGAGTTCATGCCTCCTAAAGCATTAGTGCTTCGCACCGCCGGGACGAATTGCGATCGGGAATCGGAGTATGCGTTCGGCAAGGCCGGGGCCGTGGCCGAGCGCGTTCACGTCAATCGGCTGATCGCCGAGCCGCAATTGCTCGACGGGTACCAGATTCTGTGTCTGCCGGGCGGGTTCAGCTACGGAGACGACCTGGGGGCGGGCCGCGTGCTGGCGTCGCAACTGGTGGTTCACCTGCGCGATCGGTTGGCGGCGTTCATCGGCGGCGGCAAGCTGGTCATCGGCATCTGCAACGGGTTCCAGGTGCTGGTCAAGACGGGGCTGCTGCCGGGTCCGGTGGCCGAGGGCGAGTCGCCCATGGCGCAGACCACCACGGTGACGTACAACGATTCGGGGAAGTTCGAGGACCGCTGGGTTCACCTGCGCGTCGACACGGACCACTGCGTGTTCCTCCGCAAGGGGGAGCTGCTGTATCTGCCGGTGGCTCACGGAGAAGGCAAAGTGATTCCTCGCGACAAGGCGCACCGGGAGGCGCTGGAGCGTCTCGGCCGCGTGGCGCTGCGGTACGTCGGGCCCGACGGCGAGGACGCCCCCGGCTATCCGGGCAACCCGAACGGGTCGCTCGGCGACATCGCGGGCATGACCGACGCGACGGGCCACGTGTTCGGCCTGATGCCGCACCCGGAGCGGCACCTGTCGGGTTACCAGCATCCGCAATGGACTCGGCTGGGCGCGAAGGACGAGGGCGACGGCCTGCGCGTGTTCACGCGGGCGGTCGAGTTTTTCGCGTGAGGCGTCCGCGTGGGTCCGGGGGACCCACCCTGCGGGCTTCGGGCTCGTCGGGTCTGTTGACCCGACCTACGGGGTTCGTCGAGCGGCCATGGCTGCGGGCCGTGTCGCATCGCCGTGCAGCACCGCGCTGGACCGTCCCATCTCAGGTACGAGGTCGATGCCTAAACGCTGGACATTCTATCCGCCGTCGGACACCGTGGCCGCACTGAGCCGGCAGGTGGGGGCCGGTCCGCTCGTGGTGCAGGTGATGATGAACCGCGGTCTGGCTACGGCGGAGGCGTGTCGCGCGTTTCTGAACTGCGGCTACGAGGCGCTGCACCGGCCGGAACTGATGCCGGGGCTGGTGCGTGCCGCGGAGCGGATTGTGCACGCGGTGCGGGCCGGGGAGAAGGTGGCCATCTACGGCGACTACGACGTGGACGGGCTGACGGCGTCGTCGGTGCTGTACCAGTGCCTGTCGTTGGCCGGCCTCGTGCCGACGGTCTATGTGCCGCACCGGATCGAGGAAGGGTACGGCCTGAACTGCGACGCGATCCGTCAACTGGCCGGCGAGGGGCACACGCTGATCGTGACGGTGGATTGCGGCGTGACGAGTCCGGCGGAGGCGTTGCTGGCGCGCGAGCTGGGCGTGGACCTGATCATCACGGACCACCACGAGCCGGAGACACACGTGCCCGAGGCGTATGCGGTGGTGGATCCGAAGCTGCCGGGCTCGACGTACCCGTTCCGCGACCTGGCCGGGGTGGGCATCGCGTTCAAGCTGGCCTGGGCGGTGGGGCTGGCCCTGGCGGACGGCACGACGTGCTCGCCGGAGTTCCAGAGGTTTCTGACGGACGCAACGAGCCTGGCGGCGCTGGGGACGATTGCCGACGTGGTGCCGCTGGTGGGCGAGAATCGGGCGCTGGCGTCGATGGGCCTGAAGGCGCTATCGCATCGTCGGTACCACGCGGGACTGGAGGCGATTGTCGAGTCGGCGCGGCTGCGCGACGAGCGCGTCCGGGAGCACGACGTGGCGTTCATCATCGGTCCGCGGCTGAATGCGGCGGGGCGCATGGGGTCGGCCGAGAAGGCGCTGCGGCTGCTGACGTCGGCCACGGCCGACGAGGCGGCAGAGATTGCGGCCGAGCTGGAGCAGGTGAACCGTCGCCGGCAGGACGTGGAGCGCGAGATCTTCGCGCAGGCCGTGGCGATGATCGACGGGCAGGGCGGCCTCGGCGACCGGCGGACGATTGTGCTGGCGTCGCCCGAGTGGCACGCCGGCGTGATCGGCATCGTGGCGTCGCGCCTGGTGGAGCAGTATCACCGGCCGACGATCCTGATTGCCGTGGAGAACGGTCGCGGGCAGGGCTCGGGGCGGTCGATTCCCGGGTTCAGCCTGTTCGAGGCGCTGGAGCATTGCAGCGCGGCCCTGCTTCGGTTCGGCGGCCACGCGATGGCGGCCGGTCTGCGGCTGGAGGCAGACCAGGTGGGGCGCCTGACGGAGTTGCTGGAGACGTATGGCCGCGAGGCGCTGAGGCCGGCGGACCTGGTGCCGTCGCTGGCGATTGACGCCGAGGCGACCCTGGCGTCGCTGACCGTGGAGTCGGTGGGCGAGTTGCAGCGTCTGGCGCCGTTCGGACAGGGGAACTCGCGGCCGACGTTCGCGGTGCGCGCGTGCGCGACGGCGACGGCCCCGCAGCGCATGGGCAAGACCGGAGCGCACCTGTCGCTGCAACTGACCCAGGGCGGCGTGAGCCGTCGGGCCGTCTGGTGGCGTGGTGGGGAGATGGAAACCCAGGTGGCGCGGGCCGAGTCGCTCGACGTGGCCTTCCGTCCGCGGATCAACCGGTTCCGCAACAGCGAATCGGTGGAGCTGGATATCCTGGACGTCCACCCCGGCGGTTACCGCGAGCCCGGGGGGTGACTACTCTGTCGGGTCTGTTGACCCGACCTACGCGCTGCGGCCTGGTGGCCCGACCTATGCGCTCAGATATGCATGCCTGACGGGGCAGGCATGGCACCCGGCGGCGGATGACTATTCTGTCGGGTCCGTTGACCCGACCTACGTGCTGGATCGGCAGGAGGCAGGCGTGGTCACCCGCGCGATGATTGTCGAAGGATTGCACGGGCTGGGCATTGGCCCGGGCTCGATCATGGTGGTTCACAGTTCGCTGCGCAGCTTCGGTCGCGTGGACGGCGGCGCCGAGACGGTGATCGCCGCGTTGAAGGAGGCGGTCACGCGGTCGGGGCTGGTGGTGATGCCGACGCACACGTTGTGCATGATCGGCCGCCCCGGAGCCGAGCCGTTCGACGTGCATCGCAGCGTCGCGTACACGGGACAGATTCCCAACGTGTTCTGGCAGCAGGCGGATGTGCTTCGGAGCCTGCATCCGACGCACAGCGACGCGGCCTGGGGCGACCGGGCGGCGGCGCTTCTGGCGGATCATCTGCATCGCGGGCCGGTCGGGGTGGATTCGCCGCTGCACCGTGCGGCGCAGTGGGGCGGGGTGGTTCTGCAACTGGGCGTGGGCCACGGCAGCAACACCACGTTGCATCTGGCCGAGGTGCTGGCCGAAGTGCCGTACGTCCAGGTGCCGTACCGCAAGGAATGGGGCGACGTGGCGCTGATGCGGACCGAGGACGGTCGCGTGGAGCAGGTGCCGATGGTCAACGGCGAGCGGCCGGGGTGCTCGTCGGGATTCGTCGCCATCGAGCCGCTGCTGCGCGATCGCGGCCTCCAGCGCGAGACGATGATCGGCAGTTGCCGCGCACGAGCGATTCCGGCCCTGGCGATGCTGGAGGTGGCGGTGGAGCTGCTTCGCCGCAACCCGGCGGCGCTGCTGTGCGACAACCCCGAGTGCCCGCACTGCACGGTGGCCCGGGGGCTGATCCGGCAGCCGGGGCGTTAATGCCTATGTGCGACGGCGGCGCGGTGGACCCTCGGCGGCGGGGCGCCTATAATAGCGGCATGGCTGTTCCCATCGAACCGTTCCAACTGCTCATCAAGCCCGTCGGGCCGCGGTGCAACCTGGCCTGCCGGTACTGTTTCTACTCGCACGGACTGGAGCCGGACCGGTCGTTGCCGGGGCGGATGCCGGACGACGTGCTGGAGACGATGGTGCGGAAGTACCTGGCGTTGCGGCTGCCGGTGAGCGTGTTCTGCTGGCAGGGCGGCGAGCCGACGCTGGCGGGGCTGGACTTCTTCCGCCGGGTGGTCGAGCTTCAGAAGCGGCACGGCGGCGACGGGCAGGTGGTCAGCAACGCGCTTCAGACGAACGGGCAGGTGATCGACGCGTCGTGGGCGTCCTTTCTGGCGGAGTACCGGTTTCTGGTGGGCCTGTCGATCGACGGGCCGTCGGCGATTCACGACGCCGAGCGCGTGGACGCCCGGGGCGGCGGCAGCCTGGCCAACGCGCTGCGTGCGGCGGCGCTGTTCGACGAGCATCGCGTCGAGTACAACATCCTGACCGTGGTGCATCGGGGCAACCAGGAGCGTGCGGCTGAAATCTTCCGCTGGCAACTGTCCCAGGGGTGGCGGCATCTGCAATACATTCCGTGCGTGGAGCGCGGCGACGACGGTCGCGCGACCGACTTCAGCGTGACGCCCGACGGGTACGGCCGGTTCCTGTGCGACCTGTGGCAGGCGTATCGCGAGAGCGGCCGCCGCGACATCGGCATCCGCACGTTCGACCACTGGTTGTCGCGGAAGGTGCTCGGGCAGGGCACGCTGTGTACGCTGGACGAGCGGTGCGGGCGGTATCTGCTGGTGAAGCCCGACGGCGGCCTGTTCCCGTGCGACTTCTTCTTCGAGCCCCAGTGGCGGCTGGGCAACGTCATGAGCGACGACCTGGCGGATGTTCACGAGCGTGTGCGGCGCGAGCGGTTCGGCGGGCTCAAGGGGGCCTGCTCGCAGGAATGCAGGCAGTGTCGGCACCTGGCCTTGTGCTACGGCGGGTGCCCGAAAGATCGGCAGACGCCGTTCGCGGGGGGGGACGAGGACCGTCGGCGGTCGTACCTGTGCGAGGGGTATCGGCTGTTCCTGGACCGGCACGGGGCCGAACTGGACGGGCTGGCCGAGGCGATTCGTCGCGAGCGGCAGGCGATGGCCGAACGTCAGGCGCGTGCGGCGCGGCAGGTGCGTGCTGCGGCCGCGGGCGGCGGGGCCGTGGGCCGCAATGATCCGTGCCCGTGCGGGTCGGGGCTCAAGTACAAGCGATGCTGCGGCAAATGAACGCGGGAATCGGGGCCGGTGGCGTTCCACCCTCACCGCCCCTCGCTGAAAGCTCGGGGCACCTCTCCCTGCGAGCAGGGAGAGGGGTTCGCGGCCTGAAAGGGGGAGGGGTTGAGGTGCGTGTTTCGCACGCGCGGGTGACGCATGTCCGCGTGGGTCCGGGGGACCCACCCTACCGGTTGGCTTGGGGTCTGTTGACCCGACCTACGCGCTGCTGTGTCAAGCGACCACACTTACGGGGTCTCGTCGGCGCCCTTTTCCTGGTCGTCCTTATCCTTGTTGTCTTTATCGTCGTCGGACTTGGTCTCGGGCTCGGCAGCCGTCTCGGGTTTGTCCTCGGTCTCGGTGGCGGTTTCGGGCTTCGTCTCGGGTTCGGCCTTGGTGTCGCCGCCGGCCTCAGTCCCGGCGGCGGGCGCATCGGCGGCCGGCGTCTCGGCGGCGCCCTCACGTTTGGGCGTCTCGCCGGTGCGCATGGCCGTGAGGATCTTCTCGCGCAGTGCCGCGATCTTCTTGTCGACCACGGGGTTGATCTTGCCGCCGGTCAGGGGCTTCAGGGTGTCGAGGGCCTCTTTCGAGCTGCCGCCGTAGAGCAGTTCCTCGCAGCGGGCGTAGGTCTTGTCGACGTTGTCGAGGGCCTGTTTGCGCAGGTCGCGCACGCGGTCGTGGAAGAACATCTGCGTGGCCTTGGCGACGCGCTGCTCGATGCGCTCTTTCTCGCCGGGGAACAGGTCAGGCGACGTCAGGCGGCTCTTCAGTTGATCGACCGGCTGGGCCTTGTACGAGGCGCGGATCGCGGCCGTGTACTTCTTGTCCTTCTCTTCCACGTCGTCCAGGGTCTTCAGAATCGTCGCGAACGGCCCGGCCTCGATCGTCTTCTCGACGTTGTCCAGGCTTTTGCGGGCCGACCTCTTCCACTTCATCACCGACTTGGCCTGGCTGAGGACGGCCTGCCACTGGCGGCTGTTGCCGTCGTTGGGCACGTAGCCGATCAGGTTGTTCTCGCCGTCGGTCAGCCAGAGCGAGGGGATCCAGATCGTGTAGGGAATCTCGTCCTGGAGCACGCGGTACTCGTCGGCGTACCGACCGTCATACTGCTTGACGCGGATGAAACCGTCGAGCCCCGGCATGTTCAGGAACTTCGCCTGGCCGACCCAGCTGAAGTCGGCGTCCATATAGAGGATGCACACGGGCACGTCGTCGGAGGCCGCCTTCTTCAGGGCCGGCAGGAGCTTGTCCGGCTCCATCCAGTCGTCGGCGCCCGCCCTCACGTCCGCCGCCCATGCTGTGACCGCCATACACACTACGGCCGCTGTCCATAGCGTCTTCATCGCCGTTACCTCCCACCACTGCCCTGTCAGGAAATGAGTCGTGAGTTGTTGTCCACCCAACCAATGCAACTATCAAGGATAGCCGAAATCGGCGCACAATGCAAGATGTCGCTCAGGTCGGATGCTATAGATTAGACACACAAAGGACGATTTCGGCACGAAAAAACTTCCCGAAAATCCGGCCGGGGCGGGTCGGCGCTCATAGCACGCCGTGGCGTTGGCGTCGCAGGAGGGCGGCCAGCATGAGGCCGTGGACGGCTGTGGCGGCCAGGAAGGCCGCGGCCAGGGCGACGCGCATCTGCCAGTGGTCCAGGGCGACGGACGCCGGGTGTGCGTCGCCGGCGACCAGGCGGGACGAGAAGTAGACCAGGGGCACGTCGAGGTAGGCGATGAGGCAGTAGACGGCGGCGATGGTTTTCTGCCGCGCGTCGCCTGGGCGGCCCGCCCGGACGAGGAAGTAGCCGACCATGAGGAACCACAGCAGCAGGGCGAACAGGAGCTTCTGGCTGCGGAAGTCCCACCACTGGTTCCAGGCGAGCCTGGCCCAGATCATGCCGGAGAGCATCATGGCGGCCCCGAGCAGGACGCCGCAGGCCATGGCGGCGCGGGCGAGCCGGTCGGCGGCGTCGTTGCGTCGGGCGAGGTAGACGGCGCCGGCGGCGGTGGCGACCGTGAAGGCCAGCAGGGTGTGGGCGGCCAGGGGGATGTGGGCGTAGAGCATGCGGTAGGCGTTGCCGCCTTCCTGGCTGGCGGGGGCCCAGACGGCGCCGGCGTACACGGCGGCCGCCGTCAGGATCGCGCATCCGATTGTCGCCAGGATCCATCGCATGGGGGTGTCCTCAGCTTTCGACGGCCCAGGGGCAGAGCAGGTACGCCGCGGCGGCGAAGACCACGTCGGCGGCGGCCATGGCCGCCAGGAGCGAGGCGGCGCGCGGCGTCCATCCGGCGGCGGCCAGCTCGGCGGTCGTCTGTGCGGCGAAGATCATCATCGGCACCAGCAGCGCGAGGACGAGGACCGACAACAGTGGCCCGCGGACGCGCGACGGGGCCACCATCGCGCCGGTGAGCGTGCCCAGAACCACCAGCGCGGCGTCGCCGGCCAGCAACACGCCCGCCAGCGGCAGAACGGGTCCGCGCACGGCGAAGTCGAACACGCCCAGGGCGATCGGGAGCATCACGGCCTGGACCGCCAGAAGCATCGCCCCGGACGAAACGCACTTGGCCGCCAGCAACGTCTGCCGCGACAGCGGCGCCGCCATGAGGGCGGGCATGGTGCGGCTCTCCCGCTCGGAGGCGAACGCGCGTTCCACGGCCAACAGTCCGGCGAAGACGAACGCCAGCCACAAGGCCGAGGCAGCCGTCTGCGGCGAGCGTCGTACCTCGTCCTGTGCCGCCAGGCCGAAGACCGTCGTCAAGACCAGCGCCAGGACGAGCATCGTCGGCAACACCTGCCGCAGTCGCAGCTCGGTCAGGAGATCCTTGGCGACGATAGCCCAGAAGGCTCTCATGCGTGGCCTCCGGACCGGCGGGCCGGATCGTCCGAGGTGGCGACGGCGTCGTCGGCCAGGCGGCCGGCCTCGATCGTCAGGCACTGGTCGGCCAGGCCGGCGGCATCGTCGGCCTGGTGGGCGGTCAGCAGCACGCCGCCGCCCTCGCGGCGCACCTCGGCGACAATGCGGGCGAGTGCGTCGCGACCGTCGCCGTCGAGCGACACGGCCGGCTCGTCGAGCAACAGCAGCCGCGGGCGGCCCAGGCAGACGCGGGCCAGGTCGAGCCGCCGCCGCATGCCGGCGGAGTAGTCGCCGGCGGGTTCGTCGGCGCGCGCCGACAGGCCCACCTGGTCGAGCATTGCCGCGACGCGCGCCGCCAGGTCGGATGCGCCGCAGAGGCGGCCGAAGAACGTCAGGTTCTCGCGGCCGGTGAGGGCCTCGTACACCTGGGGCGTGTCGGTCATGTAGCCGAGTGGCCGGCGGGCCTCGGGATCGTGGGCCACGGGGCGTCCGCAGACGAGCACCGCGCCGGAGTCGGGCGTCAGAACGCCGGCGGCCAGGGCCAGCAGGGTGCTCTTGCCGGCGCCGTTGCGGCCGACGAGGCAAAGCGACCGGCCGGCCGCCAGCGCGAGCGTCGCGTCCGTCACGGCGGCACGGTCGCCGAAGCGGCGGCACACGCCGCGGATGTCGAGCACCGTTTCCATGGGGGCTATGGTACTGCGCCGCCACCGCCGCAACAAGCCTCGGCGCGGATCGGGTGCATTAACGTTCTGGGGAAAGCAGGGGCTTTCCTGCCCCTGCCGCTCATGGACAAGATGCCCACGCCACGGTGCAGCCCCCCAGAGCGTCAATGCGCCCCCGCGGATCACGGCGTTGGTTTGAGCCCTCCGCGTGGCTGCTCCGCGACGGGGCCGGACCACGTGGCAGGCAGGGCACCCCGCTTGCCCCATGCGCTCGACAGTATTGACCGCCGACAGCCGCGAGGGTAGAGTGCCCGCTTCGTATCCGTGGAATGGGAAGTGCCCTGAGGCGCGCGGCCATGAACCGACTCTGGAACAGTTTTCCCCTGATCATCGGCATCACGCTGACGACGTGGGCGGGCACGGCCACCATGACCACCTACCTGCTTCAGCAGGGCCTGCGGCCCGGCGAGGTCGTCGTCTTCGACATTCTGTGCGCGAGCATCACGTTGGCCGCCATCACGCTGTCGCGGCCGCAGTCCAGGCAAGCCCTGCGGCAGTATCGGCTCCGCCACGTGCCCGCCATTGTCGCCAGCGGCATGCTTGGCGTGGTGCTCTACAACGCCCTGCTGTCGGAAGCCTACGGCAGCAACACCAGCGACGTGATTCCCTACGTGGTCATCAACTACATGTGGCCGCTCATGACGATTCTGTTCGGCGTGGTCGTGCTGCGCGAGCGCACCGACGTGTACACCTGGGTCGGCGGGGCCTGCGGGCTGCTCGGCTTCGTGCTGATCCAGGTGGCGCAGGGGCTCCAGTCGCCGCGGGTGACCGCAGCCTGGGACAGCGGGCCGCCCGGACTGGTCCTGCGCGAATTCTTCGGGGCGATGGTCGGCGACGCGACCGTGGCCGGGTGCCTGCTGGCGTTCGGTGCGGCCGTGTCGTGGGGCCTGTTCAGCACCCTCGGACGCAAATGGTCGAACGAGCACCGGTTCGAGCCGCTGTCGAGCATGTTCCTGTTTGTCCTGGTGGGCCTGGTCGGGTCGGCGCTCTGGTACTGGAACGATCTGCGGCCGGCCGTGGTCTTCTCCCGGTGGTCGTGCGTGGCAGTCATCGTCGCGATCGGTTGCGTGAACAACGGCGTCAACAACGTGCTGTGGCTGCGCGCGATCGAACTGGGCGGCGCGGGGAGGACCGGCGTGGTGTCGTACCTCACGCCCGTGCTGGCCCTGACGTACATGGCGGTGTTCCACCGTCAGTATCCGTCGTGGTCGTCGCTGGTGGGGCTGGCGCTGATCATCGGGGCGATTGCCGTGGTGGAAACGCACCGCAAACGCCGGCGCAACGGCGCGCCCAAGCCGCTCGGCCACCCGACCTGAGGGCGACGTTGCCGTCGGACTCGGATCAACCGGCCGCGGCCAGTCGGCGGGCCAGGTCGGCGGCGGAACCGGCGTCGGGGGCGTAGCCGTCGGCCCCGATCTCGTCGGCGAACTTCTGGGTCAGCGGCGCGCCGCCGACCATCGTCCGCACGCCGGGCAGCCGGGCCGCCCGGAGCTGCTCGACGACCTTGGCCATGACGGGCATCGTCGTCGTCAGCAGGGCCGACATGCCCACCAGACACGGGGCATGGCCGCGGGCGGCCTCGACGAACTTCTCCGGCGAGACGTCGGTGCCGAGGTTGATCACCGTGAAGCCCGCGCCTTCGAGCAACATGCCGACGAGGTTCTTGCCGATGTCGTGCAGGTCGCCCTTGACGGTGCCGAGGACCACGCGGCCGGCGGACGGGACGCCCTTGGCCGTGAGGTGCGGCTGAAGCACCTTCATGGCCGCCGTCATCGCCCGGCCCGCGAAGATCACGTCGGGCACGAAGAGTTCGCTCACGCGGAACTTCTCGCCCACGACGTTCATCCCGGCGATGAGTCCCTGGGTCAGGAGGTGCTCGGCCTCGACGCCCTCGGCCAGGGCCGCCTCGACCCGGCCGACCAGGTCGGCCACACGGCCTGCCTGAAGCAACGCACTGATCTGCTGCATGTCCGCCACGAGACGGGCTCCTTGGCCGGCCGCGCGGGTGCGGCCTGCGGCGTCTCCCAGCGAGGCGCCCGGGCCGACGCTTCCGGCCGGTCAGACGATGTACCGTCCGAGGAACCGCCGCCCGAACGCCAGGCCGCGCTTGACGGCCTCGGGCGAATCGTTGAACACGGGGTCGTCGTAGGCAATCGACAGGGCCCCGTCGTAGCGGTTCTCCTGGAGGCGGCTGATCAGCCGCGGCCAGGCCACCTGGCCGTGGCCCGGCAACCGCCGCCGCCACCAGCCCCCGTTAGGACGTAACACCGAACAGTCGCTGCGACGGTCGGCGAAAACCTCGACATCGTTGGCCCGGACGTGGAAGATCGACTCGGCGTAGGCCGTGACGGCCTCGACGTAGTCCACCTCGAGCCACACCAGCGGCGCCGGGTCGAAGTTCAGGCCCACGGCGTCGCTGTGGGCGTGGGTGAAGATCTTCTCCCAGAGTTCGGGCGAGAAGGCGAGGTTGCCGGGCACGTCCTCGGCCTGCCAGCCGACCAGGGGCGAGTTCTCGACGGCGATCCGTACGCCGCACTCCTCGGCCGCGGCCACCGCACCGGCCGCCAGGCGGCCCCAGATCGCAATGCACTCGCCGATCCGCAGCGAGGGATTCCGGCCGACGCGGCACGACACGGTCCGCACGCCCAGCCGCCCCGCGGCGCGAATCGTCTCGGTCAGAAACTGCCAGTGGCGCTCGCGCCGCGAATCGTCGGGCTCCAGCAGGTTGTCGCTGGTGGTCAGGCAACTGACGGCAAGCCCCGTGGCGGCCAGCAGTTGCTCGATCTCGAAGGCCGCCGCGTCGTCCACCTTGCCGGGATTCAGGGCCGGCCCGTCGAACCATCCTGTGCCGGTGCCGCCATGGCACGGCACTTCCAGGGACGCGAACCCCGCCTCGGCCGCCCACCGGGCCACCTCCGGCAGACTCACGCCGCTCAGGCACGCCGTCAGGAATCCTACATGCATGGTCTCGGCCTCCGGGGTGTCCATGAAAAAAGGATGGCGGGACGTTGGCATCCCGCCATCCTTGGCCTCTCGATCATCGCACGCGGCCCAACCGGCAACCCCGCGGGGATGCTCGTGTGTGCCCTGACGGCGGCGCGTCTATTGGATCAGCACCGGCTCCTGGCCCGCCTTCTCATCCGGCGCGGCCTTGGCCGCTTCCTGGTCGTCGTACCTGCCCTTGATCTCGCGGACGGCGAACACGAGGCCGTCGCGGGTCGCCAGGAACAACTGTCCGTCGATCTCATTCAGCGAGAACACGTCCAGACGTCGGGCGTCCAAGGTGAACAGCACCGACCCGTCCTGGTGCGACAGCGCCGCAATCATTCCGTCCGTTCTCAGCACGTACAGTGCCCGCGGGCTGGCCGCCAGGAACCGGTCCACGTTCTCGGTGGACCACAGCGGCCGCTCGCCGTCCAGCTCGTTCAGGGCCAGCATCACGTGCGGCTCGGTGATGACGTACACGCGGTTGCCGAACGCCATCGGCGCCTGGAGAATCGGGTCGCCGGTGGTACAGATCCAGGCCGGCTGGCCGCCAATCGGGTTAAGGGCATAGAGGCTGTAGTCGCGGCACGCGGCCAGGACAAAGCCCTGCGTCCCGGACAGCTTCAGGTCCGCCTCGAACGCGTCGCGCGCCTTGAACGTCCAATGCACCTGCCTCTGGCCGCCGTCGCTGGCGACGACCTCGCCGTCCTCGCTGGCGAAGTAGACCAGGCCGCCGGCCGCCACCGGCGCGCTGAGAATCGTGGCATGCATCAGGCGGTCCCAGCTCTGGCCGCGGTGGGTCGCATGCTCGGCCAGCATCCAGCCTTCGTGCGACCCGAAGTAGACGAACGGCGGCGCCACGAGGAGGTGCGTGCTCGGAGCCATCTTGAGGTGTCGCGGCGGCAAGGGCTGACCGTTATCGGTCAGGAACCCGTAGAGCTTGTCGATGACAGCCACATAGGCGACCTCGTCGCCGAGCTGGCCGACGTCCGACGGCGTCACGTCGGCGTCGCACAGCTTGACCGTCCACTTGATGTGTCCGGAGAACGAATCGATGCAGCGGAGCTGATTGGTGCTGCTGACGGTGTAGAGGTTGCCGCGACGGCAGTACAGATGCTCCAGCGTTTCGCCCTCGTCCAGGGGCAGCGTCGTGCTCCAGAACTGGACCAGGTCGCCCCCGGCCAGTTCCTCGGCCAGCAGGGGCGGCGGCGTCTCGACGGCGGCTTTGCGACAACCGCTTACGCCCAGCCCGCAGGCCGCCACAAACACCAACGTCAGGACCGTCGCCTTCTTCATCGTCTCGAACCTTTCCATAGACTGAGGCCGACTACTGCGCCGGCCGCCTGATGCGCCGCGGGCTCAGCGGCCATACTCGTCCGGCCACAGGGCCGTGGCCAGGTTGATCCCGTTCTTGCGTTCGAACCGGCTCAGCCGTTCCACGCGGGCAATGTCGTCCTGAATGCGGCTGGCCAGGCGGAAGATGTACGGCTTGCCGCCCAGCCGGTCGTTCAGGTCGGCCAACATCGCGTCCCATCGCCCTTCGTAGAGCTCTTCCCTGAGCCGCAACAACATCTTGTCTTCGTCCGTGAGGCTGTCGATGAACGCTTCCAGTTCGTTGGAATCCGCGGCACTACTGCGATCCACTGCGACGTTCACGCTCGCATGCCCCCATGACGGCGATTCAGGAAGGCATTAACCTAACACATGCAATGGGGTTACGTCAACGCTTTTCTGCCCCTCCACGCCCGGCGACGGCATCTGCCAGTACTGAAAACGCCGCACCGCAGCGTGGCGATGGGCATCGCGTCGCATGGGCATCGAACCCTGCCGGCGATGACCAAGACGCCTGCCGGCCGGGCGCCATCCCTCGCCCCGTCAGGCATGCCGACGACGCGCCCTGTGCCCGGTGCCATGGCCGCTGGCGGCCATGCCCCGGCCTCTATTGTGTGGCTGCCCCTCGACGGTGCTCGGGAACTGCGTCAAGCAGCCACCGGCTACGGCTGCGCCGGCGGCGTCTTGCGAGCGGCGGCCTTGGCCGACGGAGCATCGCGGCTCGCGGACGGCTCGACACCCGCGAACTTCCTCAGCAGGTTCCCGATCGACGCGTACTGGATGCGCCACGCCTGCTCGCTGTAGCCGCCGCTGGCGACGTACAGGACGGCCATGCCGCGGCGGCGGGCCTGGTCCACAACGTACTCGTCGCGAGCGACAATCCCCTCGGCCGTCATGCCGAATCCCGCCAGCGGATCGTCGCGATACGTGTCCACGCCGCCCAGCAGGACCACCAGCTCCGGCCGGTGACTGTCCAGCAACGGCGGCAGCTCTTCGGCCAGGACGCTCATGTACGCCGCGTCGTCCACGGGCGGCCAGAGGCCGCGATCCAGATCGCTCTCGGCCTTCGGGTGCGGGTAGAGGTTCTCCTGGTGGATGCTGAACGTGAAGACCTCGGCGTCCCCGGCAAAGACGGCCGCGTTGCCGTTGCCCTGATGCACGTCCAAGTCCACCAGCAGGACGCGCCGCACCAGGCCGTCGCGCTGAAGCCGCCGCACCGCGATCGGCACGTCGGCGTACACGCAGAACCCTTCGCCGCGGTCGGCGTGGGCATGGTGGTAGCCCCCGCCGAGGTTGATCCCCAGGCCGCAACGCATCGCCTGCCGGGCCGCCAGCACCGTGCCGCCGGTGGTCACCCGGAAGGCCCGGAGCATGCGGCTGTCCACGACGCCGCCCGGTAGCCCCGCCACGGCCTTCTGCTCCAGACATCGCGCCACGTACGACGACCGTCGCAGGTTCGCCAGGTACTCGGGCGTGTGGACCAGCCGCAGCAGCGCCTCGTCGGCCTCCTCGGGCACGAAAAAGTCCGACGGCGCCAGGTATCCGCCCGCCACCAGGGCCTGGGCCATGCGGCGGTACTTGTGAATGTCGAACGAGTGCGACTTCTCCAGGCCCAGCAGGTCGATCTCGTAGCGGCTGGAGTAGACCACGGCCGCCTGGCCGTTCAGCACCCGTCCGGCGCGCGCGTCCCACGTCGCCGACTCGAACGCCGTCCGACATCCGCTGCACGAGACCGCGCAGAACGGCATCAGCACCAGCACCGCCGCAAGCGACTTCACCCGGCGTCTTCGGCTCGCCATGGCGTCTCCCTGTGCTGCGCCGCCGCGTCGGGCGGCCCGGCCCTCACGTCGTCGCGCGCCAGCGGCGCCCGTGGCGCGACAGGAGGCGGTCGGCCTCCTTCGGCCCCGCGGCGCCGGCGGCATAGTTCGGAAAGTCCGTCGCCGGCGTCGCGGCCCAGGCTTCGACAATCGGATCCACGAACGCCCACGCCAGTTCCACCTGGTCCCGACGCGCAAACAGCGCCGGGTCTCCGTGCATCACGTCCACCAGGAGCGTCTCGTACGCCTCCGGCGGCCGTCGCCCGAACAGGCTCGCGTAACTGAACTCCATCTGCACGCGACCCACGTTCAGCCCCTCGGCCGGCACCTTGCTGCTCAGTTCCAGGTGCACGCCCTCGTCCGGCTGCACGCGCAGCACCAGCACGTTCGGCTCCGTCCGCGCGCACAGCTCCGGCCGGCTGAACAGGCACGTCGGCACTCGCTCGAAGTGTAGCGCGATCTCCGTCGCATGCCGGTCCAGACGTTTGCCCGTCCGCAGGTAGAACGGAACGCCTTTCCAGCGCCACGTGTCGATCCACGCCGTCACCGCCGCGAACGTCTCGACCCGGCTGTCGCGCGGCACGCCGTCTTCCTGCCGGTACCCCGGCACATCCCGGCCGCCGACCCGCCCGGGGCCGTACTGACCGCGGACCGCCTCCGTCGCCGCCAGGTCGCCCGTCATCGGACGCAGGGCGCGCAGCACCTTGGCCTTCTCGTCGCGAACGTCCGCCGCGTCGAACGAGGCCGGCTGCTCCATCGCCACCAGGGCCAGCAGTTGCAGCAGGTGGCCCTGGATCATGTCGCGCAGCGCACCGGCCTGTTCGTAGAAGCCCCCGCGGCCGCCCACGCCCAGCGTCTCCGACGCCGTGATCTCCACGTAGTCGATGTACTTGCGGTTCCACAGCGGCTCGAAGATCGTGTTGGCGAAACGCAGAATCAGAATGTTCTGCACCGTCTCCTTGCCCAGGTAATGGTCGATCCGGAACACGTCGTCCTCGGCGAAGTGCCGCGCCAGCAGCTCGTTCAGCCGCCGCGCCTCGGCCAGGTTGCGGCCGTGCGGCTTCTCGACCACGATGCGCCGCGGGCCCGGCCATGGCAGCGCGCCCACGCCCTCGATGATCGACTCGTAGGTGCCTGCGGGCGTCGCCAGGTAATACAAACGCGCGGGGACCGCGGCCCGGTCGGTCCCGGCCACCCGGCCCGACGCCCCGATCCCGCGCGGACCGCCGCCGTCCAGGTCGTCCAGCCGCGACGCCAGCCGCTGGAAGTCCGATGCCGAATCGTACGCTCCCGCCTCGTAAAACAGCCGCGACGCAAAGTGCGGCCACGTCCGCTCGTCGAAGGCGTCGCCGTCGGCCTCGCGGCAGGCCTCGCGCATCCGCTGGCGGAATGCCTCGTCGCTCATCGGGCTGCGCGCGTAGCCGAGAATCGCGAACCGTTCGGGAAGCCGCCCCTGGCAGGCCAGTCGCCACAGGGCCGGCATGAGCTTTCGCCGCGCCAGGTCGCCGCTGGCGCCGAAGATCGCGAGCACAAACGGCGGCGGACACGCCGGCGCCCCCGGCGCCGCCGTGGCCCCTGTTCTGCACCCCGTGATCCGACACGATCGATCCGACATAGCCACCACTCCCACGTCACCCGCCCGTTCCGACACGTCACCGCCGCGACGCCGCCGGCCATCCTAAACCGCCGCCCGACCCCACGCAAGGCCATGCTGCTCCATCGACCCCTCGCCCTGCTTGCAGCGAGTGCGTAGGTCGGGTCAACAGAGGTTGTGAAAGAATCGCAGGCGTTGAGTGCGTAGGTCGGGTCAACAGACCCGACATCGCGTAGGGTGGGTCCCCCGGACCCACGCGCCGAACGCCCCGCGGCGCGTAGGGTGGGTCCTCCGGACCTACGCGCCGAACGCCCCGCGGCGCGTAGGGTGGCTGCTCCGCAGCCACGCGTCTCCCGTCAATCGCCGCGTGCGAAGCACGCTCCTGCACCCCTGCGTGCAGGGAGAGGTGCCCCGAGCACCGCTCGGGGCGGTGAGGGTCAAATGCCAGGAACCTTCCCGCCTGTTGACGGCCCGCCCGCCGCAGCGCACAATGCTCCTGCCGCACGGGAAGGAGGCCCACAGTCGTGACCCCACAGAAAGACGCTCGTTCGTCCGCGGAGTTGCCGCACATCATCGACGCCCACGCTCACGCTTTCCCCGACCGGATCGCCTCGGCGGCCATCGCGAAGCTGACCGCCGGCGCACGCTGGATGCCCGTGCGCGCCGTGTTCGACGGCACCGTGGCGGGCCTGACGGCGGCCATGGACCGCGCCGGCATCGGCTGCGCGCTGCTGTGCTCCGTGGCCACGCGACCCGAGCAGACGGCGAAGATCACCGACTGGTCCGCCGCCGTCGCGTCCGACCGCATCGTTCCGTTTGCCTCGGTGCATCCCGATTGCCCCGACATCGAGGCCCAGGTCGATCGCATTGCGGCCGCCGGACTCAAGGGCCTGAAGTTCCACCCGCAGTACATGGCCTGCCCCCTGGACGACCCGCGTACGCTGCGCATCGCCCGCCGGGCAGCCGACGCGGGACTGGCTATGGAAGTCCACGCCGGGTACGACCTCTCCTACGGCCGCGACGACCTGGGTTCCCCGGCCGCAGTGCGCCGCCTGCACGAGGCCGTGCCGCACCTGCGCCTGTTGGCCTGCCACCTCGGCGGCTGGCAGCGGTGGGACGAGGTGCTCCGCCACGTCGCCGGCCTGCCGATCTACCTCGAGACCAGCTACACCCTCGGACAGTGCCCGCCGCAGGTGCTGGAGGCGATCCTGTCGCGGCACCCGGCGGAGCGGCTCCTGTTCGGCACCGACGCCCCGTGGGCCGACCCGGCCGAGCAACTCGCCCGGTTCCAGGCCCTGCCCCTCAGCGACGCCGCCCGGCGCGCCGCCCTGTGGGACAACCCCCGACGTTTCGCAGGCCTCGACACGTAGAGCGCCCTCCCTCCCCACGGTGAGGCTGTCCGACAATTCGCCGCGCGCCACACGCAGTGAAAGATAGCGATGCGACGCCACGGGCGTAGGGTGGCTGCTTGACGCAGTTGCCGAGCACCGTCGAGGGGCCGTCAGGTTCCGAGCCTGTCGAGGAGCAGCCACGCGGAAGGGCACGTAGACTTGCCCATGCCTGACGGGGCAGGCATGGCACCCGGCGCCCTCCGCACCCGCGCGGAGGCATTCATCTGGCGTCCGTGCCACACGGGTCCCGACTTCTTCAACGGGCTGTTATGGAATCAGGGGCAGCCGGCGGCGGTAGGCGGTGGGCGGCATGCCGCACTCGGCGGCGAAGGCGCGGCTGAAGTACTGGAGCGTCGCGTAGCCGCACGCCCGGGCGACCTCGGAGACGTTGTGGCGTCGGGCCTGGAGCATCTCGCGGGCCCGGGCGATGCGCAGCCGGGTCAGGTACTGGATCGGGCTGACGGCGAAGTGGGTCCGGAACAGCCGCCCGAGGGTGGCCGGCGATACGTGAATGTGCTGCGCGACCTCGGCCAGAGACAGGCCGCGGTGAAGGTGCTGCTGCATGAAGCCGACGGCCAGGTGGAGTCGCTCTTCGTCGGGCGATCCGACAAGACCGAGGTCGGCCTGCCGCAGGCGCGCGATCACGTCCATCAGGGCGGCCGTCACCTGAAGGTCGGCCAGGTCGTGCTCGTGCCGGGTCTGGGCGCCGCGCAGGCGGTCGGCGACGGCCTCGTCCACCTCGGCGACCAGGGCCAGCGGCGGCAGGTGCGGCAGCGACAGACGCAGGGTCGCTCCGTCGGCATAGGGCTGCGCGTCGCGCACGGGGCGGCCGTCGATCAGGCAATCGAAGTGGACGTAGACCATGACCAGTTCCTGAGCGGCCGAAGTGCATTGCCGCGTCGGGATGCCCGGCGGGATCAGGATGGCCCGTCCCGGCCGCAGGTGGAGCGTGCGGCCGAGGAGGTGAACGTCGCAGGAGCCCTCGATGCCGAGCCAGAGGTCGAAATCGGCGAACAGGTGGTCGCCGTCGTCCTGGTTGGGGCCCATGGTGTAGAGGTTGGGCCCCATGCCCCATGGGCGGGGCCGGCGGCGCGCCACGGTCAGACGGGACCAGGGGCTGTATCCGGATTCGGGGATGTCGAGCATGACCAGATTCTGTAATATTCTGTCGGATAATCAACAGAATTCCAGCTGTTCCGCCGCGGTTTCATGGGATAGACTGCTGTGATCGTGCAACTGTGGCCGGCGCGTGGAGCCGGCCGCCGGTGTCGACCGGCTGTCTGCGCGCAGGGAGGCGAGGACATGAGAGCGTCTATCGGCACAGGGGTGGCGCTGGTTCTGGTAGCGGCAGTGGCAACATCGGCGGCGGCCGCCGCGGGCGACGAGGCCGCGACTCCGGCGACCGCGACGACGGCCGTCAAGGCGACCATCAAGGACGCGCCGCAGGCCTACCTGCGAGGGTGCCTCAGCAACGCCCGCGGCCGCATGGACGGCAAGTTCACCGGCGACGGGTGGACGTGGCACGCCAATTACCCGATGGACAGTTTCATCGAGTCGTATCTGGCCACGCGCGACCGGGCCTGGCTCGATGCCGCCGTCGAGTACTTCGACTGGTGCATCGAGCAACTGCTCACCGGCCCCGACGGTCGCAAGGGGTGGCTCGGTGCGGCGTACCGCATGCCCGGACGGCTGGGGGAGTACCCGCTGGGCGACTGTCTGCTGCTGGAGCCCATGCTGCGGTTCAGCGAGCTGGTCCTGAAGGACGAGCCCGCGCTGGCCGACGCGTACGGCAAGTCCGCCGCGTCGTACGTCGCCCTGGCCCGGCAACTGATCTTCGAGAAGTGGGACCATCGCGGCATCTGGCACGAGGACGGGCCCTGCGGCGTCTACACCGACTGGCCGTGGACCTTCACCGAGAAGGAGCCGGACCACTGGCAGCCGCCGCCCGCCGGGACACACGCCTCCACGCTGCCGATCAACATGCAGGTCCACTGGGGCATGGCGGCCCTGCGGCTGTGGAGGATCACGGGCGAGCCGGCCTGGCGCGATCGGGCCCTGAAGATCTTCAACTTCGCCAAAAGCCGCCTCAACCTCTACGACGACCATTACAGTTGGAACTACTGGGAGCCCTTCGGCCCGTGGGACATCAAGCCCGACCGGCCGCAGGACTTTGTCACCTGGATCAACACGCACCCCTACCGCGATTACCAGCTCGGCGAGGTGCGGGCCTTCGTCGAGGCCTACCAGCGCGGCATCACGTTCGACGAGACCGACATGCGCCGCCTCGTCCGCACCAACCTCCACGTCATGTGGAACGGCAAGACGGGCGACGACGTCGCCTGGAACAACTCCAACGCCGGCGTGCAGAAAGGCGCCTTCGGCGAAATCCGCCTGCCGAGCAAGCCCGAGGGCATGTTCAACCGCTACGCCGGCACGCTCTGGACGTCCCTGGTGGCGTTCGACGCGACGGCGCGGCAGCTCTACGAGGCGCAGCTCGCACCCGGCACGTGGCAGCACGCGTTCTACCACAACGTGACGGCCGCGCAGCCGCCGAGTTTCCAGCGACGCCTGGCCCCCGCCGAGGCCGCCGTCTTCAAGGCGCCGCTGCACCCGTGCTGCACGATCACCATGGTGGCCGTCATTCCGACGGTGGTCCAGCGCGGCAGCGACACGGTCCTGGCCTGCCAGGGCCGGCTGCCGGGCGCGCTGAAGATCGAACTGGCAACCGCCGACGGCGGCAAAGTGCTTCGCACCCTGAAAGAGGCCGAGCTGAAGCTGATCGTGAATCACCCGTGGAGCACCGGCGACGTCAAGCCGGGACGCTACCGCATCCGGTGGACGCTCAAGGGCCAGTACCGGGAGATGCCGGTCGAGGTGCGGTGACCCCGGGGCCGCCCAAGGCTTCAGCGACACGCCGCGGCCGTGGCCGCGGTACAATGCCTGGACGACAGGACGCACACGCAGTAACACTGGAGGAGAGGCGATGATCGATTTTCACGCGCACATGGGCTTCCTGAACCGCGAGGGCCGGGCCGATCGGCCGAACCTGAACGCCGACGGGCTGGTGGCGCTGATGGACGCGCGCGGCCTGGATCAGGCGGTGCTCCTGCCGCTGGAAAGCCCCGACTGGGGCGGCGGCTACCTGCTGAACGAAGAGTGCCTGGCGGCCCGGGACAAGTACCCCGACCGGTTCATCGTGTTCGCCTGCGCCGATCCGCGGTATCCGCTGGCGTCGAAGATGATCGACCACATGGTCCGCAACTGCGGCTGCGTGGGCTTCGGCGAGCACGTCAACGGCCTGCCGCTGGACGATCCGCTCAACAAGCAGCTCTACGCGCAGGTGAACGAGCTGGGTCTGCCGATGGTGTTCGAGATCGCGCGGCCGAGGATCTGTTTCGACGAGCCGCACCTGCCGCGGCTGGAGAAGCTCCTGGCCGAGTTCCCGCGGATCAAGTGGGTGGGCCATGGGCCGCACTTCTGGAGCGCCATCAGCGGCGAGGACGGCACGCAGCAGCGGCCGTATCCGCAAGGCACGATCACGCCCGGCGGCGCCATCGACCGGCTGATGGACCGGTTCGACAACCTCTACGCCGACCTGTCGGGCATGTCGGGCTACAACGCCATGACGCGCGACCCGGACTTCACGCCCGGCTTCATCGAGCGGCGGTGGCGGCGGCTGCTCTTCGGCACCGACGTCTGCTACGGCAACGAGAAGCTGCCGATCATCGAGTGGATGCGCCAGACGCCGATGGACGAAACCGTCCGCTCCGCCATCGCCGAAGGCAACGCCCGCAAGCTTCTGGGTCTCGGCTGAGCCGGGGGCGCCCGAAGCGCAGTGCTCGTCCGGTCAACCGGTGTGGACGCACAGAAGGGGTTCTTCGGGGATTCCCGGGAACCCCTCTCTCTTGCGGGGAGGGTGGCTGATGCACACGGCGCGTAGGGCGGATTCCCCGGACCCACGCGGCCTCTGGCGTTCGGCCCTCACCCGCCCCTTGACTGCGCTCGGGGCGCCTCCCCCTGCACGCAGCGCGTAGGGTGGGTCCACCGGACCCACGCGGACTCTGGCGTTCGACCCTCACCGCCCCTCGCTGTGCTCGGGGCGCCTCCCCCTGCACGCAGCGCGTAGG
>JAAYDY010000055.1 GCA_012729015.1 Phycisphaerae bacterium | reverse complement strand
TGCGGGCGTTGGCGACGACCCACTTGAGCATTTGGTTGAACGCCACACGTTCGGCCCCGCGCTTGGCCGACTCGGCGACGACGAACTCGCGGACGATGTGCCAGCCTTCGCGCTGGGCCTTCTCGCGGGTGATTCGAAGCTGGGCGTCGATGGAATAGCCTTCGCGCTGTTCGCGTGAAGACACCCGTGCCCACAACACGCAGTTACTCATTGGGTTTGGCCTCCTTTCCACAAGACCTGAACCAGTCGTCGAACATTCATGAGAATCTCCACGGCTTCGGCGTCGGACAGTTCGTATCCGTAGCGCGGCGACCACACTCGCCGCGTGTCCTCGACCATGGCCTGGGTGATCCATGCCGCTCCGGGCACGCGGCGGGCGGCAACTGCGGTCGTGGACGGGTCCGACGCGTTTTGTCGGGAACACCCTTGCTCAGCTAGCGAAAGTAATCCAGTCGATTCTGCGGACCTGGGCATCATGTTCCTCCTTGGTTTCAGGCATGTTTGGCGTTGGGGCTGTAGTCGGGGTCGATCCACACGCGCAAGCCGGCCTGCGTGAAGACCTGGCGGATGCGAAGGATGGCGCGGGAGACAGTGTCGCGGCAGCATCCAAGCCGCTCGGCGATGGCCTTGACCGTGTGTCCTTCACCGAGGCTGCGGCAGATGATCTGGTCTCGCTCGCTGAGCCGCTCCATCGCCGCCGCCAGGTCCATTCGCAGGTCCATTGGTTCGGGCTTGGTGACATGCTCGGGCCAAACAAAACGCGCTGAAGCTGAGTTGCTCATCGTCTGCAGGCGCTGGATGCGTTTCTGGTAGCGGCGCTTGGCGCGGAGGTGCGCCTTGATCTGCCGGTCGATGACGCCGGTCAACGCGGTACTACGCGATGCGCCGTTGGACTTGGCAGCGTCGTACTCGAAGGCGGCGAGCTTCGGGACGATCTGCTGCTGAAGGTCATCGATCTCATCGCCACTGACACGCAGACGGCGGGCGCGACTGACCACGAGGCGGGACACTTCCTTTTCGACGATTCCACTGTAGCTGTTGGCAAGCATGGCTGGTCCTTTCATTCCAGGGCCATTGGCTTCGCGTCGAGACGCTCTCGACGTCACGCCCGCCATGCTCCGTGCGTTACTCGGCCTTGTATCTAGCCTCAGCGCTGCGCCGCCGACTTCATCTGCGCCACACCTGCGACGCATTGCTGGACCAACGGCGCATCGCTGAGCCCATGTGTGGCGCATGTGTGTTTACTGGGTCATATCTGCTTGACCGAGCAAGTTCTCTGCCCAGCGGCAAACAACGGGTGTCCGCGTCGCGGATCACGGCCGATCCGCGGCACACGAACCTGGACCCCGTTGGAGAACTGCTGATGCACGCACTGGCACGAAGAGACGATCCGATCACATCGCACCAGGCCGCCGAAGAAGTTGAGGCCAGCGGCCGCGCCGCTTCGCAGCGGCAAATCTGCCTCCTCGAAGTGTGGAAGAATCCCGGCCAGACCGCCGCCGAGATCGCGGCAGCCACCGGGCTCGAACGCCACGTTCCCTCGCGTCGATTGCCCGAACTGCGCAAGGCTCGCCTGGTGAAAAGCGGGCCGGTTCGCCGCTGTACCGTCACCGGCAACCCGAGCATGACATGGCTGCCAATGCGCAGCGAGGAGGTCTCGGCATGATTCCGGCCTCCTTATCGAACCAATTCGTCTTCGAGCCTGCCGAGTCATATCACGCGGCGGCAAAGGACTACCTGACCAGTCATCATCTGGCCGACTTCCGGCGCTGTCCGCTGCTGTACCGCTGGAAACAGCTGGGTCTGGCGAAGGACAAGGACCGCCCGGCCTACTTCCTCGGTCGTGCCGCGCACACGCTGATTCTCGAAGGTCGCGAGAAATTCCTCGCCGAGTACGTCATCAGCGACGGACCGATCAACAGGACCACCGGCAAGCCCTTCAAGAGCGACTCGCAGGCCTATCAGAAGTGGGCTGAGACCCAGGGCAAGCCCATCCTCACTGAAGAGCAGGCCAAGGAGATCGAGCAGTTGGCGGCAGGAGTAATGTCGCAGGCGATTGCCAAGGAACTGCTGGCGTCTGGTGTGGCCGAAGCGGTGCTGCGGGCGCGCTGGCACGAGGTGGACTGCCAGATTCGCGTGGACTGGTTCACGCACTTGGCGGGCGGTGCCATCGTCGACCTCAAGACCTGCGATCACCTGGACTACTTTGAGGTCGACGCCCGCAAGTTCCGCTACGCCCACCAACTGGCCTTCTACCGCTCCATCAGCGCGGCGACGGCAAACATCGATCCGCGCGAGCTGCCGGTCCACATGATCGCCGTTGAGAAGCAGCCGCCGTTCCGATGCGGTGTGTGGCGCTTGGGGGAAGACGTCTTGGCCATCGCGCAGAAGGAAAACGAAGAGGCGGTCAAACGCCTGCGCGACTGCCGCCAGCGCAACGTGTGGCCAACCGGCTACGAAGGACTCCGCATCTTTGACTGGATTTGACTCCAACCTTCCGAAAGGAGCACGCGAACATGAGTTTGTTGTCGAAACTGCAAGTCGGCAAGCAACCCGCCCCGCGACGCTGCATGATCCACGGCGTCCAGGGCGTGGGCAAGAGCACCTTTGGGGCCAGCGCCAGAAAACCGGTGTTCATTCAAACCGAGGATGGCCTGGGCGAGATCGACTGCGTGAGATTTCCACTGTCACAGTCATTCGCCGAGGTCATGGCGGCGCTGGCGGAACTGGCCTCACAGGAACACGATTTCGAGACGGTCGTGGTCGATTCGCTGGACTGGCTCGAGCGGCTGATCTGGCAGGAGGTCTGCACTGCCGAGAACGTCAGCAACATCGAGAAGATCGGATTCCAGAAGGGCTACACCTACGCCCTGAACTTCTGGCGCAAGTTCCTTGACGCCCTCGATGTGCTGCGACGGCATCGCGGCATGGCGGTCATCCTCATCGCCCACACCAAGATCGAGAAGTTCCAGACGCCCGAAGACTCAGCCTTCGACCGCTTCACCCCGCGCCTGCACAAGCTGGCAGCCTCAGTGGTGATGGAATGGTGTGACGAGGTGTTCTTCGCCACGTACTCCACGACCACCGATCCCAAGAAGGTGAAGAACATCACTTCGCCTGAGCGGGTGATGAGGACCTGCGAAGGCCCGACGCACGTGGCCAAGAACCGCCTGGGCATGCCTTACGAGCTACCGCTGGAATGGGCGGCTTACGACTACTACGCACGTCTGGCTCACACCGACCCGTGTAGCGACAGCACGTCCGTCAAGTCACCGTCTTCACCGGAAACCGACACCCAGCCTTCGCAGTGACACTTGCCCTTTGAACAAGGAGACTTGCACATGGCCAATCTTAACGGATTCAACGCAGCGACCGTCGAACCGTCCCAGGACTTCGACCCGATCCCGGCGGGCAAGTATCTGGCGGTGATCACCGATTCGGAGATGAAGCCGACCAAGAGCGGCACCGGCCAGTATCTGCAGTTGTCGTTACAGATTCTCGAAGGGCCTTACAAGGGCCGCTATGTGTGGGCGCGGCTGAACCTGCACAACCCCAACCCGACCACCGTGCAGATCGCCCGCCAGGAACTCTCGGCCATTTGCCGGGCTGTGGGCGTGATGCAGCCAACCGATAGCGTCGAGCTGCACAACATCCCGCTGATCATCACGGTCAAGCTGAAGAAGCGCGAGGACACCGGCGAGATGACCAACGAGGTGCGGAGCTACGCCAAGCGTGAAGCGGCCGCGTCCAATATCGCGCCACCGCAGGCCAACAATCCCACCCCTCCGTGGCGTCGCTGAGACGGGCGCACTCTTCTCACGGGTCTTCCGGCGGCGGTTCTCGTCGCCGGAAGGCCTGCCCTCCAGGCATCAGCGAGACGGAGACAGGGATGCTGGAAGTCGAACTGCCATACCCGCCGTCAGTGAACCACTACTGGCGGCACTATCGCGGGCGGATGGTGATCAGCCGATGGGGCCAGCGCTTTCGCGACCAGGTGCGGAACGTCCTGGCTCGCATGAACGTCAAGCCGCTGACCGGGAAGCTGGCAGTATCCGTCGAGGTATTCCCGCCCGACCGGCGCAGGCGGGATCTGGACAACCTGCTTAAGGCCATCGGCGACTCGCTCGAGCACGGCGGAGCCTTCCACGACGACAGCCAGATCGTCTGGCTGCTCATCGAAAAGGCCTCGGTTGTGCGCGGAGGCAAGGTGGTGGTGCGCATTACGGAGAGGCGATGAACCAGGTGCTGAAGGACAACCCGGCTGTCTCACAGGCTGAGCTGCTCGGGGCGGCGCTGCGCTACTGCGCCGTGGCTGACTGGTTCGAGTCGCACCCCTGTACTTGGGACCGGCGCATGTCGTTGTCGGAGGCGATGGACGTGTTCAACCGCGTCGAGGCCGAACTTCGCTCGGCGGGAGCCCGCGCATTGCGGCGCGGCGGGCACCGCGAGCTGATCCTCCAGGCCGTGGGCATCGAGGAGGACGCGCGGTGAGCCTGTTTACGAGCGAACACGAGCCGATGACGCTGCGCCCGTACCAGATGGAGGCGGTCGAAGCCGTCTACCGGCACTTGCGCGAGCACGACGACAATCCATGCGTGGTGATTCCCACCGGCGGCGGCAAGACCCCGGTGATCGCGACCATCTGTTCGGACGCGGTGACGCGCTGGGACGGGCGTGTGTTGATCCTAGCGCATGTCAAAGAACTGTTAGAGCAAGCCGCCGACAAGCTCGACCAGATCTGTCCGGACATCCACGTCGGCGTCCATTCCGCTGGCCTGAAGCGTCGTGACACGACGCATGCGGTGATCATCGCGGGCATCCAGTCGGTCTACCAGAAGGCCGAGCAACTGGGCCACTTTGACCTGGTGATTGTGGATGAGGCCCACATGATTCCAATGGAAGGCGACGGCATGTACCGCCGCCTACTGGCGGACATGCGTCGGATCAATCCTCACCTGCGGGTCATCGGGTTAACTGCCACCCCGTTCCGCATGGCCTCAGGTCCGATCTGCGTACCGCCGCCGGAAGGCATCCTCAACAGCATCTGCTATGAGATCGGCGTGCGTGAGCTGATCGCCAACGGTTACCTCTCGACTTTGAGGTCCAAGGCGGGTCGGTACAAGGCTGACTTCCAGTCGCTGCATGTTCGCGCCGGCGAATTCGTAGCCGAGGAGGTGGAGACGCTGATGGATCAGGAACTTCTGGTCCAGTCGGCGTGCCGCGAGATCGTCGACGCCGTTTGCAGCGGTGGCCGCCGCGCCTGCCTGGTGTTTGCTTCCGGTGTTGAGCACGGCAAGCACGTCGCACGCGTCATTGAACAGATCGCAGGCCGCGAATGCGGGTTCATCGACGGCCAGATGCCTACGCTTTACCGAGACCAGCTTATCCGTCGCTTCCGCGAAGGCGACTTGACCTACCTGGTCAACGTCAATGTGCTGACCACCGGGTTTGACGCCCCCAACGTGGACTGCGTTGCGCTGCTGCGCCCGACGCTCTCGCCAGGTCTTTACTACCAGATGGTTGGTCGGGGATTCCGGCTATGTGAGGGCAAGACCGATTGCCTGGTCCTCGACTTTGGCGGCAACGTGCTTCGGCACGGCCCGGTGGACGCTATCCGCGTCACGAATGCGTTCGCCAAAAGATCGGTGGAAGCGCCCGCCAAGGAGTGTCCGCAGTGCCAGGCGCTGATCGCCTCTGGCTACGCGACGTGTCCTGAATGCGGCCACGAGTTCCCGCCGCCCCAGCGACGCAGGCATGAGGCCACGGCTGCCGCCGCGGGCATTCTTTCCGGACAGGTCACGATCAGCAAATACGAAGTGCATCGCGTCTATTACAGCGTTCACGTCAAACGCGACGCGCCACCGAACGCCCCGCGCTCCATGCGCGTGGACTATGAGGTCGGCTTCCACAACACGCGTTCCGAGTGGGTGTGCCTGGAACACGGCGGCTACGCGCGACAGAAGGCCGAGGCGTGGTGGCGCAGGCGCTCGTGCTTGCCCGTGCCGGACAACGTCGACGACGCTGTCGCTCTGGCCAACGCCGGGGCCCTGGCCGACGCGCTGTCGATCACGGTGCGCTCGGTCGCCGGGGAGAAATACGACCGCATCGTGGACTACGAGCTCGGCGAGAAGCCCGACCCGGCCGACCTCAGTCTTCCTGAGCCGCCCGAGCTGCCCGAGTACGTGCCGGCGGACGACGACATCCCGTTTTGAAGGAGCGAACCGAACCAAGCATGAATCTGCGCGACGTCGCCATCTCGTATCAACGTGCGGGCCTGGCCGTGCTGCCCGCCCGACGCGCCGAGAAGCGTCCCGCCGTGGGTGGTTGGAGACAGTATCGGGACCGCCTGCCTACCGAGGCGGAGATCCAAGCGTGGTTTGCCAACGACCACGAAGCACTGTGCATTCTGTGCGGACGGATTTCGGGGCACTACGAGATCATCGATTTCGACGCCGGCGGCGAGAAGTTTTCGGCCTGGCAAGAGCAGATCCCGCCCGAACTGCGCGACCGACTGGTGGTCGAACGAACCCCCTCCGGCGGCTACCACGTTGGCTACCGGTGCGAAGCAGAGATCTGCGGCAACCTGAAGCTCGCCCAGCGCCGGCTGGATGATGGCAAGGTGGTGACGCTCATCGAGACGCGAGGCGAAGGCGGGCTGTTCTTATGCTCCCCCACGCCGGGCTATGAGGTGGTCCAAGGCAGCCTATGCGACCCACCCGTTCTGACTGGGGCCGAGAGGGACGTTCTCCTGCAGACAGCGTGGGAATTGAACGAATATGTGCCGCCGGTCGTGGATTGTCCCACGCACAGCGCCATTGTCGACCAGAGAGGCGGCATGTCCGTCGAACCGTGCGGCTCTCGGCCGGAGAATGCCGACAGGCCCGGCGATGTCTTCAACGCACGCGGAGACGTGCGCACCGTGCTCGAACAGCACGGCTGGGTACGGGTGAAGGGCGGCGTGAATGAGTACTGGCGTCGCCCCGGCAAAGCAACTGGTTGGAGCGCCACGCTCAAGGATGGCGTCTTCTACGTCTTCAGTGCCAACGCCGGCCCCTTCGAACCCAACCGGGCCTACTCGCCCTTTGCCGTCTATACGCTGCTTGAGCACGGCGGTGACTGGTCGCGCGCCGCCTCGGCGCTGCGAGCACAAGGGTATGGATCGCCGCCGTCCTTGATGAGCATGTCGTCGCCGGCCACAGCACCGCTGGTCGACGCCGCCCCGATCAAACTTGAGCCACTGACGGTTCGCAGGCTCATCGCCACGTTCCCCGAGCTGCGCAAGCCCGTCATTCACGGCCTGCTGCGCCAGGGCGAGACGATGAACCTGATCTCTGCTCCGAAGATGGGCAAGAGCTGGCTCGTGACCGACTTGGCCCTGTCCATCGCTACGGGCCGCGACTGGTTGGGGCAATTCCGCTGCGAACGCGGCGACGTACTGATCCTGGACAACGAGCTGCACCAGGAGACCAGCGCCAATCGCATTCCCAAGGTCGCCAACGCCCGGGGCATCCCCATCGACGCCTATGCCGATCGGGTGTGGGTCCAGAACATGCGCGGTTGCCTTCAGGACGTCTTCTCGCTGGGCAGCTACTTCCATTCGCTCACGCCTGGACGGTTCAAGGTGATCATCCTCGATGCCTTTTACCGGTTCATGCCGCGCGATATGGACGAGAACGACAACGGCACGATGGCTTCGCTCTACAACCACATTGACCGCTACGCCGACCTGCTGGGTTGCTGTTTTGTCCTGATCCACCACACCACCAAGGGCAACCAGTCAGGCAAGAGCATCACCGACGTGGGGGCTGGCGCGGGTAGCCAGAGTCGAGCCACCGACACGCACATGATCCTTCGCGCCCACGAAGAGGACGACGCGGTCGTGCTGGATGCGGCGGTGCGCTCGTGGCCCCCAGTTGCCCCGCGCTGCCTGCGCTGGTCGTTCCCGGTCTGGATGGCGGCGGATGACTTGGACCCGGCACAGCTGCGGTCGGACGGCGGCAAGAAGCGAGGCGAGAAAAGACCGGAGTGGACGGTGGAAACGTTCGTCGAGGCCTTCGTCGGGGACCGGCCCGCGACGCGCTCGGCCATCCTCGACAAGGCTGTGCAGGCCGGGTTGTCGCATTGGCTGGCCGATCGGCTGCTGCGGTCGGCCGACGCCGACGGCCTGGTGATTCGCCAAGGCCAGGGCAAGCGCAACGAGCCGTTCACCTATCAACGCCGGACGTCATCCAGCGGGGAGGGCGAGCAATGAGAATTCGTTTTGTGAATCGTTGGGCACGCACAAAACGAATGTGGCGGCGTTTCGTTTGGCGTTTCGTTTTGAGCGCACAAAACGAAAGCTGCACGCCGGGTCTCGTTTCGTTTTGTGCGCCCCTTAAAGGGGGCGCACACAAAACGAAACGGCTCAAGTCCGGCGTGCCCCGCGCCAAGACCTGGCGCAAAACGAAACGGCCGCCTATCCGCCCAGGTTGGCCGACGTCGCGTCCAGCCGAGCCAAGTGGCCCAAACCTATCACCCGTCGCCCCGACCCAACACGGGCCAACCCCGGGGCAAGGGGGCGGACGTGGCGGACGTCACGGTTCCTTCGCCGACCGGTATCGGCCGGAGATGGCGGCGGGAACGGCAGCCATTGTGGACTGACTTTCTTTCGTGAAAGGAATTGCCATGAACATCGAATTGCGTGACATCGATCAGGTCAGACCATATCCCGGCAATCCGCGCCAGAACGACGAGGCGGTGGACGCCGTTGCCGCCAGTTTACGGGAGTTCGGGTTCCGCCAGCCAATCGTCGTGGATGGCGAAGGCGTGATCATCGTCGGGCACACCCGTTGGAAGGCAGCGAAGAAGCTGGGCCTGGCGAAGGTGCCGGTCCACGTCGCCACGGACCTGAGCGAATCGCAGGTTAAGGCCTACCGCATCGCCGACAACCAGACTGCTGCCATCGCCGAGTGGGACTACGAACTGCTGCCCATCGAGCTGTCGTCGCTGCAGGAGATGGATTTCGATCTTAACCTGTTGGGCTTCGACCAGGAGGAACTGGCGCGGCTGATGAGCGGCGACGTGCAGCAAGGTCTGACCGATCCCGACGACGTGCCTGCCCCGCCGGATGCCGCGACAACGCAGCCAGGCGATCTGTGGATTCTCGGCAACCACCGCCTGCTGTGCGGGGACAGCAGCAAGGCCGAGGACGTAAACCGCCTGCTTGAGGGCGCGACCATCCACCTGTGCAATACCGATCCGCCCTACAACGTGAGGGTTGAACCGCGCAGCAACAACGCCATCGCGGCGGGGCTTTCGTCGTTCCCGGCTTCCAACGCCATCGAGGCAGCCGACGCGCGGGGCATGCATCACCAGGGCTTCGACCTGGCCCGCCACAAGAGCAAGGCTCACGCCACGCACAAGAAACTGCGGGCCAAGGACCGACCGCTGGTCAATGATTTTGTCAGCGATGAGGAATTCGACCGACTGCTTGAGGCTTGGTTCAGCAACATCGCCCTCGTACTCGCACCCGGCCGAAGTTTCTACATCTGGGGCGGCTACGCCAACTGCGCCAACTACCCGCCGGCGCTCAAGCGGCACGGGCTCTACTTCTCCCAGGCGGTCATCTGGGTCAAGGAGCACCCGGTCCTGACGCGCAAAGACTTTATGGGCAACCACGAGTGGTGCTTCTATGGATGGCGCGAGGGTGCGGCCCATAAGTTCTACGGCCCATCGAATGTGTCCGACGTCTGGTCGGTCAAGAAGGTCAACCCGCAGTCAATGGTCCATCTCACCGAGAAGCCAGTTGAGCTCGCAGTGCGGGCGATCCAGTACTCGTCGCTGGCTGGAGAGAACGTGCTGGACCTGTTTGGCGGCAGCGGTTCGACGCTGATCGCCGCCGAGCAGACCGGGCGCAACGCCTACCTGATGGAGCTCGATCCGTTGTACTGCGATGTGATCGTACAACGATGGGAGAAGTTCACCGGCAAGAAGGCACGGCGCATCTCCGGAGCCGAGGTCACTGACTCGACTGAGAAGACCCCAGCCATGATGGCCGGGGTCGATGAAGCGGAGTGAGCGGATGACGCTAAACGTTGCTGGTGAACAAGCCGCAATCGGTCTTCTTGAAGCGGGCCTTCTCGCCCTTGGTCTGAATCTCTCGGAGGATCGCGGCGTAGATTGTTGCGTGCGGCGTCTTGCCGTCGCTGGTCCACATGCCCTTGTCGAGCATGGTTCGGACGATATCCCGGCAGCGCATCGGCTGCCTCGCGTCCTTGAGGACTTGGGCAGCGGCGTCCAGTCCGCTGGTCTTCCTGGCCTTCGCGGGCTTGGGCACAGCGGTGCTGACCGGCGGGGGCGAGGCCTGCTCGCCGCGCTCGATCGGTTCGACGGCGTGAACTCGCGGCTTGCCAGTGGTGGTTGCAGCGCTCTTGGCGGTCTTGGTTTTCTTTCCGACGTTCGACATGGCGTGATCTCCTTCGGCCGTGTTCGGGCTGGCCAGGCCCATGCACTGTGGTTACAGACCCAAGTCTTCCGCGAGGCGGTTCTGCTGGTCCCAGCCACCGAGGGCCTGGGCCAGTTGCTCAGCGAACCAGCGGACTTCGCGGCTCACGTTTTCGTCGCTAATGCTGGCGGGCTGCAGCCAGGAGGCGATGGCGGCAACAGCCTCCGGCGAGAGGTTCTCGCGGAGGGCGGCGATCAAAGATTCGCTTCCGTAGCCGGCATCGGCACGGCCAGCGTCGTAAGCGTCTTGGAGCGCTTGCCGCAGACCGACCACCCCAACCTCGTGGAAGTCGAGGCTGTCGCGGTTACGCGGCTCGAGCGTCTCGATGGACAGATGTTTGCGGACTATCCTCGTGAACAAGTCCTGCTTGGCAGTCATCGCGCTATCCTTTCGGGTTCAGTCGATGAAGCGCTGGAGTTCGCGGTAGTAGCCATCCACGTCGCCGTTTGTGCCGACGACGCCATCACAGCGACGCTGGACCTCCGTGGCGATCCAGAACAGTTCCGTGTCGTCGGTGCCCTTGGCATCGATCTCCCAGGTCTTCCAGGCCTGCTCGCCTTTGCCGGGCTCGGCGATGATGCTGTCGATACGGACGGTATTGCCGCCGCGCTGTCGTTCGATGGCGACGTGCCCGGCGGGCCCCTCGAGTTCGATCCGCTTGGTTCGCATGTCCTAGCTCCTTGTGAATACTGGCCTTACAGACACATTCAGCCATCGGTCTTGCCCCGCAGCAAGGCCATTTCGCGGAACGGATGGAATTTCGTGCGGCGCGCATGTGGCGATGTGGTCGGAGGTTACGAACATGGCTGAAGAATCCCGGAAGAATTCCGCCAACCCCGCCGTGCCCCCTCCACTCGGGACGGGCCAACCGGTCGTCAACCCAATGGCGCTTTCCGTAGAGGAAGTGTCACGGCTCCTGTCGGCGGCTGGAGGCAAACGGATCACGGCCGAGCAGATCCAGGCTGACCTGGACGCCGGAGCACCGGTGGGGCCTGACGGGAAAATCAATCTGGTCCACTACGCCGCCTGGCTGGTGCGGGAGGTGCAGACGCGTTGAAGTTCGACCCGCGCCAGCTTCGTGTCGCTGAGGCCGTGCGCCTGCTGAACTCCACGCCGGTGGGCGAGGTGGTGCAGCCGCACGTGGTCTACCGGCATCTCAATCGCGCTGCCTACAAGATCGGCGACGGCCGGCGCATCGATCTGGTGCGCTACGCCGCATGGCTCTTCCACGCCAGGCGAGAGACCTTTGAGCCGGGTTGGACCGAGACCGACTACGAACGACACAAGGAAGCAGTAAACGCGCGCAGCCGCGCCGCATCGGAGTCGTCACGCGACATTGCCGCCGAGGGTTGGGTCCATCCGCCCGCCAACCCCGAACGCAAGGAGTTGTGTCGCCGCTCGTTTCAAGACTTCTGCGAGCAGTATTTTCCGCAGACGTTTCACTTGGCCTGGTCACAAGACCACCTGACGGTCATTGCCAAGATCGAGCAAGCCGTGCTTGAAGGTGGCCTGTTTGCGATGGCCATGCCCCGCGGATCGGGCAAGACCACGTTGTGCGAGACGGCATGTCTGTGGGCACTGCTGTACGGGCACCGCGAGTTTGTGGCGCTGATTGGCAGCGACGAGGATCATGCCGCCGACATGCTCGACTCGATCAAGAGCGAGCTGGAAAACAACGACCTGCTCGACGAGGACTTCTCCGAGGTCACCGGTCCGATTCGAGCGTTGGAGGGAATCCACCAACGCGCAGCCGGCCAACTCTACCGCGGCGCACGCACCCACCTCGGATGGACGGCGAAGGAGATTGTGCTGCCGACCATCGAGGCCTCGCCCGCCAGCGGCGGGATCATCAAGGTCACGGGCATCACCGGGCGCATCCGAGGCATGAAGCATAAGCGGGCCGATGGCAAGACCACTCGTCCGTCGCTGGTTCTGCTCGACGATCCACAGACCGATGAGTCGGCCCGCTCTCCGTCGCAGTGCGCTGCGCGAGAACAGATCCTCGCGGGCGCGATCCTCGGCCTGGCCGGTCCGGGGCGCAAGATCTCCGGGCTGATGACGCTGACCGTCGTCCGTCCCGACGACATGGCCGACCGCATCCTGAATCGGGAGAAGCATCCGGAGTGGCAAGGCCAACGCACGAAAATGGTCTATTCGTTCCCGACCGCCGAAAAGCTCTGGCAGCAGTACGCCCAGCTTCGTGCCGAGGGCCAGCGCAGCGGCCGGGGAACACAGGAAGCAACCGAGTTTTACCGCCGGCATCGCGCAGAGATGGACGAAGGCGCTCTGGTCGCCTGGCCGCAGCGCCACAATCCCGATGAACTGAGCGCCATTCAGCACGCGATGAATCTCAAACTCGACCACGGCGAAGCGGCCTTCTGGGCCGAGTACCAGAACGAGCCGTTGCCAGAGGCGGGTGATACTGATGACCTGCTGACCGCCGAGGCCATCGCTGTCAAGACCAACGGCATGAAGCGCGGGGAGGTGCCCGTGGGCGTCAGCCACCTGACGATGTTCATCGACGTGCAGGGCAACGCACTGTTCTGGATGATTTGCGGCTGGGAGGAGGACTTTACCGGCTATCTGCTGGACTACGGAACGTATCCCGACCAGAAACGGGCCTACTTCACGCTGCGCGACATCCGACGCACCTTGATGATGGTCCACTCCGGCGGCGGCCAGGAAAGCGCGATCTACGCGGGACTGGAGGCCCTCACCAGTCGACTGCTGACCCGGCACTGGCGGCGCGACGACGGCGCGGAGATGGTCGTCGAGCGTTGCCTGATCGACGCCAACTGGGGCAACTCCACGGACGTGGTATACCAGTTCTGTCGCCAAAGCCCGCACGCGGCGGTGCTGATGCCGAGCCACGGCAAGTACGTCGGCGCATCGAGCGTTCCGTTTTCCGACTACAAGCCCAAGCGTGGTGATCGCGTGGGATTGCACTGGCGTGTACCCAATATTCAGGGCCGACGATCAGTGCGCTATGTCCTGATCGACACCAATTACTGGAAGAGTTTCGTTCAAGCACGGCTGGTCGTGCCCATGGGCGATCCCGGTTGCTTGTCTCTGTTCGAGCCGTCTGCGGGCCATGATCACCGGCTGCTCTCGGAGCATCTGACGGCCGAGTACCGGGTGAGGACGGAGGGGCGCGGGCGGCAGGTCGATGAATGGAAGCTCCGCAAACCAGGCCTGGACAACCACTGGCTGGACTGCCTGGTCGGCTGCGCGGTTGCGGCCAGCATGCAGGGTTGCGTGCTGTTCGGCACCGATACCAAGCGCGAGATCAACCGTCCTCGCCTCAGACTCTCGACGCTGCAGAGGAGGAACCGATGACTCCCCAGAGCGAATCCCAGCGAGTCGCCGACAAGCCTTTGGGTTTGGAGTGTCGCAACTGCGGTTGCCGTCATTTCTACGTCGTCTACACGCGGCCGACCGAGCGGGGAATCACCCGCGTGCGGGCCTGCCGTCATTGCGGAAGACGAATTGTCACGCGCGAAACCATCCTTGGCGACCCGCAGCGCGGCCAGTACCGCTCCTGAATTACACGGGTGGAACAATTCGCAGCCTGCGCCTCTTTCGAGCCGACACAAACCCCATCTGCTGACACATCACAGTTGATGGCCATGCAACTGCCCACATTGCCGGACAGCGGTCCACTGCTTACCGAACTGCGGTTCGTAAGTCCCATGGACCGCGACGATGCCATCCAGGAAGCGTGGCTTGCCTACCTGGAGGGGCGCGACCCGGCCCGTGCCGTGGCGACGTTCGCCCAGCGCCTGCGCCGGGAACGACAACGAACTTTGGTCAGTTCGAGCGTGACGGAGCTGGTGTGATGTCCTCGAACCTCGACAACGCGATCCGCGACAACGCCGCCGGGCCGAAGAAGGCGACTGGCGATTCGGGCAGCATCGAGCAGCACTCGCTGGCTGAGCAGATCGCGGCCGACAAGCACCTGGCCAGCAAACAGGCGATTTCAGGCAAGGGCCTGGGCGTCAAGCTGGTCAAACTCTCTCCTCCGGGGGCAGCGTGATGTGGCCGTTCGGCAACAAGACAACCCGCAAGGCCCGTTCTTTCACCCGAGTCATTCGGGC
>JAAYDY010000005.1 GCA_012729015.1 Phycisphaerae bacterium | reverse complement strand
CCATGGTGGAGAACGCCTACGGGACGTCGGGCGAGAGCGACCTGCGCGTGGTCAGGCAGGTGTGGAAGGGCCGAGTGGGCGAAGGGCGCGAGAGCACGTGTGCATGGGATGAGGATCCCGTGGACGCAAGCAGCCAGCCGCTTGCGATTCGCGGCGCAACGGTCAAGATGCTGGTGACCGAGACGGTTCACCTGGACGGCGACACGTCCCTGAAAACGATCAAGTACTATCTGGATGCTTCCGGGCGCGAGCTTCGGGAGGAGCACCAGGTCGGTAGCGAGCACTTCATCACCGAGAAGGTCTTCGACAGTCTGGGGCGCATGACAGACATGTACGTCATGTACGATCCGGACGGCAGCAGCGAAACCACCAAGTTGCAGTACAAGTACTGCTACCAGACCGGGTTGGCGATCAACGGGATGACGGTCACCCAGAGCGGCGATGCGCGGGACCATGTGACTTACACGCTTGTCAGTGACGGCTCGTCGTGGCGGCAACTGGCCCACTACGAGTATGGTCACCATGACGTTGACGATCCCAAGTGGAATCACCTTGTGACCAAGAAAGAGGTCTTTACGGAGGCAACCTCTGGGGCGCTCGCCACTTACTACTACTACGACAATGATGAGGACCAGACGGGAACGCTGACCTACGGCCTGTTGACGAAGGTGAAGTCGCCGCAGGTGACCAGCGGCCTGGACAGCGGTGCGGGTCAGGCTGCCTACAACATGATTCAGAAGTTCACGTATTACGCTCCCGGGCAGGGCTCGCCGGCGGACGACAACCAGCTCTGTTACGAGGAAACGTACAAGTACCAGAACGGGTCCGAGACTCTGTACTCGCGGACGGAGTACGTCTACCACACGACCGGCGACGGCAAAGGGCGGGTGTCGCAGGTCACGGTGGACACGGCCGGGGCGGCGCTCAAGACGGCCTATACGTACGATGCGGCCGGGAACATCAACACGGTCACGGTCGATCCCGATGACGGGCAGGGCGACGCCGAACTGGCCCTGACGACCGACTACGACTACGATCCGTGGGGGAACCTCATCCGTGCGACTTCTCCGGAAGGGTACGTGACGGAGTACACGCGTAACGCCTCCGGGGCGGCGACGAAGGTGGCCGGGAAGGACGCCTCGTCAAACCTGCTGTCGCAGGTCGAGTACGCCCGGGACGTTTACGGCGATATTACGCAGACGCGGAGCCTGTTCGGGGCGAGCGACACCGATGCCAACAAGTCGGTCACGGAGGTTCGCAAGAACTTCGGGGGCGCGGCCCTGGTCGTCGATACGCTGGGGGACACGCGGACGGACGTGAGCAGCACGGACCATCGCGCGGGCATTCAGGCGGAGTTCGGGGCCCGCGGCCTGGTGGAGAAGACCTACGTGACCGACTGGACGGTCAACGGCAGCAGTTACGAGCTGCTGTCGGCCAACAAGTGGCAGACCGGGGAACTGGTGTACGACTGGGCGGGCCGCGTGGTGGAGGCCAAGGCGTTCAAGGATGACGGCTCCGGCCAGCGCAGCACGAACCCCTCGGAGAAGATCGTCAACACGTACGATTCCTGGGGGCGGCTGGTGAAGGTGGTGGCCTGGAAGGAAGACAGCGGCGGCACGCTGCGGGCCATGACGCGGACGGAGTACACTTACGACAACCTGAACCGCGTGACCCGGACGATTGTGCTCGAGAAAGATACGGATTCGCCGACGGCATCGGATTACCTGGCCGTTACGCGGTCGCTCTATGACGAGCTGGGCCGGGTGTACGAGGCCCAGGGGGTCAATCCGGCGGCTGACATCGACGACCCGACCGACGCCGCGGCGGTCAACGGCTACGTGTTCCACGACGAGTACGGCCGCGTCTGGAAGACCCGCGACGACGAAGGCAACGAGACGGTTCGGACGTACGACACGGCCGGCCGCGCGGTCCAGGCCGAGGACGCCGCCGGGAACAAGGTGAGTTACAGCTACGATGCGGCCTCGCGCGTCTGGTGCGTCAAGAGCGAGGAGAAGGTGGCCACGGGCGTGTACGACACGTCGTACGTCTACACCTGGTACGACGACGAGGGTCGCGTGGTGGCCACGGCCGACTACGGCGTGAAGACTTCCGGGCACCCGATCAGCTACAGCACGTACGCGGCGACGAACCCGGCGACGCTCGTTTCCGACGCTGACAAGCGCGTCGTGCGGTACGGTTACGGGTTCGACGCGACCGAGGGCAAGGAGTACGTCGAGACGACCGGGTACCAGGGCGACGCGACGACCCCGACGGCGGTGACCACGCGCAGCTACAGCGACAAGCTGGGCCGCACGGTCCGGGCCGACGAGGACCGGACGAACCTGTCGCGCGTGACGACGTATG
>JAAYDY010000054.1 GCA_012729015.1 Phycisphaerae bacterium | reverse complement strand
TGAGCCTGCTGATCAACAAGTTGAACGGGACGGACACGTCGGGATTCCATGCGTACGCGTTCGACCTGGACAAGAACGGCGGCGCAGAGCCGACGGACCTGTCGATCCTGATCAACATCCTGAACGGCGTGCTGTGAGGAGCAACCGCAAAGGCGGGGCTCTGCGAGGGGCCCCGCCGTTCATGACGGAGTCTGACCGGTAGTGTGGAGGTGCCTGTTTCGCCCGGCCGACGCCCATGCGGCATCGGCCGGGCGTTTTTTCCGGGCGCGTGTCGTGACTCTCGGAGCGCGGAGGGGGCTTGGCGCAGTCCGCGCACATCGGGAACATGACGGGTTCGGAGGATTGGCTCCGTTCGACCCTCACCGCCCCTCGCTGTGGCTCGGGGCACCTCTCCCTGCAAGCAGGGCGAGGGGTGCAGGTGCGTGCTTCGCGCGCGGCCGGTGACACGCATCCGCGTGGGTCCGGGGGCCCCACCCTACGGGCTCCGCATGCCTGACGGGGCAGGCATCGCACCCAGTGTGACGGGCAACTGTGGGCTTGGGGAGGCGTGTTCTCTCGACAAGCGGCGAGCGGCGTGGTAGTCTTTCGGGAGGATGTGGGGGATCACATGGCGGAGGTTGGGCATCAGGCCCCGGACTTTTCGTTGGCGGATACGTCAGGGCGTCGCGTGGTTCTGAGCGACCTGTGGCGTCGGGGCCCCGTGGTGCTGGTGTTTTATCGCGGGCACTGGTGCCCGTTCTGTCGGAGGCACCTGAAGCGGCTTCAGGAGCACCTGGACGCGATACGGGGCCGCGGGGCTGCACTGGTGGCGGTGTCGAGCGACGAGCGTGTGCTGGCCCGGCGTCTGTCTGACGAACTGGGGCTGGAGTATCCGTTGCTCAGGGACCCGGACGGGTCGGTGATGGACGCCTACGGCGTGCGGAATCGGTTGCTTGGGATAGCCGGCGGGATTCCTCACCCGGCGGCGTTCATCGTGGACGGCGACGGGATCGTGCGTTTTCGCGAGGTCCGCCGCAACTACCGCCGCCGCACAACGGCGGCTCGGCTGGCGAGGGCGCTGGACGAGGTCATGACGAGGGACGAGGGAGAGCAGCCATTACGATGAGATTCCAACAACACGTTCGTCGGATTTTCGACGAGATCAAGAGCGTGCTGGCCGGCGTGGACCGCGGGACGGTGGATCGGGTCGTCAAGCAGTTGATGAAGGCCGATCGGGTGTACGTGGCGGGCGGAGGTCGGTCGGGGCTGATGGCGCGGTGCTTCGCAATGCGGTTGATGCACCTGGGCCTGCACACGTACGTGGTGGGCGAGACGACGACGCCGGCCATTGGGCCGGACGATTGTCTGGTGGTGTGCAGCGCCAGCGGTCGGACGCAGGTGGCCGTTCTCGTGAGCCGCGAGGCCAAGAAGGTCGGCGCGCAGGTGGTTGCGGTGACAGCGGACCCGGACTCGCCGATCGCGACGACGGCGGACATTGTGCTGGTGCTCGATGCGCCGCACAAGAAGGCTCCGGATGCGGGGCAGCCGTCGGCGCAGTATGCCGGGTCGCTGTTCGAGCAGAGCCTGCTGATTCTGTCGGACGCGATGGCGTTCGAGATCGGGACGCAACTGGGTCGGTCGGAAGAGGAGATTCAGCAGCGTCACGCGAATCTGGAGTAGGTTTGTCGGCGTGCGGCGGCCGTAAGGGCCGTCGGCGCAGTCAGACGGCGGCCAACCTCCGTGCCATGGTTGACCGCCGTCTGTCGTTTCCCGCGGAGGGCCGTGTGTCGGCTGCTGGGTCAGATGAGACCGTATTCCTTCATGGCCTGCTCCATTTTCTTGCGTGCGTCGCTGCTCATTTCGCACAAGGGCAGTCGCAGTTCGGGCGAGCAGAGCTTGAGGATGCCGCAGGCCGTCTTGACCGGGATGGGGTTGGTCTCGAAGAACATGGCCCGGCAGAGCGGGAAGAGTTTGCGATGCATCTGGAGCGCTGCGGCGAAATCGCCCTTGAGGGCGGCGACGGTGAGTTGATGGACGTCGGCCGGGACGATGTTGGCCACGACGCTGATGACGCCCTTGGCGCCGATGGCCATGAGGGGCAGCGTGAGGCTGTCGTCGCCGGAGAGGACGGTGATGTCGCACAGTGAGAGAATCTCGCTGGTCTGGTCCATGGAGCCGCTGGCTTCCTTGATGGCCACGACGTTCTTGAGCTGGGCGAGGCGTGCGACGGTCTGCGGCGCCATGCTGACGGCGGTGCGGCCTGGGACGTTGTAGAGGACCATCGGCAGGTCCACCTGTTCGGCGATGGCGGCGAAGTGGCGATAGAGGCCTTCCTGGGTCGGCTTGTTGTAGTAGGGGCAGACCTGGAGCGTGGCATCGGCGCCGACGCTGCGGGCGAACCGGGTGAGTTCGAGGGCCTCGGCGGTGGAGTTGCCTCCGGTGCCGGCGATGACGGGAACGCGGCCGGCGGCCTGTTTGACGACGGTCTCGATGACCTTCTCGTGATCCTCGACCATGACGGTGGGCGACTCGCCGGTGGTGCCCATGGGGACCAGTCCGTCGGTGCCCTGGTCGATGTGCCAGTCGACCAGTTCGCGAATCCTGTCGAAGTCCACTCGTTCGCCGTTGAACGGAGTGACCATGGCTACCAGGCTGCCTTGAAACACGCTCTGTCTCCTTAACTCCGTGGATCACCAGGTATTGTGCAACGGGGCGCGATTATACCACAGAGCCCGCGAAGTGCAACGATTTGGCCTTCTCAGGGGCATCAGGGGCCACTATACTTGGTTCCGGCAACACAGGCAAGGAGTGGTGGAATGGTGACGATGGTTGAGTTTGAGGGCAGTCTCGGGACGATTCGCGGGAGCCTTCATCATCCGGCCGGCAAGGGGCCGCACCCGGGCGTTGTGATCATGCACGGATTCACCGGTCAGCGGCTGGAGGCGGGGTTCCTGTTTCGTGAGGCGTCGCGGGCGCTGGAGTCGGCGGGCATCGCGTCGCTGCGGTTCGACTTTGGCGGCAGCGGCGAGAGCGACGGCGATTTTGTGGAGATGACGGCCTCGACGGAGCGGGCGGACGCCCTGGCGGCACTGGATTTCATGCGGTCGTGCGCCGGCATCGACGCAAGCCGGGTGGGGCTGCTGGGCCTGTCGTTCGGCGGGTTCATGGCGGCCTGCACGGCCGGCGCGCGGCCCGATCAGGCCAAGGCCGTCGCCCTGTGGTCGGCTGCGGGATTCACCATGCAGTGTCGGCGTTGGAACCAGACGCCCGAGCAGAAGCAGAGCCTGAAGGATCGCGGCTGGCTGGACTTTGCGGGGCTGCGGCTGAGCCAGGCGTGGCTCGACGACATCGTCCAGCACGATCCGTTCGACGAGATTGCGAAGTACGGCGGGCCGGTGCTGCTTGTCCACGGAACGCGGGACGGTTCGGTGCCGCTCCAGGAAGGCATGCACTGGGTCCGCGTTCTGAAAAAGCGCCCCGGAGCAAGGACCGAACACCTGTTCATCGAAGGGGCCGACCACGTGTTCATGAACTGCGACCACCGGCAGATTCTCGTGCCGCGCACGGTCGCGTGGTTCAAGGAGCACCTGTAGCCGGCGCCCGCCCCCGTGGAGGCAGGACCATGGCTTGCCCGCAACTGCGGTTTCTGTCGCGGTCCGACACGCAGGCGACCGCCATGGTCCTGTCGCTGACGGGCTGGATGGACGGCGGGGAGGTCTCGACCGGATCGGTCGGTTTTCTGATCGAGCAGTTGCACATGCGGCCGTTGGCCGAGATCGACCCCGAGGACTTCTACATTCTCAATTTCCCCGGGCCGATGGACGTGTCGGCCCTGTTCCGGCCTGACGTGAAGATCGAGGACGGCCTCATCCGGCGGTTCGCGATGCCGTCGAACGTGTTCCACGGGAGTCCGGGGCACCCGTTGATTCTGTTTCAGGGCAGGGAGCCGCACATCCACTGGGGCGGGTATCTGGAGTGCCTGCTGGAGGCGGCGTCGCGTTTCGGGGTGCGGCGGATTTACTTCGTGGGCAGCTACTCGGGCCTGACGCCACACACGCGCGAGCCTCGTATCTACGCCTCGGTCTCGGACGCCTCGTTGAAGCCGGAACTGGAGCAGTACGGGGTCCGGTTCAGCACCTACGAGGGGCCTGGGAGCCTTGTTACGCACCTGACGTCGGTGGCGTCGGCCCGAGGCGTGGAGGTGGTGTCGCTGGTGGCGGAGATCCCGGCCTACGTCCAGGGCCGCAACCCCAAGTGCATCGAAGCGATGGTGCGGCGGCTGGCGGCGATGCTGGATCTGCGCGTGGACCTGGACCTGATGCGGCGGGCGAGCGACCTGTTCGAGGAGCGGCTGACGGCGGCTGTTCAGAGTCGCGAGGGGCTTCCCGAGCAGATTCGCCGGCTGGAAGCCGAGTATGACCAGGAGTTGTTCAACACGGAGATGGGCGACCTGCGGCAATGGCTTCAGGATCAGGGCATTCGGCTGGACTGAGGCGGCGGGTGCGGGCGTCAGGCGTCCTTCTGGCGGGCAATTGTCTCGCGGATTTCGTTGAGTTCTTCGCTGGTGAGGTCGGCGTCTTCGATGAGTCGGCAGACCATGGTCCCGACGGAGCCGCGGAAAGCCCGCTTGGCGAGGTCGCCGATGAGTCGGGAGAGGGTCTTTTCGCGGGGCGATTCGGCGGCGTATACGAAGGCGCGTCCGTGCGGTTTGCGGGTCAGCAGGCCCTTGTCGGCCATGACGTTCATCAGGCTCATGATCGACGTATAAGCACGGCGGCGCGTGCGGTTGAGCACGGTCATGACGTCGCGAACGGTGGACGGGCCGCGGTCCCAGATGACCTGGAGAATCTCCAGTTCGGCGGGCGTAGGATGCGGGCTGCGCGGTCTGGCCATCGAACAGACTCCTGAACAACTGAACACCGATGCCGCACGACGTCGGCAATCACTATTCTGCGCCTTTTACGGCGGAAGTCAACCGTGCAGTTCCGCGGGCGTGCATTCACATGAAGAGAAGCAAGGGGCCCCCGGTCACGCGGTGGCTGCCGGTGCGGTTGGCGTGGATGCGGTGCGTCAGTGTGCGCGGCGGCGACGAAGCACGAGGCCCGCGATGCCGGCGCCCAGAAGGCCCAGCGTGGCGGGTTCCGGGATGGCGGCGGCATTGATGACGAAGTCCAAGCTGGCCACGGTGTCGGCATAAGTGGTCGAATGGCCTACGTACGGGTTGTCCGTCATCATGAAACACGGGTGGTTCAGTGCTTCAAGGCTGGCGGCGAGGCGGCGCATACTGTCGGGCGGGACGTCGGTGTCCTTGCCGCCGACCGTGAGAGCCACAGGCATGGAGAGAAACTGCCCAGGGACGAGTTCCGTGCTCCGCATGATGTACTGCTCGGGCACCTGTTCCTTGGTTCCACCGTAGCTGAGCGCAATGGCCGGCAGGAAGGCGGGGTTGTTGAATTCGACCATGTTGGCTGTTCCATTGAAACCGCAGACTCCTTCGATCAGATCCGGGTGAAGGGCTGCAAAGATCGGTGCGCTGGTTCCACCCATCGACGATCCGCACATGATGACATTGCGCACGTTGTACTGTGCCCTGAGCAGGGCGATGAGCTGGACCATGTCGGCTTCGGCGGCCGGCCCCATCCACGAGGCGATGGCTCGGTAGTCGGGCGAGATGAAGATCATCTCGTGGGCGGCAGCAGCGGCCCGGGTGCCGGTGAGCACGCTCTGTGTGCCCGTGACAAACTGCCATCGGTCGGAGTTGTGGCCGTGCAGGGCAATGAGGATATCGTGGGGCTGCGAGTTATCAAATCCCACGGGGAGCATCTCGACGTACTTCTGGACGGTGCCGTCGAGCGTGGCGATGAACTGCTTGTCTACGGGGGCGCCGAGTTCGCCGGCCACGGTGGTGTGGGCGGCGACGGAGGCCAGTGCCAACGCCAGAACGATGATTCCCAGTGTTCTCATGATTCCCATGCTCAGCTCCCAGCCTTCATCGGAATGCCAGTCAAACCGCCTAACTTGAAGGGCCCCATGTTTCTACAACGATGCGGGCATCAAAGTACAATATGGCGCATTCTCGTCGGAAAAGCAAACCGTGAAACAGGAATTGGGAGGGGATTTTTCCGGGGGGTCCCGGGTTTGTCAAACGCGGAAGTCCGCCGGGTGGGGGAAGCCCGGGTGTGTCGCAAGTCCTGATACGGTCATGGCCTATCGCATCGAGATGAGCAGGAGGGGAGGACAGATTAATAATATGAAAGTTGACTTTCACAAAATGCCGATCATAATTGAATCGGCAATGAACAAAAGAGAGGTTTTGAGCCATGGCGCGGGACAGTAACAGCCGGTGGGTCGATATGTTGGGTGACGAGGACCAGGCGTTTCTCAAGCGGTTTCTTCTGGCTTCTGGGTCGCTGAAGGCATTGGCGCAGGTCTACGGGGTATCGTATCCGACCATTCGCCTGCGGCTCGACCGGTTGATCGAGAAGGTCAAGCTTGTGGACGACGTGACCGTCCAGAGCGAGTTCGAGCGTCGGCTGAGGGCCCTTCATGCCGACGGCAAGGTGGATGTCGAAACCATGAAGGCTCTGCTGGCCGTTCATCGGAGCGAAATGGAGGGGCGACATGAAACGCATCGCACTGACGCTTAGTCTGGTTGTTGCACTGGCTTCGCCGCTATGGGGAGCCGAGACGCTACGGACGTTCTCGTGGTCCGAGGCGCAGCGGCAGGGGACTCTGCCACAGGGCAGGGTTCTGCCGGCCACGGCCGAGACGCCCTTCGAGCGGCTCGAGGTGGGCAGCACGGGCGGCGCGGCGACGATCGAGGTGCTGTCCATCGAGAGCCCGGGGATCGCCCAGGCCACCTATGCCGTGCGGGGGCATGTTCGTTGCCGGAACGTCCGGGGCAACGCGTATCTGGAGATGTGGAACCACATGCCCGGCGGGGACAGGTTTTTCTCGCGGACGACGGCAGCGAGCGGGCCGATGGCGACTCTGACGGGCGACTGCGAGCGGCGGGCCTTCGTGGTACCGGCATACCTGGACGATCGGTCGGACCGCCCCGTGCGGCTGACGCTGTCGGTGGTTCTGCCGGGGTCGGGAACGGTCGAACTGGATTCGGTGGAGCTTGTCGAGTTCGGACCGGGGGAGGATCCTCTGGCGGCGGCGCAGGGCGGCTGGTGGAGCCGGCGGGACGGCGGCGTGATCGGGGCCGTGATCGGCGCGTCGCTGGGGCTGGTCGGGGCCGTCGTGGGCGTGATGGGGTCGCGGCGGTCGCTGCACCGTGCGGCCCTGGGCGTGATGATCGCTGTGGCCGCAGCGGGCGTGGTCATGGTGATGGGCGGCATTGTGGCCCTGGCGATGAGACAGCCGCATGCCGTCTGGTACCCGCTGCTGCTGGGCGGCACGATCAGCGTGGCAGTCTTCGGGGGTCTGATTCCTGTGGTGCGCCGGCGTAGGCAGCAGGACGAGATGCGACGCATGCAGGCCATGGACGTCTCGTGATCGTGATTGCTCGGTCCCGGGAGCTTTGCCGGGACGGTTCTGCCGCATGTCTTTCTCCAAGAGACCACCTGCGCGAGAGCTTCTCTCCGTTCGACCCTCCCCGCCCCTCGACTGTGCTCGGGGCGCCTCTCCCTGCAAGCAGGGAGAGGGATCTCTGGGATAATCATGTCTGACGGGCAGACATCGCATCCGGCGATCATCGGGTTTCTGTCTACTGGTTTTATAGTTGACAGTGTCGCGGCTGTGCGTGTATCGTGATAGCATGAGTTGGTGAGGTGCGGCGGGGGGTGTTGGGGCCGCAGGCGGGTCGGTTGGGTCTGTGAGGGTCACCTCGCGGACGGCTTGTGCGGGTCCGAGGCAATCACCAGTCACTGAAAGGAGTGCGGCCGTGACGACGACGAGGGACAATGCGACATCGTTCGACGAGGTCGAAGCGGTCAGGTCGCTTCACGCTGACTACACGCGGCTGACGCAGGAGCTTGGTGGCGTGATTGTCGGGATGGACGACGTGATCGAGCAGATGATCATCTCGATCCTGTGTCGCGGTCACTGCATTCTGGAAGGGGTGCCCGGACTGGCCAAGACGCTGCTGATCTCGTCGCTGGCGTCGATGCTGGGCCTGACGTTTCGCCGCATCCAGTTCACGCCGGACCTGATGCCGGCCGACATCACGGGAACCGACGTCCTGGAAGAGGACCAGACGACGGGGCGTCGGGCGTTCCGATTCGTCAAGGGGCCGCTCTTCGCTCACGTGATCCTGGCTGACGAGATCAACCGGACGCCGCCGAAGACGCAGGCGGCCCTGCTGGAGGCGATGCAGGAGCGACAGGTGACGGTCGGGGGCGAGACGTACGCGTTGCCGCATCCGTTCTTCGTGCTGGCGACGCAGAATCCGATTGAGCAGGAAGGGACGTATCCTCTGCCCGAGGCGCAGCTGGACCGGTTCATGATGAAGATCAAGGTGTCGTATCCGACGGAGGCGCAGGAGATCGAGATCGCCAAGCGGGTGACGACGGAGTATCGGTTTGAGCCGCAGGAGGTGCTGACGGGGGAGCGGATCGAGCGGATGCAGGGGCTGATCCGCAAGGTGCCGGTGGGGGATCACGTGTACCAGTTTGCGGCTCGCCTGGCACGGATGACACGGCCGGGGGAAGGTCAGCCTCCGGCGTTCGTCGGCGAGATGGTAGCCTGGGGCGCGGGGCCGCGGGCGACGATTTTCCTGCTGCTGGCGGCGAAGGCGCGGGCCGTGTTGCACGGGCGGTATCACGCGACCACGGAGGACGTGGGGGCCATGGCGCTGCCGGTTCTGCGGCACCGCGTGATTCCGACGTTCAACGCCGAGGCGGCCGGCCACGACAGCGACGACATTGTGCAGCGGCTGCTGACGGAGGGATTGGCGGTCAGGGGGGCGACCAGGCACTGAGCCGGGGCGTCGCGGCGGGGATGGATCCTTTCATGTCGGGGGACGAACGTGAGCGTCAACGGTCAGGCCTTGCCGCACGCTGATTTGCTCGACCCGATGGCCATGTCGCGGCTGGGTCAGCTCGAGCTGATTGCGTCGCGGATCGTCGAAGGGTTTCTGTCGGGCAAGCACCGCTCGCCATACAAGGGCAGCAGCGTGGAGTTTGCCGAGCACCGGCACTACAGTCCGGGCGACGAGACGCGGCTGATCGACTGGCGTGTGCTGGCCCGGAGCGATCGGTGCTACATCAAGCAATTTGAGGAAGAGACGAACCTGAAGTGCCTTCTGGTGCTGGACGCCAGCGGGTCGATGGGGTTCGGGCATTCGACAGTGACGAAGCTTCGCTATGCGCAGATGGCGTCGGCGTGCCTGGCACGGATGATGCTGCACCAGCAGGACGCGGTGGGGCTGGCGGTGGTGGACGGGTCGCTTCGGACGTTCATTCCGCCTCGGTCCAGGGCGAGCCATTTCCGGGTGCTGGTGGAGGCCCTGCGTTCGGTGGTGGCCGTGGGGCCGACGTCGTTGGCCGGGGAGCTTCGGGAACTGGGCAAGCGGCTGCGGCGTCGCGGCATGATCTTCGTTCTGAGCGACTGTTTCGACGACGTGGAAGGCACGCTGAATGCGCTGCATCATCTGCGTCTGCGCGGTCACGAGACGATTCTGTTCCACACGATGGCTCCGGAGGAGCTGTCGTTTGCGTTCAGCCGCTGGTCGCGGTTCGAGTGCCTGGAGACCGCTGGCCATCGCATCGACCTGGACCCGTCGGCGATTCGCAAGGAGTACCTGCGTCGCGTGGGCGAGTTCCTGGGGCGGCTTGAGGCGGGCTGCGGGGAAATCGGTTGCGATTACATGCCGCTGGAGACCAGTCGGCCTCTGGCGGAGGTGCTGGGCCACTACCTGTCGCGTCGCGCGGCCCGGGTCCGGTAGGCCGGGACGGCCGGGGCTGCGGCGGACGGAACGCAGCAAGGCGAGAGACTATGAGCTTCATTGCGGGAGCGTTCCTGGTCGGGTTGCCGCTGGCGGCGGCGCCGATCCTGATTCATCTGCTGAACCGGCGGCGGCGGAACGTGGTGCGGTGGGGGGCCATGCGGTTCCTGGTGGAGGCGACGACTCGGCGGCGTCGCATGTGGCGCATCGACGATCTGCTGTTGATGCTGCTCCGCGTGCTGGCGGTGGCGGCATTCGTCTTCGCGCTGGCGCAGCCGCTGGTTTCCTTCGGGCTCCTGAGCAGCCGGGGGGCGCGCGACGTGATCATCGTGCTGGACGCGTCGATGTCGGCGGCGCGTGTGGGCGATGACGGATCGGTCTTCGACCGCGAGCTGGATGCGGCCAGGGAGCTGATCGGGCGACTCGGCGAGGGCGACACGGTTCGCGTGCTTCTGGCGTCCGGCGCGCCGCAGTGGCTGACGCCGGTGGCGGTACCGGTGAACGAGGATTCGATGCGCGAGCTGGCAGCCCGGCTGGAGACGGTCAAGCCCACAGCGGCAAGCGCCGACATGCTGCGCTGCGTGCAGGAGGCGATGGAAGCGGAATCGTCCAGCCGCACGACGACTCGCGTGGTGGTCGTGGTGACGGACGGTCGAGCCTGGGGCTGGCGGACCGAGGCGGCGGAGGGCTGGAAACGGATTCGCCAGATCGCCGAGGAGTCGACCCAGCCGACGACGGTGAACGTGGTGGACGTTGGGGCAACGGACGGTGCGGCCGCGGCCAACCTGTCCGTGGAATCGGTCGTGGCGTCGCGCACCTTGGCGGCGCGGGATCAGCCGGTGGTGTTGACGGCCACGGTTCGCAATCGCGGCGCAGCGGCGGCGGACGGGTGTCTGGTGGCGTGGTTCGAGGGCGATATGCCTCTGGGCGTCGGCAGCCTGTCGCGGTTGGCTCCGGGGCAATCGACGACGGTGTCGATCGAGCATGTGTTTGCGACGGAGGGGGCTCGGGAGGTGTCCTGTCGCCTGGAGCGGGAGGACGAGTTGCCGATGGACAACGCCGGCCGCGTGGTGGTGGAGGTGGTCGGCGAGGCGCCGGTTCTGGTGGTGACGTCGGGCGGCGACAGTGTGCAGCTGGACGACGACACGGCCTATGCGCTGGCGGCCCTCGGGTGCGATTCCACGGGTCAGCCGCGGTCGGCCCAGGTGGTTTTCAGGCCGCATGTCGTGCGGGTGGAGGCGCTGGCGTCCGAACGGTTGTCGGACTACTACTGCTTGATTCTGGCGAACGTGCCGACTCCCTCGGAGGCGTCCGCGGCCGCGCTGACGCAGTATGTGCAGGAGGGCGGCGGGCTGTGGATCGCCCTGGGCGACTGTGCGGACGCCGCGACCTTCAATGCGCGCTGCTTCATCCGCGGCGCGGGGTTGTCCCCGCTGGCCATTGGCGACGCGGCGGGCGATGCCGAGGACTGGGACCGTGGGCTGTCGATTCTGCCTCCGGCGGCGAATCATCGGGCTACGGCGCTCATGGGCGACACGGAGCGTCTGGACATCGACCGGGTTCGTGTGCGGCGTCGGTGGCCGCTGATGCGGACCGAGGGCGACAAAGGCGTGTCGGTGTTGCTGGCGGTTGACGGCGGCCTGCCGCTGGCGGTGGAGAATCGGCTCGGTCGTGGGCGCGTCATTGTGCAGGGCCTGCCGCTCGGGGCGCGATGGAGCAATCTGCCGGCATGTCATGTGTTCGTGGCGATGCTTCACGAGTGGCTGTGGTACCTGTGCGAGGCGGCGACGCCCGAGCGTAATCTTCACCCCGGGGATACGGCGGTTGCGCGGTTCCCGGCCGGCCGGGCGGTGGACGAGGCAACAGTGACGACGCCTGACGGGCAGACGCTGCCGGCGCAGGCGATGGCGGCCGACGGCGCGACGAGGGTCGCGTTCGCAGACACGCTCACGCCGGGCGGCTATCGCATCGCGGTGACGTTTGAGGACGGTACGGCGGCGTCGGTGCCGTTTGTCGTGATGCGCGACGCGGAGGAGTCGGATCTGGAGCCGCTGGGGCCCGAGCGCACACAACTGCTGGCCGAGGTAAGTGGGTTGCGGTTTGAGGCGGACGGGTTGGCCGAGGCGCAGAGTGCGAATCAGGCGCCGCAGACGCAGCCGATCTGGTGGCACCTGCTGGTGGGATTGCTGGGGGTGATGGCGGCGGAGCTGGTTCTGGCCTGGCGGGCGACGGCCGGCCGCATGGTGACGTCGCCGGGCGTGTCGATGAAGGCGAGATAGGAAAGACGGCGGATGCCCCAGGAACACACCGAAACGTTTCGCGACGTGATCTACTCGGGACCGTTCTCGGTCGCCGCACTGGTCGGGATCGCCGTGGCGGCGCTGGCGATTGTCGTGCTGCTGGCGTGGCGCGAGTCGCGGGGTGCGCGGCCGTGGCTATGGCCGATCGTGGCGGTGTTGCGGATGGCGGCGGTGGCGGTCGTGCTGTGGATGTTGGCTGGGCAGACGTTGCTGACAACGTATCGGCACACGCGGCCGAAGGCGGTGGGCCTGCTGGTGGATACGAGCAAGAGCATGGGCGTGGTGGATCCGGTGGAATCACCCGGGGCGGCCGCGCGCTGGGCCTCGGCGCTGGATCCGCAGGTCGCCGAGGGGGTGCGGGCGATGGACGGCGCGGCGGCGGCGCTGTCGGTGTCGCGGAGGTACCTGGGCGAGTTTGCGGAGGCATTTCGCACAGGAGGCGACCCTGGGCGCGGCGTTTCGTCGCTGGAGGCCGGGGTTCGATCGCTGGAGCAGGCCGCGGCCATGCTCGGGGACGGGCGAGATGCGTTGCCGACGAGTGACGGGAACCTGGGGGCCGATGCCGGCGCGATCAGCGACGAGGTGCAGAGTCGCGTGTTGGCCGAGTGGCGGACGTTGAAACGCGATTACGAGGCGGGGCGGCTGCACGTGGATAGCCGGGCTCCGGGTCGCCTGAGGAAACTGGGCGAGGCGGTCGCGACATGTGCGGCCCGGGCGAAAGCCGTGGCAGATGCGGCCGCGGCAGCATTCGAGGCGGAGGCCACGGCGCCGGACAAGGCACACCTGCGACGGCTGGCCGATCGCACCCGCCGTGAGAAGGTGGACGACCTGCTGAGCCGGGCCGACCGGGGTTGGCTGGCGGAGGTGCGGAAGAAGGCGCGAGTGATTGCCTACGATTTCGCATCGCAGCCGGTTCCTTCGGCACAGCGGCCGGAGGACGGAGAAGGCGGCGCGGGGCAGGCGGATGCAGGATCGCCGGTGGGAGGCACGACGGACCTTGCGGCCGCGTTGGAGCAGATGGCCCGCGACGGGGCGACGCAGCCGCTGGCGGCGGTGGTGCTGTGCACCGACGGCGGGCACAACAGCGGCCGCGATCCGGACAAGGTGGCGGCGGCGATGTCGCATCTGCCGGTCTTTGTGGTTCCGGTCGGCAATCCGGATCCGGTGCGGGACGTGATTTTGCATCATGTGCAGGGGCCGCGAACGGTGTTCGTGAACGATCAGGCGGTGATCGAGTGCACGGTGGACGCCTATGGCTGCGCGGGCGAAGAGCTTGTGGTCGAGCTGCTGGACGGCGAGACGGTGGTGGAGAGTCGGCGGGTGCCCGTGGCGTCGGACGTGTACGCGCGGCAGGTGTCGTTTGGCCGTAAGGCCGAGGTGCTCGGGCGTCGCACGTACACGGTGCGTGTGAGCCAGTTGCCGGACGAACGGGTGGCGGACAACAATGCGGCGGAGGTGGCGGTCGAGGTGATCGAGGACAAGCTGCGGGTGCTGCTGGCGGATAATCTGCCGCGGTGGGAGCATCGGTATCTGAGCAATTTGTGGCGTCGTGACGAGCGCGTCGAATGTGACGAACTGGTATTCGAGCCGCGGCGGGACGACGGGCGGCCGGCACGGGGGACGGGGTGGCCGGCGACGGTGGAGGCCTGGCGGCGGTACCAGGTGGTGATTCTGGGGGATCTGATGCCGTCGCGGCTTGGAGCGGCAGAGATCGATCTGCTGGAGAAGTATGTCGGTCAGCGCGGGGGCACGGCCATCGTCATCGCGGGAACGGAGTCGATGCCGGAGCAGTTCGCGGAGACGAGGCTGATGCAGATGCTGCCGGTGGAGCCGTGGCGAGAGACTCCGCGTGACAGGTCGGGGTTCGCACTGCACCTGACGGCGCTGGGACGGGACACGGCGGCGCTGCAACTGGACGACAGTCCGCTGCGAAGCGAAGGGTTGTGGCGCGATATCACGCAGCAGTTGCCGCTGTACGAACTGTCGCGTTACAGCAAGCCGAAGGCGACCGCACAGACGCTGATCGAGGCGAGGCCGCTGGGCAGGCAGGAGCCGCTCCGCGAGGGCGCGCCGGTGTTTCTGTGCTGGCAGACCTACGGGAGAGGGAAGGTCATGTACCTGTCGGCGCCGGCGACGTACCAACTGCGGTTCCGCCACGGCGACCGGTATCACCATCGCCTGTGGGGCCAACTGCTTCGGTGGGCGGCGGCGCGCGACATGGACACCGGCTCGAAGACGGTCCGCATTGCGGTGGACAAGAACCGTTACACGTTCGGCGAGGAGGTTCAGGTGAGCGTGCGGCTGAGCCGGCTGGACGGCACGGCGGTAGAGGATGGTTCGTCCCGGGTGGTGGCGCGGCTGGACGGGAGAATACTCCAGAGCGTGGATCTGAAACCGGACGAGGCATCGCCGGGGCTGCTGCGGGCGACGCTGGAAGGGTTGCCGGCGGGCCCGGTGCGTCTGGAGCCGGCGGGGGCGACCGTTCAGGAACTGCTCAATCAGGAAGGCTACGGCGAACCTGTGGAAACGATCGCCCGGATCGATCCGCCAGACGAGTTGGAGCTGCGCAATACGCGCTGCAATCTCGCACTGCTGGGCCAGGTGGCCGAGGCCACGGGCGGCGCGGTGATGCCTCCGACGGCGCTCGAGGCGGCGATGGGGCAGTTGGATCTTTCGCCGGAAGTGACGGAGCGGACGGAGCGGCAGCCGACGTGGGCCCGGTGGGCATGCCTGTGGGTGTTTCTGGGCTGCCTGACGGCCGAATGGATCGTGCGGAAACTGGGTGGCATGGCGTAGAGTCGGCCTCCTTTTGGAGGGTGCGATGATGTCGGCGAACGAACGCGATGTGACAATGCCGTCGGCGGTGCGATCACGGTTGCGGGCGGTCCGGCGGAAGCAGATCATGATGCGGGCCGCCGAGACTGTGCCGGCGGCGCTGGCGGTCCTGCTTGTGGCCACGCTGCTGGCGATGGGCATCGACTATGCGGTGGTGCTGTTCAGCCCGGCGGCGCGGGCGGCGGTGACGCTGCTGGCGCTGATGGCGGCTAGTGCGGCGGCCGTGGTGGGGCTGGTGCGTCTGGTGCTGGCCTGGCGGCGGCTGCCCGCGGTGGCCCTGGATGTGGAACAGCACGTGCCGGCTCTCCAGGAGCGGTGGTCCACGGTGGTGGAGTTGGCCGAGGGGCATGACGCGCCGCCCGTGCGTGGCTCGGAGGTACTGATCGGGCAGGTGGCCCGGGAAGCGGAAACGCTGGTTCCGGCGGTGGCCCGGGAGCGGCTGGTGTCGGGACGGGCGTTGCGGTGGTGTGTTGCTGCTGCGGCCGCGGCTACGGTCTTGTTCGCCCTTGTGCTGACGATGGGGGGCGCCACCGGGCGGGTGCTCCTGGAACGGTTCCTGCGGCCGATGGACGATATCACCCTGACCCAAGTGGCGAGTCTGACGGGCGACTGCGCCGTGCCGCGCGGCGAACCGCTGGAAATCCAGGCCGGCCAGAGCGGCCGCCGATGCGCCTCGGCCACGCTGGCGATACGCAATGGGGACGACCTGCCTCACGAGGTGTCGCTCACTGCGGGCGAAGGCGAGGGTCCATCGTTCCGATATCCGATTCGCGCGGTGAACGAGTCGTTCGCCTACCGCATCCGCTGCGGCGACGGTCAGACGCCGTGGCACGAGGTGACGGCCGTCGATCGGCCCGAGATCGCCCAGGTGAAGTTCCGAATCGTGCCGCCGGAGTATGCACGGCGCGAGCCGGTCTCGGCAGATGCCCTGCCGAGGCAGTGCCGGGCCCTGGAAGGCAGCCGGCTGTCGGTGTCGCTGCTGCCGAGCAAGGCCGTGGAGGAGATGTCGCTGCACGTGGAGAAGGGCGACGCCGTGAAGCTGGCCCGCGGCGACGGCCAGTGGTACGTCTTCGATGTGCTGCTCGACAAGACGCTGGCCTTCCGGGTGCATGCCAGGGACTCGTATGGGCTGACGAACGCCAAGCCGCCTTCGTGCCGGATCGTGGTGTATCCGGACCAGCCGCCGAGCATTGAGATCGTGTCGCCCGAGGAGGAGATCTCCGTGCGGCCGGACGAGGTGGTGCCGGTGGATGTGAGGATCAGCGACGACATCGGGATCGAGTCGGCGGAGCTGGTCGTGAGCCGCAACATCGACGGCGAGGAGAAGGTGGTCAAGGTGGTGCCGATCGACGTGGCTCGGGATCGCGATGGCCAGCCGCCCAAGGGCGTGAGGGCGCGGGCGGAGATCGACCTGAAGGAGTTCGAGCTGAAGCAGAACGACGAGTTGACATACGCGGTGCAGGCCAGCGACACGCGGCAGGCGGTGGCGCAGGCGAGTGGCACGATGGGGCAGGGGCGGGCGAATCCGGGCGCGTCGCGTTCTCAGGGTCAGACAGCGCAGGGGCAACAGGGCCGCAAGGATGAGCGTGAGGCCCGAGAGGACGGGGCGCGCCGGGAGGATGGCCGGGAGCCGCGCGAGGGCGAACAGGGGGCTGGCGATCCGAAAGAGGCGAGGGCGTCCGAGTCGCCGCGCGACTCGCAGGGCGGGCAGTGCGAGGGCTCGTCGAGCTCAACGGCGTCGCAGCAGCCGTCTCATGCGGGCGATCGCCGCGACGGGGAGGAGCCGCTGGAGAGCGCCGCGAAGCCGCCGAACGATATGGAGAAGCGGCAATTGCCGGGCAGTCCGAAGGCGTGCTCGAGTCGGAATCGGATTCAGATTGACCAGTGGGCCGGGGCCTATGAAGGGCAGCGGCGGCAGAAGCTGCAACTGGACATCGAGCGGTACCTGGCCGACCTGGATGGGGCTCTTGCGGCGGCCCAGCCGCCTGTTCAGGGGTTGATCGAGCACGTGCGGGGCCGGTCGGCATGGGGGGCGGAGCAGGCGGGGCAGTTGGGCATTGCGAGCGGGCACCTGGTCCGGGGCGACGAGGTGGTGAAGGACCTGCTGCGTGTGAGCCACGGCACGCCGTATGCGTTCATGGGCTTTCAGCTCCAGGACATCAACGTTTCGCACATGGCGCCGGCGTGGGGACTTCTGGCCGATGCGGCTCGCACCGCCGACCGCGCCGAGGAGCAGTACAAGCAGCTGGAGCAGGCGGGATACCATATTGCCCGCGCGCGGGCGCGCCTGGCGGACCTGACGAAGCAGTACGAAGCGGTGAAGCGCGAGAAGGACCTGGAAGAGGCGATTGCGCATGTGAAGAAGATGCATCAGATGTTCCTGGAAGATCTGCATGCGATGCTCGGCGCGTGCGAACCGAAGCTGAACCCTCGGCCGGGGCAGATGGTCGAACTGCCGGACGAGGAGATGGCGAAGTTGCAGGCACTGATCCAGGCGCGGCACGAGGAACTGAAGAAGCTCATGGCGGCGCTGGCGGAGGTGATGGAGAAGGATCCAGAGCTGCTGCGGCGGTTCATGGCGGCCATGCGCATGAGCGGGAGGACCGTCCGGGATCAACTGACGCTGTTGACGATGCGTCAGCAGGGGCTGCACACGGACGTGACGGACTGGACCGGCGGCAACAGGCGTCGGGAGTCGGCGCGGCTGCGGCTGTCGAAGGGCCTCGTGGCGGAGCAGGCTGCGATGGCGGAGGCGGCAGCGGCGTTGCACGACAACATGACGACATGGCTGCCTCGCGACGTGGACTCGGCGAACGAGGCGGCCCGTAGCAGCCGGTCGGAGGCCGGTCGCATCGCACAGTCGGCGCGCGAGTTGTCTCTGCGGACGGCGTCGGGCGGTGTTGCGGAGTCGTCGATTGTCGGGGCGACGGAATTGGCGACGGCGTTGATGGATTTCGATGCGGCGCTGTCGCGTCTTGCGGCGGCGGGGCCGGGCAACGACCGGCTGGCGCAGTTTGTGGTCAAGCGCAAGGCCGAGGCCCGGGAACTGGCGACGCAGGAGGCCGGCTGGGCGGTCAAGGCGGCGGCCCTGGGCAAGGATCAGTACGGTCGCCTGGCCGGCGTGGACCAGGCGGCGCTGCTGGTCGACACGATGAGCTTCGGCGAGAAGCTGGAGCGGTACGAGGCGATGCTCGGCCGCATGACGCCGGAGATCGGGAGCAAGGCGAGGCAATTGCGGGCGCTCGTGGGCGAGACCTCCGTTGGGCACCAGACGATGGCCCAGGGGGCCTTGTCGCGGGAAGCGTTGACCGAGGCGCGGACGTCCGAGGGTGAAGCGCTCAAGGCGATGAAGGAGGCCGAGACGGTCTTTGACGAGATGTTGACGCTGATCGAGAAGAACGCGATGGATCGGGCGAAGCCTGTAGCCCCGGAGGCCCTGTGCAAGCTGCCGTCGCTGGAAGAGTTGCTGGCAATGCTGGAGAACGAGGGCGAGGCCTGCGAGAAACTCGGAGCGGCGGCGATGATGGTGAACCTGATGATTCAGGGCGACTGGCAGCTTCCGGGGAGTGCGCAGGCGGACGGCCAGGGCTCCGGACCGGGTTCCGGACAAGGGGCCATGGGGCAGGCCCAGATGGCCAGGGCGGCGCTACAGCGAGCGATCGAGCAGATGGAGAAGATGCGGCAACAGGCTCGGCAGGAAGGGCAACGCGTGGCGAGGCGCTCGCAGGAAGCGCCCGGCCCGCTGGACCCGGCCGGCCCGCGGGTGCCGGGCGACGAGAAGCAGTGGAACACCCTGGTGAGCAAGCTGGAGAAAGAGCTTCGCCAGGCGCGCGACCACGTGCCGCCGGAGCAGTACCGGCAATTCATCGAAGACTACTTCCGCACTGTGGCGGAACGCCTGGAGGAATCGAAGTCGCAGGAGTGAGCCGGGCAGGCGTCTGCTGGGGCCATACAACGATTTCTCATCGCTGGAAGATCGGGAGCACCTGGTACGGCACGGTCAGGGCCAGGACGGCCATGGCGGTTGTGTAGGTGTTGCCGAAGTAGCTGTCCCCGCCGTTTTCGTCCTCCCACGAGCCGTCCCTCTGCTGGTGCGTCAGCAGGGTGCGGGTCATCCGCGGATAGAACAGTCGCCAGTGGTTGCCGCCCAGTTGGTACATAGCCTGGCTGCAATAGAACATGGAGTAATGGTAGCGGTTGTAGCGTGTCCAGGAGGTGTAGGCGGGTTTGTAGACGTCGAAGGGCTGGGCGAGGAGCCAGTCTCCGGCCTCCCGGGCGAGCCGCGTATCGTGGTGTCCGGCCATCGAGAGACTCAGAATGCCGGCTCCGGCCATGGCCCAGCTGTAGGAGTCGTCGTTGGGGGCTCCCAGGCCGTAGCGGAAGGTTCCGTCGCGGTGTGCACCGCATCGCTCGACATACTGGATGCCGGCATCGACGGTTTCCGCGGGCACGTCGAACCCGGCGTTCCTGGCGGCACGCAGGAACATCAACTGCCAGGAGGTGATGGACAGATCGCTGTCGGTGTTGTCCACGAAGCGCCGCAGGTACCGCCACCCGCCTTTGTCGTGGCTGCGCCGCTTCTGGACCTTCTGGTGGGCCACGGTGAACTCCAGCGCGCGGTCGATGGCCTTGCGAACGGCTTGCGAGGAGTGGCGCGCGTCCATGCCGTAGAGCTCGCAGAGCATAACCGAACTGATGGCATGGTTGTAGGTGGCGGTGTGCGACGGTTGCCGCGACTGGTGCGTCGGGCCTGGCTGGGCGTAGCTCAGCAGGCCGCCGTCCTTCTGGCACGAGAGGACGAAATCCACGGCCTTGCGCATGTGGGAGCCGTAGGGTCCCTGGTCGGGCAGGTGTCCGCGGCTGAGGAAGGCGAGGATGCATAGAGAGGTGATGCCGGGTTGGCCGCTGTCGGGCGACTCGAACGCGCCGTTGGCCTGCTGTCGCGTGGCCACCCAGGCCAGGGCCCGGTCCACTGAGGTACCCACCTGTTGCCACTGATCGAGGGTCAGAACGTCCGTCGGAGATGCTTGGGATCGAGTGCTGTCTGATGCGGCCGGCGGCGTGTTCTGGGCCGAGGCCGCGGCCGTCCAGAGCAGTGCCAGGGCCGCAGCACAGAAGCCCCGGCCCGGATGCCGCAGTGGGCGCGGCGATGCGAAGTGCATGGGCGTCATGGCGCCTCCTTCCCGACTCGCTCTCGCCGCTATCGCTGGAAGATGGGCAGCAGTTGATACGGCGTGGCCAGCGCGATGACAACGAGGCTGGTGGTGTAGACGTTGCCGAAGATGGCGTTGTTGCCGCGTGCCTCGGGCTGCCACGAGCCGTCGCGACCCTGGTTGGCCAGGAGCGTCGTCACCAGTGGCGGGAAGAACTGTTGCCAGTATCTGCCGCCCAGCTGGAACATGGCCTGTGTGCAGTAGAAGACACCGTAGTGATACCTGTCCCACTGGTGCCCCTCGTTGTAGGGCGTGAAGGAGTGGCGGAGAATCCACTGTCCGGCCTCCTGCGCCATGGGCGAGTTGTGCTCGCCGGCCATGGAGAGCGAGAGGATGCCCATGCCGGCACAGGCCCGCTTGGGAAGATTGTAGTCCACCGGGATGGTGTAGAGGAAGACCTGCTTCTGCGGATCCCAGCACCGTTTGGTGTAGGCCAGTCCATCCATGACCGCCTGCGTCGGCACCTCGAATCCGCTGTTTTTGGCGGCGCGGAGGAACAGCAGGTGCCACGAGGTGACCGACAGGTCGCTGTCGAATCCCCACGTGCGGCGAACGTACCGCCACCCGCCGAGATCGGTGGTGTTCCTCTTGCGTTCCTTCTGGAATTTCAGGGCGGTGCTGATGGCCTGATCGACGGCGCGTCGAATCCGCTGGGCCTGCTCGGCGTCGGTAGTGCCGTACGCCTCGCACAGCATCAGGCCGCTGATGGCGTGATTGTAGAGTCCGGAGTGAGAGGCGTCCTCCTGTCCTCCGTAGGTCGGTCCGGGGGTGAGCTTGCAGATCAGACCGTCGGGTTTTCGGCATGAGAGCACGAACTCAAGGGCCTTGTTCAGGTGGGCGCCGTACGGCCCACGGCCGGGCAAGTGTCCGCGGCTGAGGAAGGCCATGATGCACAGCGACGTGATGCCGGGCTGGCCGCCTTCGTGGCCCGCGAACGAGCCGTCTTTCTGCTGCTGCGTGGCCATCCAGGCCAGGGCCCGGTCAATGGAGGCTTCCATGCCGCGCTGCTGCTCGGGCGACAGCACGTCTATGGCGGCGCCGGCAGGCGCCCGATCGTTGTCGGCTCGTGCCTCGCCGCGGCACACGGCCACCAAGGCTGCTGCGACGCATGCCGTGCCACACCACCGGATGATCCGCCGTCTCATGCGTGGCTCCTTGCGGGATGCCCTGGGGCCAGCCCTCCGGCCAAGCGTTGGCTCGTGCCGACGCTGTCGTCATCGGCAGAGCAGAGGCCTGCGGCGGCACCCAAGCGCCCCATGTACACGCAGCATACCCGGGGATCCCCGACTGGTCAACTATAAAACCAGTAGATTGGCGGGCAGGGCGTGTCCGTCAGGGCAACTGTTTCAGGCCGATCACCAGGTCTTCGATGCGGATGCCCGGGGTGAGCGAGGCGTTGGCCGTCACGTGGGCCACCTGGGCTTCGCCCACCCGTATGACCGGCGGACGCGAGGCGGAGGGGTTCCAGACGCTCTCGTCACCGCCGCCGGGGCCGAACCGCGACAACGGGCTGAAGACGCTGGTCGGGCTGTACGGGGATCCGTACTCTCCCAGCGGATTCCAGAGGCTCTCGGTGTCGTGCCTGGCGGCGGTCAGGCGGCCGAGGAAGGTGCCGTCCCGGGCCACCAGCACGGCCTTGTGCGACAGCAGGGCCTCGCGCACCGACGGATCGTCGGGAACATGTCCGGCCATGCCCTCCACGGGACTGGTCACCGGCAGCAGCACCAGGTTGTGCGACCACTGCGGTTCGGGGCGTTTGGCGGCCACGTCCTTGGCCTCCTTGGCCAGTGGGGCCCGCTCGGCCTTGCGATCCTGGATGTCCTCCAGAAGCTCACGGACTTCCCGATGGAACGTCGTCAGACGCGCGTCGGACCCCGACCGCGTCAACTGATTCCGCATGCGCACGAGCGTGTCAAGGCGTCCCTGCATTCGCGCAATCTCGGCATCGAGCGTCTTGATTTCGGAGGCCAACTCGGCCATGCGGCGGTCTGCGTCCTTCTGCTCACCCAGGAGCGTGGCGTATTCCGCGCCGCTCACCCAGCGGCTGCCCCAGCGCATCTTGTCCTGAGCCTTCATCCGTTCCTGCCGCGCGCGGCACGCCGCCTCCAGGGTCTTCGTGTCGTCCACCGAGACCTTGAAGAAGTCCAGCCGCAGGCCCGGCCCCTGCTTGTCGAGCTCGAGCATGTGAAGCATTTCCCACGCGTTGTCGGCCAGAAGGTCGTTCTGGTCGTCGCGACGGATGGCGCGGGCCAGGTACGTCACGGCGGTGCGGTAGTCCTTGACCTGTGCGCACACGCACGCGCAGTTGTTCAGCGCGGGCACGTGGTCCGGCAACTCGCCCACGACGGCGTCGTAGTGCTTGGCCGCAGTGATGGGATTGCGCAGGTGCCGCCACACGTCGCCCAGATAGAAATGGGCCGTCGGATGGTCCGTCCAGAGGCCTTCGGCTCGCGTCAGGTCCCGCCTGGCCGCGGCGAAGTCGCCGGCGGCGATCCGTTCGAGGCCGCTGTCGATCAGTTCGTACACCTGGGCCTTGATGCGGTCGCGGTCCTGGGGTGACATGGCTTTGCCGCCCCAGATGACGTGGCCGTCGGCTGCGGCGCGTTGCCACCGATCCAACTCGTCTTGTGCCTTGGGCAGGAGCGAACTCTGGGGATGGTCGGCCATGTACTGCTGCCAGACCGTTACGGCTTCGGCGGCCGTGGCGCGGCGCAGGGCTTCCTTGCGGGCCAGGTGGAACGCCGCCCGGGTCGGCGCGTCAGCCTGTTTCAGCAGGTCGGGTTCGATGCGGTCGATCTCGTCGCGGCGGAAGCTCCTGATGCCGTCCGGCGTGGAGACGATCACCGTGTCGCCCGATTCGACCGTCTGGCCTTCGACGCGGCGGCCGTCTTTCAGCACCACCGTGTCGCCATGGAGCCCGACGGGCATAGCCAGCCACAGGGCAATCGCGGCGATCAGGACTTGTGGGTGTCGCATGGCCAGCGTCTCCTGCTCAGCCCGGCCGGCAACAGCGACGGGCGGCACTTGATGGCGCCGCCCGGTCGCGATAGCTCAAGGAGGTGCGTCTGTGTCACGGCCCGGCGGCTAAGGGGTCGTACGGTTCTTGTTGGCGTTCACCCGCTGGTACAGCGTGTTCAGGTTGGTCTTCAGGTCGTTGATCATCTCATCCTGGACATGGACATCGGCCGATTCGTCCTTGGCCATGGCCTCGATCTGCTTCAGTGCGTCGGCGCACTTCTTCAGATGCTTCAGGCACAGGTTGGAGTACTCGCGCCACCGTTTGCCGCCGTCGCTGAACGAGTACACGTTCATCATCGGATCATTCTGCTGGGCAAGCTTCATCTGGCTGTTGAACTCGGCCCGCAGTTTCTCGAACTTGTCCTTGTTCAACTTGGAGGTCTTCTCGACCCAGCCGGTCAGCCAGTCGGCTTCCTTGGCCTGGTAGCTGTCGATGTCCATGACTTCCATCAGGCCCGGCATGTCGGCCGCCAGTCCCTTGATCAGTTTGTACTCGAGGGCCTCGTTGGCGGTCATGGTGAGAATCTTGCCCTGCTGCGACACGGTCTTGCCTCGGCGGAACTTGTCGGTTCCCTTGTGGTCGGTGGCCAGTTGCTTGGCCTCTTCCTCACTGACGAACTTCTGCTGGCCTTCCACGAAGACCTGGATCACCGACGTGCTGGAATCGACCATGGCGTCGGCCAGGGGAGCGGGGATGCCGTGCTTCTCCGACAGGGCGCGGAACCGGGCCCGGAAGGCGCTCTGCATCTTCTCCTCGACCTCGGCCGATCCCTGGACCATACGATACGGTGTGGCGGCCCCGATCGTCGTGCCTGGGGACATGTAGATCTCCTCGCAGGACAGGCAGATGAACGCTCCGGCCGACAGTGCCCGGTCTTCTCCGCCGTTGACCCAGGCCACCACCCTGGCCCAATCGACCGACTGAATCGAATCGACAATGGCGTTGGCAACGTGCAGCGCGCCGCCGGGGGTGTCCATCCGGAAGACGACCACGTCGGCCTTCCACCGCTTGGCCTCGTCCAGGCCTCGCTTTACGGCGGCCGACAGCGCCATGCTCTCGATGGCTCCCGAGATCGGGATCACGTAGACTTTGTATTTCCTGGCGGTGTCATCGGCGGCCGCGGCCGCCGAGTCTTCTGCTGCGGGGGCGGCCGGGGCGTCCGCCGTCGTCGGCGCGGGCGCGTCGGCCTGGACGACGTCCCATTCCTCCATCTTCAGGAACCGGGTGCCGCCATCGTCGAGGTTGAACAGGGTCATGCCGCTGATCACCTGGTCGGTCAGCGTGCCCTGGAGCTTCTCACCCGTCTGCTTGTGCTTCAGAACGGCTGCATTTGCCGCTGCACCGGCCAACAGCACGATACAGGCCGCCAGCAGTACGCCACGCACTGCACGCCGACACGTCTCGGTCATGGCATGAACCCTCCCAGTAAGTCAGACAGCGCACCCGCCCGCGAAGTGATTCGTCTGCACCTGTCGCATCATTGCCGCATCCTTTGATGAAGTATACCGCGGGTCAGTTTCACGTGCAATACCGATTTGTCAGACGTTTCAGCCGCCGAATTATTGGCCTCCGGGGCCGGTTTCTCCGAATCCCGGCACGGCTTCTGGCCGAACCTAATAGACAGTTGGACGGTGCGCCCCTTGACGTCGGAGGGCAGGCGCGATACCTTGCACGAGCGTTGTCCTTTCAGGCGATCCCAGAAGACCATGAGCGAACCCGAAACGAGCGTCATGACCCCAGCCGAGCAAGCCACCGAAGCACGATTCGTCAGCGTGGCCCTCGATCTGCCCCTGGACCGCCTCTATACGTACGCGGTGCCCCCGGCCATGAGCGGCCAAATCGCCCCGGGGATGCGCGTCGAGGTGCCGTTCGGCCGCGGCAACAAGCCCATGGTCGGCTACGTGGCCGAGGTGCTGGACCGTTGCGAGCTGCCCGAGGTCAAGGAACTGCGCGGCCCGGTGGACGACGGGCCGCTGATCGGGCCCGACCTGATGGCCCTGGCCCGGTGGATGGCCCATTACTACGTTACCCCGCTGGGGCAGGTGCTTACGGCCATTCTGCCGGCGGCGGTGAAGAAGCAGGCCGGGTTCAAGACGGTGCGGCTCGTGGTCCGCGGCGAGAGGACCGAGGCCGACATGGACCGCGTGCTGTCGAAGCAGCAGCGCGTGCTCGATCGGCTGGACGCGCTGGACAACCCCGTGACGCCGCGCGAGCTGGCCCGCATGGCCGGCTGCACCACGGCCGTCATCAAGGCCCTGGAGCAGAAGGGCCTGGTCAGGATCGTCACGAAACAGACCGAGGAATTCGCCCGCGACCTGTACGTGCCGGTGGAATCGGAGACGCCGCCGGAGCTGAACAACGAGCAGCGGCTGGCCCTCCAGCGGATCAAGGCCCTGATCGCCAAGGGCGAGTTCGGCTGCGTGGTGGTCAACGGCGTGACGGGCTCGGGCAAGACGGAGATCTACCTGCGTGCCATCGAGCAGGTGGTGGCCGCGGGGGGGCAGGCGATTGTCCTGGTGCCGGAGATTGCCCTGACGCCGCAGACCATCCGCCGGTTCCGCCAGCGGTTCACCGAGGTGGCCGTGCTGCACTCGCACCTGACGGACGTGGAGCGGCACCGCGAGTGGCGCGACATCCGCGACGGGCGGGCCCAGGTGATCGTCGGGGCGCGCAGCGCCGTGTTCGCCCCGGCGGGGAACCTGCGGCTGATCGTGATCGACGAGGAGCACGAAACGTCGTTCAAGCAGGAGACCGCGCCGCGGTACCACGCGCGCGACGTGGCCCTGGTCAGGGCCCACCTGCTCGGCGTCCCGGTGATCCTCGGCTCGGCCACGCCGAGCCTGGAGTCGAAACACAACTGCACCACGCACGACCATTACGCTGAGACGCGGCTCACGGCCCGCGTCCAGGGGCGGCCCATGCCGCCGGTCGAAATCGTCGATCTGCGACTGACGTCGCGCGAACGCAAGGGCTACCACGCCCTGAGCATGGCCCTGGAAAAGGCCATCGCCGAGACCCTCGACCGCCAGGAGCAGGTGATCCTGTTCCTGAACCGTCGCGGATTCTCGACCTACGTGTTCTGCCCGTCGTGCGGTTACACGCTTCGCTGCACCGACTGCGACGTCTCGATGACGTTCCACCGCGAGGCGAACGAGTGCCGCTGCCACTACTGCGACCGGGCCGTCGCGCCGCCCGAGAAGTGTCCGGCGTGCGGATCGCCGTCGATGAACTTCTTCGGCCTGGGCACCGAGCGGCTGGAGGAAGAGGTCAAGCGCAAGTTCGAGCTGGCCCGGATCGCCCGCATGGACAGCGACACGATGCGCAGCCGCGGCGCGCACAACCAGGTGCTCACGGCCGTGCGCGACCGGCAGGTGGACGTGCTGATCGGCACGCAGATGATCGCCAAGGGGCTGGACTTCCCGAACGTGACGCTGGTAGGGGTGATCAATGCGGACGTCTCGATGAACCTGCCGGATTTCCGGGCCAGCGAGCGGACGTTCCAGCTCATCAGCCAAGTGGCCGGCCGCGCGGGCCGCGGGCCCAAGGGCGGCCGCATCCTGGTTCAGACCTTCAACCCCGATCACGAGGCGGTCCGTCTGGCCGCGGCCCACGATTACGAGGGCTTTGCCGCCATGGAACTGGAGCACCGCCGCACGTTCGGCTATCCGCCGTTTACGCGACTGGCGCGGATCATCGTTCGCGGCGGCAACGAGGACCAGGTGCTGGCCCACTGTCGCGACGTGACGCAGTGTCTGCGCGACGTGGCCGCGGCGGTCCCGTCGGGCCCCATCCAGGTGCTCGGCCCGGCGCCGTGCCCGATCACGCGGATCAACCGCCAGTTCCGTTACCAGGTGCTCGTGAAGGCCCCTAAGGCCCGCGGCATCATGGACCTCTTCGACCGGGTGCGCGACAGCCTGACCCCCGGCAACGACGATCTGGCCATCGCCGTGGACATCGACCCGACCAGCACCCTCTGAGGCGCCCATGGGCGATTCGTCGAGCCCGAACACCTTCATCCCCCAGCTGCTGAGCGTACACACGTTCGACGAGGAGGCGTTTCGGGTCTCGTTTGGTCGGCAGGTGCGAGAGGCCGCACGGGCGCTTGCGAGCGTAGCCGTTGTGTTGGGCGCGGTTCATGTCGTTCTGGTTATCGTGCGGGGCCGGACCGACTGGTTCGACGGGCTGGGCTTTGTCCTGGCATGCACCTGCGCTTGTGCTGTGTTCGTGGCGGTGATATTCCTCGTCGGGTACTGGTGGAGTGTGAGATTCGGCAGAGTGACCCGGGTGGAAGTGTGGCCCGACTGCATCATCAGTCGCATCGAAGGCCGCCCTCCGCTGGTAGTGCGGCAGGACGAGGCCGTGTCGGTTCTGATCACCGAGGAGATGGTCTGCATTGAGATGGCCGGGCATTGGTCCAGCGACCTGGTAGTTCCGTCTTACGTCGTAGACTTCGATACGCTCTGTGAGCATGTGCGGACGTGGCGGCCGTCGCGGCCGAAACCCAGATTGCGTCTTCTGCCTGCCCTGTGGCGCCTGGTCGTCGTTGTGGCGGTCATTGGGCTTCTGCCGGACAATCCGTTGATCGTGACGGCAGGGTCGGCACTTGCGGTAGGGGTATCGACTCTGGCGGCGTGGCGCATCTGGCGCGGAGAGCACCGGGCCAAGTGGGAGCGCCGGCTGGTCTGGATCCTGCCCGGGATGCTGCTGCTCAGCTTTGGGTTCATCACTCTGCTGAAATGGCTTGATTGGTGCGAGACATCCCCCAATCGGGTGATGCGATCCATCTTCCCGTGGTGGTGACACCCCCGTATTACCCCTCCGCCACCGCATCGGCTTTGGCGGCGAGGATGAAATCGTTTTCGTGGAGGCCGTGGATCTTGTGGGTCCACAGTTGCAGAGTCGCGCGGCCCCAGGTGAAGGTGATCACCGGGTGGTGGCCTTCGGCCTCGGCCACGGCGCCGACGCGGTTGACAAAGGCCAGGGCCTGCTTGAAGTCCTTGAACTTGTAGGTCTTCTCCAGGCGAGGGCCGTCCACCACCTGCCAATCGTTGCCCAGTTCGGCGAGCAACTGCTTGATCTTCTCAGGCTCCAACGGGGGTATGCCGCCGCGGCAGGGCACACACGATTTCTGTGTCAGGCTGCATTCCATGGACGTTGCTCCTTGTTGCTGCGCGTCTTCATGGCCTGGCCTTCGGCCAGACCATGCCACCAGGGGTTGTACCGTGGCACGGGCATCTTGCCCGTGCGTGCCAGGGGCATCCTGCCCCTGGCGTCGTTCCTGCCGCGTGGGTCCCGGGGGACCCACCCTGCATCTCTTTCCGCGTGGCTGCAAGCAGCCACCCTACGTCCTGCTGCGCATCGTCATGGTCTGGCGGACGGCCAGACCATGCCACCCCGGGCGGCCACGGCAGCTTGTCCTTTAATCATAGAGCGCCGGCCGTTCGGAGTGTAGAATGATTGTGTCCTGTGTGCGGGCGGCGGCGCGGAGGCTGCTGTTTGCAGGGCGGGGCGGTTGGTGGAGGAGGCAGCCATGCTACAGTGCAGCGAATGCGAATTCGGCGACATTGGGCCGCACGGCGAAGTGCGGTTGCGGTGCAACCCGTTTTCGAATATCAAGGAGCCGGAGTGCCTGCTGAAATGGCAATTGCTGAGGCTGGATGGGCTGAACCAGGCCTATGCGGCGCAGCTCATGCAATACCGCCGCCTGGCGCCGCTCCAGGAGAAGATGATGAAGTTCATGGAGCGCGAGATGGACGACATCGACGAGAGCGACAAGTGGAAATCCGATTGGGAAGGCGACGAGGGCGAGGACGAGGACGATCAGGAGAATCCCGGCAAGGGGCCGTTTGCTTAGCACCGCGACGCCACGCGGCCTTTTTACTGTGGCACGGGCATCCTGCCCGTGAGTCGCAGGGCCATCTTGGCCCTGCACCGCGCGGTTCGTCCATGGGCAAGATGCCCGTGGGACGCATGGGCAGGATGCCCATGCCACGATGCAGCGTTGTAGTATCAGCACCGTGACGATCCGTCCAGTTTGCAGCCGTACGGAGGGCGTCTGTGCCGAAGACGCCGAGCGCCGGCGGCGCGGCCCGGTGAAACGAAGCAGTCGATTCGGCGAAAACGGAGTCTGTTGACGATGAAAAGCACGGTGTATTTCATTCCGGTCGGCCAGGGCGAGACGCCCGAGCAGCACGCCCGCAAGGCCCTGAAACTGTACCAGAAAGCCGGCTTCGCCAAGCGGTTCGGCAAGGAAGAACTGATCGGCATCAAGCAGCACCTTGGCGAGAAGGGCGGCAACGGATACCTGCGGCCGCCGATTGCGAAGGCCTTCGCGAAGGTTCTTGCCGCGGGCGGCTCCAAGCCATTCGTCACCGACTCCACGACGCTCTATCGCGGCCAGCGGGCCGATGCCGTGGACTACCTCAACCTCTGCCAGGCCCATGGCTTCACGAGCGAGACACTCGGCTGTCCGGTGATCATCGCCGACGGGTTGCGCGGCAACAGCCAGGTCATGATGCCGGTCAAGGGCAAGCACTACAGCCAGGTGCCGATTGCCAGCGTGGCGTACCACGCCGACGGGTTCGTCGTGCTGACGCACGTGACGGGCCACGTGGCGGCGGGTTTCGGCGCGTCGATCAAGAACGTGGCCATGGGCCTCGTGAGCCGCGCGGGCAAGATGAGCCAGCATCACGGCTCGTATCCGATCTTCAAGTCCGAGAAGTGCACCGCCTGCGGCGCGTGTGCCCGGTGGTGTCCGGCCGAGGCGATCACGGTGAAGAAGGCAGCCGTGCTCGACAAGGCCAAGTGTATCGGGTGCGGCGAGTGTCTGGCGGTGTGCCGGTTCGGCGCGGTGGGCTTCGACTGGGGCGTCGCGCCGGCGGAGCTCCAGGAGAAAATGGCCGAGCATTGCCTCGCGGTGCACAAGCACCACGACGGCAAGATGGTCTACTTCAACTTCGCGACGCACATTACCCGCGACTGCGACTGCTTCGGCACCAAACAGAAGGCAGCCTGCGACGACGTGGGCATCCTGGCCGGCGACGATCCCGTGGCCGTGGACCAGGCCACGCTGGACTTGCTCAAGCAGGAGGCCGGCGGCAACCTCTTCACGCACATGCGTCCGGAGATCGAGTGCGACGTGCAGGTCCGCCACGCTGAGGCCATTGGCCTGGGCTCGCGGGACTATGAGCTGATCCGGGTGAAGTAGCCCGGAGGCCTGCCGGCGGCGTCTGCGCGCGGCGCAGACCGTGTACGTATCGTGACCCGGCCGGGGAGACGATTCGTCAGGGGGGAAGCAGTGAAGTCGACGACTCTGCTGGTATTGGCCGGGATCGGCGTGCTGGCCATTGTGGGGGCGTGGGTGTTTCTGGGCGGCGACGGATCGCCGGGCGACGTTGCGCCCGCATCCGGGTCGGGTCGGGCGGCCGAGGCAACGACGTCCGGCGGCGACGGCAACACGGGCGCGCTGCCCGCCGGCTCGCCGCTGGATCGGTCCATCGAGACCCTTCGGCAGGAGTACCATCTGGCCGCGGCGTCGCGGCTGCAGTGGCTGAGTCGCACCGACGACGACGCCACGCGATTGAGCGACGAGCAGCGCGAGCGGCTCGTGGCCGTCAACGAGTCCGTCGCCCGGATGGCCGACGAGGCGCTCCGCGAGACCCGTGCGTCGCAGGAGGAACTCCGCCGTCAGGCCGAAGCCGCCGAGCGGACCGCAGCGTCGGACCCGGAGCGGGTCCGGCAGCTCAAGCAGGAGCTGTGGGCCCTGGTTCAGCGGCGGCAGGAGATTACGAACGAGATGAACCGGCGATACACCGAATTGATCAGCAGGGAGCTGACGCCGGAGCAGACGCGGGTTCTTCTGGCGACGCCGCGGCCACAGGGCGATTCGGAATTGCCTGCCACGCCGTCGGTGGGGCCTGCAAGCGAGCCGGCCGAACCCGTCACGGACAGCCGTGAATAGCTGCCGCACGCCGCCGTCTGATCCTGCGGCGTTTGGGATTCCCGGAGAGGATAGCATGAGAGCAGTGGCGTTCGTAGTTGTGGCTGCACTGGCCTCGTTGTGCGGCTGCCAGAAGCCGGTCCATTTTCCGGCGGAGTCGATGGGCGATGCCGCGCTGCAATCGCAGGCGTTGGCCGCCTACGACACCGACGGCGACGGGCTGGCCGACTTCTTCACGTTTGCCGACACCGAGACCGGCCGCGCCGACCGCATCGGCTACGACACCGGCGGCGACGGCAGGGCCGACCACGTCACGCGGCTGGACGAGCTGCCGCCGGCGAGCTGCCGGCACCTGGTGATCATCCTCGACGGATTCAGCTACGACCTGGTGAAGGCCTACTACGACGAGGGCGGCCTGAGGGTGTTCCATGCCCCGTCGCGGGTCATTACCGGGTATCCGACCATGTCCGATCCTTGTCTGGAGGACACCCTCGGGTACATCGCGTGCCGCGGCATCGAGGCCGCGTATTTCGACCGGCGGCGCAACCTCGTGGTGGGCGGGGCCGGCGAGTACATGAGCGGACGCAGCCAGCCCTACAACCGGCTGCTCGATTACCGCGCCGACCTGCTCTGGGACGCCATCGGGTACGTGATGCCTACCGAGGTGTTCGGCAAGGAGCTCAACGACGCGAAGCGCAAGTTCGACCGCGCCGAGACGCAGGAGTTCATCGCCTATTTCGTCAGCTCGGCGGGCGTCGGGACGCGGCTCGGCGCTGAAGGCCAGCGGCAGTGCCTCCGCGAGGTGGAGCGCCTGGTCCACCAGGTGCTCTGGGAGACCCACGGACTGGTCAAGCTGACCCTCATGGCCGACCACGGCCACACGTACACGCCGGCGACGCGAGCGCCGATCGAATCGTTCCTGAAGGACAAGGGCTGGCGTCTGCGGGGGTCGCTCAGCGGCCCGCAGGACGTGGTCTACGCCCCGTTCGGCCTGGTCACCTATGCAGCCTTCTGCACTCAGCGGCCGGCCGCCCTGGCCGCCGACATGGTCCAGCTCGATGCGGTGGAGTTGGCCAGCTACGCCGACGGCGAAACGGTGGTGGTTCTGGCCCCCGGCGGCCAGCGGGCCGTGGTACGGCACCGCAACGGCCGGTTTGCCTACGAGCCGCTCGAAGGCGATCCGCTGGAACTCAAGCCCGTGCTCGACGGGATGGCCGGCCAGGCGGACGCCGACGGTTTCTTCGGGGCCGACGCGCTGCTGCGGGCCACGGCGCTTCATGCGTATCCGGCGTCGCTGGAGCGGCTGTGGCGGGCCCATGTCGGCCTGGTCGAGAATCCGCCCGACGTTCTGTGTTCTCTCAAGGACAGATCCTACAGCGGCGCCAAAGGGTTCGCCGGAACCGTCCCCGTAGCATCGACCCACGGCAGCCTGAGGCGCACCAACAGCACCACGTTCATCATGTCCACCATCGGGCCGTTGCCCGAGTTGATGCGGTCGAGCGACATTCCCCGCCAGATGAGCAATCTGACCGGCGCCCCGTGGCCGACGAATCGGTGACCCCGGGCCGCACGGCGCAGACTGCCATGGAGTGAGCCTCATGCAGAAACGAGCCTCGCGTTGTCTTTTTCCGCCGGCAACCCTTCTCCTGGTATGGGTCCTGGTGCTCCTGGCCGCCCTGGCCGGTTGCGGCGTTCCCTCGGCCGACGGGCCGGCCGACACATACTTCCTTCCGTTCGACCGCGTCGCCCGCGTTACGGACCAGGTGGACGGGGCCATCGTGTTCTTCGTCGATGGCGTCAACCCGTTCATCTTCCAGGAGATGCTCGATGCCGGCCAACTGCCGGCCATTCGCAAGTACTTCGTGGATCGTGGGCTCTACGCGCCGCGAACCGTAGTCAACATCCCCTCGGTCACCCTGGCCAACGAAACCAGCGTCATGACGGGGCAGTTTCCCGGTCATCACGGCATCACCGGCATCAACTGGTTCGACCGCAACCGGCTGGTGTGGCGCAACTACGAGACGATCAGCCAGAAGAACCACCTGGACACCGACCACCGGGCGGCGACCCTTTACGAGCAGTTTCCCGACCGGACGACCTTCAGCCTGTTTCTCCAGGCCCATCGCGGCAGCACGCACTTCTTTGAGAACTGGACTTCCGCCGGGCCGCCGTTCTTCTTTGGGTGGTTCGAGTTCGTCGACCGCCTGACCTTGTATCGCCTCAACGAGGTGATCGACACGGCCGTGGTGCGGCGCGAGTTTCCCGCTATCACAGTGGTCTATCTGCTGGCGCCCGACTTCCGCGCCTACGGCCTCGGCGTCGAGTCGGACGTGTACCGCAAGGCGCTCGTTCACACCGACCGGCAGATCGGCCGCGTGCTCGGCGACATCGAGCGTGCCGGATTGATCGACAAGATCACCCTCGCCCTGGTCAGCGACCACAGCCTGTGCGAGGTCACGCAGCACTTTCCGATACACGACTTCCTGAAGCAGCGCGTGGGGCTGGACATTGCCGACAAGACCCTGTGGGAGAAAACGAGTTTCCAGGATCGGCGCGACTACTATGAACGCTTCTCCACCGTCCTGTACGGAAGCGGGGACTGCTACTGGGCCCTATGCCTGCGCAAGCCCGTGGACGGGGCGGACGGCAAGTCCGCTTTCGCCGCGTGGCCCGTGCGGCCCGATGCGTCCGATATGGCCGACTACCCGACCTGCGACGGAAGCCGCGTGAACCTCATGGCCACCCTGGTTGAGGAGGAAGCCGTTGACGCCGTGGCGTATGCCGTCGGGCCGGAGGTGGTCCGACTGGTCCGCAAGGGCGGCGAAGTGGAGTTCCGGCAGCCGGGCGGCCGCGGCGCGGGAATCAGCTATCATCGGATCGCGGGCGACGATCCGCTCGGTTGGCAGGGGCACGTGCCGGCGGCCATGCTCGACGGATCGGCCCACTCGCCTGAGGAGTGGCTCGCGGCGACGGTCGCCACCGAGTTCCCCGGCCTTCCGGCGCAGCTCGTGGCCTACTTCCGAGCCCGCAGGGCAGGGGACCTGGCGGTCTTTGCCGCTCCGGGTTGGGACTTCCGCACACAGAACCGCGCTGGTCACGGCGGCCTGCGGCCCGCGGACATGCTGGTGCCGATGCTGTTGGCCGGGCCCGGCGTGCCGCGCGGCACGGTGAACGTCGCCCAGACCGTCGACCTGGTGCCTACGCTGCTGTACCTGCTCGGGCGGCCGATCCCCGCCGACCTCGACGGCCGCGTCCTGCCGGAAGTGAAGAATCGTTAGGCTCTGCCTGGACGGCAACACGGCGGGCGGGGCCGCTCTCCCGTGCGACCTCACGCATTGCGCTGCCATATGCCGGATCGGCGCCGGCGCGTTGCGGCCCAGTTGGGTTCAAGTTGCGGTATGGCCACACACGATAACAGCACTGGTCGGCCGGGCAGCCGCTGTCGCTATGCCAGCAGTCCGGTTTGACGGGAGCGAGTATGTCCCACGCCAAGACGCCACCCAACGCATCGCCGCTCATGAAGATCGGCGACGTCTGCCGCCAGAGCGGGCTCTCGCGGCAGATGGTCTCCAGCTACTGCATGTACGGACTGATTCGTGAGGCCGGACGCACGCCAGGCGGGCATCGTCTTTTCGATGCCGACGTTATCACCCGGCTGAAGCTCATCCGCGAGCTTCTCGCCCACGGTTACACACTCCGCGACATCCGCGAAATCTTCCTGCGCAACAAGTGATCTCGGTGAACCGCGTACTGTCCGTTGAGCCGTACGACAGGGCCATCCGTCCGCAGCCGCAGGGGGCTGCAAGCGGCGACGATGGCAGGCGCGACACGGGAAGGGAATCTGTCGCTATTCGAGCGGGACGTTCAGGAGACGAAGCCTGAGCAGGTTCAGTGCGGCCAGTGCGGTTCGGTGCCGCACGCGGTCCCGGTCGCCGGGCAGATGGAGCCTGCGGACCACGGTCCCGTCGGCGGAGGCCAATGCGACGAACACCAGGCCCACAGGTTTGGCGTCCGTGCCGCCCGAAGGACCGGCGATGCCGGTGGTCGCCAGCGCATAGTCGGCGCCGCTCAGAGACCGCATGCCTTCGGCCATGGACCGGGCCACCGGTTCGCTGACGGCTCCGTGTTGGGCGATCCACTCGGTCGGCACGCCGAGGCGGGCGGTCTTCGCGGCGTTTGTGTAGGTGACAGCAGTCTCCAGGAAGAACGCCGAGGATCCGGGCACGTCCGTGAGGAGCTTGCTGACGAGGCCGCCCGTACACGACTCGGCCACGGCCGCCGTCGCCCCGGACGTGGTCAGCAGTTGCGCCACCGCCTGCGGCAACCCCTCCTCGCCGCAGCCGACCACGGCATGGCCCAGCTTGCGGCGAAGGTCGGCTTCCTCGGCGTCGAGCATGGCGGCGGCCTCGTCGGCCGACGCGGCGGAGGCCCAGATGCGGACCGAGACCATGCCCGAGGCGGCGGTGGTGCCGACGTTCGGGTTGCGGCCGCGGGCCATGTTGTCGGCAATCGTCTGGCCGACCGTCGACTCGCCGAGGCCGAACGTGTGCAGGATTCTGGCCGCCACGACGCGGCCGCCGGGCGCCAGGCGACGAACGATCGGCTCGACCTGCTCGGCGTACATGGCCTTCATCTCGTAGGGCACGCCGGGCATGACGACGATGTGCAGGCGGTCGCTGTGAACGTAGAAGCCCGGAGCCGTGCCGCACGAGTTCGGCAGGGCGGTGGCCCCCTGGGGCAACTGGGCCTGTCGCAGATTGCTCGACGCCATCGGCCAGCCGCGATGACGGAACATGGCCTCGATGGCCTGGCGACAGGCGGTGTCCTCGACGAGCGGCAACTCCAGCGCCGCGGCCACGGCGTCGCGCGTCAGGTCGTCAAGCGTCGGCCCGAGGCCTCCGGTGACGACCAGCAGCGTCGGCTCCGACGCGCCGGCGCGGAGGCCACGCACGTGGGCCACGAGCGACGCCAGATCATCGGGCAGAGTCGTGTGACGACGGATGGTGAGACCGAGCTGCGCCAGTTGTCCGGCCAGCCATGCGACGTTCGTGTCGATCGTGCTGCCGCTGGTCAGTTCGGTGCCGACAGAGAGAGTTTCGGTATGCATGGTCGGTTGCCGCCGAAGGTGGCGTCGCCTAGACGCTGAAACGGATGACCAGGATATCGCCGTCCTGGACGATGTAGTCCTTGCCTTCCAGGCGGAACTTGCCGGCGGCGCGAACGGCCTTCTCGCTGCCGGCCGCCTTCAGATCGTCGTAGGAGAAAACCTCGGCCCGGATAAAGCCTCGCGCCAGGTCGCTGTGAATGGCCCCGGCGGCTTCCACGGCGGTGGAGTTCTTCGGAATCGGCCAGGCGCGCGTCTCGTCGGGGCCGGTCGTCAGGAACACCACCTGGTCCAGCTCGCGGCAGATGTCGCGCACCAGGCGTTCGCTCTGAAGCGCGGCGATGCCCAACTCTTCCATGAACAGCGGTCGCTCGTCCTCGGGCAACTCCAGGATGTCGCTCTCGGCCTTGGCGCTGATGGCATGCACCGGCAGGCCAACGTCGGCCCACGATGCCGTGATCGTCGCCATCTGGGCCGCCTGCGACTCATCCACGTTGAGAACGAGGATAGTCGGTTTCTGCGTCAGAAAGCCGAAGCTCCGCAGCAGAATCTCGTCCTCGGGGCGTTCCAGCAGCGGCCGCAACGGCTGCTCGGCCTCCAGCGCTTCGCGGCAACGTGCCAGGAGATGGGCTTCGCGCTCGTGCTGTTCGCGGTCCTTTTTCGGCAGGGGCTTCTTCAGCGTCGACTCGACCTTCTCGATGCGGCGGACGACCAGCTCGAGGTCGGCCAGGAAGAACTCGCTGCGGATGTCGTCGTAGTCGCGCCGCGGATCGACCGACCCCTTGGGCGGCGGCACGGCGTCGCTGTGGAACGCCCTCAGGCAGCAGACGATCGCGTCGGCCTGTCGCAACTGGGCGATGATGCGCGGGCGTTCGGCGGCACCGGGGCCGCTGTCGAGAATCATCCCCGGCAGGTCCGCCAGTTCCGTCGTGGCGTGAACCACCTTGGCCGACTTGTGCAACTCGGCCAGAAAATCAACACGCTCGTCGGGCACCCGGATCGTGGCGACGTTGGGATGATCGGCCCTCGCGGGATGGCTCTGCGAATCCAGCGCATGGCCGCTCAGGGCATCGAACAGGGCGGTCTTGCCGGACATGCTCAGGCCGGCCAAAGCAACTCTCAACGCAGCACCTCACTGAGCCGCCTGCCGCCGGGCACACCGGCCCGATGCATCGGCTCCTGCTGGGATTCCATTCGACGCCCGGCCGCACACGCACGCCGTGCCGGGCTGCCACACTCTTCACATGCGTCCTCGCCGCCGCCATTCTATTGCCGTCGCCAGAGACGTCAACCCGTTTCCAACGTCGTCCATCGTCACACCCTGGGGGCAGCCGGTCTGTCGGCGGCGTGCCACCGTGCGTTGGCACAGTCGCCGGCCCCAGGCGTGCCAGGAGCAGGACGCTCCTGGCGAGTCGTTGTCAGTGGATCAAACATGCCGCCACACCGGCGATGCCGGCGCGGAACGCGGGTTCGACGCGGGAACGAATCTCTCAGATCAGGGCATTGTGCTGCCGTCGGACTCAGGCCACCGGGCCCTTGCCATCGGCCTTGGCCGCAATCTGCTGCGGCGCGGCGTCATCCGTCTGGCCTATGCCTTTGTCGATGGCTTCCTGGACCTTCTGCTTCATGAGGCGGCCGACTTTGAACTTCACGGTCCACTTCACCGGGACATGCACCCGCTCGAGCGTGCGGGGATTCTGGGCGACGCGAGGTTTGCGACGTCGAGTTTCGAAGACGCCGAAATCGCGGAATTCGAGCCGATTGCCGGCTGCGAGCTCGTCGATCACGTCGTCCAGGAACAACTGGACGATCTGCTTGACCAGGACCCGCTTTTCCTTCATGCGGTCCGCAATCCGATCAGTAAGTTGCTTCTTCGTTATGGTTTGCATTGCCGGCCCCTGTTCTAGAGACTGAGAACACGCACTCCTTCACCAGACACGAACACCCGGTGTACGCTACACCACGGCACAGACCGTGCGCGTATCACCACCGCATTGTCACCCCGCCAGTATCTTCTGTCGGCACGAAACTCGTCAGACTTGCCTCGGGACGCTCCAAGTCAGATATGAGTTCATTACGCGCGATACCGCACAGACTAGGCGCTTTTTGCGTCCCTCGCTTCAACTCTATATTAGACCAGAGCTTATGGCCAAGCAAGAAAAAAAGGCTGCAAAAAACAAATCCTCTTGAGGATTCCGGCCCTCAATCTCTCAAAAGCATGCTATACGGAGCTTTTGAATCCTCAGAGATGCGCCGCCCTGCCGCACGTGTTCCCCGCTACGGGGCATTGGGCGGCAACCCGGGCGGCGGCGTTTCGGCCGCCGCCTGTGGCATCGCGGCCAACTGGTCGCGAAGTCGCGCCGCGGACTCGTAGTCTTCCCGATCCACGGCCGCCTTCAGATCCCTTTGCAGCCGCTGTCGCGGCGTCAGCGGCTTGTTGCGCTGAATGTGCCTCGCCAGCCGCCGCAGGCGGGCCAGCGACTGACGCCACTGACGCCGGTCGCGGTCGTCCAGGTGCGACGCCATCTGCTCCAACTGCTGGAGCCCCTGGCGCACATGGCGAAAGGCCTCTTCGTAGGCGCCCCGCCGCAGCCAGATCATGGCCCGGCTGACCGCCAGCACGCGGACCGTATACGCCCGATGCCGATCGAACAGCTCGGAGTCCTCGGCGCGTTCGGCGCACTGCGCTACGAAATCGAAGACCCGGAGGTTGCGCGCCGCATCCGCCGCGGCTCGCTCGTAGTCTCGCTCCCGGTAAAGCAGGCCCAGGCGGTAATGGTAGATGTCCGCCTCCAGGCGAAGATGCTCGCAGTCGCCCGGAGTCAGGCCGAACGAGTCCTGTTTGCCGCTCGTGGCGACGGCGGCATCGCGCAACTGCTGATAGTAGTCGAGGTAGGACTCGCAGTCCATGGGGCGCAGACCGTCCGGTCGCCCGTCCAGCTCATACTGCTCGAGTCCCATCGGAAACCGCACCTGGAGTTTCGGCCGCCCGTCTGCCCCGACAATCCGTCTCAGGTAATTGTCCGGATCGAACGGCCATCGCCGCATCAGGCCGGAAATGTCGTCTTTCGATGACACGGCCACCTGCCTTTCACCACAACAAGGAGCCTTGCCCTTGCGCCATTATACCGTCATTCAGGCTCCACTTGTATCCACGTCCCAGCCGCTATCCGCGCAGAAGCTTGCCATGCACGAAAACGGGCTTTCCCCGCCGCTCTGTGGCATCACGACAGCGGGCAGCCCGCTTGGCTCGGCAGCCTTCCGGCGGCTTGTCGCTAGTGCTTGCGCTGTTTGCGACGCTGGGCACGCTTCTTGCTGCCGATCTTACGACGTCGTCTGCACTTTCTGGGCATAGGCCCCTCCCTTGGTCACCCCACAAAGACAGCCGCCCCCTCGCCGGGGGCGACAAGCCAATTCAAGCCGCCTTCATACCCTTTCCGGGCCTCTCTGTCAAGGTTTCTTCGCCGCCCGTTGCTTGCCGGGGCCTTCTCCGCGTGTGTCCGGAAAGCCGGATTCGCCCTCGGCTTCTCCAGAAACGCCACGTCCAGAGAGGCTCGGTGGGGCTTGCTTTTGTGTCCCTCGCGGTTTACACTTGCCAGACAGCCTTGGTGTCATGGAGGTTCTGCCGATCAGGGCATTGCCTGGAATTGCTCGAGAGTCTGTAACTAAGGGAGGTCACGCGTGGCACAGGACAAAATGTATCTGACAAACGACGACATGCCCCGGCAGTGGTACAACGTGGCGGCAGACATCAAGCAGTGGCTCACCCCGCCGCTGGACCCGGCCAACGCCAAACCGATGGACCCGTCAAAACTGGCGGCCATTTTCCCCGAGAACCTGATCGAACAGGAAATGTCGGTTGAGCGATGGATCGACATTCCCGAGGAAGTGCTGGAGGCCCTGGTGGTCTACCGTCCGTCGCCGTTGGTGCGAGCGCGGCGGCTGGAGAAGTTTCTGGGCACCCCGGCGCGGATCTTCTACAAGAACGAGTCGGTGTCGCCCGCCGGCTCGCACAAGCCCAACACGGCCATTCCGCAGGCGTACTACAACAAGGTGGCGGGCGTCCGGCGTCTGACCACCGAGACCGGCGCCGGGCAGTGGGGGTCGGCCCTGGCCTATGCGACGAACCACTTCGGCCTCGAATGCACCGTCTACATGGTCCGCAAGTCGTTCGAGCAGAAGCCGTTCCGCAAGTCGATGATGAACATGTTCGGAGCCGAGGTCATTCCCAGCCCGTCCGACAAGACCAAGGCCGGTCGCGACATTCTGACCCGCATGCCCGATACGCCCGGCTCGCTCGGCATCGCCATCAGCGAGGCCGTCGAGGACGCCATCGCGCATGACGATGCCAGGTACTCGCTCGGATCGGTGTTGAATCATGTGTTGCTGCATCAGACGGTCACCGGTCTGGAAGTGAAGAAGCAGATGGCCCTGGGCGGCGTGAAGCCGGACGTGCTGATCGGCTGCTGTGGCGGCGGGTCGAATTTCGCCGGCCTGGTGTTCCCGTTCGTCCCCGATCGTCTGGAAGGCAAGAAGATACGCATGGTCGCCGTGGAGCCGTCGGCCTGCCCGACCATGACCAAGGGCGTCTTTGCCTACGATTTCGGCGACACCGGCAAGCTGACGCCGCTGCTGAAGATGTACACGCTCGGTCACGATTTCATTCCGCCGGGCATTCACGCCGGCGGCCTGCGGTACCACGGCATGGCCCCGCTGGTGTCGATCCTGATTGACCAGGGACTCGTCGAGCCGGTCAATCGTCACCAGTTGGCCTGTTTCGAGGCCGCCATCATGTTTGCCAAGACCGAGGGCATCATCCCGGCGCCCGAGTCGTCGCATGCCATTCGTGTGGCCATCGACGAGGCGCTGCGGGCCAAGGAGGAAGGTCAGGCCAAGGACATCACGTTCCTGCTCTCGGGCCACGGCCACCTCGACCTGACGGCGTACGACGACTACTTCGCCGGCAAGCTGCACGACTACGAGTATCCCGAGGAGGCCATTGCCACGTCGATGAAGGGATTGCCGAAGGTGTGACGGCCGGCAGGCGTGTGTTCTGGGCTTGTGGGTCTTCGGGTGAACGACTATAATGCACGTTGACCCATCGGAGGATGACGCATGGAGACTCTGGGCTTTCTGAACATCGGCCCGTGGGAGCTGGTGGTCGTGGCTATCATCGGACTGCTCCTTTTCGGCCGTCGCCTGCCCGAAGTGGGTCGCAGTCTGGGTCGGGGCATTGTCGAGTTCAAGAAGGGATTGAAGGACGTCAGCGACGACATCGACCGCGACGCCGACAACGGCAACAAAGGGCAGGGGGCCTGACGCCACAGAGAACGACAGTTGATCCACGGGCGGCTTCGTCGACGACGAGGCCGCCCGTTTTCTTTCGTGCCCGCTGGTCAGTGAGACTGAAGCGCGTCCAGCACCACCTGCCGCATCAGTTGGAAGGGGGCTCGCTGCTGCGTCCAGAGCTCGAACTGCTCGACGGCCTGGCCGACAAACTGCTCCACGCCGCTGATCGTCACGCCCCCGGCGGCCCGGGCCTCGCGCAGCAGCCGCGTTTCCCGGGGATTGTACACGGCATCGAAGACCACCATGCCCGGTCGCAGGAGCGACGCATCGACCGGCGTATCGTCCACCTTGGGCCACATGCCTACGGGCGACCCGTTCATGAGGATATCCGCCCGCACGTTGCCCAGGTGGTCCGGCGCGACGGCCGTGGCGCCGGCTTCGGAGGCCAACTGTTCCCGCCGCGCGGCGTCGATGTCCGACACGTGCACTGTGGCGCCGCGACCGATCAGGCCGTACACATAGGCCCGCCCGACGCCGCCGCCGCCGACGACCAGGGCTCGCTTGCCCGTGAAATCGTCGCTGCCCATGGCGCCGGCGAGCACCCGCATCGCCGAGGTCACGTCGGTGTTGGTGGCATGGTAACCGTCGTCGCGGCGGATGAGCGTGTTAACGGCCCCGATCCGGCGAGCCGTCGGATCGACTTCGACGCACGCCGCCATGACGGCCTGTTTGTGCGGAATCGTGACGCTGTAGCCGTCGATCGGGACGGCACTGAGGGCGCGCACAGCGGCGGCTGGGTCGCCCTCGACCTTCAGCCGCACGTACACGGCGTCGATGCCCAGTTCCTTGAAGGCCGCATTGTGGATGGCCGGACTCAGGCTGTGGCCGACGGGGTTGCCCATGACGGCGTACACGGCTGTTGCGGGGCCCACGCGGTCGGCCCGGTAGAGGCTCCGCATCTGCTCCAGGGTGATTTGTCCCGGGGCGCTCTCGGCGCCGGCGGCCTCGCTGGCATAGGTCAGCCAAGCCCCGAACTTGCCGGCCAGGATGCGGCTCGGCTGTCCGGCTTCGCCCATGGCCAGGGCGACGGCGGGCTTGCGCACCGACCGCAGCGCCTCGAAGCAGGGAAGGTTATCCTCCGGCATGCGAGCGGTTCCCACCACCTTGACCACATCGGCCGCCGCCGTGGCATCGATGCGCCGGGCCGTGGCCACCAGGTCGTCGGGCATCCGCTGGAAATTGTGGCAACTGACGATCAGCCTGGTGCGTTCTCGCGGCACGGCGTCGGCCAGTTGCTGAAACCGCGTCAGGGCGGCCAGCTCCACGTCCACGTAATCGGCTCCGAGCCGCACGGCCTCGACCAGCACCTCGAGGCGGCGGGCCTCGTCCTGGGGGCGGAAGCCGCCCTCGTTGGCGGCGCGGTTGGTCACGATGAGCGGCGCGGCGCGGGCCGCCAGCACGCGCCCCAGGTCGCACTCGTCCATGGCGTCCACGCGCAGTTCCAGCAGGTCGGCCTGCCGGCCCAGGCGTTTCATCTGGTCGATGGCCTCGGCGGTGGTCTTCGGCCGAATCGCCACGCACAATCGGGTCATGGCTGCTCCTGAGGAGATCGGAGGTCAGAGGGAAGCCGCGCGGCCGCGGCGCTTCGAGTCGAACCGGCCGAACAGCTTCTTGATGAGTCGCCTGCGGAACCGGGTGTCTGACAGGTGGTTCCACAGCGTCCGGAGCATGGCCCGCTTGATGCGCGTGCGGCCCATCTTGACGACCATGGGGTGCGACAGCGCCTTGCGGTAGAACCGCCAGATGTGCGACGGCGTGAAGAAGCGGAAGTAAATCTTCCGCTGAATCCGCTTCATCTTCTTGAGGTCCATCGTGTCGCTGACGACGTAATGCCGGCGGCCCTCGATGTGGTACCCCGGGTGCTGCATCACCCACTCGTGAAACGCCGAGTTCGGGTACGCATAGAGCTTGTTCGGGCTGATGAAGTCCAGGCCCAGCTCGCGGGCGTATCGGGCCACGTAGAGCATGTCTTCGCGGCTCTGGCCCGGCATGCCGATGATGAAGTTGCCCAGCGTCAGAATGTGCGTCCGGCGCAGGTTTTCGAAGGCCGCGCGGCACATCTTCACCGTGTAGCCCTTCTTCATCTGCTTCAGGTACTCGTCGCTGGTGGACTCCACGCCGACCATGAACATGAAGAAGCCGGCCTGCTCCATCTTGCGGACCAGTTCGGGGCTGTGGGACAGGGCGTTGACGCGGATCTCGCAGGCGAACAGCCGTCGGATGTCGCGTTCGATCAGCAGGTCGCAGATGCGCTCGACGCGCTCGGGGTCGTGGGCGAAGTTGGCATCCACGATGTGAACGACGTCGGCGTCGGTCTCGGCGATCTCGTCCACCACGTCCTCGGCGGGGCGGGGGATCCATTTCTGCGGCTCGCCGTAGATGTTCGTCCGCCATCCGCAGAACGCGCAGACCATCGGGCACCCGATGCTCGTGGCGATGTTGTCGCCCTTGAGGTTCATCCAGGGGTACTTGTAGCGGCGCAGCGACCGGTTGACGTGGAAGCTCGACACGTCCACGTCGTAGCGGCACTCGTTACGGACCAGCTCGGCGCCGGTCGCCTCGGGCATCACGGCGCGGGCCTGCGGCGGAAAGGCCTTGGGCCGCTGTCGGTACCACAGGCCGGGCACGTTCTCGGGCGAACCCGCGACGAGCAACTCGGCCATGGTCTTCTCGCCGTAGCCGAACGAGAGCATGTCCATCTGCGGGTAGGCGTCCAGGTACTCGTCCGGATAGCGCGTCGGGTGCAGGCCGCCGACGAGCAGGGTGGTATCGGCCGGCAGGGCGCGGACGACGGCGTCGATGTACTCATCGCGGCCCCAGTTGATGCTGACGGCGATCAGGTCGGGCCGGAAGTCGGCAATCAGGCGATCCAGCGGCTCGGTCTCCAGCCGCAGGTCCACCACCATCACCTCGGCGTGGCGCGCGGCGGCCGTGGCCACCACTTCGAGCCCGATCGGGTTGATGATCGCCATGCCGCCGTACATCTGCTCGCTCTTCTTGTCCGGCGCATAGGGATAGAGGCACAGTACGCGTTTCCAGGTCATCCGTGGTTCCTTAATGCCGTTGCGGCCACCGGGAGCTTCCGGCCGGGGGCATTATAGCGGCCCGGAGGCGGCGTCGCAACGGCCGCCCGGAGCGCAAAAGGCAGGGGCTCAGTCGGACTCGTGCGGCCGCGGGTTGCCGGCGCGCAGCACATGGTCTTCGCAGTGGATGGGCACGCGGCGGCCGACGGCCAGGGCAATAGCGTCGCTCGGGCGGCAGTCAACGTCCACCTCCATGCCATTGCGCTCGATGACGAGTTTGCCGATGAACGTGTGATCCACCAGGTCGCAGATGACGATGCGCGCCAGGCGGCCGCCCAGGGCCTCGATCACGTTCTCAATCAGTTCGTGGGTCATCGGGCGCGGAATGGGTATCTCCTTCAGACGCCGGTCGATCGCGGCCGCCTCGAAGAAACCGATGCTGATCGGCAGTTCGCGGTCGCCGTCCACTTCCCGGACCACGATGACCTGTGTTTCGCCACCCTCGTTGATCAGTATCCGCACCAGCTCAACGGGAATCTCCATGGATCGTTTCCTCCCGGGCCCGCACCGCCGCTACTGCGTCATGATAGTGAATCCCCCGTCACGGGTCCAGCCGTATCGTTGTGGCGGCCCTACTGCACCCCGAGCAGCTTGTGCAACTGGACGGCCAGGCGGGCCGCCCCGCCGTCGGCGCGGAGCCACGCGGCCAGTGCGGCTGCCGGCAACGTTTCCCACACCGGACTGAAATGAATCGCCCGCACGCGGGACAGTTGCGGTGTCCGGGCGACGAATTCGCGGGCCCACAGGTAGTCCTCGCGGCCGGTCAGGACGAACTTCACCTCGTCATTGCCGTCCAGCACGTCGAGATTGGCCCGACACAGCCGTTTGGCGACGCCACTGCCGGGAGTCTTCACGTCCATGACGATTTCGATGCGTGGATCGAGCGGCGACACGTCGTGGCATCCGTTGGTTTCGAGCATCACGGTGCAGCCGGCGTCCAGCAGTCGGGCCGCCAGCGCCGCGACGCCATCGCGCTGGAGCAGGGGCTCGCCGCCGGTGATCTCGACCAGGGATTCGCCGAGGTCGGTCACTGCGGCGGCCACCGACGCCACAGTCATGTCGCGTCCGGCGGCGGGATCCTGGGCCTGCGGCGTGTCGCAGTAGGTGCAGCCGGCGTCGCACCCCGCCAGGCGAACGAACGAGCACGGTTGCCCGGCACGGGTCGATTCGCCCTGGATGCTGCGGAAGATCTCACAGACGCGCAGGTTCATCGGCATTCGGCGGCCGGGCGAGGTCGCGGCCTCCTTCACATGCGTTCCAGCACCTGGATGCCCAGGACGTCCAGGCCGGTCTTCAGCACGCGCGACGTCAGGTCGCACAGTTGCAGGCGACTGTCGCGCTGCGCGGGCTCGCTCTTGAGCACCGGGCACGACTCGTAGAAGCTCGTGAAGACGGAGCTCAGTTCGTAGAGGTAATTGCAGATGAGGTTCATGCGATAGTCGTCGCCGGCTGCTGCGACGGCCTCGGGCCACTGGAGCAGCTTCAGCGCCAGGGCGCGTTCGGCCGGCTCGGCCACCGACACGCCCGTCTCGCCCGGGCGGCAGCCCGACTCGGCGCCTTTGCGGAAGATGCTTCGGATACGGGCGTAGGCGTACTGGAGGTACGGCGCCGTGTTGCCCTGCATCGAGAGCATCTTGTCCCAGTCGAAGACGAAATCGCTCTGACGGTTCTGCGACAGGTCGGCGTACTTGATGGCGCCAAGGCCGACGGCCCGGGCGATCTCGCCGGCCTCGGCGTCGTCCAGGTCGGGAGTCTTCTCACGGACGACTTCCACGGCTCGCCGCTCCGCCTCGTCCAGTACGTCGGCCAATTCCACGAGGTCGCCGCTACGCGTCTTCAGCGGGGTGCCGTCCGGTCCCAGGATCGTGCCGAACCAGACGTGCCGCAGCCGCATGCCTTCGGCCACGCCCCACCGCTCGGCCACGCTGAAGATCTGGCGGAAATGCAGTTGCTGCCTCGCATCGGTCAGGTACACGATCTCGTCGGGATGCCAGCGGTCGCGGCGGTACTTCAACGTCGCCAGGTCGGTCGTGGCGTAGAGGAACGCGCCGTCCTTCTTGCGCACCAGCAGCGGGGGCAGGCTGTCATCGTCCCAGAAGACGCACATCGCGCCCTCGCTCGGCCGGGCCAGGCCGGCGGCAGCTAACTCGTCCACGACGCCAGGCAGCAGGTCGTTGTAGAAGCTCTCGCCGAGAGTCTCGTCGAAATGCACGTCCATGCGGCGGTAAATCTGGTTGAAGTGCTCCATGCTCCAGCGGCAGTATTGCTGCCACTGACGGTAGTTCTCCTGGTCGCCGGCGTGGAGTCTGGCGAGCTCGGCCCGGGCCTGGTCGCGGACGGTTTCGTCGGCCTCGGCGGCGGCGTGAGCCCGCTTGTAGATCTCCACGAGCCGCAGCAGGGGATCGTCCCGCTCGGGCACCTCGTGGCCGAACATCCGGAAGCCCACGATCAGCAGGCCGAACTGCGTGCCCCAGTCGCCGAGGTGGTTGTCGGCCACGACGCGATGGCCCAGCAGCCGCAACAGCCGGCAGATGGCGTCGCCGATGACCATGCTCCGCACGTGGCCGATGTGCATGGGCTTGCAGGTGTTCGGCGAACTGAAGTCCACGACGACGGTGCGCGGCGTCTCGGCCACGGGCAGCCCCAACCGCTCGTCGGCGCCGACGGCAGCCGCCTGCCGCTCCAAAAACTCCGGCCGCAGACGCATGTTGATGAAGCCGGGGCCGGCAATCGTCGGCTCGTCGATCAGGTCGCCGGCGTCCAGGGCGGCGACGATGCTCTGGGCGATCGCGCGAGGGTTGCTCTTCAGGCGTTTGCTCAGGCCCATGGCGCAGTTGGCCTGGTAATCGCCGAATTGCGGATTCTGCGCAGCGGTCACCATGGGCTCGGCGTCGGAGGCGTCGGGAAACGCGGCGGCGATGGCTCGCGCGAGGCGTTGGGTGAGTTCCTGCTGAAGGTTCATGGCGCCTGCTCCAGGTCTGCCCTGACGGCGGCAGGGGGCTGCCACCCGTCCTGCCAGTCGACGCGCGGCGAGTCGCCCCAGAGCATCTCCAGGGCGTAGTAGCTGCGGGCCTCGGGTGCGAACACGTGGACAATGACGTCCACCATGTCCACCAGGGCCCAGTGGTCGCTGCCGACCCCCTCGGTGCCGTACGGTGTGGACACGTCCGGCTCGGCCTTGATCGCGTCGGCGACCTTGGCCAGCACCGTCTGCATCTGCCGACGGCTGGTGCCCGTGGCCACGACGAAGAAGTCCGTCACGGGGCTGATTTCACGCAGGTCCAGAACCACCACGTCGCGACACCGGTTCTCGGCGGCCAGCCGCGCCATACGAATTGCCAGTTCCTTGCTCTCGATGGTACGTCTCCTTTATAAGCATCAGCGGCGCCCGATGATAACCGAGCGCCGCTGGTTGCGTCAACTGTACCGGATGCACTTCGTCGCCGGCATTACTTGCCGAGCGACTCCAGCCAGCCGGAAATGTACGGCGCCGCCTTGACCACAAAGCCCGCGAACACGACGCTGACCATGCTCATGAGCTTGATCAGGATGTTCAGCGACGGGCCGCTGGTGTCCTTGAACGGGTCGCCGATGGTGTCGCCCACGACGGCCGCCTTGTGGGCGTCGGAACGCTTGCCGCCGTGCTTGCCGGTCTCGATGTACTTCTTGGCGTTGTCCCACGCGCCGCCGGCGTTGGCCATGTAGACGGCCACGGCGAAGCCGCAGCACAGGCCGCCCACCAGCAGGCCCATGACGCCCGACACGTCGAGCACCAGGCCCACCACGAGCGGCACCACCAGGGCCAGCATACTCGGCAGGATCATCTCGCGCTGAGCGCCGGCGGTGGAGATGGCCACGCACCGGGCGTAGTCCGGTTTGCCTTTGCCTTCCATGATGCCCGCGATCTCGCGGAACTGGCGGCGGACCTCCGCCACCATGGCCATGGCTGCGCGGCCCACGGCCTTCATCGTCAGGGCGCTGAAGATGAACACCAGGAGCACCCCGAAGAACACGCCGACCAGGAACTTCGGATTCATCGGCGTGACGTTGTAGAACGTCATGAAGTCGTCAAGGCCGGCCTTCTTCGTGTACGCCGCCTTGGTCTCGCCCACGTCCGCCAGGCCCAGCGTCTGCCACACGGAAGCGTTGTTGATGAGCAACTCGCCCACCTGAACCGGCACCCAGCCGCCGCGCGGCAGGTTCCCCGGGATTGCGATGGACTCGGGGAGCGAGATCGTGCGGCTCGAACCGGCGGCCTGCATCAGGCTGAGCGTCAGCATCTCGCGATGATGGAGATCCGCCGGGGCATGGCCGTCCGACGGGGCTACGTACAGGGCGGCCTTGTAGCGGCCGGTGTGCGAGTCGGGGTTCACGCAGCTGAACGCCATGGCGGCGCCGCCGGCCGGGACCGTGTAGGCCGAAGCCACCTCGCGATGGATGCCGACGCGGACTTCTTCGACGTAAGCGGCCAGCAGAGCCAGGGCCGTCAGGGCGGCCGAACCGATGGCGAAGCCCTTGCCCGTGGCGGCGGTCGTGTTGCCCAGCGAATCCAGGGCGTCAGTCCGTTCGCGGACCTTCGGGCCCAGGCCGCTCATCTCGGCGTTGCCGCCGGCGTTGTCGGCGATCGGGCCGTAGGCGTCCGTGGCCAGCGTGATGCCCAGCGTGGACAGCATGCCGACCGCGGCGATACCCACGCCGTAGAGGCCCAGGGTCAGGTTGTCCCAGCCCTTGCAGAACGTGAAGGAGGCCACCATGGCGACGCCCACGACGAGAATCGGAATCCAGGTCGAGAGCATGCCTTCCGCCAGGCCAGCGATGGCGACCGTGGCCGGGCCGGTGTTGGCCGAATCGGCGACGCGCTGTGTCGGCTTGAACTCGGCAGCCGTGTAGTACTCCGTGGCCTTGCCGATGATGATGCCGGCCAGCAAGCCGGTGACGATCGCGCCGAAGACGCCCCAGGGCAGGGCCAATCCAATGGACTCCGAGTACTTGCTGCACATGAACGCGGCCGCCACCGCGATGAGGATGCTCGACAGGTTGACGCCGCGGCCGAGGGCCGACAGCAGGTTCCGCATCGTGGCGCCTTCCTTGGTGCGGACGACGAAGATGCCCAGAACCGACAGGACGATGCCGACGCCGGCCAGAACCATGGGGGCGATGAGGTACTTCATGGCGGCGGCTTCGCTGGTGGAAATCATGGCCGCGACGCCCAGGGCGGCCGTGGCCAGGATGCTGCCGCAGTAGGATTCGTAGAGGTCCGCGCCCATGCCGGCCACGTCGCCGACGTTGTCGCCGACGTTGTCGGCGATGGTCGCCGGGTTGCGCGGGTCGTCTTCGGGGATGCCGGCCTCGACCTTGCCGACGAGGTCGGCGCCGACGTCGGCCGCCTTGGTGTAGATGCCGCCGCCGACGCGGGCGAACAGGGCCTGGCTCGAGGCGCCCATGCCGAAGCAGAGCATGACGACCGTGATCGTCTCAAGCGTCATCGGCTCGCACTGGAAGACCTGATGGTGGAAGGCGTACAGGTAGATGAACCATCCGCAGATGTCCAGCAGGCCCAGGCCGACGACCGTGAGGCCCATGACGGCGCCTGCGCGGAACGCGATCTGGAGGCCGCGGTTCAGGCTCTCGCTGGCTCCCTGGGCGGTGCGTGCGCTGGCGTTGGTGGCCGTCTTCATGCCGAAGAAGCCCGCCAGGCCGCTGAAGAAGCCGCCCGTCAGGAACGCGAACGGCACCAGGCGGTGCTGGGCCTCGAACTTGAACGCCACGATGATCAGGGCCACGCAGACCACGACGAAGAAGATCGCCACAACCTTATACTGCCGCCGCAGATAGGCGTAGGCGCCTTCGCGGACGTGCTGGGCGATTTCCTTCATGCGGTCCGTGCCTTCGTTGGCCTTCATGATGCTCTTGTAGAAGTAGAAGGCCATCAACAGGGCAATGATCGACGAAATCGGCGCGACCCACCAGACGGCAGGCAGGTTGGCCACCGAGCGGACGGCGGCCGCGGGAGCCGTCGCCGTCTCGGCTGTCACCGCCGCGTCGGTCCCCGGCGCGTCCTGGGCCAGCATTTTCGGCACCATGACCATCAGTCCCAAGGCCATGGCGGCACACATGATGCCGGATACCATCAGCCCCCTGAAGTTGGACCCGTTTCGTCGTCTCACTGTAACCTCCCGTGACTAGTGAAGAGATTGTTTCGTCCGTCCCAGATGGGTACGACCCCGGTAATTGGCCACAACTAATAGCGGATCGGGGCCTTTACGGCAAGTGAAAAATCAGGGTTCCACGGTGTGAATGCGCGGTTCCAGATTCATGAAGGGCTTGACCAGCAGGTCGTACTGCAAGACCGACCGGACGCGAACCTGGAACGAATGCGGGTCGCTCTCGAGTTGCTCCGGTGTCGCGTGGGCCGCAAACGCCTCAAGCAGGCCCCCGGCCCGAGCCGCCCCCTGGCCGAAAATGACCGCATTTCCATCGTCGGGGAAACGTCGATACTGAGCCGCCCACTCGTCCCGGGCTGCCTGCCAGGCGTCCAGGGCCCTGTCGAGCAACCGTCGGCCGTCCTGGAACGCCTCGCGAATGCGAATATCGTATTCCTGTCGTGCCGCCGCATCGGCGCCGGCCGGTGGTCCGGCCAGTTTCAACTCCGCCGCAGCGCCCAGGCGGGTCATGGCCTGCCGCGTCATCTCCTTGGCGTAGGCGTGCATGGCGTGGCACGCCTGATCGTGCAGAATCACCGGCTGGAACATCGGATGCGACGCCGACGTTTCGTCCTGGATCCGCCGGGCTCGATCATACCACTGGTAGGCCATCAGCAGGGCGTCCGCCCCGTCGTCCTCGATCACCTTGCGGCAGAAGTACTCGCGGTCGGCCTCGTTGCCGTTGTTGGCGATTCGCCAGAAGTAGATGCGCCCCATCACTTCCTGCAACTCGACGTTGCCCGGGTTGCGACGGATGCCCTCGGCCAGGAAATCGATCCCGTAGCGGACCCAGTCGTAGCGACGCTCCACCGTGGACCACTGTACCGAGAGGTTGTGCGTCAGGTTCCAGCTGTTGTGCGACCAGACGAACGGGATGTTCGGCTGGAGCGACGCCAGGCGGTAGTACTTGTCGAGCAGGTCGTCGTGAATCTTCAGGTTCTTCTCGTCCTCGGCCTCGATCCAGAGGTAGACGGCGAAGAATCCGCGCAGCCCGCCGAGGCTCAGGGCGGCGGCCCGGCTGGGCAGGTCGCTGATGTCGAGGCGCTGCTCGCCCGGCAGGAATCGCGGCGACTGTCCGCCTGCCCGCGCCGCGTCGTACGAGGCGGCGTGCAGCAGTGCGTGGGGCAGGGCGGCCCGGTACCCCTGCATGCGGAGCCGTCGCGGCTCCACGACGCGCGTTTCCAGGTGGTACGTGGCGGCGAACACCGCCCCGGCCGCAATCAGCAGCGCCGCCTGTCGCAGAGAATGGTTCATCGGGCCACCTCCCTGTAGCGGAAGATCAGGTACCCGATCGCCACCAGGGCCGCAATGTAGAACAGCGCGTGCCAGACGGCCCCGTGGGGCAGAGCCAGCAACGCCGACAGCGGCGCGTTGACGCCGCCGGCCACTACGCCGCCGTAGTCCAGCCGGTCGAAATCGGGCAACAGGTGGCCGACCACCCAGAGCATGCCCGAGTACCAGCGCGACAGGGTCTGGTCAAACTCGCCGCCGCGCGTGACCCCGATGTCCGAGAAGCCGTGCCGCAGGACGGTGTGGACCAGGTTCTGCCAGATGTGACAGAGCACCAGCGCCACCGACGTCAGCAGCACCGCGACATACCAGCCGACCAGTGTGCTGACGCAGAGCCCCATGGCCGCAATGACGCAGAAGCTCAGCCACATCATCGTCAGGGCCTTGGCCCAATTGAGCAGGAACGGTCGGCGGTCCACCTGGAGGCGAAGGCTCTCTTCCGCGACGCCGATCTCCACCCGCGGGTCGGCCGACCGCAGGTACACCGTCAGATCGCCGCCACGGACGAGCTCCGGCTCCAGGGGAACCAGCACGGTCGATCCTTTCTCGGGGCGGAACGCGGCTTCCTGGCGGTCCCCCTCCTCGTTGACGATGGTCACCTGGGCCCTGGCGTCGGCGGGCGTGTCGCTGGCCGTCGGCACCGCCACGTCGATCTGAAGCGTCGCCCGGGCCGAGGCGTCGCTGCCGGGCGAGGCGAATCGCGCGCGACCGATGACCATGCGGTTCGAACCGCCGCCGCCGATCCAGTACTTGTTGGACGAGAAACTCGTCGTCAGTTTCAGGCCGCTGGCGGCTGTCATGCGGCTTCCGTCAGGCAGAACGATCTCGCAGGAATCTGCCCTGACGCCCAGCGGTTCGTGCCCGTCGCCGCACAGGCTCACCCACAGGCGGTCGCCCGTGTAGAAGCCCTCGCGGCCGGGAATCACGCCCGGAATGGCCAGTTGCACGGTGCCGTCGGCATCCGCCACCAGCCGCCGGGCGAACGAGTCGTCCCGTTTGCGATGCGGGTCGTAGAGCTGGACTCGAACCGTGCGCTGTGCGTCGGTTGTCGGCTGGGCGGACGAGTGCCAGTCGAGGTGGATGACGACTCGCGTGCGGCCCGTATTGAGCTGGTCCATCGGCAAGCCGCTGAAGCCCCAGTGAGCGCGGTGCGTCGGATAGCCCGACAGCCACTCGACCGGCCCGGAGCCCTCCAGGTGAACCAGCGTCAGCGGCTCGGTCGGCTGCTGGTAGACGACGGCCCTGAAGGGGCCGTGATCGGCGATGTCCTGTAACGCCGGAGGCAGGGGCTCGGAGGCCGGAACCGCTTCCAGCCTCTGGCGGGCCAGTTCGCGCACGTGGTCGCCGCGAAACGCCATGTAGCCGTAGCAGGCCAGCCCGAGGCCGAACGTGATGACGCCCAGGACGACGGCCAGGCCAAGCATCTTGCCGGCCACAATCTCCAGCCGGGACACGGGCTTGGTGACCAGGCTGTAGACGGTCCTGGAGGTCAGTTCGCGGGGGATGCTGTAGGTGGACAGGAAGAGGGCGACGGCGATGCCGACGAGGGTGATGGCCAACTGGCTGTTGCCGATCAGGCCCGCGGCGGTCTGGAACACGGGGTCGAAGTACACGGTGGTCAGGTCGGCCACGAGGACGGCGCCCATGCCGACGGCCAGGACGATCCACAACCGCAGCCGCATGGCTTCGCGGACGGCGAGCCACGCGATGGCGCCGGTTCGGCTCGGGGAGAACCGGATCAGGTCGGCGGCCACGGCGACGGCGAAGCCGGCGGATCGCGGCCTGCGGGCCGGGGCGGTGGAGACGCCCTTGGGGTCCGTGGCGTGCGGCACCTGGGGTGTTCCGGCGTTCTCCATAGGGTCTGTCCGTTGCGGGCGAGCGGTCGGCGTCAGGGGGCCGGCGGCCGCCCGTCCTGGGAGATCACGTTGAGGAAGAGCTCTTCCAGCGTCATGCGCGGGTGCGAGGTCTCCACGTCCTGGGCGCCGCTGTCGGCCAGCAAGGCCTGCACCTGGCGAACCACGTCCGCCCGCACGTTCCGGGCCCGCAGCTGCACAATGTCTCGCACCAGGAGCAGTTCCTTGACGTCGCCGCACTCGCGCATGTCGCCGCGGACGAGGATCGCAATGCGGTCGCACACGTCCTCGACGTCGGCCAGCAGGTGGCTGCTCATGAGGACGGTGCGGCCCTCGGCCTTCATGGCCAGGATCAGGTCCTTCATCTCGCGGGTGCCCACGGGGTCGAGGCCCGTGGTGGGCTCGTCGAGCAGGACGAACTTCGGATTGTTGATCAGGGCCTGGGCCAGGCCGATGCGGCGGCTCATGCCCTTGGAGTACTCTTTGAGGGCTCGCTTCCTGGCGCGGCGGTCCAGCCGCACCAGGTCCAGCAGTTCGTTGACCCGCCGCCGCAGGGCCTCGCCCCGGAGCCCGAAGAGGCGGCCGTAGAACACCAGCGTCTCTTCCCCGGTCAGGAAGCGGTACAGATAGCTCTCTTCGGGAAGGTATCCGATCAGGGCGTTCTTGCTGACGTGGGCGGCTGGATAGCCGAGGACGCTGACGCTGCCGCCCGTGGGCCGCAGGAGCCCGAGCAGCAGCTTGATGGTGGTTGTCTTGCCGGAACCGTTGGGCCCGAGCAGGCCGAAGATCTCTCCCTGGCGGATCGTCAGGTTCAGGCCGTTCAGAGCGTGAACCTTCGACCGACCCCAGAAGTCGGTGTAGATTTTGACGAGCTGCTTGATCTCGGCCGCGGCAACCGGCTCCAAGGCGTTTTCCTCTACCGGCGGGGTATCAGACTACTGAGGCGCTCCGGTCGTGCGGCGGCTCTTGCGCATGCTGCGACGTCGCCGCTCGCTCGGCTTCTCGTAATAGGCGTTGCGCTTGATGTCGCGGATCAGCCCTTCCTTCTCGCAGAGCTTCTTGAACCGCTTGATCATCTGTTCCACTGTCTCATTGCCACGGGCTCGTATCTTGATCATCAGGCCCTCGACCTACCTTTCCAATTGTCCCAGTACAGACCCACTCCGTTGACGCCGGCCGTGCGACCAGCACTCAAAGCACGTAAAATACCGGGTTTGCAGAGACATTTCAAGGAATTTCCGCGTCCGCGCGGCATGGCCTTGCGGGCGGGGGCGTGGGGGCCGCCGCCCGGCAAGCTATTGACTCCAGACGGAAGTAACCTTACATTAACGTCAGTGATGACTTGTGGGTCTTGCTGCAAATGCGGGAGTGAGCATGAACGTGGACGGAGGAGGGGCCAGGAAAAAGGATCTTCCTGAAAAGGGAGCCATTATTCAGCGGGATCGGCAGACGTATGCCATCGCTCCCCATCTGCCAGGGGGGCTGCTGACCAAGGAGATTCTGCTCCGTTACGCCGACTTGTTCGACCGCTACGACATTCAGGCGATGAAGATCACCGGAGCGCAGCGGATCGCCATCATCGGTTTCAAGGAAGAGCAGTTGGACCAGGTCTGGTCCGAACTGAAGATGAAGCCCGGGGCGGCCATCGGCCTGTGCGTTCGCAGCGTCGAAATGTGCCCCGGAACGACGTTCTGCAAGCTTGGGCAACAGGACTCGATGGGCCTGGGCCTGAAGCTTGACGAGAAGTACCATGGGATGGAGTTGCCTGGGAAGTTCAAGTTTGCCGTGGCCGGATGCCCGATGAACTGCGTCGCGGCGCCGGTTCGGGACATCGGCATTCAGGGCACGCCGCGCCACTGGAAGATTCTGGTGGGCGGCTGTCTCGGCCCTCGTCCGCGGATGGGACGCGAACTGGCCTCGGTCGAGTCGGCCGACGAAGTCCTGGCGATTGTGGACCGCGTCGTCCAGTTCTTCGTCAAGAACGCTCAGCACCGGGACCGCCTCGGGCGACTGATTGATCGCGCTGGATGGGAACCTTTTGTGGAGGCAGTGATCGGCAAAGCATCGCTGTAACCATGTCGCGAATCGGCAGGCATCTCCGGCGTGCAGCGTGCCGCCCGACGACGATGTCGCCTGTGTCGCCCGTCTCCTGGGGTGCTGCGAGGAGGCGGCGCGGGGTCCCTTGTCTCCGAAACCGGTGTTTCTGGCAGTGTCTTGGCCGGTGCGTCGCACGGTTGCGGACATGCTGCGGATGTCTGTATTCGACTGATTCCACAAACCTAGCAGGGAGAAACGATCCATGGCTTCGCTGTCCAATGAACTTGTTACTTTTCAGGCCGATGTCGTCAAAGCGCTCGGGCATCCATTGCGCATCGAGATTGTCGGCTACCTGAAACAGAAGGAACGCTCTGTGTCCGACATCATCGAACACTTCGGCGTCGATCCTTCGAATGTGTCGAGGCACCTGGCGATCCTGAAACGCGCCGGCATCCTCAACGCGAACAAACGAGGACTGAACGTCTACTACGAAGTGGCGATGTCCTGTGTGCCCGATTTTCTGAACTGCATCGGTCAGAGCATTCGCAAGCGGTTCGAGCGCTGAGCGACGCTGCGACGGCTCTGGATGCGTCCGTTGTGACCCGCGCGGTCCGCCGCCGGCCACGGGCGCCGTCTCCGGGCGATGGGCTGGCCTCGAATCGGCTGCGTGGGCTGTGTCGAGCCAGGATGGGATGGGGAGGCCGTGGGCTGCCGCGCCGTCGGGCGGCAGCCCCCGTAGAACTCTCCAGCCGTTTGTCACGGCCACCTTCAGGCTTGGTCGATCAGTGGGCAACGTTTACAGCGATGTGCCTTCGGCGTGCCGGCGAACGATGTGGTCTCCCTGGCGGCTGCGCACGGGGTCCCGTTCCATCCACTGCCACAGGCGCGCCTTCAGGTCCGTCAGCACGTCCGGGTGCTGCGCGGCGACGTCCCGGCGGCATTGCGGATCGGCTTTCAGGTCGTACAGCTGGTACTCGGCGCCGTGGTGCTCCGTCAGTGGCGTGTAGAGCAGTTTCCACTCGGGCGTCCGGATCATCCGTTGCCGCGCGGTCACCAGCAGGTCCAGGTACTCGCTTTTGATGCCCACCTGCCCGGTGTCCGGCTCGGTCACTTCGAGCATGTCCACCAGCGGCGGATAGCTCAGGTACTGCGCTCCGCGGGCTTGCATGTCGCCGCACAGCAGTACGCCGCTCTCGGCGAACACCTCGCGTGGGCGTTCCTGCCGCTCGCCACGGATCAGCCCCATCAGCGACTCGCCCTCGCATGTCGGCGGCACGGCCGCTCCCACGCGGTCCAGCAGTGTCGGCATGAGGTCGAGCGTGCTGGTCAGTTCACTGACAATCCGAGGCCGCCCGCGCCACTGCGGATCGGAGATGATCAGCGGGATGCGGCTGTCGTAGTCGTCGCCGAACAGAAACCGCCCGTGCCCCCACGACCGGTCCTCTGCGTCGAGCAGGTCTTCGCCGTGGTCCGACATGACCATGATCACGGTGTCGTCCCACAGGTTCAGCTCGCGGACCGAGTCGAGGATTTCGCCCGCCTGGTCGTCGAAGCTGCGAACGGCTCCGTCATACAGGGCCGTCGCCTGGACCGGATCGAAGAACGTGCCCGCATCCACTCCTGCGCTGGCCACGCGCTCGTAGCTGTCGATGTTCACGCTCAGCTTGTGCGGACCCTCGTAGCCCGGCTGCGAGAACATGCGATAGTAGGGGTACGATGTCGAGTAGGGCAGGTGGGTCTCGCTGTAGAAGACGACCATGAAGAACGGTTGCCGCCGCCGGGCCGCGTCCTCAAGGCAGTTGACGGCCGTCTGGGTCACCGATTGCGGTGTGGGCGTGACGGGCATGCCCCTCATGCCCGGATACAGGCTGAATCCCAGCGGATTGTCGCCGAAAGCCACCAGCAGCGGATGCCCGCGGCAGGCTTCCTGTTCGATCCACGTCCGGATGTTCCAGGCCTCTTCGCCCACCTCGACGACGTCGAATCCGAAATCGGCCTTCGCGAAGTCGCCGCCCGCCCAGTCGCTCAGGACATACGACTCGTAGCCCTTGTTCTTCAGTTCGCGGCACAGGGTCGGCAGCGGGAGCTTGATGTGTCGCTCGCGCGGCCAGGTGTAGCGCTGCCCGTGCGTGTGCGGGTAGGTTCCGGTCATGATCGTGGTCAGGCTCGGCAGGGTCCGGGCCTGCGGCACATAGACGTTCTCGAACCGGATGCCGTCGCGGCTGAGCCGGTCGAGGTTCGGGCTGGTCGGCCGCGCGTAGCCGTAGGCGCCCAGATGGTCCGGACGGAGACCGTCGCTGGCCAGGATGAGGATGTTCGGGCGACCGTCGTTGCGCGGTTCAGCCGGCAGCCGCTCCAAGACGCCGATCAGCCCGAGGCCCGCGATCAGGATCGGCAGCACCGCGGCCAGGGCGATCACCGTGAGCCGCACGTGCCGCTGAAGCCGGCGGAACGATCGGGCTACGCCCGCCACCACCAGAAGGCACATGAACGTCAGTCCGACGGCCTGCACGGTGGTCAGCATCCAGGGCCTGACCACGTCGCCCGTGGCGCCGATGAGCCAGATGCCGAAACTGGTGCGGCAGACATTTTCGAGGATGCGGGGGGTGATGACGGCGCTGGAGACGGCCTTCAGCAGCAAAACCGTCAGGACCACGGCCGGGGCGCCCCAGCGGACCAGCCGCCGGGTCATCGGGCGGCCGAGCGTCGAGCAGAGCGACCAGAGCATCAACCACGCGAACACGCCCATCGCCAGGCCGATGACAACGTATCCGACGAGGATGAGGGCCGATTCCATGACGGCGTAGGGGAGAAACCGGCCGGTGATCTCCTCCATGGTCTTCGGTGCGGCGGTCCGGGCCCGGATCACCAGCCGCGCGGTGCACAGGCCGTAGATCGCCAGGACGATGGCCTCGGCCATGCCGACGGAGCCCAGGAGCGCCCGCAGCCATCCGTACGGCTGCTGTGACCTCGTCGAGGATGCTTCCAGTGTGCTCATCTGTCGGTCTCAGTACGTCCACCCGGGATGCGCGTGCCGCCATGGCGGCACGGCCTGAGCGATGCTGCGCCAAGGATATGGTAAGCTGTGGAAGGGCCCGCCGACAAGGAATTTCCCCCGGCGGCGTCGACTCGTCTCAGTATGTATCGTAGCGCACAATGTCTTCCAGGGCCTTGCGCGGGCGAGCTGTCGGCGACTCGGCCGGATGCCCCAACGGCAGCACATGCGTCACGGCCACCCCGGCGGGCAGGCCGATGACCTTGGCGACCGCGGCGGCGTCGAAGGCGCCGATCCAGCACGTTCCCAGCCCCAGCTCCGTGGCGGCCAGCGTCATGTGGTCCACCGCGATGGTCGTGTCCACGGCGGCGCCCTGAAGGCCGCTGCTCATGGTGCGCTTCGCGTCGGTGGCGCAGGCCACGATGACCACGGGCGCCTGGGCGATGAACTGCTGACGATGACATGCCTCGGCCAGTTGCTTGCGACGGGCCGCGTCGCGAACGACCACGAATACCCATTCCTGCCGATTGCTGCCGCTGGGGGCCAGGCGGCCGGCCTCCAGCACCTGACGCAGATGCTCCGGACTCACCGCCTCATCCGTGTACGAGCGGATGCTCCGCCGGTGCGAGATGGCTTCCATGACGTTCATTGGTTTCCTCCTTCGCCGTCCGCGTTGACTCGCCTGTGACGTCTCTGGCCTTCCCCTCAGGCTACACCGGAGCGCGTCGGAAATCCAGACCGTCCTGCGAATTCGTCTCTCCGGCCCGCGACCGCTTGCCCCCCGGCGACTTATCGGACGCTTTGCCTCAAGCAACATGCCCGTTTCGGTCGATGCTTGAAGATGTCCGGCCCGCTGCGCCCCGGTCCTGTGTCCGGCGGCTGCGCGCGGCCCTTTGTGGGGTGTGGCGTGGTTCAGACCGCATTGTCGCCCGTGGATGGGTTCATCGACTACATGACCGTTGAATGCGGCCTGAGTCCCAACACCATCCTCGCCTATCGCAGCGATCTGGCCAAGTTCGGCCGCTTCCTGGGCGACGACCATCTGGAGCACCCCGACCGCGTCACCTCCGACGACGTGGTGGGGTTCCTGGCGGCCGAGAAGAACGACGGCCAGGCCATCACCTCCATCAGCCGCAGCCTTGTCGCCATCAAGATGCTCTTCCGGTTTCTGGTCATGGAATCGCGACTCAGCCGCGACATCACGGCCGTTCTCGACAGCCCGCGCATCTGGCACACGTTGCCCGACCTGCTGAACAAGGCCGAGGTGGAACGTCTGCTGGGCGCGCCGCAGGAGTCGGAGCGCATGGGCCTGCGCGACAGGGCCATCCTGGCCACCATGTACGCTACCGGCACCCGGGCCAGCGAAGTGGTCGCCCTGAAGATTGAGGACGTGAACTTCGAGTACCGTTACGTCCGGTGCTTCGGCAAGGGGTCCAAGGAGCGTATCGTGCCCATGGCCGAGCGCGATCTCCAGGTGCTTCGTCGCTATCTTGAGGACGAACGCCCGCGGTTGGCGCACGGCAAGGTCACCAGCTACACGTTCCTGACCAAGAGCGGCAACCGCCTCAGCCGGGAGAGCATCTGGCGCGTCGTCAAGAAGTACGCCCGCCGCGTGGGCCTGAGCGCCCGCGTGTCGCCGCACACCTTGCGTCACAGTTTCGCCACACACCTGCTGGCCGGCGGCGCCGACCTGCGAAGCGTCCAGGAGATGCTCGGCCACGTCGATATCGCCACCACGCAGATCTACACCCACATCGACCAGGACCGCCTCAAGGCCATCCACAAGCGGTTCCACCCTCGGGCCTGACGACGTCACGGACATACACGGCGGTGCCCCTCGTCCTGCCCGCGTCGGGAACCGCCTTGCCTTGGCATGGCCGGCGGCTATAATCGCGCCGGTTCTTCTGGCCATCGACACAAACGGAGACAGACAGTGAAACGACCCAAGATCAGCGTGATCGGCGCCGGCAATGTCGGGGCCACGTGTGCCCACTGGGCGGCTGTCAAGGAACTGGGCGACGTTGTCCTGGTGGACGTGGTCGAAGGCATGCCGCAAGGCAAGGCCCTGGACCTGGCTCAGGCGATGCCCGTGGCCGGGTGGGACGTGACGGTGGCCGGGGCGAACGATTACGACGCCACCGCCGGCAGCGAGGTGGTCATCATCACCGCAGGGCTGGCCCGCAAGCCCGGCATGAGCCGCGACGACCTGCTGATCAAGAACACCCAGATCGTTTCGTCCGTGACGGCCGAAGTCGCTCGCCGCAGCCCGGCCGCCAAGCTGATTGTCGTCTCCAATCCGCTCGACGCCATGGTCTATGTGGCGCAGAGGACCAGCGGCTTCACCCACCGGAACGTCATCGGCATGGCCGGCGTGCTCGACTCGGCACGATTCCGCTGCTTCATCGCGGCCGAACTCGACGTGAGCGTCGAGGACGTTACGGCCCTGGTCCTCGGCGGCCACGGCGACTCGATGGTGCCGCTCGTCCGCTACTGCTCGGTCGGCGGCGTGCCGCTGGCGCAGATGATGTCGGCGGCGAAGATCGACGAACTGGTCACGCGCACCCGCAACGGCGGCGCGGAGATTGTCGCCCTGCTGAAAACCGGCAGCGCCTACTACGCCCCGAGCCTGGCCGCCGTGGAAATGGCCGAGGCCATCGTCCGCGACAAGAAACGCATCATGCCCTGTGCGGCCTTCTGCCAGAAGGAGTACGGTGTGGGCGGCTATTACGTCGGCGTGCCCGCAAAGCTCGGCGCCGACGGGATCGAACAGATCATCGAGGTCGAGCTCGATGCGGCCGAACGCGCCGCCTTCGACGCCAGCACCGAACACGTGCGGCAACTCGTGGCCTCGATCAAGCTCTAGCCATTGAACGGGCCGCGTGTAGGGTGGCCGCTTGACGCAGTTCCCGAGCACCGTTGAGGGGCAGCCACGCGGCAGTTGCGATGGCGGCGACTCAGAAGGTCCGTCACCGAGCGAGAATCTGCGTGGGTCCGGTGGACCCACCCTACGGCTGACCATTGGGAGGGCAGGGCGATGGAGATCGACGAACTGAAGAAGGCTCATGCGGATTGCGTCGGCGCGGCGGCGGGGGCGGCCTGGCGGACTTTGGGCGTTGCCGTGGCCATCACGGTACTGACGGGCCTGGTGTTCCTGGCCTTCAGGTTCTCCGAGGCGTTTCGGGGATTATTGCTCACGGTGTGGGGCACGGACTACGAGACGGCCCACCAGGTACTCATGGTCTCGGTCGGCCTGATGAAACTCATCGCGATGGTCTGCCTGCTCGGCTGCGTCTTCGCGTCCAGTCTGGCCAAACGCCTCCGCGCAGCGTACAAGGTGTGAGGGGCGGCGCCGAACTCTGCGACCGGCATGTAGGGCGGCTGCTCCGCAGCCGCCGATGTCAACGACCGCGTGGTTGCGGAGCAGCCACCCTACGGGGCCTCTCCGCGGGCAACTACTTCGCCGCGACCTCTTCCTTCGGCAGGATCGTGCCGTCGCCCGGCAGGCGGTCGATGAGCACCGGCAGCACTTCGTCGTCCGTGAGCGGGTCGATGTACATGCGGCGGTAGCGCTGCGACTGCATGCGGCACGACATCCGATGGCCGCAGAACTCCGGGTGCGAGACCATTTTCTTCCAGATCTCCGCCAGCGGCGCGTTGCGCACGTTGCCGAAGCTGACCGGGTTGAAGTCGCACGGGTCGATGTCGCCGTAGCAGGTCATGTAGAACTGGCTGAAGCTGCCGAAGCACCCGCCGCCGTCGGGGGCGTTGGCCTGGGCCTGGGCCGTGACGCCGAAGGGGGCGCTGTCGCGATTGTACTTGTCGGCCAGGGCCCGGACGGCCTCGATGTCCTTGCGGCCGAGCACCAGGTCGCCCCGGTGCAGGAACTTGCCCGTCGGCACGCAGTCGAAGATCGTCACCTCGTGGAAGCCCTCGTCGCGGGCGATCTGGAGCAGGTGTTCCAGCCGGCCGCTCGTGATGTTTTCGTGGGTGGCGTAGGTGGAGACGCCGACCATGATCCCGGCCTCGCGGGCCATGCGGGCACCTTCGACGGCCTGCTTGAACGTGCCGGGCCGGCGACGGAACTCGTCGTGCTCTTCCGGGCGGTCCGAGTCGATCGACACATTCATCGACCCCAGCCCCGCCTCCTTCAGCCGCGCGACGTTCTCGGCGTTCAGGAATGCCCCGCACGTGAACATCATCACGTGGGCGAGGTTCTTGTCCACGCGGGCGATCTGGTCGTAGAGGTCCTTGCGGGCCATCGGCTCGCCGCCCGTGAAGATCAGCGTGCAGACGCCCAGGTCCAGAGTCTGGTCCACCACCGAAGCCAGTTCCTCGGTCGAAAGCATCTGCCCCTCTTGGGTCACGAAGCGGTCGGCCGAACAGTGAACGCACTTGCACGGGCAGTGCGGCGTGACCGACAGGGTGGCCGTGGCCGGCAGCACGTAGCCGAGCGCCTGGCTGCGCAGCTTGCGCTCGAACGGCCGCAGGGCCGCCGGACTCGGCATCGGCGGGTTGTACAGGTTGTACACGAGCCGCCCGTCCACCGTCCCGATCACCTTGATGCGGTTGATGACCGACAGGAACCGGTCCACCATGGGCTGCACTTGTGCCGCGGCGGGGCCCTCCAGGTCGCAGGCGATCTTGTTGCCGTCCACGACGCGGGTGGTCATCTTCACCAGTTTGACACCCAGGGGGCCCGTGACGCGGGTCTCGGTCACCGTGGGCGCCGCCTGCGTGGAAACGATCTTGATGTGCTTCAGCATGGCACCGGTAATCTTGCTCATGACGGCTCCTGTACAAGGATTTCGTGTGCGACCGACAGACCGCGCCGTCGAGGGCGGCCCGCCCGTCCCCGCGGCTGCGGGCGGATCGAATACGATGCGGCATTTTAGTCCCTTGGCCGCCCGATGTAAAGTGCTGATCATGCCTCTGAATCGCCGCCTGGCCGCCAGACTGGCCTGCGAACGGGGTTGTTTTCGAGAGTGCTGGGGGTATAATGGGCGTCTTGAGGCGCCGGCCCGCGGGTCGGCTTGTGCCTGTTTGCGAGACCTGGGGACGCCGAGCGTGACCAGAACGGTGGCCGAACTGGCCGAACTCGTCGGTGGCAGCGTGGAAGGCGACGGCACCGTGTCCATACGCGGCGTCGGCAGCCTCGGTAGCGCCACAGGCGATCTGATTTCGTTCGTGGCGAATCCGAAGTACGCCCACCGTGCCGCCGAGAGCCATGCCGGCGCCCTGATCGTCGGGCCGGGGTTTGCAGCTCCTGCACGGGCCGTCCTGATTCGTGCGGCCAACCCCGATGCGGCATTCGCCCGCGTGGCGGCCGAGTTCGCGCCGCCGCCGCGGATCGAGCCTCCGGGCGTCCATCCGTCGGCGGTCGTGGCCGAGGGCGTACGCCTCGGCAAGGGCGTCAGCATCGGGCCGCTGGCGGTCATCGAGCCGGGGGCCGTCATCGGCGACCGGACCGTTGTCAGGGGATGCGTGTACGTCGGGCCGGGCGTTCAGGTCGGCGCCGACTGCCTGATCTATCCGAACGTCACGCTCCGCGAGGGCACGACCCTGGGTGACCGGGTGATTGTCCATGCCGGCACGGTGATCGGGGCCGACGGGTTCGGCTACACGGTCAGCGGCGGCCGCCGCGAGAAAATTCCACAACTGGGCGGTGTCCTGATTGAAGACGACGCCGAGATCGGCGCCAACGTGACCATCGACCGGGCCCGGTTCGACCGGACGGTGATCGGTCGCGGCGTGAAGATCGACAACCTGGTGCAGATCGCGCACAATGTCCAGATCGGTCAGGACACGGTGATCGTGTCGTTGTGTGCGATCGCCGGCAGCACCACCCTGGGGCGCCACTGCGTCCTGGGCGGCCAGGTGGCCATCGACGGGCACCTGACCATCGGCGACAACGTCATGATCGCCGCCAAGAGCGGCGTGACCAAGGACGTGCCGTCGAACTCGGTCATCAGCGGCTTCCCGGCGCAGGACCACCGGCAGGATCTGAAGATGACGGCCGAGATGCGCAAGCTGGCGGGAGTCTCGAAGCGACTGGAAACCATCGAGCAACGGCTGTCGCAGGTCGCACACGACAGACAGGGAGCGTGAGTCCGTGGCAGAGACGCGGATGCAACACACGATCGAGCGTGAGGCGGAAATCGAGGGCCAGGGCCTCTTTTCCAGCAGGCCGGTGACCGTGCGGTTCAAGCCCGCGCCCGAGAACACCGGCGTGATCCTGTGTCGCCCGGACATCGATCCGTCCCTGCGGATTCCCGCCACGATCGACAACGTGGTGTCGGCCTTCCAGCGCACCAGCCTCGGCAACGGCGAGGTCCAGATTCATACGGCCGAGCACTTCCTGGCGGCCGTCGGCGGGCTGGGCATCGACAACCTCATCGTCGAACTCGATGCCGACGAGTTTCCGGCCTGCGACGGCAGCGCAGCGTCGTATGTCCGCCTGTTCAAGCAGGCCGGCATCGCCGCCCAGGAAGCCCCGCGGCGCACTTTCGTCGTCACCGAGCCCGTCACTGTCGAAGAGGGTGGCGCCATGGTCGCCGCGCTGCCCAGCGACGGCGACCACCTGAGCATCATCTATCAGCTCGACTACGGTCCCGGCAGCCCCGTGCGGCCGCAGACGTTCTCGATCAATCTCGACCGCGAGAACTTCGCCCGCGAGGTGGCCGCCAGCCGCACCTTCGTCTTCGAGGACGAGGTGGACAAGCTCCGCTCGATGGGTTACGGCGAGGGGCTGACCTACGAGGACATCCTCGTCTTCGGCCCCGAGGGCGTCATCCAGAACACGCTGCGTTTTCCCGACGAGCCCGTGCGGCACAAGGTGCTCGATCTGATCGGCGACCTGATGCTGCTGAACCGCGACATTCGCGGGCGCATCGTGGCGATCCGCGGCGGTCACCGGCTGCACCAGGGACTGGTCCGCAAGCTCCAGGGCCTGATCCGCCGCGACGAGAACCGCCTGATCGCCGAAACGCAGACCTTGATGGACATCCGCCAGATCCAGAAGGTGCTGCCGCATCGGTATCCGATGCTCATGGTGGACCGCATCGTCGAGATGATCGGCGACGAGCGCGTCGTGGGCATCAAGAACTGCACGATCAACGAGCAGTTCTTCCAGGGGCATTACCCCGGCACGCCGATCATGCCGGGCGTGTTGATTGTCGAGGCGATGGCCCAGTTGGCCGGCGTGCTGCTGCTGCGGAAGCTGGAGCACACGGGTCAGGTGGCCGTGCTGATCAGCATCGACAAGGTGCGTCTGCGCCGGCCGGTGGTTCCGGGGGACCAGTTGCGTCTGGAGGCCGAAGTGGTCAAGGCCCGCGGCAGCCGGGCCCATGTTCGCTGCACGGCCACGGTCGGGGGCGATGCGTCGGGCGAGGCCGAGTTGCGGTTCATGCTGATCGACGCCGGGTCGTGACCGGGCGCCGCAAGAAGAAAGCGGGCTGACGATGGTCATTCATCCTACAGCATTGGTGGACCCGAAGGCCGAGATCGACGGCAGCGTCGAGATCGGTCCGTACTGTGTCATCGGGCCGCGCGTCCGAATCGGCGCCGGGTGCCGTCTGCACGAGCGCGTCTCGATCGACGGACAGACGACCCTTGGCCGCGACAACCACGTGTTCCCGGGCGCCTGCATCGGACTCCCGCCGCAGGACATCACGTACCACGACGCCGACACGCGCGTCGAGATCGGCGACGATAACCTGATCCGCGAGTACGTCACGATCCACCGCGGCACCGAGAAGGGCGGGGGCGTCACGACCATCGGAAGCCACAATTTTCTGATGGTCATGGCCCATGTGGCCCACGATTGCCTGATCGAGGACCACGTGCTCCTGGAGAACAATGTGCTTCTGGCCGGGCACATTCATGTGGAGCATCACGCCGTCGTCAGCGGCGGCGCGGCCATGCACCACTTTACGACCGTCGGCTGCTTCAGCTTCGTCGGCGGCCTGACGCGGATCGTTCACGACGTGCCGCCCTACATGAAGGTCGAGGGCCACCCGGCCCGCGTTCGCGGCGTCAACGTGGTCGGCCTGCGGCGGCACGGCGTGGCCGAAGAGACCGTGTCGAGGCTCGTCGAGGCCTACCGCCACCTGTACTGCTACGGCCAGCCGCGGAGCCTCACGCTGCCGCAGCTCGAAGCCCATGCCGATCAGCCCGAAGAAGTGCAGCACCTGCTGGCCAGCCTGCGGCGGAGCGACCTGGGCAAGCACGGCCGCTATCGCGAATCACTCCGGAAATGAGGATACGATGAGTCAGAAGCTGCGCATGGCGGTCATCGGCGCCGGGCGAATGGGCGGATTCCACGCCCGCGTCTGCCACGAGCGTCCCGACGTGGAACTGGTCGGCGTCGTGGACACCGACGAGGCCCGCGCCGCCGAGGTCGCCGGTCGCCATGGCGTGCCCGCGGCCGCATCGGTCGAGTCGCTCGCCTCAGCGCCGGAGGCCGCCGTGGTCGCCGTGCCGACCACCGCCCATGTCCAGGTGGCCGAGCCGCTGCTGTCGCGCGGCGTGGCGTGCCTCGTCGAGAAGCCGCTGGCCGTCACGGCCGACGCCGCGGCCGCCCTGGTCCGCGCCGCCGAACGCGGCAAGGCCGTCCTCCAGGTGGGACACAGCGAGCGGTTCAACCCGGCCTTCATGGCCTTGGCCCGTTACAAGCTCAGTCCTCGCTTCATCGAGACCGAACGCATCAGCCCGTGCCGCTTCCGGAGCATGGACGTCGGCGTCGTCATGGACATGATGATCCACGACATCGACCTGGTGCTCAGCATGGTCCGCAGCGAGGTTGTGAGCGTCGATGCCGTGGGCGTCAATGTCCTGGGCACGACCGAAGACATGGCCAACGCCCGCGTCCGCTTTGCCAACGGAGCGGTGGCCGACCTGATGGCGAGCCGCGCCTCCCTGAAGGTCGAACGTCGCATCCGCGTCTTCGCCGACAACGCTTACGCCGGGGTCGATTTCAACGCGAAGCAGGGCGTCGTGATCCGGCCCGGCCGCAGGATGGCCGAGCTTCTGGAATCGTCTCTGAGGAAGGGGGCGTTCGACGCGAGCCGCATCGGGCAGACCGAGTTCCAGGACCTGCTGGAGACCGAGCGGATCGAGATCGACGAGCACGACGCCCTGGGCAGACAGCTCGACAGCTTCATCCTCGCCGTGCGCGGGCAGGGGCCCGTCGTTGTGAGCGGCGACGACGGACGCCGGGCCGTGGACCTGGCCACGCGCATCGCCGACGCCGTCCGAGCCCGTCCCGCCAGACGCTGAGCGACAATCGCGAACCAACGACAAAGGCGTGACAGGTCATCGACCCGTCACGCCTTCTTCTTGTCATGCCGTTGCGCGGCCCGGGGCGCTTACTGCGCGGGAACCGCCTCGGGGTGCTCCGCCGTCCACTTCGCGTTCAACGCCGCGATGACGTTCTCCGTGATGTCCAGCGGGGCGCCATTGTAGAGCACGCGACGCGTGTTGATCATCGCCTTGAGCTCCTGAGTGTTCTGCGCGGCCTTCAGTTGCTGGTCCAGTTGCTCCTTGTAGATCACCAGGTCGATGCCGTTGGTCTCGGCGTACTGCTTGATGAACGCCACGATCTCCTCGTAGCAGCTCAGCAGTCCGTCGCGGCTCTGCCGCTGAAGGCGGCCCTGCTCGGTCTCGCGGTAGGCCTTCAACTCGTACATCTTCTCCCAGGCCGTTTCCTCCAGCTTCTTGCGATCCTCCGACCCTTCCTTCAGGTCGTCCATCTGCTTGGCCATCAGCTCGATCACGTCGCTGCGGCGCTTGACCTCCTCGACGCGGACCTTCTCCTTCTGGGCCAGTTCCGCCTGGAGGCTCTGCACGCGCTTGTAGTCGTCCACCACCCTCGCCAGATCGCACACGGCCACGCGACTCGGCTCGGGCTTGCCGCCGTTGGCGCCGACCAGAAGGGCCGCCAGGCCTGCCAGAACCACCACTGTCGTCCATGTCTTTCGCATCGGTTGTTCTCCTTCCGTCGGTCGCGGCCGGCGGCCGTGACACCCCTAGAAATTCCACGCAATCGAGAAACTGAACACCTGTTCCTCGTCGTCATCCTCTTTGGCCAGCGGGAAGCCGAAGTCCAGCGCAAACGGCACCGGGGCCCCAAGCATGTCCACCGTGAACCGCAGACCGAACCCGGCCGAGGCACGCATCGTGCCGATGCGCATGTCCTCCTCGACTGTGCCGGAATCCACGAACACGACGCCCGAGAAGTTCTTGCCGAACAGCGGGAACTCGTACTCGCCGCCCATCAGCAGGAGGAAATCGCCGCCGATCGGCTCCCCGCGCTGGTACGGACCCACGCCGCGATACTCGAAACCGCGGATCGAGCCTTGGCCGCCGGCGTAGAACCGCTCGAAAATCGGCGGGTCGCCCGGCGCGAAGCCCACGCGACCGCGCAGCTTCAGGACGCTTCGCCGGCCGAGCACGTCCTCGGTCACTGTCCAGTACCGCTGGCCGTCGAGCGTGATCTTCGTGAACGTGTAGTCGCCGCCAAGGGCGCCGGCCTGCTCCACGACCGCCGTCGCGCGGCTGCCCGTCGTCGGCACAAAGTAGCTGTCCGTCTTGTCGCGGATCACCTTCAGCACCGCCGCCGACAGGTAGCTGTTGCCCTCCACGTCGAACACGTCGTCCGGAGCGTCGGCATCCACGTCGTCGATGTCGATATCTTCCATCCGCAGCCCGAGCGAGCCGAACCAGTGCTTCCGCAGGTTCTTGCCCAACGACGCCTGCCCGCCCAGACGCTGCTCGTCGTACGCGCCGCGGTCCCGATCGAAGTACGATCCCGATGTGTCGAACTGAATGGCCCGGTCGAACAGGTACGGCTCCGTGAAGCCGACGGTGTACTGTTGCCGCTCGGTGCCCGGCTCCAGGACGATGCGAAACTGCTGCCCGGCCCCGCGGAACGCACCTGGGTCGTTCCAGCCTCGAGGCCAGCGGGCCCAGTCGAAGTTCTTCTGCCGAAGCGAAATGTTGCCGATCAGTCCCGCATTGCTGCTGACGCCCGCGCCGAACACCAGTTGCGCCGTGTCGGCCTCCTCCACGTTGATCAGCAGGTTCTCGACATTCTCCCGGTGCGTCGGCAGCAGCGACAGGTCCACGTCGCTGAACAGTTGGAGGGCCATCAGTCGCTTGCGGGCGTCTTCAATGGCCTGGCTGTCGGCCGTGTCGCCAGGCTCCAGGTCCAGTTCCCGCAGCAGCACCTTCTGCTGCGTGATCCGGTTGCCCGACGGGATGATCTCGCCGATCGTGATCTTCGGCCCTTCGTCCACATCGAACACGATGTCCAACTGCCCCGACTGCGACGTGTACTGAACGTCCGGACGCGAGGCGGCATGCACGTAGCCGATGCGGCCGTAGCTGCGCGTGATCTCCTCGCTGTCGGCCTTCAGGGCGTCGGCCGTGTAGAAATCGCCCGGTTGGAGCTTGAAACGCTCCGCCAGGTACGCCGGGCTGACCTTGTCGGCCCCGCGCACCGACACCGACGACACCCGGTACCGCGTTCCCTCGCTCACCACAAACGTCACCGTGACCTTCGACCGGGCGGCGTCGAACTCGAGCTGCCGACCGACCTCCACGTCGAGGAATCCCTGCGACACATAGTAGGACCGCAACTTGGCCACATCCTGGTCGAGCTGCTCGACCGAGAACTCGCCCGAGGCGAAAGGCCAGAACCGGGCCTTCGTGTCGATCTTGCCGCCCAGCGTCCGGCCCGGCACAGAGTCGTTGCCGCTGAACAGCACCTTGCGCACCCGGACTTTCGGTCCCTCGCTGATGGTGAACCGGGCCGCGCCTTCGCTGTCCAGCCGCTCGCGGTCCAGCGTCGCCTCGGCGAAGTAGAAGCCGCTGCGCTTGTACTCGTCCACGATCAACTGCGAGGCCGACATCAGGCGGTGCCTGTCCAGGGGCATGCCCTGGCTCAGGCCCGTCAGCGACAGGAGCTTGGACTCCTTGATGCTCTTGGCGCCGGCGAACTCAATGGAAGCCAGCAGCGGCCGCTCGGTCACGGTCACGCGGAGGCGCAACCCGCCATCCATCGGCTCAGCCGCCAGGACCACGTTGTCGAACTCGCCCAGGGCGTAGATGCGTTTGAAGTCTTCGTTGCCGGCCGCTGGCGTGTAGACCGATCCTTGCCGCAACGTCATCTGGGCGAGGATGCGGTGGGCGTCCACCCGCTGGTTGCCTTCGATGACGACCGCGGCGATGGTGTTCTCCGCGGCGGCGCCCTGTGCGACAGCGCGATCTGCCCCTGCGGCCAGGGCCGCCGCGACACACAGAACGATCAGGACGGTGGAGCGTGCGAAATGGGTTCGTTTCATGGGCGCGATGGGACCAGTGGAGGCGTCGGTTCGAGAAACGATTCTTGCCGGGCGACACGTTCCGGGTCAGGGGACGCCCGGCGGCAACGGCACGATTCTACCGGACCGCTGCGACGATTGCACGAACAAAAACGGCCTCAGGCCGGGGAGTGTTCCATCGATGGGTTTACGAACCGCACGCACTCCGCGTGGAAGTTCACGGGAACCACCCCCGTCGGCCCGTTGCGGTTCTTGCCGACCACGATACAGGCGTCGCTGCTGACGCCGGTCTCGGGCGACACATACTTTTCCTGCGGCCGGTGCAACAGCAGCACCACGTCCGCGTCCTGCTCGATGGCGCCCGACTCGCGGATGTCCGCCAGACGCGGCAGGCGCTCCGCGTGTTCCACCTCGCGGTTGAGCTGGCACAGGCACAGCACGGGAATGCGCAGCTCCCGCGCCAGGGCCTTCACGCCGCGCGACATTTCCGCCACCTGCACCTGCCGGTTCTCGCCTTTCGGCGGGCTCACCAGTTGCAGATAGTCGATCACCACCAGTTGGATGTCGTGCATCGCCTTCAGCCGGCGGCACTTCGCGCGCATGTCCAGAATGGTCTGCCCCGGGGTGTCGTCGATGAAGAGCTTCGCCTCGGCCAGCTCGCCGGCCGTCTTCATCAACTGGCCGTACTCCTCGTCGGTCAGGTGTCCCTTCAGCTTCGACGAATTGATGCCCGCTCGCGACGAAAGCAACCGCTTCGCGATTTCCGTCTTACCCATTTCCAGCGAGAACAGCACCGTGGCCGCCTTCTCGTCCACGGCGATGTTCTCGGCCAGGTTCATGGCCAGGGCCGTCTTGCCGACCGACGGCCGCGCGGCCAGCACGATCATCTCGCCGCGCTGGAGGCCGCCCAGCACGTCGTCCAGCTTGTAGAAGTTGGTCCGCAGCCCCGTCTGCCCGTCGTGAGCCGCCTTCTCGATCTCCTCGAACGTGACCCGCAGGATGTCCTTGATCCCTTCGGCCTGCCCGGTCTCCTTGCGCTCGGTCACGTCGAAGATCGTCTGCTCGGCGTGGTCCAGGAACTCCTCCACCGGGCGGCCCTCGGCGAACGCCTCCGAGATCAACTGGCCCGTGGCGCTGATGAACGTCCGCAGAAGGCTCTTGTTGCGCACGATCCGGGCGTAGTGCTCGGCGTTGGCAGCCGACGGCACGCTCTCGGCCAGCCGCGCCAGGTACTCGCCCCCGCCCACCTCCTCGACGCCGCCCTGTTCGCGCAGTGAGTCCAGCACCGTCACAAAATCGATCGGTACGTTACGCTCGTACAGCCGGATCAGCGTCGCCGCGATCGTCTGGTGCGACGGAACGTAGAAGTCCTCCGGCTTGACCAGCAGCAGTGCCTCGCCGCAGGCGTGACGATCCAGCATCATCGAGCCCAGGACGCTCATCTCGGCCTCGACGCTGTGCGGCGGCACGTGCTCCAGCGATGGGGCAGGGGAGGCAGGAGGTTGGGTAGTGCGCTTGGCCATGGATTCGCGACCGTTTCTCTGGAGCGGGGACATCAATTTCGAGCGCTGAGTATAGCGAGTGCCAACGCCGTCGGCAAGGTGTTGTATGACGAAGGGTGCATTAACGTTTGGGGGGCCGTACCGTGGCACGGGCATCTTGCCCGTGAGTGGCAGGGGCATCCTGCCCCTGCTCTCTCCGAAACGTTAATACACCCTGTGACGAAGACGGCGTCTCTGGCGCAAAGAACGCCGGCGCAGGGGCATCCCTGCGCCGGCCGCAACATTCATGGTCACTGTGTGCGCCCGCGGGAAGCGGCTCAGGCCTCTTCCGGAACGACCCACAGGTCGATGTTGGCCTCGAACCCTTCCTCCAGCCGCACCGGAATGTGGAACCGGTCCAGCATGCGGATGGGCTCGGCCAGCAGCACCTGGCTCTCGCTGATCTTGTGCCCCATGGCCTGAAGGGCGGCGGCGATGTCCTTCTGCGTCACCGACCCGAACAGGTGACCCTGCTCGTTGGCCTGGGCTTTGATCGTGATGCTGGTGCCTTCCAGGATCGCGGCCGCCTCGGCCAGACGGGCCTTGCGAGCCTCGATATCCGCGGCGCGCTTCTTCTTCAACTCCTCGACGCGCTCGATGTTCCCCTGGGTCGGTATCAGGGCCAGGCCCTGCGGCACCAGGTAGTTCCGGGCATAGCCGTCGCGCACGTTGACGATGTCGCCGGCCTTGCCCAGGTGTCGGACGTCTTCTGCCAATAACAGTTTCACGGCTCTCCTCCGAGTTCTTTTAACGGGCGACGCGACGGCTCGTAACGACGCCGCGCCCTCGCGGCGCGCGACGCCTTGGCCGCCGGCTGTCGCCGCAACTAACTGACGAACGGCATCAGCGACATGAACCGCGCCCGCTTCAACGCCCGACGGGCGCTTCGCTGGTGCCGCGCGCAGTTGCCGCTGCGCTTCCGCGAGAACAGTTTGCCCTGGCCCGTCACGAGCTTCTGCAAGGACGACGTGTCCTTGTAGTCGATCTCCGTAATCTTGTCGCGGCAGAACCGGCACTTGGTTCCGGACTTGTATACAACCCGTTTCTTCGCCATCGATCTAACTACCTCCCTGAGTCGCAAAACACCCCATGACTGACTTCTGTTTGCAGGCCGCTCGACGTCTCCGATCGGGCTCCGACCCCGTCCTTTCAGAACGGAATCGTGTCGTCGTCGAGATCCTGGTTGTACCCTTCATCCTGCCCGCCCGTCGGCTGCGGACCGCCCTGAGGCGCCTGCGAGCGTCCTCCGCGAGCGCCTCCGGCCCCACCGCCGCCACCGCCTCCCGCGCCGCCGTCAAGGAACTGGAACCCTTCCAGCGTCACCTTCAGCTTGCTGCGCTTCTGGCCGTCCTGGCCTTCCCACTGGTCGTAGGTCAGACGCCCCTCGACGAACAACTGACGCCCCTTGGTCACATACTTCGACAACGTCTCCGCCTGTTTGCCCCAGGCCGTCACGTCTACGAAGCAGACCTCCTCGCGCTGCTCGCCCGACGTGGTGCGCGAACGTCGGTTCACGGCCAGACCAAAGTCGCAGACAGCCATCTGGTTCGGGGTGTACCGCAACTGCGGATCCCGAGTGAGGTTGCCGATCAGGAGAACCTTGTTGTAGTTGGCCATGTCCGTCTCTCCTTGCCTGGGTCCGAGATTGCCGCCGTGCCGCCTCGACGGCACGCGACCATGCCTGGCCTGCTATTCCGCGTCGCCTGCGTCGTCAGTGTTGCCTTCGCCGCCCTCGCCGCCCTCGGCCTGTGCGGCCGGCTTGGCCGCCGCCACGGGCTCCGCAACGGCCACAGGTTCCGGCGCCGCGCCAATCACGTTCGCCTCACCCGACGGAATCGGGCAACTCAGCATGGCCTGCTCGTTCATGCGCTCGCGACGAACGATCAGCAGCCGCAGAATCGTCTCCGAGAGCTGCGCGTCGCGCTCGATCTCGCGCAGTGCCTTGCCAGGCGCCTTGAAGAACACCAGCACGTACGTCCCGCGCTTGTGATGGCGGATTTCATACGCCAGGCGACGGTCATCCCATTTCACCAGGCGGATGATCTCCGCCCCGCGACGCTCCAGAATGCCGACGATCTCCTTCACGACGGCGTCCCAGTTGGCCGACGCGTAACCGCTGTCGAGCAAAAACAGTCCTTCGTAGTTCTTCACGACCTGCTTCCTCCTTATGAGGCCCTCGGGCCTTCCGTTCACTGCGTCTCGCGGGCTGTTCCCGTCGTGTTGAAGCGGTTCATCGCCGCATCCAGCCCCGCGTCCAGCCAACACAGGACAGCGTCGGCCGCCGTCCGAATCATCCGGTCCACCTCGTCCAACTCCTCCTGGCGGAACGTCCCCAGGCAGAACCCCACAGGGTCTCGCCCCTCCAGGGGGCCGATCCCCATCCTCAACCGGGCGAACTCGTCGTCGCCCAGGCACTCGATCACGTTCCGCAGTCCGTTGTGCCCTCCGTGGCTCCCGTCGCGACGAAGACGCAGACGTCCCAGCGCCAGGTTGAAATCGTCGCACACCACCAGCACGTCAGGCAGCGGCACCTTGTAGAACCCGATCGCCTCGGCCACGGCCCGGCCCGACAGGTTCATGTACGTCTGCGGCTCAATCAGCAGCACCTTGCCTCCGGGGCCGCCGGTCTCCGTCACTCGCGAACTGAACCGCTCTCGCGATGTCCCACCCGGCAACCTCTCACGCAACTCGCCGCAGACGCGAAACCCGAGGTTGTGCCGCGTCTGGTCGTATTGCTTTCCCGGGTTTCCCAGTCCCACCACCACGTGCATCGGCAGTTCCTTCGGCACACCACGGAGCCCGTCGCGGGCCGCCTTGCTGCCACGGCCTGCGGCGTCCGCTGGCGACGGCTACTTGGTCTCTTCCTCTTCTTCCTCTTCCGCCTTGCCGCGGGCGATGACCTCCGGTTCGGCAGTGGCCGCCTCGGCGTCCGGCGCGGCCGTCTCCGTCTCCGTCGCCGCAATGCGTGTCATCGCCACCGTGACCACCAACTGCGTCCCCGGCGACACCACCTTCACTCCCGCCGGAACCTGCAAGTCGCTCACGTGGATCGCGTCGCCCAGGTCCAGGTCGGCCACCACCACCGTCACCGATTCCGGAATGTCGCCCGGCAAGCACTCCACTTCCACCTCGGCCATCAACTGCTCCGTCACGCCGCCATGCTGCTCGCCCTTGGCCTTGCCACGCATCACGATCGGCACGCCCACCCGGACCACCTCATCCATCGCCACGCGAAGGAAGTCCGCGTGAACAATGCCGCGGTTGAACATGTCGTGCTGCAAGTCCGCCACCAGCACCCGATCCTTCTTGCCGTCCAGATCCAGGTCCAGCATGCGGGCACGCTGACGCACTGCCGCATCCAGCTCCCGACCGTCCACCGTGATCGCCACCGGGTCCTGCTTGTGGCCGTACACGATGCACGGCACGCGGCCCGTATCGCGGACCCGCCGGGCGGCCCTTGTGCCGATCGTTTCACGCCGCTCGGCCACCAGTGTCACAATATCCTTCATCGCGAAAAACTCCTTTCAAGGCGTCCCCGTCCGGCACACGCGCTGCGGCCGGCGTTCGTTCACGCATCGCTCATAAACAGACTGCTCACCGATTCCTGGCGGTGGATCCGGCTGATGGCTTCACCCACCAGCGGCGCCACGCTCAGAACCGTCAGATTCTTCAACTCCTGCGCACAGGCTTTCAGCGGAACCGTGTCCGTCACCACCACCTGCTCGATCGGCGCCTCCGACAGACGCTGCGGCCCTGGGCCGCACAGAATCCCGTGCGTCGCCGCCACGTAGATGTCCCGGGCGCCACGCTCCTTCAACAGAACCGCCGCCGAGGCCACCGACCCCGCCGTCGAGATCATGTCGTCGAAAATGATCACGTTGCGGCCGTCCACCGACCCGATCAGGCCACCCGAACGAACCGTCGCCGAGCCCAGTCGCTCCTTGTCCACGATGGCCAGGTCGCCCCCGAGATGCTTGCCGTACAGTCGAGCACGCTTCACGCTGCCCACGTCCGGCGACACGATCGTCAGGTCGCTCAGCTTCATCTGCCGGAAATGCTCCACAAACACCCGCTCCGGCAGCAGATGATCCAGCGGCACGTCGAAGAACCCCTGAATCTGATTCGCGTGCAGGTCCACCGTCAGCACCCGGTCGGCCCCCGCCGTCACCAGCATGTTCGCCACCAGCTTCGCCGTGATCGGCGTGCGGCCCTCGTCCTTGCGATCCTGACGCGCGTAGCCGTAGTACGGCAGCACCGCCGTGATCCGCTGCGCCGACGCCCGACGGATGCAGTCCAGGTAGATCAGCAACTCCATCAGGTAGTCGTTCGGAGAATGCACCACGCTCTGCACGACGAAGATGTCCCGGCCGCGAACGTCCTCTTCCAGCTTGATAAACGTCTCGCCGTCCGGGAAATGGCTGATCGTCGCCATCCCCATCGGAATGTCGAGGTAATCGCATATCTTCTGGGTCAGCTGCGGGTTGCTGCCGCCCGAAAAAATCTTCAGTTCTCGGTCCATGACTCACGCTTCCGGCCTGACGTGGCGACCCTTATCTTTTCTGTCGCCTCGCCGTGCCGACCCTTCCGCCCTCGTTCCTGTTCGCACAATCTGGCTACCCGGCCTGGACTCGAACCAGGAATAGAAGGACCAAAACCTTCTGTGTTACCATTACACCACCGGGTAGCGCTCATCGGTTCGCTGTCGGCCGCTTGCGGCCGCTTACTGCTCGTCCGGCCTCGCCAGCACCGCGCCCGTGGCCGCACTGGTCACCATCGCCGCATACCGACCCAGCCATCCCGTCTGAATCCGGGGCTTCGGCAGTTTCAACGCCTTGGCCCGCGACTTCAACTCTCCGTCGCTCACCTCCAGCGCGATCTTCCGCGCCGGGATGTTGATCGAGATCGTGTCGCCGTTGTGTACCAGCGCGATCACCCCGCCCGATGCGGCCTCGGGCGACACGTGCCCGATGCACGGGCCGCGTGTCCCGCCGCTGAAGCGACCGTCCGTGATCAACGCCACCTTGTCCGCAAGACCCTGGCCCACCAGTGCCGCCGTCGGTCCAAGCATCTCGCGCATCCCCGGCCCGCCGCGCGGTCCTTCGTAACGAATCACCAGCACCTGGCCGGCCTTCGCCTTGCCGCCAAGGATGTACTTCATCGCCGCGTCCTCGTTGTCGAAGCACACGGCCTTGCCTTCGTACCGAAGCATCGACTCGCTCACCGCCGACTGCTTCACGATGCAGCCATCCTCGGCCAGATTTCCCCGAAGCACCGCGATGCCGCCCTCGTTGCGATGCGCCTCCTTGATGTCCCGAATCACGTCCGGATCCACCACCGACGCCTGTTGCGCAATCTGCCGTGTGCTCAACCCCGACACCGTCAGCGTGCAGTTGTTCAGCCGGCTGCCCAGCCGCTTGATCAGCGCCGGAATGCCCCCCGCACGGTCCAGGTCTTCCATCATATGCTCGCCGCCCGGACGCATGTTGCACAGATGCGGCGTGCGACGGCTCACCGCATCGATCGTCTCCAGCGGCAGATTCACTTCCGCCTCGTGCGCAATCGCCGGAATGTGCAGGCACGTGTTCGTCGACCCGCCCAGCGCCATGTCAATCGCCAACGCGTTCTCGAACGCGCTCTTGGTCATGATCTTCCGAGGAAGCACATTGTCCCGAACCAGTTGCACGATCCGTTCGCCGCTGGCGTATGCGATCCGCTGCTTGCGGGCACTGACGGCCACCGCCGTCGCGCAACCCGGAAGGCTCATCCCCAACGCCTCCGTCACGCACGCCATCGTGTTCGCCGTGTACATCCCCTGGCAACTGCCCGCTCCGGGGCACGCCTCCAACTCCAGGCACCCCAGCTCCTTGTCCGTGATCTTCCCCGCCTGACGCAGCCCCACCGCCTCGAATGTGTCACGCACCAGGCTCAGCCGCCGACCCGCATAGTGACCCGCCAGCATCGGTCCCGCCGTCACCACGATCGTCGGCACGTTCAGCCGCGCCGCCGCCATCAGCATCCCTGGCGTGATCTTGTCGCAGTTGGTCAGCAGCACCATGCCGTCCAGCCGGTGCGCCTCCATGATCGACTCGACCATGTCGGCGATCAGCTCGCGGCTCGGGAGGCTGTAGTGCATCCCCTGGTGGCCCATCGCGATCCCGTCGCAGATGCCCGGAACGCTGAACAGGAAACTCACGCCCCCGCCCGAGTGGATGCCTTTCTCGATGTCTCGCTCCAGCCGACGCATGTCCACGTGGCCCGGAACCAGCTCCGTGAACGACGAGCACAGCCCGATCAGCGGCTTCTTCAGATCCTCGGGCGACTTCCCCGTGGCATAGAACAGCGCGCGGCTCGGGGCGAACTTGTAGTCCGACAGGAACATCTCGCTTCTGGGTTTGGCCGATTTCGGCTTCGGCGTCGTCTTGGCCATGATTCGTATGCCTCCGACCGGCGAACAAACAAACGGTGTCTCGGGTTCGCCACGCTCCAGCGAGCGCGGCCGATCCCGTGGGTCAGCGCCTGGCTCACAATCACAGGCTTCAGGGCACATCATCCGGCCTTTCGGCGGCCGGCGGCAGACCGGCACCCGGTCTGGCCATGGAACGGTGCGGCACCGTCAGCCTGTCTCCGAGGCATGAGCCGAACAGCCGCACATCCGGCCCCATAGTCCGCCTGAGCGAACCGACCCCGTGGGAGACAGGGGATCATGCAAGACACGACACTATACACGTCCCGCCCGGCCCTGTCAACGACGTTTATCCGCCGATTTGACGCCGATTTGACACTGTGTGTGCCCGAAGATCTCGGCACGTCTGGCGGTCGTTCGCCAGAGCACGCGTGGTGGTCGTTCGTTGGGGGGGCGGTCCTGAGCCGCAGACTGTCGAGGTCAGCGCCTCATACGCCAATATCTGAGGCCCGAAGGGCCGACGAGAGTTAAGCCGGGGGCGGAGGCTCGACGGCTGTTCCGTCGAGCCGCAGCCCCCGGTCACGGTCTCCCTAGGAAACCGAAGCCCCGAAGGGGCGCGACCCGTTCTGTGGCCAAACAGGTCGCGCCCCTTCAGGGCTCAAAGGGAGAGGTGGGCTCGAATACCGGAGGCTCGGTCCGGACACCGGCCGCCGCAGCCCCGCACCCGCCGCCTCATGGTTCCCACGGTCAAACATCACTTCGCAGACACCTTCACGGCGTCGCGGATGCTCATTCTTGATATCTGCATGGACTGCTCCGGGTCGGCCACTCTTCCATACCACACGGCGACTACAATATCATAGCTCGAAGGTTCTGTCGCCGCTGCAAGCGTCAGGGGGCGTTCGATTCGTGTTGCCCCGCGTGCAGGAAGGTCTATTCGCCTATCTTCCTCCGGACTCCACACTCGAGTGCCATCTCTGGCAACGCTCTCTGCTCCAAGCCAGAGATCGTAGTCGTGTGGGCCATCGTTGGCTATGGTGACCTGCAGATGTATTGTCTCACCCGGATGCGCGATTGTCGGTTCGTATGTTACATCGATAATCCTCACGTATCGCCGTATATCTTCTAGGTACGTCGCGAAGTCGCGAAACTCATGTCGCTTGGCTTTGCGGTATCCCCAATACTCGCCGACACCAAATACCAAGGAACACACTGTGGCAATCGCGGACGTGTACCCCAAGAAACGCCAGAATCGGCCCCAGCCGTCGGCGACTTCTTGGGGGTGTCTCTGCTTGCGAGGTTTCCGGGGGCGGCCCATGGCAAGATTGTCCTTGCGACGATGAATGAGTATGGGAGAATCCCACCGGACCCAGGCGGCGTGTCCATCGGCTGCGGGGCGGTCCGGCTTTAGGAAGTTGTCCCCCCTCAGCACTTCTCCAGGAACCCCTGGACCAGTTCGTTCAGGCGGTCCATGCGGAAAGGTTTGTTCAGGTACTCGTCCACCCCGAGGCTTTGGGCGAACACTTTGTGCCGCTGGCCTTCGTTGCCGGTAATCATGATCACGAACGGGCGTTTGCCCTTTTTCTGCGGCGACCCTTTGATCTTCTGAAGCACCAGGAACCCGCCGCGCTTCGGAAGCATCAGGTCCAGCACGATGATGTCCGGATCCTGTTCCAGGGCCATTTCCACGGCCTCGTTGCCGTCGTGGGCCAGCAGAATCTCTTGGCCCAGGCCCTCCAGGTTGGCCTGCATCGCGTCCAGGATGTCCCGCTCGTCGTCTACCAGGAGAATCTTCTTCTTCGCGTCCTCGCCCATCGTGGCTTCCTCCCTCTGCGGCCGTGACAGCACCCTTACAGGACGCCTACAGTACCCTGCCGCACAGCCACTGTCAAGGCAACTCAAACAAAGGATTTCATGCACTTTAGCGTTGCGTCGGCGCAGCCCCGGGGCATAATAGCCGCCTTGTCGATCCGTCGCCCCCGCGGCGACGCCACCGCGCTTCCGGATAGGCTCTTATGGACTGGCTACTGAACCTGCCGCCTCTGGTCAAGCTGGGCTTCGTCTTCGCCCTCATGCTCATGCTGATCCGTGCGCGGATCAACATCGGCTGGGCCCTCTGCCTCGGCGCCGTCGTCTGCGGCCTCGCCTTCCGCCAGGGGCCCTCCCACATCCTTCGCTCCGTCGCCGCCGCGGCCATCGACCCAGCCTACGCCATCCTCGTCTCGCTCATTCTCCTGGTCCTCATTCTCAACCACACCCTCAAAGAGGGCGGCCAGATCGACCGCATCGTCAGTTCGTTCCTCGCCATCGCCCGACGGCCGCGCACCACGCTTGTTTTCTTCCCGGCTCTGCTCGGCCTGCTGCCCATGCCCGGAGGAGCCCTGTTCTCCGCCCCCATGGTCGAAACCGCCGGCAAGATGCTCCACGTGGACGACCGCGACAAGACCCTCGTCAACTACTGGTTCCGCCACGTCTGGGAATACTCCTGGCCCCTCTATCCCGGCATCATGCTCTCGGCCGTCTACTCCGGCTACTCGGTCCTGGCCATCTGCCTGGCCCAGGCGCCGCTCATGGTCTTCGTCATCATCGAAGGCTGGTTCTTCTACGTGCGGCACCTGAAGGCCCGACCCAGCGAGGCCGACGAGGCCGCGCCCGCCGTGCCCAACGGCCGCCGCGGCGCCGTCGTCGAGTTCCTTCGCCAGGCGTCGCCCATCTGGCTGGTCATTCTGATGTTCGCCGTCCTGCGGTCGCTCCTGGTTGCCGCAAGTCGCTGGGGTGCCAGTGATTCGACCCTGGGCGAACTGGTCGGCCGCCTGCCCAAGAACGTCGATCTCCTCGTGGCCGTCGTGCTGGTCATCCTGTACACCTGGCTGCGCAACCGCATGGGCCTCAGGCAGATCGGCCGCGTCTTCTGGCAACGTGACATGCTCGACAACTTCATCATCGCCGCCGGCATCATCGTCTTCGGAGGCGTCCTCACCGGCAGCGGCGCCGCCCACGCCGTGGCCGGCCAGCTCCACGATCTTGCCATTCCCACGTGGATCGTGGCGGTGGTCCTGCCGTTCACGGTCGGGGCCGTCACCGGTATCACCATGAACATGGTCGTCCTGACCTACCAGATCATCCTCTTCATGGTCCACAACGAGGCCAACGACCATCTGGCCCTGGCCTACTGCGCCCTGGCCTTCGCTTCGGGCTACGCCGGCATCCTGATCACTCCCGTGCATATCTGCATGGTCCAGAGCAACCATTACTTCAAACTCAACGCCACCGCGAGCTTGCGACGGCTGGCCGTGCCGGTGCTCGGGCTGATTGTGGCGGGGCTTGTCCTGTTCCAGGCGTACCGCGTGGCTCTTCCCTGGCTGGGGCAGGGCCGCGGATCGCACGAAATTCCGGCCACCAGCGCCGAGGCCGCCGTCGAAGCGGCTCGTCGGACGGCCGAGTCTCTCGATGTTCGGTAGAAAATGCCACGCATTCGGGGTTTTCCACGTCTCCCTGCGCAGGAAGACCCGATAATACATGTGTTCATGGGGTGCGCGGGGCCCGTACAGCGAAGCGAGCAGGCACCGATGCTCAGTATGACACGTCACAACGACCTTCTCGAAATCCGGACCCCGGCCAAGATCAACGTGGGACTTCGGGTTCTGGGCAAGCGCGCCGACGGCTATCACGAGATCGAATCGCTCGTCGTGGCCATCGACCTGGCCGACACCCTGGAGGTCCGGCCCGCGGAGGACGACAGGCTGACGCTAAGTGTCTTCCCCGAAACGAGTAAAGTGCCAGCCGACGACTCCAATCTGGTGCTCCGGGCGGCCCGGCTCCTGCGGCAGGAGGCCAGCATCGCCGCCGGAGCCTACATCACTCTCCACAAAAAAATCCCGGCCGGACGCGGATTGGGGGGCGGTTCCAGCGATGCCGCCGCGGCCCTGGTCGTGTTGAACGAGTTGTGGCAGATCGGCCTGGACCGGACACGTCTGGTTGAATTGGCCTCTCGGCTCGGCAGCGATGTTCCCTTCTTTCTCCGGGGGCCGGTTTGCCTGATGCGTGGTCGCGGGGAAGTGCTGGAACCCGTGGACTGCCGCCTCACGACGGGAGTCTTGTTGGTCGTTCCGCCGTTTCCCCTTGCTACCGTAGATGTTTACGGCAGATGGGGGGGCGGCTTGACAACGGCCCGGAATGGGGCTAGACTCTGGTTGTCGCTGCTGAGGGATGGGAAGCTTAGCGACTTAGGTCGGACGCTGGTCAACGATCTTGAAGCGCCGGCATTGTCACTTCGCAGCGAGTTACGACAGTATCGAGAGGCCTTACTGAACGCTGGGGGGTCGTGTGTCTCCATGACGGGCAGCGGCAGTGCTTGGTTCGCATTGCTGCCAAGCTGCGAGGAAGCACGGCAGGTTGCTCAGCGGCTGCATCTCGAAGCAGACGCTGAAGTGCATATCGTGGCCCCATGGAACTCTGTTGCGAGCTCTGCCAACTCGGGAAAGGGGCAGCCGTGGACGTGACCGAAGTCAAAGTCAAACTGGTTGAGGCGAATCGAGATCGACTCAAAGCGTTCTGCACCATGACCTTGGACGGCGAATTCGTCGTCCGCGACCTCAAGTTGATCGAAGGAACCAGCGGCCTGTTTGTGGCCATGCCGAGCCGCAAGCTCGCCGACCGCTGCCCGTCGTGCGGCGGAAAGAACCATCTGAGGGCCAGGCACTGCAACAACTGCGGCGCCCAGCTCGACGACACGCGCGGAGGCACCGACAAGGACGGGCGGCCCAAGCTCCATGCCGACATCGCCCATCCGATCAACAGCTCCTGCCGTGAGAAGATTCAGAAGGCCATCGAAAAGGCCTATCACGAGGAAGTCGAACGGTCCAAGCTGCCCGGTTACAGGCCGGTCTCCCTGGACGAGGATGACACCGATTACCATCCCGAGCCGAGCCACGGCGAGTCGTCCCGCGGCAAGGGACGCAAGTTCGGCGAAGGCATCCTCTGACAGCCGTTTGCCTTTGCTCTGGCGGCCGACCGGCCGCTGTGCTATGATATGTCCTGTCGCCCGACCGCTCCTGCGGCAGCGCGGCAGTGCCGGGGTCGCCTCGGCAGTCTTCTTCACCGGTTAAGGCGGTCTGCGACAACTACCCTGTCGCGGGACGCCCTCCGGACCTTTGCGGCGGATCGCTGTATCCGCCGGCTTGGCCACCTGCGGGTCGCCTTGCGGAGAGCCACGGCGGGTTCTCCCCGGGTCAACGTGAATCTGGGTAGTAGGGAGAACGCCCGTGCAACGCACCGGCGCACAACTCCTGGTGGACGTCCTCCGCCAGGAGGGGGTTGACCTCATTTTCGGCTATCCTGGGGCCGCCGTCATCCCCATTTTCGACGTCCTTTACGATTGCCCCGATATCGAAATCATGCTGACCCGTCACGAGCAGGGTGCGGGCCATGCGGCGGACGGTTACGCGCGGGCGTCTGGTCGTGTGGGGGTGTGCCTGGCCACCAGCGGTCCGGGTGCGACGAACCTGACGACGGCGTTGGCGACGG
>JAAYDY010000053.1 GCA_012729015.1 Phycisphaerae bacterium | reverse complement strand
TCCAGCATGGCGGGCCAGTCGGGCGCGTAGGGCTGCTGCGCCGAGGCCGCGTTCCATGAGAAATAGGCGCCGGCCAGGAAGCCGAAAAAGCTGACGGGCAGCGGCTGCAAATGCCCGTTGTCACCCCAGTCCGTGTTCAGGTAGCCGACAGCCCCGTGCTCATAGCCGCTGGTTGCCGCGTTCGCCAGGTTGCCCAGCGCGTTGTCGGTGCGGCCGGACAAGGTGTTCCAACTGCTCGTGCCGGGGCAGACATAAAAGCTGCGGCCCGACGCGGCGATCAGGGCGACGTTCTCGGCAAATGGGTAATCCGCCTCGTAACCCCACTCCAGCGCAATCACATCGCGCGGCAGCTCCGACACCAATTCCGGCTCGTCGCGCACGATGATGTCGCTCCAGAACTGCATCGTGCGGCCGCGCTCGGTGACGAGACCGTGGATCTTCTTCAGAAATTCCAGGTAGACGCGCCCCGTGCCTTTTTCGGCGCAGGCCTCGCTCGAGCGTCCCAAGCCCAGGTCGAACGTCTCATCCAGGCCGACGTTGAACTGGCGGCTGCTGAAGTGCGGCAGCAATTGATCGTACAGGTCGGCCAACAGGTCGAGGCTGCCCGGGTCGATGGGACACAGGCTGTACGGCTCCTTGTCAGGCGTGAAGGGGTGGTCGATCCCTTCCGGGCTTTCGGCCAAGTGGCGGTAGGCGTCGTGCTTCAGCCAGCGGTGCATATGGCCGAAGCTGTTCTGGTTGGGCACGAGTTCAATATGCCGTTCACGGCAATAGGCGTCGAGCAGCATGACCTCTTCGCCCGTGAGGGGGCCGGCATCCTTCCAGACGACCTCGTGGCCCCGGTAGGCGAAGGTATGCTCGGTATAGAGTTGGAGTTGGTTCACCTTGAGACTGGCCAACAGGTCGACCAACTCGTAGAGCGTCTTCATGGTCGGGACGCGGTCGCGGGAGACGTCGAACATGACGCCGCGCTGCGGGTAGTCCGGCCAGTCTTCGATCTGCACGGCGGGCAGCACGATGTTGCCAAAGTCGCCGGCGTGCATCGTGATCAACTGCCACAGGGTCGTTGCGCCGTAGAAGAGCCCGGCGGCGTCTCCGGCGGTGATGAAGACGCCATCCCGGCCGATCACCAGCCGGTAGCTCTGCGGGCGCGGACAGATGGCGGCATCCACGTCAAGGGTGATTTCGGCTTTGCCGGTGGACGCTGCCGTGATCGTGGAGACGATGCCGAAGGTATGGCCATTCTTCTTCAGCCAGTTCGCGCTGAACAACAGGGCCTGCGCATCCTGCGCCAGTCGAATCGTCAGCGAACGCGGCAGAGAGACCTGATCCTCCAATGGGGAGAGTTTCTGTGGCTTTGGAGCGAGCAAGTCGAAGCGTGCGTTCATATCGCATCCTCCGGAGTTTGCCGGTGTGAGGGCCGGCGGCGAATTACAGACGCCCGTTGTGGGCGACGGGTATACGATACCGCAGCCGCCGGGCAATCGCCAAGCGGCCCGGCTATGCGGACGCGTCGTCTAGCGCGGGAATAGCCCCAGTTGCCGGGCCATCAGCCGGTCATAGGTGCGCGTCGGCATCCATCGGGGCATCATCCACCCCATCAGCCAGCTATTCGTGAGCAGATAGCGCGGCTTGGGCTCGCGCACCTCCAGCGCCTCGCGCACGGCATAGGCCACGCGTTCCGGCGGCATGCCTGCGGAGCTGTTATTGTCGGTC
>JAAYDY010000052.1 GCA_012729015.1 Phycisphaerae bacterium | reverse complement strand
CTCGACCTCGCCGACGAACGTGATGGTGCTCGTCCCGTCGCCGCTGACGGCGATGTCAATCGCCTCTTCCAGCAGGTCCTTGATGGGCGTCTGGTTGGCGTCCATCAGCGTCAAGGTCACCACAGCCGGCACGTCCTCGGTGTCGGGAATGCGCCATGGCTCCACCGCGATGGTCGAAAGCATGGGATCGGTGCGGCCGACCGTGTCGCTGACAGCGAAAGCCGTGGCCGCCCAGATTGCGGCGCCGCGGGCCTGGTTGTTGGTCAGCGGGCTGCTGTCGTCGATCTTGAAGCCCCACAGGTCCTTGGTCTTGTCCAGCGGCAGAGGCGCCGAGAACTCGTACATTGTGCTGTTGCCGATGCTCATGCCGCCGGTCGTGCCGGTCGATACCGAATAGCGCTCGGAGGTGGTGTACACCGGGCTGAACCCGGCGAACGGGCCGCCCGCGCCATCCATCTGCGGACGCAGGTCGGCGACCGAGTCTTCCCAGGCGAACAGCAACTGCTCGTCCGTCCCGTCTTCACCGTAGAGGGCCCAGATGCGTTTGTGGCGCCCACCGTTGGAGCCGTCCATCACGGCCACGACGAAGTTGACGTTCAGGTACTTGCCCTTCTGGGCCTCCGGCAGTTCGGCCGTCACGGAGATGTCATTCAGGGACGCTGAGCTGTGCCGCGTAAAGTTGGCCATCAGGTTGAACTTCAGGCCAAGGCCCGTGCCGGACACCGCTCCGCCGGCCGTCCAGGTCGTTGTGTCGGCCACTTCGGTCCAGTCGCCGGGCAACGTGGCGTTGCCGACGTGCGAAGCAATGTGATAGGTTCGATCCGAACCAGTGATGACGCCGTCTTGCGGCGTGCCCTGGGTGCCGGTCTTGTACTGCGGCCGGTTCCAGATCGTCGTGCTGGCGTAGCCCATGTACCGACCCTGCGCATCCTGCGGCATGCCCATCGCCTCGGCCAGCGCGGCATCGACGTTGCAGATCTGCCAGTAGCTGTTGCCGAGCAGGTAGCTGGGGCCGTTGTGGTTGATGTCCGCCGCGGTCATGTTCACGCCGCTCTGCATCTCACACAGGTCGATGCCCCAGTACAGCTGAGAATGCTGCATCAGGGCCTGGTATTCCTTGACGCCGCACCAGATGTCCCAGTTGAACCCGCTGGAGATGTCCAGTTGCACTTCCTGGGCCACGGCCGTGCCGCTGGCCATGAGCGCAACTGTCAATAACAGGATAAGCTTCCTCATGCACCGCCTCCTTCACTCGACTGCGACGTCGCCGGCGAATGCAGCAACACGCCTCGCGACGCCGCACATCCCAACCGACACGCCCGCGGCAGGCCGCCCTGGGATAATCCCCAGGAGCCCCGCGGGAATCCTGCGCCAAGCCACGCACTTGGCGCCTCGTGCGGTGTTGATCACGCAATAGTCACTGAACTGCAAGTTGACCGGCGAGTCGAAGGAGTGGCATCTAGGTTGCAGAACGCCGGAAGCACGTCAATTCCGTTACTTCAGCGCACAACATGATGCGGAGCAAGGGTGCTTTTGCGACATGTCGAAGGTGCGACTCTCGATGACAACAGCGACACCAGTTGTCCCGAAGTGGTTTTGGTCGGCAGGCGCAGCCGCCGACCTTGGTATCACTCATATATAGCCCACAAAAGGACTTCGGTCAAATGACCTGGCGGGAATTCCTACCGAAAAATCACACAAATCTCCCGGACATCCTCGTCGGGCCCTACTTCTGCCCCTCGATCACCACGGTGGACACCGGGCCGTCCATGTCGAACTTGTTGCGGCTGACGGCCTCCAGCCGGTTGACCCCGGCGTGCAGCGGCCAGGAGAACACCTCTCCGGTAGCTTGCCAGGCCCCCCCGTCCACACGCACGCGGAACTCCTTGAAGTTCGGCGTCATCGTCCCGAGAGTCACCTTGACCGTCTGCCCGTCGGGAACAAGCGTCAGGGCGGCCTGGTTGATCGGGAAATACGGGTCCACGGCCGGATTCGGCGGACAATCGCGCGTGTGCCACTTGCCGGTGGTCAACTCGTCCTTGGTGATGAAGAACTTCTCGTAGTCCGCGTCCCGGTCCATGTAATTGGTGTTCGGGATGTACCCGATGAAAAGCAGCCGCTGGCCGTACTGGACGTCCTGCGGCTTCTTGTCGAGCCCGGCATCGGTGACCCTGACGTGCGACACTCCCTTGCCCTGATCCAGAAGCAGCGACTGCCGGAACTCATACGTATTCAGCGGCACGCCGTCGCGCTCCGGGTAGTAGCTGCTGGTGGCGTCCAGCAGAACCCACTTCTTGTATTCATTGGACCAGATCTCCGTAAAACTGTGCCGCGGAATGCCCATGGCGCGGCACACCCATCCCATGCTGTTGGCCGCCGACATCAGAACGGCGGCCGAGTGCGTGCAGAAGAACTTGTGCTCGCGGCGCGAGTGCTTGAGGATTTCGATGGCGCTGTGCTCGGGGACCATCTCGCGCGGGTAGCCGAAATCCCACTGGTCATAGACCCACTTCATCAGGAGCAGTTGCTTCTCGAACTCCGTCTTGCCGGGGGCGACCACGTCGTCGAGCCGGTACTTCTCCCGGAGGTACCGCAGCTTCGGGTTATCGTAGTTGTCGAAGGCGTACCGCTTCGAGAAGTCATTCTCCACATAGGGCAAGGCGTCGAGGGTTTTCACGGTGGCCCGCAGGTCGCCGAGGGTCAACTCCTGCCCCTGGGCCAGGGCCGTTCCGGGTGCGGCCGCCGGCAGTGGCGGCCCCAGCGGCGCCGGCGGCATCGACGGATCGGGCCGCAGCATCGGCAACTCGTCCGCGGCCGCAGGAGTCGCCTCCGCAGCGGCCTCCGGCGGCGTCTTCTGCGGCGGGCTCACCAGACGGATCGAGCTCAGACGAAACCGTCTGCCTCCGATGTTCGTCAGCCGCAACGTGTTGCGACCGTCTTTCAGGCGAATCGTGGCCGGCAGCTTCGTCTCGTGCCAGTTCACGTCATCGGCCGTCGAGACCAGAACGAACGCTTCCAATCCGGCGGCCGCCTGGCCGTTCACGTCCAGCCGCCGCGTGCATACGTTGTCGGCCGCATAGTGCAGGTAGACGTCGTATTCCCCCGCCACCGCCTCCGCGATGGTCCATTCCATCCAGTGCTGCGAGGTCGGCGCGCCGCCCTCTCCCCGCGGGTTCTCTTCCTCGTTGACGTAGCCGAGCGTGATGGGCGTGAGCGCCTGCACGCGGCCGCCGCCCTGCTCGGCGAAGCGGACCGCCTTGATGACGATCGGCGACCGCCCTTCAGCCGTGAGCACGATCTCGTTCAGCCACAGGCTGGCATCGTCCAGGCACGTGATGCGAAGCACGTTGGGCCCCGCCTTCAAGGCGACCGGGGCCGGCAGCCGCACCTCCGTCCAAGCCGACCAGCGGCTCGTGCGCGGCAGGACAAACGGATCGAGCCCCTTGACGGCCTGGCCATTGACCGACATCGACCGGGAGGCGCCGATCTTGGTCGCGTACTGAAGCGCCACGTCATACTGTCCTGCGTCGGGCACGTCCACCGTCCACTGGAGCCAGTGGCCCGGCGTGTACCAGAAATGGACGTAGCCTGCGGCAAACCGCTCGGGCGGCCGGCGGGCCTCGGTCAGGGTGGCGTCCTCGCCGTCTCCCTGGGCCGACAGCGACACGGCCGGAATGACGACCGTCCGTTCCTCGGCCGCAGCCGACGCCGCCGCCAGAACCAGGATGCCGAAGACAGCCAGAATCCGTGTCAGGCGAATCATGTCCCACATCTCCTGAAATGCCGCTGCGCGTGAGAGACGCGGCTTGGCGGCTCCTCTGTGATAAACCCCGCGGATCGGCCCAGGTTCTGGGCGGTCCTGTCGGAACGTGCCGACAGACGGCATATATGCCCCGCGGCGGCAGGAACCCGGTCTATGGCCGACCCAGAAAACAAGTTTTGGGGTTGATCCTGAGAGACAGACTCCTAGAATAAACACGCTGTCGGCTCTCTCTTATACCAGAAGGAGGTTTGCGGTGACAAGAATCGAACGTCGTGCGACGTGCTGGTTGGCCGTCGCTTGTGTCGGGCTGTGGTTGGCGGCGGGTTGCGCGCCGTCGGTCACCGAGCAGCAGGTGCTTTCGAACCAGGGCGTTCCGAAGTACGTATTCCTGTTCATCGGCGACGGCATGGGCGTAGCCCACGTGCACGCCGCCGAGATCTACCTGGGCGCAGTTGAGAACGCCAAGGCCGGCAAATCGGGGCCCGGCGTCCGCCGGCTGACCATGACGCAGTTCCCCGTATCGGGCCTCATCACCACGCACTCGGCCAGCAGCCAGGTGACCGATTCGGCTGCCGCCGGCACGGCCCTGGCCACGGGACACAAGACCTCCAACGGCACCGTGTCGATGGATCCGGACGCCAAGGTGTGCTACACGAGTGTGGCCACGGCGGCCCGGGCGCGCGGCATGAAGGTCGGCATCGTCTCCAGCACGTGCATCACCGACGCCACGCCGGCTGTCTTCTACGCCCATCAGCCCTACCGCGGCGAGCAGTACGAGGTGGGTCTCCAGCTGGCAGCGTCGCCCTTTGAGTACATCGCCGGCAGCGAGGTCGGCGAGGCCGAGGGGCCTCAGGGCAACATCCTCGACATCGCCAGAAGCAAGGGGGTGCAGGTGGCCACGTCGCGGTACGAGCTGGCCACATGCCGCCCGGGTCGGCGCGTGTTCTTCCAGGAGAAGATCCCCTACGAGATCGACCGTCCCCCGCACCGGGTGTCGCTGGCCGAGCTGACGGCCAAGGGCATCGAACTGCTGGACAATCCCGACGGTTTCTTCATGATGGTCGAGGGCGGCAAGATCGACGGCGGCGGCCACAACAACGATGCCGCGGCAACCATCGGCGAGGTGCTGGCGCTGGACGCCGCCATCGACGAGGCCGTGCGTTTCTATCGCAAGCATCCCCTGGAAACGCTGATCGTCGTCACGGCCGACCACGAGACCGGCGCCATGGCCCTGAACAACGACTACAAGCGGTCGCCCCTGGGCATGGCGGTCCTCGCCGGCCAGACGCAGTCCTGGAACGCCTTCAGCTTCGAGGTCTTCAACTCGGTCAAGGAAACGCAGACCTGGACCTCGACTGACGACAACATCCCCGAGGATCTGTGGCAGGCTCTGGGCAGCCGGTTCGGCCTGACCTGGGACACGCTCACCGACGCTGAGAAGACCATGCTCGAAGACGCCTATGACGCCAGCATGGCCTCGCGCGGCAAGGTGGACGAGAAGGGGCGCCGCCTGGCGGTGCCCGGCTACAGCCGCTACGAGCCGCTGCCGCTGACGGCTGCCAAGCTGGTCGGCTATCGAGCGGGTATCGGGTGGTCCACGTTCGGTCACTCGCCGATGCCGGTGCCCGTGTGGGCCGTGGGGGCCGCGGCGTGGCGATTCGACGGCTTCAACGACAACACGGACATCCCCAAGGGCCTCGCCGCCGCGATGCGCATCGAGTTGCCCGAGCCGCAGACGGCCGCGGAGATGGCCCGCAGCGACAGCGCCGCCCCGCGACAGGACTACACCAACCGCGCGGACATGGTGCCAACCAGGAAGTAGTCGCATCCGCCTCAGAGAACCTCCAAGGCGCCGGGACATGGGCCCGGCGCCTTCTCACTGCGCCACGCCGGCCACGGCACGGCCGCAGTTGGAGGGATTCGACGAAACACGGCCGGTGCCGGGCGGTTAAAACCAGTAACTTGAACGCCGGTGCGGCGTTCCGACGACGGCTTCACCCTACGGAGACCCCTGATGATCGTTCGCCTGCTCATGACTGCCATTGCCCTGACATCCCTGTCCGTCGCATCGCTTCCGGCAGCAGCCCAGCCGTCCGATGCGGCCGCCACGCTGGTCCTCGACACTCCGGGCGTGTGGCGCATGTACCACACCTTCGAACCGCCCATCATCCAGGCGAAGAACGGCGACCTGGAGCCGCTCCAGTTCAACGTCACGTGGCTCGACTGGGAGACGCCGGCTCCGCCGGCCGACTGGACGTCGCCGGAGATGAACGACCGCACGTGGATGCGAGGGCCGGCCCGACGCTGTGCCCGGACGCCGTACCTGTCGCGGCTCTGCCTGCGAGGCAAGTTCGAGGTCACCGACCCGGCGGCCGTGGGCGACCTGACCGTCAGCCTGGAGTACCACGGCGGCGCCGTCGTCACCATGAACGGCAAGGAGGTCGGCCGGAGCCACCTGCCGGCGGGCAAGAAGCCTGCCGAGGCCATGGCGCAGGCGTATCCGGCGGAGGCGTTTCTGGACACCAAGGGCGAGCCGGTGATTCCGTCGTCGCGCGGCCAGACGGCCGAACTCCACGCCAGAACGCTGAGTCTGCCGGTTCCGCGAAACCTCCTGCGCAAGGGCATCAACGTCCTGGCGATTGAGATCGTGCGCGCCCCGTACCCGGCGGCACTGCTCGACAAGCATCCGCGCGACGTCGGCGGCATCAGCAAGGACCCCGCCCTGATGTGGAACACCTGCGAAATCCGCAAAGCCGTCCTGTCGGCCTCGAAGCCCGACGGCCTGGTGCCCAACACGGCTCGTCCCGCCGGCGTCCAGGTCTGGAACGGCGACACGCTGGCCGGCGACACGGACGTGGACTACGGCGACCGGACCGAGCCGCTCGAACCAATCGCCCTGACCTGCCCCCGTAACGGCGCCCCCTATGGCAAGGTTGTCATCGGCAGCGACAAGCCGCTGAAGGGCCTCAAGGCGGTCGCCAGCGACCTGAAGGCCGACGGCGCCGTCATCCCGTCGAACCGCGTCTCGTTCATGTACGCCGTGCCCGGAGGCAGCGAGTCGCTTCCGTCCAACGATGCGCTGTCGCCCTATCCGGACAGGGCGGCGTTCCTGAACGCCCTCGTCCGCAAGCCGCTGGACGAGTTCCCCGTGGTCGTCCGCACCAGGGCCCCGAGTCGCGTCAACGGCGCCGTCGTGCCGCTGTGGGTCCACGTGAGGGCGCCCAAGGACGCCCGGCCCGGCGTCTACAAGGGAACCGTCACGATCACCGCCGCCGAGGAGCCGGCGGTCACCGTGCCGCTGCACGTGACCGTTCTGCCGTGGACGCTGCCCGATCCACAGGACTTCAGGACGTGGGTCGAGCTCATCCAGTCGCCGGACACCCTGGCCGTGGAGTACAACGTGCCGCTGTGGTCCGACCGACACTTCGAATTGATCGCCCGCTCCTTCGACCTCGTCAAGGACACGGGAACCCGCAGCCTCTACATTCCGGCAATCGCGCACACCAACCTCGGCAACACCGAGTCGATGATCCGCTGGATCGACAAGGGCAACGGCAAGTACGACTGGGACTTCACGATCATGGACCGGTACCTAGACACGGCCGAGGAGCACCTGGGCGGCAAACCCAAGCTGATCGTCCTCCAGGTCTGGGAAGTGTACATGAACACGCCGGAGAGCACCGGCCGGCGGTTCGGCGAAATACTCCAGGAGAACCAGAAGAACACCGGCGGCGCGCCGCTGGTGACGTTTGTGAATGCCTCCGGCAAGACCGAGAACGGTGTCGTTCCGAAGCTGAGCGATCCGGCCAGCAAGGCCATCTGGAAGGAGTTGATGGCCAAGGTCCGCAGCCGGCTGAAGGCGCGCGGCCTGGAGAAGACCATTCAGCTCGGCATGTTCACCGACTCGGTGCCCAACAAGGAAGACACGAAGTTCTTCCAGGAAGTGGCTCCGGACCTGCCGTGGGTGCAGCACGGGCACAACGCGTTCCTGGACGTCAACGGCATGGTCCCGACGGGGTACACGGCGACGTGGTGGAGCGCCCGGTTCGCCGACGACCTGGTGAACCGCCGAAGCGGCGCCGTCGGCAAGACGACCTACCGCGACCACGAGACGAAGATGACGAGCCTGTTCGCCTGGAACCGGCCCCGCCAGGACGCGTACTACCCTCGGATGACGAACGAGCAGTTCCCGGTCAGCTACTGGCGTTTCCTGTGCGAGACGGCCGTGACGAGCGACTTCTACTGTGGCATCGGCCGCGTGGGTCTGGACTACTGGCCGTGCGTCAAGAACGCCCAGGGCCGCCGCGTCGGATGGGTGAACGAGCGGTTCGTCGAGGTGGCCGGGTATCTGCACAAGCTGCACAGCTACATGCTTGAGCCGCAGGCCGACGGCCAGGTGGCGATGACCCGGCTGCCGGCGCTGGAAGAAGGCATCCACGAGTGCGAGGCCCGCATCTACATCGAGGACGCACTCGTCAACAGGCAGCTCGACAAGAAGGCCCCGGAACTGGCCAAACGCTGCCGCGAGGCGCTGGATGAACGGCTGAAGTACATGTGGACCGCGCTGAACAACATGCAGTTCGGCGGCTGGGGCGTCACGGCCTGGCGGTTCCAGGCGGGCGTGTCGGGCCACGCGTGGCTGCTCGGCACCGAGCCGCACAAACGCAGCGCCGAGTTGTTCGCGCTGGCCGGAGAAGTCGAACAGAAACTGGGCCGTGGACACTGACGTCAGCGCCGCGGGGGCGTGCGGTCAGGGGCGATAGCGGGCCAGGGTGTTCTCGGCCGCCTTGCGAATGCGATCGCGCAGGGCTTTCGGCTTGAGGACTTCCACCTGGTCCCCGTACCCGAGGACCCACCAGTAGATTTCCCCGAGGCCGTCCACGCGGACATCGAAAAGCAGGGTCCCTTCGTCCTCCCAGGCGACCTTCTGTGTCCGGTGCCACTGGACCTCGGCCACGTTGGGCGCCACGAGGCGGCTGAATCGCAGCGACACATCGTATTGGCGCCCCTCGGGCATGAACCGCCACGCGTTGCCCAGGTGCTCTTCGAGCGTCCGGGCCGGGGCCTTGAACGTCTCGGCCAGCTCGCGCAACTCGACAAACCGCCCGAGCTTGAAGGTCCGAATGTCGTCGTTCCGGCAGCAGCGGCCGATGACGTACCAGGCCCGCTCGTGAAAGACCAGCCAGTACGGCTCCATCGTGACGTCGATCTGCTTCTTCTCGTAAAACGAGATGTACCGCCCCCGCAGCACGTGTCGCCGCGCCACCGCCTCGCGCACCGTGTGGTAGGCCCCCTCCAGGCCTTCGTGCCGGGCGACCGGGCTGCGACGAACGGTCAGGCCCGAAGCGGCCTGCCCCACGGCCGCGCGGATCGTCAGCGGCAATTGGCTCTCGATCTTCCTGGCAGCGTCGGAGGCCTTGCCCAGCAGCGGCACGCCCGACTCGTCGCCGGCGGCCGCCGCCACGGCAATCAGGCTCAGGGCCTCCTCCAGGTCCAGGTTGATCGGCGGCAGCCAGTAGGTCTGGTGAATGATGTAGCCGCGCCGCGAGCGATCGTAGTAGAACGGCACGCCGGCCAGCTCGAGCATGTTCAGGTCGCGGTAGATCGTCCGCCTGGACACCTCCAGTTCGTCGGCCAGGCTTTCCACGCTGTAGTAGCGGCGGGTCTGAAGCAGGGTAATAATCTTCAGGACGCGGTGCAGCCGGCTGATGTCCATGGCGACAGCATCTCCTGTGCCGACGGTCCCTTCTCATGAACCGGCGGCCTCGGCTCCGGTGTGGGCGCGCGGTCTCCCTGCCGCAACCACTCACACGTTACATATAATGCGGTGCCGGTTTCGACGCTAGCAGAAACGTGGCGGATTCTGCTGGCCCAGGCTGCCGACGCCGGCCATGTCCTCGGCCAGGCGGTATCCCTTGCCCAGTCGCTGGCCGACCAGGGGGAGTTCGGCTGCGTCGATCAGCCGAAGGTCACGGTAGACCGTGCGGCGACTGACGCCGAAGCGGCGCACCAGGTGCTCGACCGTGCAATGGCGGGCCTGAAGCAGCCACGCCATCTTCAGGATGCGAACGGTCTTGTCCTTGGCGCCGACGCCCTGCCCCGTGGTCTTCTGGACGACAAACTCCGACATGATGTGCCTCCTTTCGCTGGAGTAGGTGGGACCGGGCGAAAGTATGGCACGGACCAGTGACACCGTTGTGTCAGTCCAGATACAAGAAAAATACAAACTCTCTTATTTTCGTTCTGACGAATCTGATTGGACAGCAGATAGGAGCAGCCCACGGCTGCCGGCAGGTGCTTACGTGCGCGGTTTGCGTCGTCCGAGGCGAACCGTCGCGAGAACACAAGTCATTGCCACAGCAGCGGTTGCCACAAGGGCGATCGTGTCCTGCCGTCCGGGTGCCGCCCGGGCGACCACGTACAGCGTCAGGCCCTGGGCGACGAGGCAGGCCACGAGCCACGCCAGGGCCATCAGTGCCAACCGCGCGGCACGGAATTGTATCGCCAGGGCGACGCAGGCCAGTCCGAGGCCTGCGGCGGTGACGGCGGCGGCCCCGGCGCTGCCACCGTGGCGCGTCGCGGTGGCCAGTTCCCAGAAGCATCCGGCGAAGGCCGTCGCCGCGCCCACGAGCATCAGCAGCCGCCAGAGCCGCGGACGGCCACCGCGCCGGGCCAGGAACCCCAGCAACACGATGGTCGCCCCGGCGGGAACCAGCAGCAGCCGCGGCAACAGCACCGGATCAACGTCAAGGACGAACCACAGGCAGGCCAGCAGGGCGTTGACGCCCACGGCCGCCAGAGTCAGCAGCAGCCCCCGGGCCCGGACCAGGCATCCGAGCAGGCACGTGAGCGTCAGGACGGCGAACGTGGCGGCAGGCTGCCCTGCGCTGCCGTGCCTCAACAGGGCCACGCCTCCCAGGAACGGCAGGAGGGGCAGGAACGCCGTGGCCGAGAAAAACGCGGGGCGGCTGAACAGAACGTAGCGTCGGCTTTCGAGCACGGTGGCGACGGCCAACAGGGCCAGCGACAGGGTGGCCAGCATCAGGGGCCAGTAGCGTTGCAGGGGCGGCCACTGCCACACGACGGGCGTCCGGACGATCCACAGGAGCAGAAGCGTGGCGCCGGCCAGTTCGAGGAAGTAGACGAAGAACGTTCGGCGGAAGCTCAGGGCGGCCCAGAGGAAGTAGGCGGCCAGGGCGGCGCCGGCGGCGGTGCCCAGGACAAATCGTCGCGGGGTGTCGTCGGGGAGCCACTCGGCGGCCCAGAGAGGGCACGTGGCCACGGCGATGAGGAACCCCAGGCCGGTCAGGGACAGGATGGCCGACATCTGCCGCGCGGGGGCGGCCAGGACGCTCAGGGCGCCTCGCAGGGAATTCAGCCAGGCGCCGACACCGAGCCAGGCGAGTCCGGCGGCGGCGAAGGCAACGGCGTTGACGTTGATGCGGTCGGCGGTCCAGGGGCCGTCGCCCTCGGCGTGGTGCCAGACGCTGAGCAGGGCGCCGACGCTGAACAACACGGCCGGGTAGAGCAGTTCGGGCCGTCGATGGCCGAACGACCAGACGAAGAAGACGGCCGTCATGAGGGCCATCGTGACCAGGGCCGCCGTGGTGTGCAGGTGGAAGGCCGCGACGATGCCGCCGATGAAGCAGGAGATGCATCCGGCTGTGAAGATAGTGGTCGAGGCGTGGCCTTCGTCCTTGTAAAGGGCACATCGTCGTTCCAGGAGTTGCATGAACTGCCGCTCGCGAAGGTAGACAAGCAAGTGGACAGCTCCGTAGCCGGGGATGGCGCAGATGAGGTAGCTGACACGTTGGGGGTCGTCCAGATCAAACAGCAGGCCGGCGCCGATGGTGGCGACGCTGCCGACGAGGTAGAACAGGAAGGTGCGCCATGTGCGGCGGAACATCCAGACCGAGAGCAGGAACGCCAGCAGGATGCCGCCCCAGGCGATCATGGCGGCTACGGGGTCGAACTGGTCCACGCGAAGCCGTGTGGCGAGCCATCCCCTGCCGCCCCAGGCGTGCCCATAGGCCAGAACGGTCATGAGCGTCAGCCATACCGACAGCGCCAGGGCCATGGCCATGCCGACGACGGTGAAAGGCCGCGACCGTAGCCGGGCGTCGCGGTCGCTGACGGTTCCTGAGGCGAAGATGAGCCGCCGCACAACCAGGGCCACGGCAAGCCAGACGGTGGCCATGAGTCCGGTGGCCACGAGAACGGCCTGTCGGGTCTCGACGGCCGACCGGCCCCAGGCGCCGGTGACGACGATATAGACGGCGGCCGTGACGGCGGCAGCGACCACATAGTTGGTGGTCGCGTGCCGGACGTGTGGCCGGGCCATGGCGACGATGACGGCCACGGCCGTCAGGTCGGCCGCGCGATGGAAAGCGTTCGGATCGAACGCGACGAAGCCCAGGGCCAGGGCGGCGGCGGCCAGGGCCGGGACATACAGGGCCGCGCCGAAGCGTTCCATGCCGGCGTGCCTGCGGAACTGGCGAGCGGCGACCATGGCTGCGACGGCGAGAACCACCCCGGCGGCAAGCGCCACCGTGCTGTAGCGGCACAGATAGGATCCCGTTCGCGGCCCGGAGTAGACATGGAACCCGGCCAGTGTCAGCAACACAAGGGCAAGGCCGAAGAACCCGAAGAGGTCCTCCTGGCGGAAGACCAGAGCGGTCACCAGGAGCGTCAGGGCCATGGTGGCGACCAGGACGAGGATCTCGGGCCCGATGCCGGACTGCCACGCCCCGACGGCGACGAACATACCCATCAGGATGGCCGCGGCCAGGCTCATGACGAGGAGCCCCTCGCTGTAGTAGGCGGCCCATCGGTTGCGTTTTCGCCCCAGGGCCAGCGCGCCGCCGATCAGCGACAGCAGTGCTGCCACGGCGCTGCTGACGGCCATGCCCGAGGAGATCCGGAAGACGTGGATACCGACACCGGCCAGAAGGCCCAGGGCGGCCAGGTAGACCGACGGCTGCCAGCCGACGCGCCACGCCGTCGCCATCAGCAGCATCGGCAGGGCGACCAGCAGGACCAGGGGCCTGACCGTGACGGCGGCCGAACCGGGCACGGCCAGAACGGCGTCGCCCTGGACCGTGGCCAGCCAGAGCCAGCCGACGATGCCGAGAGTCAGGCCGCTCACGAGCGGCACCGAGTCGGTCCATCGGCGGTCGTGCCGGACCAGAAACAGGCCGAACAGGAAGATCAGGGCATTGGCCAGGGCGAATCCGGCAGCGGCGGTGGGACTGTCGGGCAGGAAGTGGATCAGGTTGCCGCCCTGCCCCGGAGGCATCTCGATGCCGGCGGTTCGCAGGCACCAGACGGCGGCCCAGAGGGGCAGCGCGATACAGGCCACGGCCTGCAAGGGGACGGTTTCCTTGCCCTTGCCGTAGGCCCCGAGAAGTGCGGTCGTGACGAACACGGCCGAGAGGCCGACCATCGCGGCCAGAACGTCGTGGGCCGACAGCAGGAGCCCCGTGAGGGCGGCCACGGCGGCCATGGCCAGCAGGGCGATGGCCAGGCGTTTGCTCGCCGCGGGCACATGGGCGCCGCCGATCCTCAGGAAGGCCACGCCGGTGAGCATGAACAGGATGCCCAGGCCGACCACCCAGGCGCCGATCCAGCGGTCCTCCAAACGGTCGGCCAGATCGGTAAACAGGCGCAGACAGACCAAGGCGAACGGCCACAGGAGAAGCAGGGCGCCAAGGCCTGCGCCGACCCAGATCGAGGCGCGTCCCTCGCCGCGGCGGCGATAGAGCCCCATCAACATGCCGGCGACGCCCAGGGCGAGGATGCCGAGCAGGACGAATTCGATGTAGCCGCGGTAGGTCGGGATGAATCGGAGGTATTCGTCGCGCAGGGCGAGTTTGGCGGAAGCGAGGATCGTGGCCGCCGCGGCGGTCGGCAGGGCCCACGGCACATGGGCCGCCCTCGCCGCCAGGAACATCACCACCAGGGCCAACGTGCCGGCAGCCACCCAGGTGGCCAGTACGTCGGCGTCCGGATAGCCGATGGTCCAGAACCCCACGGCCAGCAGATTCAGGGGGACCAGGGCCATGGTGCCGACGAGCAGGCCCATGGAGATTCGTGGGAAGCGGCCCTTGAGGGCCTGGGCCCAGACCAGGAGCAGAAGCGTCGGCACGGCCAGAAACACCGGCCAGAAGTAGATGCGGGTCTGAAGGTGAACCAGCAGGACCCCCACGGACACCAGAGCCACGACGCTGAACAGGAGCCCCATGGCAAGGTTGCGGCTGCGACGGGACTCGCCGGCGAGGTCGGCGACCGCAGGCTCGGGGCCTTCCTCGATGGCCAGTTCGGCCCGTTCGGCCACGGTGACGGCCTCGTCGGCGGGCAGCGGCCGGCCGGCCTGGGCCAAGGCCGCCGGGAAGGCAACCTCGGCCTCGCCTCGGACGGCGGCAGACAGGTTGGCCGCCGCCAGGAACCGCCGCCAGAGTTCGGCCGTCGCCTCGGGCGTGCCGGGGGCCACCGGGGCCGACAGGTCGCCAAGCCGCCTTGCCTCGGCCGCCAGGGCCTCGGCGGTGGCTTGCGACAGTCGCCCGTCGCGGCGCGCCTGCTGAATCTGCGAGAGCAGACAGTTCACTGGATGACGTGGCTCCTCGTGGGCCAACGGGTCTCCTCACCTGGTCTGGAACATGCCCGTGCCGCCATGGCCGGAAGCGAGACTATGATAGGATACCGCCTCGGCCGGTGTCCAGCAGTTTCGTCGGGCCGGGGCGGCATGGGATGGGGCCAGAGCCCCCGGGCGCGCCACGAAACCCGCGAACAGTTGGACAACCTCGCCAGGGGCTGCTATGATACAAGTCGCTTGTGCGCCCGAGTATGGAGCCCCAAGGAATGCGCATTCTGATCCTTCAGCCACTGCCGCCTCGGGAGGTCGATGACCGCCCGGCCTACGTGGACGACGTGGCTCGGCTGGGCGCCCGACTCCGTGAACGCGGGCACGAACCCAGCCTGATGATCGTGCGGGAATACGACGAAGAGGCCCTGCGGCTGAAAATCGCCGACGTGCGGCCCGAGTTGCTCGTCGTGTATCTTGAAAGCTACTACACCACACTGGTTCGACGGCTGGCTGAACACGTTTCGCAGCGGCACTACCTGCCGATCATCGTCGGCGGGCCGCATGCCACGGTCGCGCCGCACGAGACGCTGAGCCTGATCGGCGTCGAGGGCATCGTCCTGTGTGAATGGGATCGCGCGGTGCCGGACTACATCGAAGCCCGGCGGGTCGGCTCCGATTGCATCCATACCGAGGGTCTCTGGCTGCGCAGCGAGACCGGGACCGTCCGCAATCGGCTCCGCGCGCCGGAGAAGCCCGAAGAAATGGTCGTCCTGCCCGACCGGAGCCTCTACAGCGCCGGGCAAATCGTCGATAGCCGCGGCTGCGTCGATATTCAGGCGACGCGCGGATGCACGTTCTATTGCGCCCATTGCCAGCAGGACCTGGCGGCGGGGCTCTACGAAGAAGGCGGCATGCCGTCCTGCCGGCGGCGGCCGATCGAGGCGCTCGCGGCGGAAGTCGAGCACCTGCGCGCCGCGTACCCGGCGATGCGGAGCCTGCGGTTCGTCGGATGTACGTTTCCGCTGGACGCCGAGTACCTGGGGCGGTTCGCCGAGGCGCTCTCCGGGCCGCTTCGCGTGCCATTCACCGCACGGGCCAAGACGAGCGAATTGACGCCGGAACTCGCCGGGTTGCTCGGACGGTGCGGGTGCCAGGAAGTGGAACTGGAGGTGCTGAGCGGATCGGACTTCATCCGCAACGACATTTTTCACCTGGATCTGTCGGAGCGGCAGATTCTCGGCGCGTTCGCGGCGTGCCGCGCCGCGGGCCTGAGGACGCGGGCGCTGGTGCAGGTGGGGCTTCCGTACGACACGATCGTGACAATCGAGCAGACGGGCCGCCTGGTCCGCCGCGCGGGGGCCGACGACGTGGACGTGAGCATCTACTACCCGCTGCCGGGAACCAAGGCGCACCAGGTGTGCCTGGAGAACGGATGGCTGAGCGGTCGCGGGGCGGATGCGCTGCTGGCCGGCGAGAGTGCGCTGGACATGCCGGGGCTGAATGCGGCGGCGATCAAACGCTATGCGGCACTGCTGCCGCACCTGGTTCGGAATCCGAAGGCGTGGCCGGCGCTGATGAAACTGGAGAGGCTGCACCTGGGCAAGCGGAGCCTGGCGGACCTGGTGGCGCCGCTGCTGGGACAGCGTTGGGGCAAGCATCGGGGAACGCCATGAGCAGACTGTCGCTGGCCTATGCGCGGGCGTTCGGGCCGCATCGGCGGATGGGCGCCGTGCGTAAGAAGATTGGCCTGTTTCGGACCTGGGCGAGCCGCCACCCGATGTGGGCCGCCTGGCAGGTGACGTATCGCTGTAACCTGCAATGCTCGTTCTGCCACTACTGGCAGCATCCGAGCCGGCCGGAGGACGAGCTGACGACCGAGCAGTTTCGCGAGGCGTCGGAGCGTCTGGCGCATTGGGGCACGGTGTTCGTAAGCCTGGCCGGGGGCGAGCCGCTGGTACGCGACGACCTGGTCGAGATTGTCGAGGCGGTGGCCCGGTACCATTTTCCGTTCATCACGACCAACGGCTGGAAGATGACGCCGCCCCTGGCGCGGGAACTGTTTGCGGCGGGGTGCTGGGGCGTGAGCGTGAGCCTGGACTACGGCGACGCCGCGCGGCACGACGCCCAGCGCGGTCGCCAGGGCGTCTTCGACCGGGCGGTGGCGGCCGTCGAGGCGCTTTCGGCCGCCCGGCGGCACAATTGGCAGCGCGTGAACGTCATGGCCGTCCTGGTGGACGATAACCTGGACGAAATCGAGAAGGTTTTGAAGCTGGCCCTGCGGCTGGACGCCTATGTCATGGTGCAGCCGTACTCGTCGCTGAAGACCGGCGACCCGGCGTTCCGGCCCGAGAGTCGCGTGAGCGAGCGTCTGCTGGAGTTGCGCGGCCGTTACCCGAATTTTCTGAGCAATCCGCATTTTCTGGCCCAGTTCGACCGGTTTCTGGCCGACGGCGAGGTTCCCGGGTGCCGCGCGGGGCGGTCATTCTGCAACATCGACGAGCGCGGCGGGGTGGCCATCTGCGTCGAGCAACGCCAGCGGCCGGTCGGCAACATCCTGACGGATTCGCCGGGCGAGCTGGTGTCGCGGCTGCGCCGGGCGGGGGCGGAGAATCGGTGCCAGAGCTGCTGGTACAATTGCCGCGGGGAGATCGAGGCGCTGTGCCATCCGTGGGGGCTGCTGAAGAGTCTGCCGACGTACGTGTTCAACCGGGGTCGCCCGAGCCAGCAGCCCGGATACCGCCGGGACGAGGCGGCAGGGTGATTTTGGGCTTGCTGCCGGTGTCGGGCAATGCTATAGAGTGGGGCCGCTCGCACAGTCAGGTGAAACCGCCATGAAGCGAATTCTGGACGCCAAGGGACTCAGCGCCGCCATCGACCGGATGGTGGACGAACTGGCCGGGGTCTGCCCGGCGGACCTGCCGTGGGCGGTGGTGGGCATCCGCACGCGCGGGGTGGCGCTGGCCGAGCGGGTCAAGGCCCAGTTGGCCGCCAAGACCGGCCGCGAGCTGCCGCTGGGGTGGCTCGACATCACGCTCTATCGCGACGATCTGCACGAAATGGAAGCCAGTCCGCTGGTTCGCCAGACGAAGATCGATTTCGATCCGACGGACATGTGCATCATTCTGGTGGACGACGTGCTGTTTACGGGTCGGACGATCCGGGCGGCGCTGGGGGCGCTGGGCGACTACGGTCGGCCGAAGGTCGTGCGGCTGGCCGTCCTGGTCGACCGCGGCCACCGGGAACTGCCGATTGCCGCCGACGTTGTCGGCTGCCGGATCGAGACGCGGCGCGACGAGGTGGTCGAGGTGTCGATGTCCGAGACCGACGACGGGGACGAAGTGGTCGCGCGACCGGCCGGCTCGGGACGATAGCAGAACTCACATCGGATGAGGAAGCCACAGATGCCCAGAGGCAAGTCGCAGTTTGTCTGGACTCGGCGTCACCTGCTCGGGCTCGAAGAGCTGAGCGCCGAGGAGATCGTTCACGTTCTCGACACGGCGGCGGGCTTCAAGGAGATATCGACGCGCAGCATCAAGAAGGCCCCTGCCCTTCGCGGCAAGGTGGTGGTGCTGCTGTTCTTCGAGCCCTCGACGCGGACGAGCATGAGCTTCAACCTGGCGGCGCAGCGGCTGAGCGCCGACCTCCTGGAGTTCCACACGGAGGCCTCCAGCGTCAAGAAGGGCGAGACGCTGATCGACACGGGTCGGAACATCGAGGCGATGGGGGTGGACATTTTCGTGATCCGTCATGCGGCGGCCGGTGCGCCGCAGATGCTGGCGCGGCACACGAACACGTGCGTGATCAACGCCGGCGACGGGGCTCACGAGCACCCGACGCAGGGGCTGCTGGACATTTTCACGATCCGCGAAGCCAAGGGTCGGATCGAGGGGCTGAAGGTGGCCATCGTGGGCGACATCAGCCACAGCCGCGTGGCCCGCAGCAATATCTGGGGCCTGACGAAGCTGGGGGCCGAGGTGACGCTGGTGGGTCCGCCGACGCAGTTGCCGGGTGGGCTGGCCGGCGAGCGGTGCAGACTCTCGCACGACCTGGACAGCGTGCTTCCGGAGATGGACGTGGTGAATCTGCTGCGCATTCAGCACGAGCGACAGGGAGCGAACAGTTTCCCAAGCATCCGCGAGTACAGCCGCCTGTTCGGGATGAACGCGGAGCGCCTGAGCCGGTGCAAGGACGACGTGCTGATCATGCACCCGGGGCCGATCAACCGCGGGGTGGAGATCACGAGCGACGTGGCCGACGGCCCGCACAGCGCGATTCTTCAGCAAGTGACCAACGGGGTGGCGATTCGCATGGCAGTGATGTACCTGGTGGCCGGGGTGAAGCCGGAAAAGGGGAACTAGGCGGATGGAGTCCATACTGATCAAAGGCGGCCGCGTGGTGGATCCGGCCAACGGCGTGGACACGGAATCGGACGTGCTGATCGAGGCGGGTCGGATCGCGCGGCTCGGCCGCGGTCTCGATGCGCCGAGCGGGAGCCGCACCATTGACGCGGCGGGCTGCGTGGTGGCCCCCGGGCTGATCGACATGCACGTGCACTTCCGTGAGCCGGGCAGCGAGCACGTGGAGACGATTCCGAGCGGGAGCCGCGCCGCCGTGGCCGGCGGGTTCACGACGGTCTGCGCGATGCCGAACACGGATCCTTGCGTGGACAACGAGGGGGCGGTGACGTTCGTCATCCGGCGGAGCAAGGCGGCGGCGCTGGCTCATGTGCTGCCGATCGGGGCGATCACGGTGGGCCGCCAGGGCGAGCAGATGGCCGAGATGGGCCAGATGGTCCGCGCCGGGGCGGTGGCGTTCAGCGACGACGGGTCGAGCGTGGCCGACAGCGGCCTGCTGCGCCGGTGCATGACCTACGGGAAGATATTCGGCAAGCCGTTCATCTCGCACGCGGAGGACAAGTCGCTGGCGGGGACAGGCGTGATGCACGCGGGAAAAGTGTCGGCGTGGCTGGGTTTGCCGGGGATTGCGGCGGCGGCCGAGGAAGTGATCGTGGAGCGTGACATCCGCCTGGCGTCGATGAGCGGCGCGAAGCTGCACATCGCCCACACGTCCACGGCGGGAAGCGTGGAGATCATCCGCCGCGCAAAGGCGGCGGGCGTCGCCGTGACGGCGGAGGTGACGCCGCACCACCTGGCCCTGACGGACGAATGCTGTCGCGGGTTCGATTCGAAGTTCAAGATGAGCCCGCCGCTGCGGACGGCGGCCGACATCGCGGCGCTGAAGCAGGGGCTGAAGGACGGGACAATCGACTGCATTGCCAGCGACCACGCGCCGCACGAGCAGGAAGAGAAGGAAGTGGAGTTCGCGTTCGCGCCGTTCGGGGTGATCGGTCTGGAATCGACCGTGCCGGTGGTGATCCGGGAGTTGATCGACACGGGCGTGCTGACGTGGCCGGAACTGATCGCGGCGATGTCGCTGAAGCCGGCGCGGGTGCTTGGCCTGGACCGCGGTACGCTCGCGGTCGGCGCGGTGGCGGACGTGACGGTGATCGATCCGGGTCTGGCGTGGACGATCGATGCGGCGCGGTTCGAGTCCAAGAGCCGCAACTGCCCGTTCGACGGGTGGCAGGTCCGTGGTCGCGCGGTGGCGACGATTGTGGCCGGCCAGGTGAAGTACCGGCTCGGGTGAGTTGATGTCGCGATGGCGACGGCAGGGGCGACTCGTGAGCCGCTCGTCATGGCCGATCCTCGACGGTGCTCGGAAACTACGTCAAGCGGCCATGGCACCTGACGTCTTCGTCGTTGGTCGTTCTTCATGGGCACGCGAGCGCGGCCACCCGATGTGTTTCTACAGTCCCATTCAGCCGCGTGGCTTCAAAGCAGCCATGGTACAACACTGCGAGGCCTTTTGACCGTGTCACGGGCATCCCGCCCGTGAGTCGCAGGGCCATCCTGGCCCTGCAAAACGCAGTTCGTCCACGGGCAAGATGCCCGTGGGACGCATGGGCAGGATGCCCATGCCACGATACGGCGTGTGGTACAAGAAGACGACGCCCGGGCCGAGGCTCGGGCGTCGTTTGTATTCTCAGGGACAGCGCGGCCGGAGGCGGCCGGGCGGCGTCGGCATCACTTCATGCCGAGGTCTACGCGAGGATGAAATGCCAGGGCCACGAGGTGGCCGTCGCCGTCGCGCGGGATTTCGAAGCGGATCACGCGGCAATCGGTTTCGATGGTTTCGAGGAAATAGGTGTTGGGCGTTTCGCGCGGGATGTTGAGCCGCGTGCGGACGAAATCGCCGACGTGCCACGGGACCTCGTCGTCGCGGACGCGGCACAGGACGCCGCCATCACAGATGTTCACAGTTCGTGCCTTGATTTCCTCGACCGCTTCGTCGCCGAACCAGATCGGCACGGACTTTCCGATGCGGTCGAACTGCCGCCGGTCGCTGACATTCGTTCCGGGCATACGGCGCTCCTTTGGGCCGTGGCCGGCCCCGCACGCACCAAGAGTTGTGTCGCCCCTCTCCCTTCGGCCCCGAATATAACACTCGGCCCGTACGGGGTCAACCCCTGTTGCCGCTTCGCGTTGCATTATCGTCGGCGAAGCGCTTTGTCCGCAATGTCGGTGCGGTACTGGGCGCCTTCGAAGCGGATTCTCTGGGCGGCCTCGTAGGCCAGGATTTTGGCATCGGCGATGGTCGGGCCCACAGCGGTCACGCAGAGAACGCGGCCCCCGGCGGTGACGATCCTGCCGTCAACCTCCCGGGTGCCCGCCTGGAAGACCATGACATTGTTCATGGTGGCCGCGTCGTCAAGACCGGTGATGACCTTGCCCTTCTGGTAGTCGCCGGGATAGCCGGCGGCGGCCATGACGACGCCCACGGCGGCCTGTTCGGACCATTCGAGAGTCACCTCGTCGAGGCGGCCGTCGATGGTGGCCTCCATGGCGTCGATGATGTCGCTCTTGAGCCTCATCATCAGCGGCTGTGCCTCGGGATCGCCGAAACGGACGTTGAATTCCAGCACCTTGGGGCCGCCGGGCGTCAGCATCACGCCGGCATAAAGCAGCCCGCTGTAGGGGCATCCCTCGTGGTTCATGGCGTGAACCGTCGGCACCAGGATGTCGCGTTCGATCTGCGACATGACCGCGTCGGTCACGACCGGGGCCGGGCTGTAGGCTCCCATGCCGCCGGTGTTGGGCCCCTTGTCGCCGTCGAAGATAGCCTTGTGGTCCTGGCTGGACTCCATGGTGTAGATGTTGCGACCGTCAACGAGGGCCAGGATCGAAGCTTCCTCGCCGGTAAGTTTCTCTTCGATCACGACCTCGTTGCCGGCATCGCCGAAGACACGGTCCACCATGATCTGCTGGACGGCGTCGAAGGCCTGCTCATGGGTCTCGCAGACGAAAACACCCTTGCCAAGGGCTTCGCCGGAGGCCTTGACGACGACGGCCTCGTCGCGTGTCTCGATGAACTTGCGGGCGTCCACGGCGCGCTTGAACGACCGGTACTCGGCGGTCGGCACGGCGTGGTGCCGCAGAAGTTGCTTGCAGAAGCTCTTGGACCCTTCGAGCCTCGCCGCGGCGGCATTCGGGCCGAAAATACGCAGGCCGGCTTCCTGGAACGCATCGACGATGCCGGCAATGAGCGGCCGCTCGGGCCCCACCACCGTCAGGTCGATCTTCTCCCTGCGGGCGAACTCGATCAGCGACTTCACGTCGTCGGCCGCCATGGGCACGTTCTGAGCGAACTGGGCAGTGCCGGGATTGCCGGGAGCGGCGAAGATCTTCTTCACGCGCGGCGACTGGGCTATCTTCCAGGCCAGGGCGTGCTCGCGACCGCCCGACCCGATGATGAGAATCCTCATTGGTCTGACTCCTCATGCGTGTGGTGAACCCTTGAGCGCACGGATTCTACGCGCCGCCGCCGGAGCACGCAAGGTATTTGACGGGAATCCGTCCGCGGCGTCACGGCGCGGGGGGCTCGGCATGAGGCGACTCGTCGTCGGGCGCGGCGGTCTCGGGCGATTCCGGAGCCACCGGCGGCACGGGTTCCGGCTGCACCGGAAGCTCGGGCGACGACTCCGGCTCGCGATCCGCCGTAGGGGGCGACTCGGGTTGCGGCTCCGGCGGCGGGGGCAGCGCGGTGCGGGTCGTGCCGCCCGAGGGCACGTCGGCCTCCGGCTCGGTTTCGCTCGTGGATGAGGCCTCGGGCTGCTCGTGGGCGGCCGGCTGGCCGTTGGGCTCGGCCTGGGGCTGCGACGGCGCGTCGGTCTGGACGGGCTCCACGGGCTCGGGCATCGGTTCCGGTTCAGGCTCGCGTTGCGGCGGAGCGGGCGCCCGGACGAGTCCCAGTCCGACCAGGATATCCGTGTCGCTGCGGGCGAGCTGGGCGTGGCCCGGGAGGGCTCGGCGCGCCTCCCGCAGAATGGACTCGCAACGGGTCATGTCGCCGCTCCTGGCGGCGGCCTTCATCGCCTTGACGTAGAGGTCATAGGTCGGGGCGGACCGGGCCATGGCCAGGTAGACGTCGGCCGCGCGGTCGTATCGTCGCGACTTCTCCAGGAGCGAGGCATAGAGCCGCTGGTTCTCCACGTTGTCGGGCTGGAGGCGTCGGACCTCCTCGGAGAGTCGGAGGGCGGCCTGAGCGTCGCCGCGGCGACCGAGGGCGGAGGCCAGGGCAAAGGCCACCGCGGCATGGTCGGGAAACGCGTTGCGGGCGCTCCGCAGCACGGTCAGGGCGCGGTCCGGCTGGCGTGTCTTGTCGTAAGCGTCGGCGAGCATGAGCGAGTACTCGGGGGTCTTGCCTCCGTCGAAGCTGACGGCCTTGACCAGAGAGCCGATGGCCTCGGCGTGTTGTCCGAGCTGCATGCGCGCGTGCCCGATTCGGCCGCAGAGCTCCGCATCGTGGGCCATGCCGACCTGGGCCTTGAGGTAGTGGTCGAGGGCCTCGGCGTACTGGCCTGCGGCGTACGCCTTGTCGCCCTCGGCCCGGAAGGCGGCGAAGTCGGCGTCGCGGCCGCGGAACGCCACGACATAGAGGACAACCGCCGCGACGACCACGACCGCGGCGACGACTGCCGGGCCCCACCGGCGACCGCCGGCGATCCGGTCGCCGCCGGCGAGGGCCTCGGGCTTGGGGGGGACGATCGGCACGGCGCTGTCGGAGACGTCCAATTTGTCGAATCGGGGGCCGACCAGGTGAGTCCATTGCTGGGCGCCGGTGGCCACGCCGCGCGTCTCGCGGGCATGGAACACGAGGCAGGCTTTCAGTTGCCGTGCGTCGTCCGGGCTGCTGCAACGCAGGATCAGCTCCTTGCCGCGGCCAATGCGGCGGACACCGACGGTCTGCGGATCGACGAGTTGAACGCTCTCGATGTCGGCGACGGCCATTTCGAGCCCGTCGGCAATCCAGAAGTGGTGCGGCGTGACCTGGGGCCGCACTTTCTGCGGCTTCTGTCCGCCCGAGGCATCAGCAAGAGTGGCCTTCGCGGTCAGCAGAACTTGTGAGGCGGGTGGTTTGGCCATGGCCTGTCGCGCCGGAAAGGTAAGGGTTCGGAGCCGCAATCGACACTCGGCGGAAGCACTGCCCTGCTCTATCGTACTATAGGCGACGTACGGCGGCGGCGTCAACTGGAATGTGTCGCCGCCCCTTGGCGTCTCCTTTTGGCGTCTCCTTTGGGCTTGCCTTGGCGAAGGTTTTGATTATAATGCCGGGCCGACAATCAGTTGCGGCACACACAGGAGCCACCTTAGCTCAACGGTAGAGCACGGCTTTCGTAAAGCCGGGGTTGTGGGTTCAAATCCCACAGGTGGCTCCAGTTCATGTCAAGTCCAGCCAAGGCTCCCCGGGTATGTGGCGGCAACGGATGACCCCGAGCACCTGCTGGGATCGCCTCCCCTGTGGCCGATCGAAGCTGGCGAGATGATCCGATACAAACGGAGCCATGTGACGGAATGCATCCCGCCACATGGCTGCGGACCGTTCGATGTCCACCTGGCTCCTTCTTGCCATGAGAGAGAAGGCTCGTGGCCTGGATTGGACTGACGTTCCTCCCTCATGAAGCACGGGCCTTGGCGGCCACCTACCTGTTCACAAACACGCGCTCCGGAGACATGACGTACGGTGGAAGATAAGCCGGCATGTTGCTCAGGGGCAGTACCGCCTCGTCCAGAGGAATGCCCAGCGTCTGGTCCATGAAGCTGCGTCGCGCCTGGATTCGCCGCCAACATGCCGGGTAATCGCGGGCCAGCGCGGCTCGAAGGGATGCGTCAGCCAGAACCACGCCGTCCTCGGCGTTCGCATAGCAGAACGGTCCCTTGGAGACCGGGATAATGTCCATCTGGAGGGCCATCCCCGAGTTCAGCGGCACCGTGCTTCCGGCGGCGAAGGGCGAGTGTACCCATTCGTCCAGGTGCAGCGTGTGGCCAGGGTTCACCGCCAGTCGGTAGAGGCTGTCGTCGCGGACCCGCTCGACGGCGGCGAACACCTCGCCGCCCGTGACGCCAAGGCGCAGAGCGCCGTACCACGCACACACCACATCGAAGTAGTTGGCTGCGAACCGGGCATAGTGATCGCGCACGCCCTCGGACACATCCGCCGGCCCGCGCGCGATGAAACCGGCCCGGGACGTCAGGGCCCCGGCCACGCCGAAGCCGATCGTGTAGACATCCCCCAGGGCGGCCCGATTCGCACTCGGGCTGGACAGCCCACGCAGGGAGCTTCGGCCGAACGAGATCATCCGGTGGCACGACAGCGGCAGGCCCCGGGTCACCAGCCATCGCTCCAGTTCGTCCTCGCGGACTCCCTCGCGCAGGGCGCGCATCGCCGCCAACGTGCTCGTGGAGGTCTGGATCGATGCGTACTCGAAGGCGGCAATCTGCTCCGGCTCGATCCCGACCACGCGCAGACCGTTCGCCGGATTCGTGAACAGGTCCGTGGCGTTGGTGACGTTCTCGGCGCTGCCGGTCAGATCGCGCAGCACGTCGACGATATAGCTCGGAAGGTCGCTGGCCCGGTCCGGGGCGCCGGTCAGGGCGACATCATAGCACTTCCAGCCCACGCAGCCGACGCGCACATCGCGGCCGACGCCGAAGTCCGACAGGATCGCCCGCAGCGGCCGCGAACTGCCGCGCGGTTGTCCCATGAGGCTGAAGTCCTGAAACAGTTCCACGGTCAGAGCCGGCTTCTCGTCGGGCACGTACCCTTCGCACTCGTTGCCTACCAGCAGCAGGGCGTTGCCGCCCTTGCCGATGAGCAGCAAAGCCTCCTCGAATCTGGGGTCCATGCCCGTCAGATACGCCATAGTGGCCGAGTGCTCACGATCGGCATACACCGCCAGCACGTCGAGGCCCGCACGGGCCATTCGCTCCACTGCGGCCGCCATCCGGCTGCGGTAGGTCGCCGACAGAATCTGCGGCGGATTCGATTCGCTGCCAAAGTCCGGCAATTCAACTCCCGCAATGCTGCTCATTGACCTGTTCCTCTCCAAACGTTTCGGTGTGCCGGGCTTGATCCCGGCGTCATACCCATGGGCCGCCGAGGCGGCGATGGCCGTGTCTCGTCGGACCGGAAACTCCACGCATGATTCAGTGTCGCAGGCGATGCTCCCTTCGTCAACCGGCCACCGGACTGCCGGCCAATCCGCTGCGTTTGCGGCTCGATGCCGACTGAGAAGACCGCCAATGGAGTCACGCACACGGCCAACACGACCACGACCAGCCATGCCACTGCCAGGTGTGTCCTCATCTGTGCCACTCCTTTCCTGCAAAGGGGTTGACGGACATCTACGGGCAACACGCCCCGAGTTCAGCACGACGATTCGGGGGCAGTTCCCGGACATGGAGGCGTGGTGTGATTCACAGGTGCCGTACCAGAGGATTTGTGGTGCACGACAGCGTTTCGACCGCGTCCTCTGGGAGGCCTGAACGGAGACCAGAGGACGGCAAGACCGCGGGAGCACCGGCCACTGGAAGATGCCATGAGCGACTCGCGGCGACTGCGGCAACACCAGCCGAGGGGAGCCGCCGAAGGTCCAGCGTCCCCCCTCGTTCAAGCTTCTTCTCACGAACAGGTTGTCACGGATGTCACGGCGCGGAGAGGAGGCCCTTCGCTGGGTCACTCATCTGAAGGCCCGCTTCTGACGACGCCGACGGACCACCACGCCCACCAGGCCCAGCCCCAACAGAGCCATGGTGGCCGGTTCGGGCACGGCTTCCATGTTCAGGGCGTAGACTTCCATGCCCCCCGCGCGGTACGCGCTGGCGGTTTTCATGCTGATGACAATCTGGTCCACGACCTTGGTCTCGTCAAGAGCCAGACCACCGAGAATGTCGAACATGTACTTGGCCTGCGCGGGGTTGGCCGGTTTGTTGACCCCGCCGGGGGCGAGCATGCAGTTGTCGGCTGCCAGCGTGGAGTCCCATGTCACCGTCCCTCCCAAGGTGCCGAGGTTGGTTACGGTGCTGTCGGCACTGCTGGTCCAGAATCCGGCCAGCGGCGCGTCGTTGGGATACGCAGCGCTGACATAGTAGATGGAGTCTGCCTCCGTGGGCGTCGTCCCCAGCGCGGCTTCGCCGGCATAGTGAACCTGAATGGCCGCGTACCACGTGGCGCCGCTGTTGCCGTCACGGGTCATGTTGGCCAGGAGGTTCATGTTCCTGTACTGCCCGGCCTGTGAGCCCAGGTTGATGACGAGGCTGTGCCATTGGCCATCCTTGGCGTAGATGGAGGCCGAGTTGTACACGGCATCGGCTGAAGTCAACTCATCGTCTTGCGACCACGTCCAGCTTTCCTTGCCGTAGATGTTGTACCCGGCAGCCGGGGTCATGCCGTGGCCGATCTGGTAGACGCCGGAGGCGGTGGTCATCACACCGTCGCCCGGAAGCCCTTTTCCGTCCATGATGGCCCCGCTGCCCCAGCAGTTGGAGCTCACTCCGCCGGCATTCACCATGTGACCGCCTTCGAGGAGCCTGACTGTCGTCGAATACCAGAGACCGCACTCGTAATCGCCCTGACTGACGACAACGTCGTTGTTGAGCGTGTTGGTCCCATTGGCGGACAGGTCGATCTGCACCGCCGACGCCATGCTCGCACACCCCAGGACGACCACCAGGGCCGCCACAAGCCATCTGCTCATGCTCATGCCACTCCTCCCCATAGTTGACTCCTCCTTCATTTCTCAGAACTACCCAGTTGCGGATGCCAGATGTGCTGCCTGCTGATCCCCCCTACTGCCCCTTAAGTATGTGTCACCGATGCCTCTTGATCAAACCGACGCGAGGATTTGAACCCAGATCCCTACGAAACACGTAGAGCGTTTCCCTGAAAGCAGTTACATCGCCACTGCACCCCAGCCACTCACACTCCAGCTCAGCCTGGCTCCTCTGGAGAGTGCCCCGCCAGGACACGGATTTTACAGATCCCGCACAGATCGGCGATCAAGCGACGTCGGGGACGTCCCGAGCCACAGGAGTGGACCGGGTTCATTAACGCTTCGAGCAAAGCAGGAACTCCCATGCCGCTGCCACTCATGGGCAAGATGCCGATGCCACGGTGCGGCCGCCAAAACGTTAGTGCCCCCGAGTGGACCTAGTCACTTGTCGGCCCTCGAATCGCCGGTATACTTGGCCCGGCTGAGGCGAGCAAACCATTCGGCGTCCTTATCGCCCGGTCGGAAAGGAAGTCCGATGACCAAGCCCACGGCTACCGAGCAACTGCTCTACGCCTTGGCCCAGGGCATCGTGGAGGGGCGGTGGTTGCCCGATCGCCGCCTGCCGACCAGCCGTGATCTGGCCAGGGAATTCGGCGTGTCCGCCCAGGCGGCGGCCGGCGCAGTCCGCCTCGCCGCCGATAGGGGATTGGTCTCACTGCGCCGCAAGCAACCGGCGATCGTCCTGCCTCAGGCCGCGCAGATCAGCCGCGAGTTGCTGGCTTCCCGCCCGGCACCGAGGCTGGGCGATTCGAGGATGCCGTCGGGCCCGACGCGCATTGCACTGCTTCATCCCGAGGAACCGTGGCCATCGACCGAACCGTTCCGCGTGTCGCTCAGCCAGCACATCGACGTGTGGGCCGAGAAGATGGGCCTGGTGTTCGATCTGGTCCGGTGGCCGCTGAAGAACCAGGTGCCCTTCGCCCTCTCGCTGCCTGCCCAGGGCTACGCCGGCGCCGCTTGTGTCTACATGCACAATCACTATCTGACCGGCCTGACGGCTCTGCGAAGCCGGGAGTTTCCCACCATCGTCATCAACCGCCGGTTTCCCTATCTTGGGCTGACCGTGGTGACCAGCGACGACTACAAACCGGTCCGCGACCTGGCCCTGCGGCTGATCGGCATGGGACACCGCAATCTCTCACTCGTGTCGCATGTGTTGGTGCCGGTCACCATGGAGACTCATCCGGCGATCCGAGGCTGGGTGGACGGCCTGGCCGAGGGAGGCGTGATCGAAGAGTGCTGCATGCCCACCTACATCATTCCCGATCTGCCGCCGCTGAAGCAGAGCCGGCGGATCTTCAGCGAACTGCTCCTGCGTCCGGACCGCCCGACGGCCTTGTTCTTCTACTGGCCCACCTGGCTGGACATCCTGCTGACCGACCCCCGATTCAGCCAGTTCCGCGTGCCCAACGACCTGAGCATCGTGGTGGCCATCGCCGGAGAGCGGCCCCTGATGCTGTCCAACATGGCTCGGCTGACCACGCTGGACCTCGACTACGACCGCATGGGGGAGTGTATCGTCCGGACGATGGCCGGCCTGATCGCGGGAGAATCGTGTCCCGAACGGTTGCTCCTGCCGCTGAAGCTGCACCAGACCGACAGCATTGGCCCGCCGCCGGCGAAATAGCGAACAACCGGCTGGAACGATTCCGGGACAAGGCCGTCGGCCGCCCACCAGGAAGCCCGGCGAACCTTCGGCGCGCAGCAGAAGTGCGAAATGCGTCAATGCCGACCCAGCGGACAGGCCTGAAGGCATCGCTCGATAAGCGTTTCCGAATGGTTCGGGTTCTCGTAGCAGCGAATCTGGATCGGATCCTTTGCCGCCAGGGCCTTCCGGCGAGTTTCCTCATCCAGAGTCTCCGGAGCATCGCCGTCCGGCGCCTTCCACCCCAACAGCCCCGCACCTTCCCCTTCGTGCATCCCGAGACAGCGGGCCCATTCGCAACGGGCCTCGTGCCGCGCGAACACAGGATAGGCACGCTGCGCGGTGACCGTCTGCATCTCCGTTTTCGTCGCAGACAGAGCCTGGACCGGGCAGGCGGCCGCACAGGCGGCGCAGCCTTCCGGGCAGGGCGACGCGCCGGAGACCTCTGCCGCCAGGCGCAGTGTGGCGCTGGTGACCACAAACGCCAGGCGCTGGCGCGGACCGAATCGGGGCGTCATCAGCAGGCCGCTCTTGCCAATGGGACCCAGCCCCGCGGCCGAGGCGAAAGGAGCCTGCGCCCGCATGTCCGGAAGACGCGAGATGTAGTTGCAGTAGCGGTCCCTGGACTCGGGGTCCAGGTCCACCAGCGGCACGGCCTCGTGCCCGAGAGCGGCGAGGCGGGAAGCCAGATCATGGGCTGCCCAGAACGCTTCGCGTATCGCCTGGTAGTGGGCGTACTGATAGGCGGCGCCGCATTCGGCTTCCTGGGCGCCGGCCAGTTCGACCACCCGCTGCGGCAGTTCCACCCCAAGGACGATCAGCGTTCGTCCCTCGGGCAGCCACTGCCGGAGTCGCTTTCCGGCGGGGAAATCCAGAGCCTTCATCTCCGCCGCGCCCAGCAGGTCAGTGTTCGCGAACCGTTTCGCCGCTTCCGTCAAAAGCTGATCCTGCGCGACATCGTCCAGCGGGCCGCTGACGGTCAGGGTCTCGTTCTTGAGCGGCGCCGTGCAGAGGAGCGACCCGACCAGTAGCGTCCCGGAATCGCGTTTGGCCCACCCTGCGGTTTCCTTGGCGCTCAGGTCCACTTCCGCGACGAAGTTCTGCATGGCTTCGTACCCGGCGTCGTCGAACCGGCGCGCGATATCCATGACACCCATCATCAGGCGTCCCTGGGTCATCCAGACTTCGCCGAAGTGATTCCTCTTCGCGAGCGGGGAGCCCTTGACGACAAAGTCCGGCAGCGACCGTCCCAGCGTGACGACCCAGGGAAATGTGTCAAAGAGCGCCTCACTGCGGAAGCCCTCGTGAATCGTCTCGCGGGCATGCGCAAAACGCGACAGCGGTTGAATGGCGACGCGATCGGCTCCGACGATACGGGCCTTCTCCAGGATAATCCTGCGGGCGTCGGCGGTGGTCAGCGGCTCAAGCCCTTTCACGCGTCGTGGCCCGGGGCTGGCGGCACGGTCCCAGCGGCGGACCGGTTTCGCCATGCAATGCTTGAACGAGGCGCACATGTACCCGGCGTATCCCACGGAAACGCGACTCACGCCGCGGTCCATGGCGTCGTAGATCCCCTGCTCGTCCAGGTTCTCCTCTTCCGCCAGGCGGTTCATGTCCAGGTGGCACTGTTCGCCCCAGAAGCAGCGCCACCGGTTGATCTTCGCATATTCGAAACGCTTGCCTTCGATCTCGAAGGAGATGCTGCCTGGGGCGAGGAGGTGCCGCTGCTCGTAGTTGTTGCCGTAGCAGGCGCGCTCGCACTGGCCGCAACGGTCGCAGAGCGGGGTCCCTCGATAGAGCGGGTCCGGCGTGAGGGGCGCCGCCGTGATGACGGAGATGAGCCGCTGACGCGGACCGTATTGTGGCGACATGACCATGCCGTGCCAGCCGTATTCTCCGAGACCGGCGGCGACAAACGCGTTCATGTGGCTGAATGTCGCAGCGTGTGCGTACGGCACGTCCTTGTAGGGGCGGTGCCGCCAGAAGTAGGTGCAGGAGATGGGCAGCGTGGCATGGCCCTGGTTCCGGAGAAAGCGCGCCAGGCGAAAGGCGATCGTGTCGAGCTTCGGGATCATGCCGATCTGGAAGGGACCGGGGAAGTTGCCGTTGGGCTCGCCGCCCCATTCGACCGATGCGTCGGGGTGGTGAACGGCCATGACGACGACGGATCTGGCCTCCGGCAGATGGGCGGTTGGGCTGAGCCTGTGCGGGGCGCCGACGTAACGGGACACCGGGGCGATGCCGACGAGGTCAGCGCCCAGGTCGCGGGCGTATTGCTTGACCGATTCCGTCAGTTGCTGCATAATTCGTTCCTTGGTGAGGCCGGCGTCCGTTGTCCCGGTGCGGCTACAGGGGCTGCTGCCGGAGCGGGTGGGCCTCCTTCCCGCTGTGTGTAGAATACAACGTGCAGTACCCCCGGCAACGGTAAGGCTGTGCTGAAGAGGGTAATTTTGTGACGACCGAATTCTCGCGCGTCGTGTACCGCCCAACGCCAAGCACCGCAGGAGCCCCCTTTGGCTTGAGATCCGTAGGACACGCCCGATTCGGGCCCAGCCGCAGCGAGCCGACCCGGGTGGTCACGTTTGTGCATCTCCTTTGGACCGAGTGCGGCACAGGCTACCTGGAGCAGGACGGCCGCGAGCACAGGCTGCGGGCCGGCGAAGCGTTCTGCTACCGACCGGGTATGCGGCATCGCCTGTTCACGCGCGAGGACGCCTGGGAATACCGGTGGCTCACGCTGGACGGTCCCTGCGCGACAGGCCTTGTGCTGGGGTTGGGGATCCCTGATGCTCCGTTCGATGCAGGCCCTGGATGGGCCGACAGCTTCCGGGCCCAGGGCAAGGCCCTGCATCGGGTGGGCCCGCGCGAACAGGTCGAGACCACCGCTGGCGTTTACGCGTTTCTGGTCTCCCTGGCGGGACGGGTAACGTCGCCGGCACAGCGGACAGACGAGAAGGCCGGCGCTGTGGCGCGGGCCAAAGCCCTGATGGCGGAACGCCTGAACGACCCGTCGATTGGCGTCCGGCAGATCGCGGCCGCCGTCGGCCTGGAAAGGACGCTCTTCTCGCGTGTTTTTCGCCAGGTCACGGGAACCACGCCGAAGGGCTATCTGGACGACCTTCGCTTGCAGGCGGTCTTGACGCGACTGAGAAGCTCGTCCGAGACGGTCGAGGCGACGGCCCGTTGGGCGGGATTCGGCTCGGCCAACTACCTGGCCAAGTTCCTGCGACGCAAGATTGGCCTGTCTCCCAGCGCCTTCCGGAGTTCCCTATAGCAACACGTTGAGAAACTCCGCGCCCGCGTGGGTCCGGGGGACCCACCCTACCCCTTGCGACCCCCTGACAACCACACGCGTGGGGCCGGGGGACCCACCCTACCCCCTGCTACTTCCTGCTCATCTTCTTCTGCACCTGACCGGCGAGGGCGTAGAGTTGCTGTTGCTGGTCGAGCCAGTCGGTGCCGGCGAACCAGTGGGCTCCGGCGGCGCCGCCGGCGTTGTAATAGAAGATGCTCTTGTAGCGAGGGTAGGTCGTGTAGAGCCGTCCGGTGAGCTGGAGGCCGCTGAACCCCTTGAGAATCTGCCAGAGCCGTTGATCGAGCAGATGCTCGCACTGGCCGGCCAGTTCGCGGCCGAGGCGGCCTCGGCGGGCGTCGTCGGTCAGGACGCTCTCGATGACGATGCGGGCCTCGCAGTTCTGCATCCCCTGCCTCAGGGCTTCGTAGCGGCTCGTGGCCACGGGGCCGTTCGGGCCGGGGTTGAGCATGTGGCTGGTCAGGTTGCAACTGTGCCACTTGCTCTGCGGGTAACGGTCGTGGACCCATCCACGGCGGCGGCCGCGCTGGTCCTTGATGACGGGCCAGAAGTCGGCGCCGATGCGGCCGAGGCCGCGCTGGTTGCCGGTGATTTGGAGCTCGGGGAAGATCGTCTGGGTCGGCAGAAGCCAATCGGTCAGGGCGCTGAAGCGGCGGAACTCGACGTTCAGCTCGGGGCGTTTCCAGCCGTAGACGCGCGGTTCGCGCGGATCGCCGGGGTACTCGTTCGGCCAGACGTAGGCCGTGTAGGCGACGAACCCGAGGCCGCCGGCCATGGCTGCGCCGCGGGGGCCCTGGTGCGTATGGTTGATCCATTTCAGGCTGCCGGAGGCCTTGTCGATGGTGGCCATTTCGTCCTTGTTGGGCCACAGGTCCGAGGCCATCCCCAGGAGCATCGTGTCTTCGAGGCCGCGCTTGGCCATGCCCTTGCGCAGGCGGTCGAACAGCGGCTTCCAGACGGCCAGGGCGGACTTGTCTTCGAACCGCGGCAGGTGGATCGTCGAGGTCTGGCCGGTCTTGGGGTCCAGGGCCGTCACGGCGGGTCCCTTGCCGCGAAGGTCCCATCGGGCGGCCCTCCACGACTCCTCCGACCGCGGGTCGCGGTTGGTGATCTCGTGCTCGGGCGTGACCAGGTAGATTTCCCACGCCGTGAACGCCACGAACTTCGGTTCGCCCATGTGCTTGATTGCGGTGTCGATGTACCGGTCCACGATCGTGAGGTCGTAGTCGTATAGGCCGTTGTCCTTGGGAATCCAGCGGACCATCGACTCGCTGTCGCCGGAGTTGGTCTGGGCGATCAGGGGAACAATCAGCACGCGGCTGCCGATCTCGCCGATGTAACGCATCGACTGAGCGATCAGGTCCCAGTGCCGCTCGGACCACATGGGCACATCGTACTCCATCGCCAGCGTTTCGGGCGACTGCATCAGCTCGATCCACGTCCGGTAGTCCTGCGTGTCGGGGACGACGAACTCGGAGACGTCGAGCGAGACCGGGACGGTCAGCGGCTCGCGGCCGCGAAGCTCCACGGTCGCCTGGCCGGAGTAGACGCCGACCTTGGCATCGGCCGGAACCTTGACGGTCAGCCAGATGGGCACGACACATCCGCCGCGCACCGCTGGGAACGAGTCCAGCGGCTCTTCCAGCAGGCTTTCCAGAGGCTTGCGTGCGTCGGCTTCGTCGGAGAACGCTACGGCGAAGCGTGCCCGCATGGCCGACGCCGGGATGACGGCGTCGCCCTGGCGAAGGTCGCCGCAGGTCACCGTGAGCCCTTCGATGGCTTCGGACGAGCCGAGAACGACCTTGCCCGACGACCAGCCGTTGCGCGGGCCCTTGATGCTGACCGGGCGCAGAGGCTCGCAGCGGTCCCCCAGATCCTCGCCGGTGTCGCTGGTGAGTACGTCGCTGTTCCAGACCTGCACCCCTTCGGGCCGCCCTGCGTTGGCAGCGATGCCGCCCGGGCCGGCGGCCGTCAGCGTCACATCCCTTACTTCGCAGGTGTACCAGTTGAAGTCGTACGGCAACTCGGGGCCGCCCAGTTCGCGGGTGTCCTTGCGTTTGGACTTGTCCCAGTACTCGGCGACGGACTGGTCATAGGGCGCGCGGACAATCTGGATCGCCAGGACGTTGACGCCCTTGCGCAGAAGGGAGGCCGGGACGGGCACATCGGTCAGTTCCCGGTCGCGGACCCGGAGGTTCTCCTTGGGGCCCTTGTAGGCCCAATTGTCGAGGATGATCTCGCCGTTGTCGAGCACGAAGGCGTTCTTCGGGTAGCTCTCGGCCACGGCCGTGGCCTCGTCGGCCCCCTTGGCCAGATGGCCGCGGGCGATCTCCTGGCCGTTGACATAGACGATGGCCCCGCCGTGGTAGGTGACCGAGAGCTTCAGGTCCTTGACCTGGGCCGGGTCGGCGACTTCGAACCTGGCTCGCAGGTAGAGATTGGAGGCATAGGGCGTCCCCGGAGCGGCATGGGCCTTGCCCCGCAGCCAGGCGTGGTCGGCATAGCCGCGGGCGTTCCAGCCCTCGGGGGCCAGATCGGTCTCCCGGTCCACCCACGGGTAGAGGGAGGTGACGGGCTGGAGCTTGCCGCCGGTGTCCACGACGGGCGGCTTCAGGGTCGTGTAGCTGCGCCATACGCTGTTGGAGGCATCGAGGATGGTGACGGGCTTCTCGGCGGTTTCGGTCTGCGCCACAGTCAGGCCGGCCGCTCCGGACAGAACCAGTCCCGACGCCATCAGCCACACCGCCCACGTTGCGATCTGCCGTCCCATAGCCTCTCCTTCAGAACGCCTGATGCAGGGCCGCAGGCTCCACGCCGCGGCGAGTCCCCCGTCCAGACCATGAAACGCCCGTCGGCCCCTCCCGAGTCTGCATTTCCCGTAAAGGGAACGGTGGTGGCACGTCCCGGCAGACACCCGTTTCAACGCGGCTGGCCTCGCCCGGCCGTCGGCGCCCATGCAATGATACAACACGATGATGGACAATCTCTTCTGCGATGGGCTCGGTCTCCTGCCTGAGCCGCCCCGCCGCCGGCGGCCAACCGCTGCGGCTGGCGACAGCATTTTCGAGCATCAACCGCTTGACAAGCTGGAGGATTCGGTGTATTCTGTATTATCAAACGCATTCGAGCTAATCGAACGAGGTGCCCATGATACAAGTTCTTCAAAGAGCAGCCGATGTGGTGGAAGCGCTGGCGTCTGATGACGAATGCACCTTGGCGTCCCTGTGTGAACGCACGCGGATGAAGAAGAGCACCCTGGCGACGATCTGCGCCGCCCTTTGTGAAATCGGGTTCGCCGAGAAGACCGGCCTGGGCGTCTACGCGTTGGGGCCGCAGTTGCTCGGTCTGGCCACGAAGCGCCTGTTGCGCAACACCATGGTGGGCTTGGCCAAGGCGACCGTGGACCGCATCGCCGGAAGCGTCGGCGAGCACGCTGTTGTGGGAGTCCTTCGCGGTCGGAAGGTCGTCTATCTGGCCAAGGCCTATCCCAATGCGTCAGTGGTCGTGAATCCGCAGCGTGTGGATACGGATTCTGTCTATGCCACGGCATGCGGGCGTGTCCTGCTGGCACATGTCGCAGCGGAACAGCGTCGAGCGGCCGTTCACCTGCTGGACGAGCCCGGCAACGAATGGCCCGAGGCGGTGGCCTCCAGCCTCGAAGCCGAATTGGCGGGGATCCGCGACCGGGAGGTGGCATACCGAACGACGGCCGATGGGCACGTGCTCTCGATAGCGGTGCCCGTGAGGGTTGGCAAGCAGGGCTGCGTGGCGGCGGCCGGAGTCGCCCTGCCGACGACACGAGCAACCCCGAAGCATCGCGAGCATATTCTCGAGGCCCTGCGCGCAGCGGCCGACGAGATGGCAATCCGTCTGGCCGAGTGCGTTCCAGCAACAGCGCAGGTCGGCCGCAAGTATACGGGACACAAGGAGGTTAACCGATGAACGGCATGTGCCCAACCTTTTCGGATACGGATGCAGTGCGATTCAAGGAAGACTTGCGTCACTTCGCGCTGGAGCACGGCGCCGACATGCTTGGCTTTGCCCATATCAGCCGGTTCGATGACGCGCCGGCCGAATTCCATCCTCGCAACATCTACCCGGCCGTGCGTACGGTGGTTGTGATCGGCGTGCGCGTATTGCGCGGGCTGGCGGAGTCGCTCGATGCCGGCCAGTTGATCCCGTACAACGCCTTCGGGTATGGGGGGATCAACATGCTCCACATGCGGACCGCGCTGCAGCAGACGGCCTGTCGCCTTGAGGACAGCGGATTCTCGGCAATCCCCGTCATCCAGTGGACCGGCACGCCACACCAGGAGCCGATCATCTGCCACCGGACGGCTGCGGTAGCGGCGGGACTGGGGGAATTGGGTTGGTCGAAGGTCTTCCTCACGAAGCGTTTCGGCCCCCTGCAACGGCTGGGCGTCATCCTGACCGATGCCGACCTGCCGTCAGACCCCCTGCAACTCGGTCAGATCTGCGATGGCTGCATGGCCTGCGTGAGGGGCTGCCCGGGTCAGGCCATCTCGCAGCACGAAGCGGTGGAGTTCAAGATCGACGGGCAGGTCGTCCGCCACGCCAAGGTCGACATGTACCGCTGCACGCGGGCACATCATGGATCCATTCAACAGACGCATCCGGGGCGTCCGGCGGAGTTCGACATTGCTGACATCGACGAGAAGTATGCCGCTATGGCACGCGATGCCCGGGACGACACCGAGGCCTACGTGCTTGGACACCAGGCGCGCAGCGAAGTCATTGATCGCTACAATCACCCCTTGTTCTCGCTCGTTGGCAGCCTGGGCCTGTCCTGTGCATTCTGCGGCGCTCAGGGGTGCTTCCGAGCCTGTCTTGAGCATCTCGAAAAACGCGGCCGACTGGATCATCGTTTTGCGAACACCTATCGTCAGTCGCCTGCCGTGAACGTGCCTGACCAACACCTCCCCGCCGGTGCGACCCGGTCTGCCGCCGGTCGCGAGGTCAATATCGAGTGATGTCGGCAACGCGCCGAATCGTCCAGGGCGGCACATGGCCGCCACAGGCATGATCGGTGACGCTGCTCAATTCGCGCGTACTGTCGCGAGCACACGTGATGGCGGGATCGCACAGGGCAGGATCGCACCCCCTTGTCAACAAGGGGGCGCCGCTGTAGTATCAGGGCTGCAAGCGACACATGGGCGAGTGGCGGAACCGGCAGACGCACGGGACTTAAAATCCCGAGGGGCCTATGGCCCCGTGGGGGTTCGACTCCCCCCTCGCCCACCATGGTGCCGTCGGGCAACGCCTGACGATTCCTCACTCCCGGCAGGACGCGGCGGTCGGGATCGGCGGGAATCGGCCGCCCGAGCAGGTATGGCAGCGCAGGCGTCAGATCGACAGTCTGGGCGATGTTCACAGTGGCGCGCGGCACGCCGGGCCCGGCCAGCGGCATCGGCACCAGCATGTCCGCGGGGCGCAGGCCGCCGCGACCGGCGCGGTTCTGCGTACGGAAGTCCCAGCCCGACGTGACGAACGCCACGGGTCTGCCGCTCTGTACTGTCTCTCCCTCCGCACATCTTCTGCGTCCATCCGGCGGCGAATGGCGTCTGGCCCCTGAGGCGCCCGCGGCAGCCCCTTAGGTTTCCGAATTCGCAGTGAACGGCCTCAGACGGCTTGTCCGAAAACGGAGAATCGGCGACACTGCTGTCGGCCGCAGCGCGCTAATGGAGCCGACAGAAAAGGAGACCGGTCATGGCCAAGTGGAAATGTCTGGTGTGCGGGTACATCTACGATCCGGCGAAGGGGGATCCGGAGAACAACGTGCCGCCCGGCACGCGGTTTGAAGATCTTCCCGACGACTGGGTGTGCCCGGAATGCGGGGCGGGCAAGAGCGAATTCGAGTTAGTCGGGTAGCTCGGCCCAGCGGGAGCGGTCCAGGGAGACGACGCGGCCGTCGGGGCTCACGACAGCCCGCAGTTGGAACGGTCGCCGGCGGACCCAGCCCCAGCCGGGCATGTAGCCCTGGAATCGGGCGTCATAGACGAGCACGGTGGAGACGCCGTGCTCGTCTATGGTTTCCTCGTAGACGGGCAGCCGGGCAAAGTCGAAGAAGGCGTCAGCGCGGGGATCGTCTCCGACGGCGGCGATGGCGGCCGAGGGCGGCGCGTCGGCCAGGATGCGGAACTCGATGGGCGCATCGCCCATGACGTGGACCAGCCCCATGTGCGTTCTGCCGGGCGTGGTGTAGCAGGCGGTCCAGACCATCGGCATCAGGGGCACGGGCAGACAGGCGGTCTGCCCCACCTCGTCACGGTCCACGCCCAAGGAGGCCAGTTGGCGGTCGAGCCGGTCCACGGCCATGGTATGCAGCGCTCCGAGAAACAGCAGATAGGCCGTCGCGGCGGCCAAGCCGCGGACGCCGGTCCTGACATAGTCGCCGCCGTGGCGGCGGCTGCGCCACACAAGGACCAGGGCGACGATCAGGATCGCGGTCAGGTACAGGTCGATGATGAAGATCCAGTCGAGGGCGTAGGCCGTGGTGGTGATCGGATTGAGCAGTTGCGTTCCGTAGGAGGTGGGCCAGTCGAGCGCGAGCTGGCACAGGACACCGGCCAAGGCGGCCAGGAACATCCATCCGAACTTCCTGGAGCGGCAGACCAGGCAGGCCACGGCGGCGACGACGGCGGCCAGGACCGGGGCGAACAGCAGCGAGTGGCTGAGGCCGCGATGGTGCTTCAGGTAGGCGAACGGGCCGTCGGCGAACAGGGCGATGGCCACCTGGTCGAGATCGGGAATGAGGCCCGCGACGGCGGCAACGATGGGGCCGGCCCATCCGAGTTTGCGTCGCAACGCGACCTCGCCGACCAAGGCGGCGGCCAGCATGTGGTCGGTGGTAATCATGGCAGGCTCCGTTGCGGCGGCTGCGCGGCCGGCGCGGGGACGTCGGCTATTCCCATTCGATCGTCGCGGGCGGCTTGGACGACACATCGTAGACGACGCGGTTGACGCCTCGCACCTCGTTGATGATTCGGTTCGAGATGGTGGCCAGCACGTCGTAGGGGAACTGGAACCAGTCGGCGGTCATGAAATCGCTGGTCTCGACGGCGCGGACGGCCAGGACGGATTCGTAGGTGCGGCAGTCGCCCATGACGCCGACGGTCTGAATCGGCAGCAGGACGCCGAACGCCTGGCCGATCTGGTCGTAGAGGCCGGCGATGCGAATTTCCTCGAGGATGATGTGGTCGGCCTGACGAAGGATGTCCAGGCGGGGGCGCGTGACCTCGCCGGCGATGCGGACAGCCAGGCCGGGGCCCGGGAACGGGTGCCGCAGGATCAGGTCGCGTGGCAGTCCGAGGGCTGTGCCGACGGCTCGGACCTCGTCCTTGAACAGGTCGCGCAGGGGCTCGACCAGTTCGAAGCCGAGTTCCTTGGGCAGTCCGCCGACGTTGTGGTGGTGCTTGATGACGGCCGCGGCGCCGCCCTCGCGGGCGCCGGACTCGATCACGTCGGGATAGATGGTGCCCTGGGCCAGGAAACGGGCGTTGGGAATGGCGGCGGCCTGTTGCTTGAAGATCTCGATGAAAGTGTGCCCGATGCGAAGGCGTTTCTCCTGCGGATCGACGACCCCGGCCAGTTGCGACAGGAACTGTTCCTCGGCCTGGGCAACGCGCAGGTTGATGCCGAAGGTCTGGCGGAAAACGTCTTCGACCATCTCGGGCTCGTTGAGGCGCAGGAGGCCGTTGTTGACGAAAACGCAAGTCAACTGGTCGCCGATGGCACGATGGACCAGGGCGGCGACGACGGAGCTGTCCACGCCGCCGGAGAGGCCGCAGACGACGCAGGCGTCACCGACCTGGCGACGGATGGCTTCGATCTGGCTCTCGATGAAGGCCTCGGTCCGCCACTGGCCGGTGCATCCGCAGACGCGGTAGAGGAAATTGTGCAGGATATGCCTGCCCTCGGGCGTGTGGGTGACCTCGGGATGGAACTGGACGCCGTAGAACGAGCCGTCGCGCGTGCGTGCGGCGGCATAGGGGCACGTCGCCGTGCGTGCCAGGACCTCGAACCGGCCGTCCATGGCGTGGACCTGGTCGCCGTGGCTCATCCAGACGGTCAACTCGTCGGCCAGCCCGTGGAAGAGCGGCTCGTGCCGGATGACGTCGATCTTGGCACGTCCGTACTCGCGTCGGTCGGCTCGGTCCACCTTGCCGCCCAGGATCTGCACGCTGAGCTGCATGCCGTAGCAGATGCCGAGGATGGGGATGCCGAGCTTGAAGAGGCCCTCGTCGCATCGCGGCGCGCCGGGCTCGTAGACGCTGGCCGGTCCGCCGGAGAGGATGATGCCGACGGGCTTCATGGCGGCGATCTCGGCGGCGGTGGTGCGGTGCGAGAGGATGCGGCAGTAGACCTGCTGCTCGCGGACGCGGCGGGCGATGAGTTGCCCGTACTGGCTTCCGAAGTCGATGACAACGACGAGTTCGTCCCTGGGCGCTTGTGCCATAGTCGGTTCTCGATCCTGCTCAACGTACCATAGACAATGGGCCGGAAACCATCGGCCCGGGCGTGCTCCAATGGGTCAGGCACAACTCATCACGAACCATCCCCGCCAGCGATGACACCTAGGGCTCGGCCCGTTCGCGGCACCAGACGGGTTTCGTCACCAGATAGACCGGACACAAGACCAACTGGTCCGGAAAATGGACAATCTCGTAAGAGACCGAAGCAAAGGTTCCGGCAAGGCCCCTTGTGCGTGCGTCGTCGTGCTTGAGCTTCTCCTGCGGACTGTCGAAGACCAGGGGCGGATGATGGATATTGGCCATGAGGTACTCCACGGTCATCGGCGCCCATCGCGTTCGCCTGGGAGAACCGGCGGCAGCCGCCGCGGAGACAGCCCGGTCGGCTTCGGGGGCGGTCGGCGCAGGCGTTGCGGCGGCGGTCGGCGCCGGTGCCGCGGGCGTCGGGGCCGCCATCGGCTGCATCGGCGCGGGCGCGTCGTCGGCCCACACCACGGCAGGCACGGCCACAAGCACAATCACGGCAAGCCAACAGGCCGAACGTTGCATGGCAGACCCTCCCGATCAGGAATCGTCCTCGTCGGACAGGTAGTAATTGGGTGCTTCCTGGGTGATCACGATATCGTGGGGGTGCCCTTCGACGACACTGGCCGACGACACGCGGATGAATCTGGCCTTGGTTCTGAGGTCTTCAAGCTGGGCAGCGCCGCAGTAGCCCATGCCGGCGCGAACGCCGCCGACCAGTTGGTAGACGAAGTCGGCGAGCATGCCCTTGTAGGGGACGCGGCCTTCGACGCCCTCGGGGACCAGTTTGCCGGCCTCGGTGCCCTTCTGGCCGTAGCGGTCGGCGCTGCCCTTGACCATGGCGCCGAGGGACCCCATGCCACGATAGGTCTTGAAGGTTCGGCCATGGTGGATGATGAGGTCGCCGGGGCTTTCGTGGAGTCCGGCCAGGAGGCTGCCGAGCATGACGCTGGAGGCTCCGGCGGCCAGGGCCTTGGTGATGTCGCCCGAGTGGCGGATGCCTCCGTCGGCGATGATCGGCACGCCGGCCTTGTCGGCCTCGGCGGCACACTGTGAGACGGCCCAGATCTGGGGAACGCCGACGCCGCTGATGACGCGGGTGGTGCAGATGCTGCCCGGTCCGATGCCGACCTTGACGGCGTCGGCCCCTGCGGCCACGAGGTCCTTGACGGCCTCGGCCGTGGCGACGTTGCCGGCGACGATCTGGATGCGGTGCGTCTTCTTGATCTGTCGGACGGTGTCGATGACGTTGCGGGAGTGCCCGTGGGCGGTATCGACGACGATCACGTCCACGTCCTCGGCGATCAGGGCCGCCACACGGTCGAAATCGTGAACGCCGACGGCGGCCCCGACGAGCAGGCGCCCGCGGCCGTCGCGGCAGGCGTTCGGGAACTGCGACAGCATGTCGGCGTCGCGCATCGTGATGAGGCCGACGAGGTGAAACTGCTTGTTGACCAGCGGCAGTTTCTCGACGCGGTGCTGAATCAGAATGCGATGGGCCTCTTCGAGGCTGGTGCCCTCGGGGGCCGTGACGAGGTTCTCGCACGTCATGACGTCCCGCAGCGGCGTCTCGTTGGAATCGACGAACTTCAGGTCGCGTCGCGTCAGGATGCCGACGAGCTTGCGTCCGTCGACGATCGGGATGCCGGAGATATTGTAGGTGGCCATGACCTCGAGGGCCTGGCCGACCGTGGCATCGGGCGTCATCGTGACGGGGTCGGGGATGATGCCGTTGGCGCTGCGTTTGACCTTGCGGACCTCGCGGCATTGCTGGACGACGCTGAGATTCTTGTGGATGATGCCGATGCCGCCCTGCTGGGCCAGCGCGATGGCCAGGGCCGATTCGGTGACGGTGTCCATGGCGGCGGAGACAATGGGGATGTTGATGCGAATCTCGCGCGTCAGCCGCGTCTTCAGGTCGGCTTCGCGCGGCACCACTTCGCTGTAGGCAGGAACCAGGAGAACGTCATCGAACGTCACGGCTTCGGCGATAATGCGATGGTCCATGGGCGGCGTGCACTCCCGGCAAAGGTGGTGTGATGGAATAATCCCTTATCGTAGCACGGGGCAGGCGACGTGTCAAAAACATCTCCGCAAACTTTCAGCGACGACCGTCGGACGAGTCGGCCAGCGTGCCGCGGACGGCCGCCAGGAGCGACAGCACCTGGCCCAGGGCAAGGGTTTCGCCGCGCACGCCGGGGTCGATGCCGACGCGGGCGAGCAGATCGCCCCAGCGGCCACGAAGGGCCGGCTCGTCGAAGGCCAGTTCGAGGCTCTTGTGGCAGGTCTTGCGGCGGTGGGCGAACAGGCCGCCGGCCAGTCGCTGAAGCAGCGGCACATCGCCGACGGCCTCGTAGCGGGCCGGATCGGGCCGTATGCGGACCAGGGTGGAGTGGACCTGAGGCTTGGGCCAGAAGACGTTCGGCGACAGGTCATGAAGGCATTCGACGGTCCCAAGAGCCTGGGCAAGGATGCTCAGGGGGCCATAGTCGGCCGTGTCGCAAGCGGCGGCGAGGCGGTCGGCCAATTCGCGCTGCACTGTGAAGACGAGCAAGGCGGGCGTCGGGCTGCCGACGAGCAGGTTGATAACCAGTGGCGTGGCAATGACATACGGAAGGTTGGCGACCAGCTTGAACCGCCCTGCCCCGGCGGCGTCGAGAGCTCGGCGCACTGCGGCCGTCACGTCGGGGGCGACCTCGTGCTTGCCGGCCAGGGCGTCGGCCACGATCAGTTCCACATCGGGCGTGGCGGTAAGAACGTCATCGAGGATCGGAACAAGGTTCGCATCGGCCTCGACGGCGACGACCCTGGCAGCCCGCTCGGCCAGCAGGCACGTGAGGCTGCCGGTGCCGGGGCCTACCTCGAGCACAACATCCTGCGCCGGATCGAGTTCGGCCGCGTCCACGACCATCCGCATCAGGTTGCCGTCGACGAGGAAATTCTGGCCGAACCGCCGGTTGGGCTCCAGGCCCTGGCGGGCAAGCAGTTGCTGGACGTCGGCGATGGTCTGCGGTCTGGCGGTCATGGCGGTGTCCGATCTGGCTGGGCGGCGGCCCGGGCCTGGTGCATCCGGACGGCCATGCGGATGGCGCTCTTCATGGACGACGGATCGGCCGTGCCGCGACCGGCGATGTCGAAGGCGGTGCCGTGATCGACGCTGGTACGGATGGCCGGGATGCCGATGGTGATGTTGACGCTCTCTTCGAAGGCGACGGTCTTGATGGGAATGAGGCCTTGATCGTGGTACATGGCGACGACGATGTCGTACTTGCCCTGCATGGCGGCTCGGAAGATGGTGTCGGCCGGGAGCGGTCCGAAGACGCAGATGCCTTCGTCGCGTGCCTGGTCGAGGGCGGGGACGATGAGTGTGTGCTCCTCGTGGCCGAATCGGCCCCCTTCGCCGGCGTGGGGATTGAGGCCGCAAACGCCAAGCCGCGGGACCGGGATGCCGAAGAACTGCTTGAGGGTGCGGTCGGCCAGTCGCAGAATCCGCAGGATCTGGGCGGTGGAGAGTGTGCGAACCACGTCGGCCAGGGCCATGTGGATGGTGACCAGGACGACACGGAGCGGCCCGCCGGCGAACATCATGGCGATATCTTCGGCGGCGAACTCCTCTGCGAACAGCTCGGTGTGTCCGGGCCAGGGGTGACCGGCGGCCTGAATGGCTTCCTTGTGGATGGGGCCGGTGACGACGCCGTCGAGGCGGCCGACCCGAACGGCATCGATGGCGGCCAGGATATAGCGGATGGAGGCGGCGCCGGCGGCGGCGCTCATGGCGCCAACGGCGATGGCGTCGTAGTCCACCTCGGGGAACTCGACAAGCGTGACGCCCGGCGCGGCCCCGGCGAAATCGGCGGCGGGGACGGTGCGGAAATCGAATTCGGCCATGGAGCCGCCACCGTGCAGCCGCCAGAGGCGCCGGTCGCCGAAAACAGCGAAATCGGCCAGTTGGCGGATCGCCGGATCGTTGAGAGCCTTGGCGGCGACCTCGGGTCCGATGCCCGCAGGGTCGCCCACGGTGATAGCCAGTCTGGGTTTGCCGCTCATGGCGTCATTGTAATGAATCGGTCGGCGCCGTCCAGTTGGAACCGGGGACGGTAAGAACCAGCCGCAACAGAAACCCCTGCGGCGGGCGGAACGATGTATCTTGCCACCCCTGCCAATGTAACAAACCACCGCCCTGGGCCCGGCATTTTGGCTTCAAAAGAGGCTGGGCGTATTGTATGATGTGCCGTCTCGGGCCGGGCGGAGCGGGCCGCGCGTGGGCCTCCGCGACGCTGGAGGCCTGAGCTCGCGCGCTGAGCTGATGCCGGACAACAGAAACGTTCATGACCTCAGGAGGACCATCGGGGTGAAGATTATCGTACCGATCAAGCAGGTGCCGGAGACCGGGGCCGTCAAGATGGACGAGACCACGGGCACCATGATCCGCGAAGGGGTGGAGGCGATCATCAACCCTCTGGACCTGTATGGGATCGAGTTGGCGATCCGCCTTCGGGAGCAGTTCGGGGGCGAGGTGGTGACGATCAGCATGGGCCCGCCGAAGGCGGAGAAGGCCCTGCGCGAGGCGATCGCCATGGGGTGCGACCGGGGGATTCTGCTTTCGGACCGGGCGTTTGCGGGAGCCGACACGTGGGCGACGGCGTATGCCCTGAGCCAGGCGATCCGCAAGGAAGGCCAGTTCGACCTGATTATCTGCGGCGAGCGTGCGACCGACGGCGACACGGGCCAGGTGGGGCCGGCCATCGCGTCGTTCCTGGATCTGCCGGTGGCCAGCTACGTGAGCAAGTTCGACGGCTGCGACGCGAAGGCCGTTCGGGTGCATCGCCTGGTAGAGGACGGCTACGAGGTGCTGGAGGTGGGGCTTCCGGCGGTGCTGACGGTGGTGAAGGAAGTGAGCGACCCCCGCCTGCCGACGCTTCGCGGGAAGCAGAAGGCCCGCAAGGCGGAGATTCCGGTGATGACGCACGAGGCGATCGATGCCGATCCGGAGTGCCTCGGGCTGAAGGGCTCGCCGACGCGGGTGGTGAAGATTCACCGGCCGAAAGTGGCGCGGCAGTGCACGAAAGTGGTGGCGGCGGACGAGGCGGCCGTGGCCAAGGCGGTGGACGGGCTGATCAAGATGCTCGAAAGCAAGGACCTGATCTGACGATACGGAGACCTCCCGCCGAGGGAGACGTGGAGCGAACGATGAGCTACGAAGGTGTCTGGATTCTGGCCGAGCAGCGGCATGGACGGGTGCAGACGATCAGCCACGAGTTGCTGACGCGCGGCATCGATCTGGCGGCGAAGCGGAAGGTGTCGCTGACGGCCCTGCTGATCGGCAGCGACGTGAAGGCGGCGGATCTTCAGGAACTGATCGACCGCGGGGCGGACCGCGTGGTGGTGGTCGAGGACCAGGGGCTGGAGCATTTCCTGCCGGAGGCTTACGCGCGGGTGATGCAGGCGATGATCGCGAAGTACCGGCCGGAGATCATTATCGCGGGGGCGACGAGCCTGGGGCGGACGCTGATGCCGTACGTGGCGGTGAAGTGCCACGCGGGCCTGACGGCCGACTGCACGGTGCTGGACATCGAGCCGGAGACGGGGAACCTGCTCCAGACTCGTCCGGCAATCGGCGGGAACATTCTGGCGACGATCAAGACGCCGGAGGCGCGTCCGCAAATGGCGACGGTGCGTCCGAAGAGCACGCGTCCGGCGCCGAAACAGTCGGGGCGCAAGGGGGAGATCGTCCGGGAGTCGGCGGACGCGTCGATGCTGGCGAGCCGGGTGCGCATGCTCGACTTCGTGAAGAACGAGGACGAGGTGAGCATCTCGGACGCGCAGCGTGTGGTGGCGGGCGGCCGAGGGTTCAAGACGTCCGAGAAGTTCAAGCAGGTGTACGAGCTGGCCGACGCGCTTCAGGCGGCGGTGGGGGCGTCGCGGGACGCGGTGGACCGGGCGTGGATCACGTATCCGCACCAGGTGGGCCTGAGCGGCAAGACGGTGACGCCGGACCTGTACCTGGCGGTGGGCATCTCGGGGGCGATTCAGCACCTGGCGGGGATGCAGACGGCCGAGACGATCATCGCGATCAACAACGATCCGGACGCCCAGATTTTCAGCGTGGCGGATTACGGGATCGTGGGCGACCTGAACGAGGTGGTTCCGGCGCTGACGGAGAAGCTGAAGGCCCGCAAGTAAGGGATGAGTCGGCGCGGGCGGCTCGGGCGAGCCGGCCCTGCGGCCATTGTCCTTCGATCAGGGGCGTATTGCCCAGGCAGACGACCGACACGATGAGGGGTTGAGCATGGTCCAGGTGAGGCATCCGTACAACAAGGTGACGGCCAGGATCGCCGACGAGTTGCGGAAGATCGTGGGCGAGAAGTACGTGGTGTTCGGCGACACGGAACGTCTGGAGCCGTACTCGCACGACGAGGTGGCCGAGGCGGAATATGCGCACATGCCGGAGGCACTGGTGCGGCCGGGGACGGCGGAGGAGATAGCGGCCATCGTGAAGCTGGCGAACCGGGAGCGGATTGCGGTGACGCCGCGCGGGGCGGGCAGCGGGTTGTCAGGCGGCGCCGTGCCGCTGTGTGGCGGCATCGTGCTGCTGTGCGACCGGATGAACCGCGTGCTGGAGATTGACGCGGCGAACATGATGCTGGTGTGCGAGCCGGGGGTGGTGACGAACGAGATCAACAACCAGTTGGCCGATTACGGCCTGGTATTCGCCGGGTACCCGATGAGCCTGGAAACGTGCTACATCGGCGGGAACGTGGCGGAGAATGCCGGCGGCGGCAAGGCCGTGAAGTACGGCGTGACGGGCCGGTACATCACGGGCGTGGAGATGGTTAGCCCGACGGGCGAGATTGTGCGTTACGGCGGCAAGTGCGTCAAGGACGTGACCGGCTACAACATGGTTCAGTTGATGGTCGGGTCGGAGGGAACGCTGGGCATCTTCACGAAGATCTGGATCAAACTGATGCCGCTGCCGAAAGAGGCGGTGAATCTGCTGGTGCTGTTCGAGACTGTGCAGCAGGCGATCGACGCGGTGCCGCGCATCATGACGTCGGGGGGCATCATCCCGACGGCGATCGAGTTCATGGACCGGCTGAGCGTTCAGGCGTCGTGCCGGTACCTGAACGAGACGATTCCGTACGAGAAGTGCGGCGCGATGCTGCTGGTGGAGGTGGACGGCTCGGACGAGGCCCAGGTGGAACGGGATTACGAGAAGGTGGGCGAGCTGTGCGTGGAGTGCGGGGCCATCGAGGTGTACGTGGCCGACAACCACACGACGCGGGAGCGCATCTGGAAGGTGCGTCGCAATATCGCGGAGGCGTTCAAGGTGGTGTCGCCGCACCAGAGCCTCGAGGACATCGTGGTGCCGATCGCGAACATTCCGGCGATGATTCCGGAACTGGAGAAGCTGAGCGCGAAGTACGACATCCAGATCCCCTGCTACGGTCACGCGGGGGACGGGAACCTGCACGCGACGCCGGTGAAGAATCCGTCGGCGAGCCTGGAGCACTGGCATGCGATTCTGCCGCACATCATGGAAGAGTTATTCAAGGTGACGGCGCGTCTGGGCGGGACGATCAGCGGCGAGCACGGCATCGGGCACAAGCGGAAGAAGTACCTGCCCCTGGTGATGGGCGAGGCGGAAATCGAGATGATGCGTCAGATCAAGCGGGCGCTGGATCCGAACAACATTCTGAACCCCGGGAAGATTTTCGACGTATAGGATTTGACAATCGACGTATTGGGAAGGTATGATTCCTGGATCATGATGAAGTTCTCGGCCCATAATCCGTTTGTCGCGACGTGCACGACGCAGAATGCGAAGCGCGCGACGAAGCGTACGCGCGCCAATCGCGGGAGGAACGGGCCGAGGTAGTCTGGTAGTGAAGTATGAGGAGTGCAAAGGCCCGTTCCAGTGTGGAGCGGGCCTTTTTCTTCATTCGTACCCCGACGAAAGGAGGCAGGGCCATGACGCCGCTGACGAATCGCCAAGACGCTTTCGGCCACGAAATCTGGGACTATCTCCATGGCGAAGAAGTCGGAGAGGTCATCGAACGCGACGACGGGTACATCGACACGAGCGACGGGCCGAAGGCCTACGTGGCCCCCTACGCCGACTGGCCGGCATTCGAGCGGCAGGCCGTCCGCATGGCCCGTGGCCGCGTGCTCGATGTCGGCTGCGGCGGAGGCCGCGTGGCGCTTCATCTGCAGGAGAAGGGGCACGAGGTGGTCGGCATCGACAACTCACCTCTGGCGGTTCGGGCCTGCCGCAAACGCGGCGTCGACGACGTGCGGCTGATGTCGGTGACCCAGATCGGTCCGCGGATGGGCGTCTTCGACACGGTCATCATGTTCGGCAACAACTTCGGGCTGTTCGGCAGTTTCAAGCGGGCTCGCCTGCTGCTCGGAAAGATGGCCGGGATGACCAGCCACAAGGCGCGGATCATCGCCCAGACGCTTGATCCCTATGACACCCGCCAACCCGAGCATCTGGCCTATCAGAGGAGGAACCGTCGCAGGGACCGCATGGGCGGTCAGGTGAGAATACGGGTCCGCCACAGATCCTATGTCACGCCCTGGTTCGACTACTTGCTGGTGTCTCGCGACGAAATGCGAGAGATCGTCGAAGGCACCTCCTGGCGCGTTGCCAGAACGTTCGATTCCCCCGGTCCCGTGTACATTGCATTGCTCGAAAAGGAGGAACAGCGATGACCCGCAGCAGAACCGCATCCCGTGAGGAGTCCTTGGTATGCACTCAGCCGCTGAGACTCCTGGAACCAACCATTGCCCTGGAGGGCGAGTACCTGGAAATGGCCGACGAGTTCCGTCGGGCGGGCGACTGGACCGGCTGGAACGACGACATCGAGAAAGGCACGAGGAACTTCGAGGCGTTCGTCGGCGAGCTTCAGGACTATGCCCGGGGCCGCAGCCTGCCGGACGGTCTGGTGCCGTGCAGCGTGTACTGGCTGGCCCGGGGCAAGCGGCTCCTGGGCACGGCAAGCCTGCGGCACCGGCTGACCGACAGCCTGCTGCACGAGGGCGGGCACATCGGCTACGGCATTCGGCCGAGCGAGCGGCGCAAGGGATACGCCACGCAGTTGCTGGCCCTGATGCTGGAGAAGGCCCGTCAGCGGTTCATCGGCCGCGTCCTCGTGACGTGCGACAAGGACAACGTCGCCTCGGCTCGCGTGATACAGAAGAACGGCGGGCACCTGGAGGACGAACGGGTGTCGCGGAAGACGGGGAAGGTGAAGCAACGGTACTGGATCGACCTGTGGGAGCAGGCGGAATGAGCGGCTCGAGGATTGGGCTTGCGTGGCCGTGAGGCGGTCGGCACAATGACGCGCGTCAGTCGGTCGCGGGCACCCTGTCGTGGCGGCCGCGGCGGCGGGCATCGCCAATCCGTCACGGGGTTACGTTATGGACATCTACAATGTGGTCAGTTTCGTGGGGCTGTTCGCCCTGGTGGGTGTGGGGTGGCTGCTGTCGTCCGAGCGGCGTCGCGTGAACCCGCGCACCGTCCTGACGGGCATGGGGCTGCAACTGGCATTTGCGGGGCTGCTGTTCTGGGCGCCGGGGAGCCAGTGGCTGTTTCTGAGGCTCAATGACGGTGTCGTGGCGGTGCTGGATGCTGCAAAGAACGGGCAGAAGTTCGTGTTCGGTCCGCTGGCGGCCGAGGGGGCCCAGTCGCTTGGTTTCATTCTGGCCACGCAGTCGCTGCCGCTGGCGATTGTATTCGCGTCGCTGATGGCACTGCTCTACCACTGGGGCGTGATGCAAAGGATCATCCGTGGTTTCGCGTGGGTCTTCACGCGCACCATGGGCACCAGCGGCGCCGAGAGCCTTGTGGCGGCGAGCAACATCTTCGTCGGCGTGGAGTCGGCGACGACCGTGCGTCCGTACCTGGGCGGCATGACGCAGAGCGAGCTGTGCACCGTGCTGACGGCCGGCATGGCCACGATCGCCTCGACGGTGATGGCGTTCTACGTGAGCCTGTTGAGCAAACCCTTCCCGACGATTGCGGGACACCTGATCTCGGCGTCGGTGCTGTCGGCTCCGGCAGCGCTGGTCATGTCGAAGGTGCTGGTGCCGGAAACAGGCGAACCGGCAACGCTCGGTCGCACGGTGAGCGTGGAGCACGAGCGGGAGTCCGGAGCAATCGCGGCGCTGATCGGCGGCGCGACGGCTGGGCTGAAGCTGGTGTTCGGGATCGTGGCGTTGCTGGTGGCGTTGCTGGGCCTGCTGGCGATTGCGGACTTGCTGCTGGGCGGCGCGGGGCATGGGGTGGCGGCGGTCGCCAACTGGATCGGCGGGCAGGCCGGGGCACAGGATCAACTCGCTCTGAACTGGTCGCTTCAGGGGTTGCTCGGGTACGTGATGTACCCGTTCGCCCTGCTGATGGGCGTGCCGCCGGAGGACGCGGGCAAGGTGGGCGAATTGCTGGGCATGCGGTTGGTGGCGACGGAGATTCCGGCGTACATAGGCTTGTCGGAGGCGATGAGCAGCGGCGCATTGCATCATCCGCGAACGGCGGTGGTAACGGCGTATGCGCTGTGTGGGTTTGCGCACGTGGCGTCGCTGGCGATTTTCGTGGGCGGCGTGGCGGCGCTGGCACCGGAGCGCAAGGACGATCTGGCCCGTGTCGGCGTGCGGGCGCTGACGGCGGCCACGCTGGCCTGCCTGATGACGGGGGCGGTGGCGGGCACATTCTTCCACGACGGGTTGACGGTGCTGAATGCGGGGGCCCTGCCCTGAGCACCGGGAGCCGCGCGGTTCAGAAACCGACAACAGCACCTGAAGCCAACGGCGTGTCGGGTCTGTTGACCCGACCTACCCGCTGTTGACCCGACGTACCCATTGATCTGCCTACCGGATTGCGCGGCTCACGGCTCGTCGCCGGTCTTCATGAATTCGGCGTGGAGCGAGGCGTAGGCGCCGCCCAGGGCGACCAGTTCGTCGTGCGTGCCGCGTTCGATGATGGAGCCGTGATCGATGACCAGGATCTGGTGTGCCTTGCGGACGGTGGAGAGGCGGTGGGCGACGATGAAGCAGGTTCGCCGCTCGACGAGGCGGTCGAGGGCGTATTGGATGGCGCGTTCGGTCTGGGTATCGACGCTGCTGGTGGCTTCGTCGAGTACGAGAAGTCGCGGATTGGCCACCATGGCGCGGGCGATGCTGACGAGTTGCCGCTGGCCGGACGAGAGATTCTCACCGCGTTCGCCGACCTGGGTGTCGTAACCATGGCCGAGGGCGGCGAAGATGTCGTGGCAGCCGAGCACCTGGCAGGTGCGGATGACGTCGTCGTCGGGGACCTCGGGCCTCGCGTACTTCAGGTTCTGCATCACCGTGCCTTCGAAAAGGAAGTTCTCCTGGAGGATGAGCCCCGTCTGATTGTGGAGGCTCTGCTGGGTGACCTCGCGGAGGTCGTGGCCGTCGATGGCAATGCTTCCGGCGGTGACGTCGTAGAAGCGGTTCAGGAGGCTGACGATGGTAGTCTTGCCGCAGCCGGTGTGGCCGACCAGAGCAAGGGTCTGGCCGGGCGGGACCTCGAAGGAGACGTCCTTGAGAACCGGTTGCCCGGGAACATACTCGAAGCTCACATGATCGAAGCGGACATGGCCGTCGATGCGCGGCAGATCGACGGCATCGGGGGCGTCCTGGATGCGCGTCTGGATGTCGAGCAGGGCGAAGACGCGCTCGCCAGAGGCCATGGCGTGGAGGATTTCGTTGTAGATGGGCGCCAGTCGTCGCAGCGGCTCGAAGACGTGGGATGCCAGCATGAAGAAGGCGAACAGGGTGCCGACGGTCATGGCATCTTCGGCGCCGGCCGAGCTGACCATGGCCCAGCCACCGATGGCCAGAAGGCCGCCAAGGCAAAGGACGCTGACGGTCTCGACGAACATGAGGTACCAGCCCTGGTACCGCGCGACGCGCATGTTGCTTCGCCAGAAGACCATGTTGATGTTATCGAAGCGGTCGAGGTTCTCTTCCTCGCGGGTGTAGGCCTGGACGACTCGGACGCCCGAGACCATCTCGGCGACATTGGCGGTGAGGCGGGACACGTCGCGTCGGACGCGCCGCCAGGCGGGGCGAGCGCGTTTGCGGAAGGTCGCCGAAGCCACATAGAGAAACGGCGCGGCGACGAGCACGACAAGGAACAGTCGCCAGTTCATCTGCGACATGGCGGCGAAGCCGCCGACCAGCGTCACGAGCGATCCGACGGCCATGCTGAAGGTGTGGACCACGACGTGGTGGAGCACCTGGACGTCGCTGTGTCCGCGCGTGATGAGCCGCCCCAGGGGCATCCGATCGAATGTGGCCATGTCGAGGGTCTGGATTTTGGCGAACACGTCGCGTCGCATATCGCGGACGGCGCGTTCGCCGCTCATGCGGAGGAACCAGTCCTGCCCGGCCTGGGACAGGTAGTTGGCGACGGCAATGCCGGCGAGCATGAGGCCGGTGATGACCAGTCCGTGCATGTCGGCAAGCATGCGGCCGGTCTGGGCAAACTGCTCGCCGAGGATGTTGTGGTCCACGCCGCGGCGGACGAGGTAGGCCGGGGCCAGGCCCAGCAGATGCGTGGCGGCGATGCAGGCCATGCCGAACCAGTAGGACGCCTTGTAGGGGCCGACGTATCGGAGCATGCGCTTGACGATGGGCCACTGAAGCGGCCGCATGTGGGCTTCTTCGAGCTGCCGCTGGATGCGTCGGGTGGCTCCGGCAGCCGGCGAGGGGTTCTGCGGCGATGGAGTGCGTGTCATGGCGTCCCCTCTCCGCTCGCCTCGGGCGCGGCCGCGTCCTCCTCAAGCTGCGACTGGCACAGGGTTCGGTAGAACTCGTTGCGGCCGGCCAGCTCGACGTGGGTGCCAACGTCGTCGACGCGGCCGTCTCGAAGCACCACGACGCGGTCGGCCGCCCGGACCGTGGCCAGCCGGTGGGCAATGATGAGCGTGGTTCGATGGGCCATCAGCTTGTTCAGCTGGCGGCGGATGCGATGCTCGGTCTTGGCGTCCACGGCGGCCATGGCATCGTCGAGAATGAGAATGCGCGGCTGCTTGAGGATGGCGCGGGCGATGGCCAGTCGCTGGCGTTGGCCGCCGCTGAGGGAGACGCCTCGTTCGCCGATCTCGGAATCGTAGCCTCGGGGCAGATCGCGGATGAACTCGTCGGCGGCGGCCTGCTGGGCGGCCTTGATGAGGTCCTCGCGGTTGGCGTCGGGGCGGCCCAGGGCGATGTTCTCGGCCACGGTGCCGCGGAAGAGGAACGTTTCCTGGAAGACAATGGCGATGTCGCGCCGGAGCGAGGCCAGGCGGGTGTGGCGGACGTCCTGGCCGTCGATCAGCACGCGGCCCTGGGTGGGATCGTAGAATCGCGGCAGAAGGCTGACGATGGTGCTTTTGCCGGCGCCGGTGGGGCCGACCAGGGCCACACGCTCGCCGGGACGAAGGCTCAGCGAGACGCCGTCCACGGCGTCGGGCCCCTTCTTCGGCAGCGACAGGTCCATGCGCTCTACGACGTCGGCATCGGGATGCGGCGGCTCGCGGTAGGCGAAGCTGACGTTCTCGAAGACGATTTGTCCGTGTCCGGGCGGCAGGTCGGCGGCGTCGGGCAGGTCCTCGACGTCGGGTCTGGCCTCCAGGAGGGCCATGACGCGCTCCAGGGCTGCGCGGGCGTCCTGGGCGCTTTCGCCCACTTCCATGAGCATCTGGGCGCGCCACAGGAGCCACATCATGTAGCTGATGAACGGGAACAGGTAGCCCACTTCCATCTGGCGCCCGATCACCAGGTACCCGCCCATGACGAGCAGGACGGAGATCCAGACGCGGGCCATGCTGTAGACGCCGACGAGCTGGAAGCTCCGGATCTTCACCACGGGAACGACGCGGCGGAAGATTTCGTTGACGACGGCAAGGTACCTGGACTTCTCCTGCTCGTGCCGGCCGAACGACCGGACGACGCGGACGCCGGCGATGGTTTCGGTGAGGCGGGTGGTCATGACGTCCACCTCGTCGCGGACGAGGCGGCGGAGTTGCCGCAACTGCGACGCGCTCTTGGAGTAGACCCAGCAGATAAGCGGGTACGGCAGGAGCACGGCGAGGGTGAGCTGCCAGCTCATGGACAGCATGAATCCGATGGCGACGGCGGCCATGACGATGGCGTCGAACGCCTGGAAGCAGGTCGCGGTAAGAAAGCTGCGGATGGTGTTGAGGTCGCCGGTGGCGCGTTCGATGATCTGGCCGCTGGTGAGGCGGTCCAGGTAGGTGAAGCTGAGCATCTGGACCTTGTCGTAGAGGGTGATGCGGAGCGACCGCAGGAGGTCCATCGCCAGTCGCATGGCGGCGGGCTCGCGGATGCGGATGACGACGGCGCGGGCGATGCCGACCAACACGTACAGCCCGGCGATGAGAACGACGATCCTGGCGGCGTCGGCCCCGGAGGCGCTCTTGTCGATGAACTTGTTGACGCCCTTGCCGACGAGCCACATCGACGCGGCGGCCAGCACGTTGATGGTTCCGATGATTAACAGAACGACGACCATCTGAGCCTTGAAAGGCTTCAGAAAGGAGAGCAACTGCCGCAGGTCCTGCGACACGCTGTGGGATTGGCCGGCTTGTTCGGAGTCCATGATCGCAAGTGCCGCCTTGAAAGAGAAACGGGCCGCACATCGGCGGCCTGCAAAGCGGCGATGCCTTTCTTTCGCTCTTATAACACTATTGTAGCCGAAGAGTGTCGCGGCACAACGGGTTTGTTGGCGGTTTTGTCCGAGCGAGCGGGAGGGCCGACCTATTCGCCCGCGTCGCGGCGGTCCATGGCGCGGATACGGAGCTGTCCGCAGGCGGCGTCCAGTTCGGCGCCCTTGCGGCGGCGAACACAGGCCTCGATGCCCCCCTTCTGGAGGACGTCGAGGAACCGCCGCACGGCGGCCGCGTCGGGGGCGTGCAGGTCGGCGCAGGCCGCCACGGGATTCAGCGGAATGAGGTTCACCATCGAGGGGAACTCGCCCAGCAGGGCGACCAGGCGTCGGGCGCAGTCGGGCGAATCGTTCAGGCCGCCGACCAGGACGTACTCGAACGTGACTTTGCGGGTGGTCTTCTCGAAGTAGTAGCGGGCAGCGGCCAGAATCTCGGCGATGGGCGTCCGGGCGGCGCGACCGACGATGCGGGCACGAAGCTCGTCGGTGGGCGCATGCAGCGACACGGCCAGATGGAACTGGCGTCCGAGGTCGGCCAGGCGGCGGATGCCGGGCACCAGGCCACAGGTGGACACCGTGATCCGCCGCGCGCCGATGCCCATGCCGGCGGCGCCGTCGTTGAGCCGTTCCAGGGCGGCCGCCAGGGCGTCGAAGTTGGCCAGCGGCTCGCCGATGCCCATGAACGTCACGTTGGAGAGTCGCTCGCGGTCGCCCAGGCGGTCGCACACCAGGAGCACCTGCTCGACCATCTCGTGAGGATGGAGGTTGCGGACCAGCCCCTTCTTGCCGCTGGCGCAGAACAGGCACCCCATGGCGCAGCCGACCTGGGTGCTGACGCAGACGGTGCCGCGGGCGGCCGAGGAGGCCAGGTACGCGCATTCGATGAGGTTCCCGTCGTCCAGGGCCAGGACGAGCTTGAAGCTGCCGTCGGCGGCCTCGCGACGGTCCGTCTCGTGGAGGGTCCGCAGCGCGTAGCGCGCCGCCAGGAGCTCTCGCAGGCGTTTGGGCAGATCGGTCATGGCGTCGAACGAGGCCAGGCCCAGGCCGTAGACGTTGTGCAGGAGTTGCCGCGCGACAAACGGTCGGCATCCCGCGGCGGCCAGTTCGGCCTCGATCTGGCCCTGAGGCTGGGCAACGAAAGGCAGAAGACTCATGGGAAGGCTCAATCCAGAAAACCGGCGTCGCGGAGTTTGTCGAGGGTCAGTCCGGAGCCGCCTCGCCGCAGGGCCCGGAGCACGTACTTGCCGAGGATGTCGGTCTCGATGTTGGCCGTCCGTCCGACCGTCAGGCCGCCGAGCGTCGTGGCGGCAAGGGTCGTCGGAATCAGGGCCACGGAGAACCGGCCGTCGGCGACATCCACCAGCGTCAGGCTGACGCCGTCGATGGCGATGCTGCCCTTGGGCGTCATCTGGTCCGTCAGGGACGGTTCGCAGGCGAAGCCCCAGAGGCGTTCAGCGCCTTGCTCGCGGCGTTCGACGAGTCGGGCCGTTCCGTCCACGTGTCCCTGGACGAAATGGCCGTCGAGCCGGCCGCCGACGGGCAGGCTGCGTTCGAGGTTCACGCGGTCGCCGACCGCCAGGCCACCCAGGGTGGTTCGCGCGAGCGTCTCGGGCACGGCGTCGAACGCGGCCACGGAGCCGCGCAGGTCGACCACCGTCTGGCAGCATCCGCTGATGCAGACGGAGTCGCCGCGGCGAACGCCCTCGGCCACAGGGCCCAGGTCGATCTCCAGGCGACGTCCCGCGGGAGACGCCGCAGAGCCGCGCACCATGCCGATACCTTCCACCAGTCCGGTAAACATGCCGAGAGGATACCACACCTGCGACGGAAACGCAACGCGGCGAACGTGCGAGAGGCCGTGCGGCGGGTGGCGTCGGCCAAAAGGAAAGGCTATACTCTGCGTCGAACGGCGTCGGACGCAGCTGCACGTTGCGGCCCACGGCACCGCGGCGGCAAGAGGAAACGGCATGACGCTCCCCAGGCATTCCAGGCACGGCAAGGACTCGGCGGACCCGCTCCAGGTGCTGAGCACGGTGTTCGGCTACGGCGCGTTTCGGCCGAACCAGCGGGAGATCGTCGACCACGTTCTGTCTGGGCGCGACGTGTTCGCCGTGATGGCGACCGGCGGCGGCAAGTCGCTCTGCTACCAGTTGCCGGCGGTGATGCGCGACGGCGTGGCCGTGGTGGTGAGCCCGCTGATCTCGCTGATGAAGGACCAGGTGGACGCGGCACGGGCGAACGGCATTGCGGCAGCCGTGCTGAACAGCTCGCAGACGCCGGATGAGCGCAAGGAGGTCATGGCGGACCTGGGGGCCGGACGGCTGAAGCTTCTGTACCTGGCGCCCGAGCGGCTGGCGATGAGCGGCTTTCTGGACCGGCTGTCGACAAAGCGGCTGTCGCTGTTCTGTATCGACGAGGCCCACTGCATCAGCCAGTGGGGCCATGATTTCCGGCCGGATTACATGAAGCTGTCGGGCATTGCCGAGCGGTTTGCGGACGTGCCGGTGGCGGCGTTTACGGCCACGGCCACGCAGGCGGTGCAGCAGGACATCATCGCGCGGCTGGGTCTTCGGTCGCCGTTCGTGCTTCGGGCGTCGTTCAACCGGACGAACCTGTACCTGGAGGTGCAGCGGCGCGCCCGGGGCGGGGAACGGCAGGTGCTGGAGTTCGTCCGCGAACGAGCCGGACAGTCGGGCGTGGTCTATTGCCGCACGCGGCGTCGCGTGGAGCGGCTGGCCGAGTTCCTGAAGGCACACGGGGTCGAGGCCGCGGCCTACCACGCGGGCTTCGACGACGCGACGCGGGTCGCGGTGCAGGACGACTTCAAGAACGACCGGGCCCGGGTGATCGTGGCGACGGTGGCGTTCGGCATGGGCATTGACAAGCCGGACATCCGCTACGTGGTACACGCGGACCTGCCGCTGAACATCGAGAGCTACTACCAGGAAATCGGCCGGGCGGGCCGCGACGGCGATGCCGCTCATTGCCTGCTGCTGTTTGCGCCGGGCGACATCGCCAAGGCCCGGTTCTTCGTGGACCAGACAGAAGACGCGGCCCACCACAAAGCGGCCCTGGAGAAGCTGCACCAGATGGCCGGGCTGGCGTCGCACAACGTCTGCCGGCGGCGACGGCTCCTGGCGTACTTCGGCGAGGCGCTGGAGGCGGAGAACTGCGGCGGATGCGACATCTGCCGCGGCACGGCCGAGAAGGTGGACGCGACGGTGGATGCCCAGAAGCTGCTGTCGGCGGTGGCGCGGACGGGAGAGCGGTTCGGAGCGGCCCACGTGGTGGATGTGGTGGTGGGCGCGGGGACCGAGCGGATCCGGCAGCGCGGGCACGACCGGCTGAAGACCTACGGCGTGGGCCGCGACAAGGAGCGCTCGCACTGGCTCGTGCTGGCGCACGACCTGGTGGCCCAGGAACTGCTTGCCCAGGAGGGCGACCGGTACCCGGTGCTGAAACTGACGGCAGCGGGCCGGGACGTGCTGCTGGGCAAACGGGCCGTGACGGTGCTGAGCCGTCGGGCGCCGCGAGCGGCCCCGAAGCTGGCGACGCCGGACGAGGCGACACCCTACGACACGGAGTTGTTCGAGCGGCTGCGCGGTCTGCGGTCACGGCTGGCGCGCGGGCGACACGTGCCGGCGTACGTCGTCTTCGGCGACCGCACGTTGCGCGACATGTGCCGCAAGCTGCCCCGGGCGGCAGGCCAGATGATGCGCGTCCACGGCGTGGGCCAGGCGAAGTTCGAGCAGTACGGCGAGGTGTTTCTGGACGAGATCGCGGCGTACGTGCGACAGAAAGGCGAGCCGGGTCAAGGATGACGCCCGACCGGCGGAGGGGCACAGGATTACGGACATCCGGATCATCCGCTTGCCCGGGGCGGGAAATGTTGCGAGAATGCCGCACCGCGTGGCTCGGACCATCTGCGTGCGGCCAGACGCCGCCTGGGAGGACGTTGTGTGAGCGAGGACACGGGCCTTTACCGAGGATCGACATTTCAACTGCGTGCGGATGCCGTGGTAGAACCGGCCGCCGAGGGCCGGCCCGAGCGCTGCGCGCGGATCGCGGGCGACACGCTCTGGATGACCAGTCCCGACGAACGGCGGCGACTGCGTCGCGACGAGTTGCCGGCCGACGGCCCCCTGCTCGACAGCGGGCTGCCGGTGCTGGACTGGTGCTGGCTGATCGCGCGGCGCGACATAGAGTCGAACTTCTACGACGACGGCATGTACGCCGGCAGGGACTTTCGGCGTTCGTCCACGTGGGTGCGCGATACGAGCTACTCGGTGCTGATGGGGCTGGACCTGCTCTATCCGGAGAAGGTCCGCCAGACGCTCGGCCGGCTGCTCGACCGGTCCAGCGGCGAGATCAAGCTGGAGCAGTACGCCGACCTGCACGAGAATCGCTGCTACACGATGACCGACAACATCATCTGGGTGCTGGCGGCGGAAAGCTACGGCCGCACGACCGGCGACGCCGAGATGCTGCGGGGCGGCGCGGCGATGGCCGTGAACACGATCCGACGGTCGCTGCGCGAACGGTTCGATCCGGCATCGGGCCTGTTCGTCGGGGGCAGCAGCTTCTTCGACGGGTCGTCGGGCTACCCGGCCGGGCTGACGGGACCGCAGTTGCGGTCGGCGAGCACCAACATCCTGTATGTCCGGGCGTCGCGGCTGCTGGCGGAGCTCGACGGCATGCCCTCGGCGGCGCGCGGGGCCCTGGAACAGCTTGAAGGCTCGGTGCGGGCGGCGATGGAGCGCGAGCTGTGGCTCGACGAGGCGGGGCACTACGCCCAGTTCCACCACGGGCTGAACTACCGCGAGCACCGGTACGAGGCGGTGGCCCATGCGCTGGCCATTGCGGACCCCGCCATACCGGCGGATCGCGCGATGCGGATGGTGCGAGCGACGCCCCGGCCGGCGTTCGGCGTTCCGGCCATCCACCCGGCGTACCTGGCGCGGCCGGTGTACCACAGCAAGGCCGTCTGGCCGTTCACTCTCGGGCTGATGCTGTGGGCCCTGCGGTGTCGCAGCGGCATGGGCGACCAGGCTCTTGCTGCGAGCGACGACACGGCCGCACTGCGGGACTACCTGGCGGCCGAGTTGGTCCGCACGGGAATGCTCGAGGGCACGTTCATGGAGCTGATCGACACGGCCACCGGCCGCGGGGTGTACTCGCCCAGCCAGCTCTGGTCGGCCGCGGCAGTGCTGGCCCTGGTGCAGCAGACGATCTTCGGCATGACCTTCCACGCGGATCGGATCGAGTTCCGGCCATCGGCGCCGTCGTGGCTGGGCGGTCGGACGGTCACGCTCCGCGACATGCCCATCCGCGGCCGGAGGATGACCCTTGCCGTGGACGGCCGGGGCCGCGTTTCGGTGGACGGGCAGCCACTGGACGGCAACGTGCTGCGCCTCGACCAGCCGGCGGCCGGGCCCGGCGCTACGGCCGGTCTGGCGAACGTCGCCTGTGTCGAGATGCCCGAGGCGGCAAGGGCGACGCGGGTCGCGGCTGACGTGCAGCGCGGCGATGCCGTCGAGCTTCGCCTGTCGCCCTCGGCCCAGACGGTATTCCCGGCCGAGGATCAGATCGGCAGCTACGATTTCACGGCAGAGGTGCGGAACCTTCGGGATCGGCCGGCCACGGTCGCGCTGGATTGCCGGTGGACGGGGACGGAAGGCCGGATCGACCGCGGGCGTCTGCGTCTGAGCGTTGCCGCCGGGCAGACGGCCACCGCGACCGTCCGCTTGGTTTTCGACGCGCCCCCGGTTCGCCTGGATCGCGGCCAACTGACCGTGGCGACCGAGGACGGGTCGCTGCGGGCGACAGCCACGGTGCGGCGACTGCTGACGCTGGACGGCCATTGGCAGATGAGGCCCATGTTCAAGAACGCGAGCCTGCGCTATAGCGGCGACCTGTCGGGCTACGACGACTGGACGCCGCCGCTGCGGGCGCCGATGCCGGCCGAGCTGCGCATTGGCCCCTATGTGGGCGTGCTGTGGTACGTGCGGCGGATTGTGGTGCCGGACGACTGGGCCGGCCACGAGTTGGTTCTCTACGCCGGCGCGATGGGCGAACGGGACGAGACACACTTCAACGGCATGTGCATCGGCGGCATGGGCGACGAGAACACGTCGGCCGACGGGCGGCCGCGGAAGTACGGCATTCCGGCGGACATCGTCAAGGCGGGCGAGACGAACTCGGTGTCGATCAAGACCTTCTCGACGACGGGCAGGAGCATCGGCATCACCCAAGGGCCGTTCTTCGTGTCGCCGGCGGACGACTTCGCGTGGGCCCTGGCGGAGGCCGAGGCCATGATGCTGCGCAACCGGCTTCCGGAGGCAAGCCCGTGAGTCGGCCGCCGGGACCCCTGGGACGAATGTGACCGGAGGCTGCGGGCATCGTCTGAGGGGCGCAGCTATAGGAAGTGCGGCACCGGACAAAGAGCACACGTTGGCGTCGGCTTCGCCGCCGCACCAAGGCGTGGCCCTCCAACTCCCGGGTTCGCCCCTGGCGGTGCGCTGGCCGCGACAAGGCGCTTCGTTTTCTCCGGACCCACCATGCCCAGGCAACGTTCAACCCATGGATGGGGAGCATGGCGGGATCGGTCCGGCCATGCATGCGCTGAGGATGGCGGAGGACACTATGGAACGGCTGTATCGAGAGGCGAGGACGACGTCGGCACGGTGGCGGCGGACGGTGGTGGCGGCAATGGTTGTGGCGGGGTTCGCCGCGGCATCGACCGGCGCGCTTCAGGCACAGCAAGCGCCTGCGGCACCGGCGGCCGAGGTGAAGCTCTGGACCAGCAGCGCACCGGCGGATGAAGGCGAGAAGACACCGGCCGGGTCGCTCGGGCCGGTGACGATCGTGGCTGCCCGCAACGGAACGTTCTCGGGGAAGGTGGTGGCGGATTCGTCGGGGCCGATCCGCGGGCTCAAGGGGTCGGTCGGCGACCTGACGTGCGACGGGGCCACGATTCCGGCCCGCTGCATTCAGGTCCGCTACGCCGTACCGTGGGAGCAGCGCAACTGGGGATGGCCGTCGCACCCGGACATTCTGCTGGAGTCGGCCCCGGAGGCGATACAGGCCGACGCCCGACGCACGCTGGCGCCGGTGTGGGTCACGGTCGCGGTGCCCAAAGACGCCAGAGCGGGCGTCTACACCGGGGAACTTGTGGTCGAGGCCGAGGGGCTGTCGGCGACGAAGGTTCCGGTGACGCTCGACGTTCAGGACTGGACATTGCCCGACTCGCAGGCGTACCGCACATGGATGGATTTCGTTCAGTCGCCCGACACGCTGTCGCTGGAGTACAACGTGCCGCTCTGGTCGCAGAAGCACTGGGAACTGATTCAGCGGTCGTTCCGCCTGATCCGTGACACGGGCAGCCGCGTGCTGTACGTGCCGCTCATCTGCCGCACGAACTTCGGCAACGAACAGTCGATGGTTCGGTGGATCGACAAGGGCAACGGCACGTACGACCACGATTACACGGTCATGGACCGGTATTTCGACACGGCCGAGGAGAGCATGGGCAAGCCGAAGCTCGTGATCTTCGTGGTCTGGGACATCTGTCAATCGAAGAAATCGCTGACGCGGTCGCTGTGGGGCGGCGACACGGGCAAGAACACGCGCGAGGCCCGCGAGGAGTTGCTCGGCAAGGGGCCGCGCGTGACAACGCTCGATCCGGCCACGGGCGAGACGGGGATGGCGTTCCTGCCCAGGTACGAGGAACCGGGCGGCCAGGCGTTGTGGCGGCCGGTGTGGGCGCAGATACGCAAACGGATGGCGGCCCGCGGGCTGGACGACTGCATGATGCTGGGTATCCTGTCGGATCTGTGGCCGGACAAGGACGAGGTGACCTCGCTGAACGAACTGACGGGCGGCCTGGCCTGGGTGTCGCACGCCCATGCCGGAAAGCTGTCGGACACGAACGCGAACAACCGGATTCTCCATGGCGTGGCAGACCTGGGGTACGCGGCCCACGTCTACAACCTGTGCTACCAGGTGAACCCGGCGAAGGAGCGGCTGTACGGCTGGCGTCGCGGGGCGCTGGTGGCGCACTTCCCGCGCGGGAGCGACCTGAACATGAGCCCGAACGCGGAGATTCGCCAGCTTGGGGCGTTCAATATCACGGGCGACCAGCGCGGGGCGGGCCGCCTGGGAGCGGACCTGTGGAGCGTCATCCGCGACCGCCGCGGTCGCCGGGCCGGGGCGGCCTACGAACGGTATCCGGAGAACAAGTGGCGCAACCTGGACATCGGCAGTTGGTTCCTGGCTCCGGGGCCCGACGGCGCGGTGGCGACGGCGCGGTACGAGAACCTTCGCGAAGGTGTGCAGGAATGCGAGGCAAGGATTGCCCTGGAAGAGGCCCTCCTGGCGCCGAGCAGGAGATCGCTGCTGGGCAGCGACCTGGCCGATCGGTGCCAGAAGGCCCTGGACGAGCACCATCGGGCCATGTGGAAGACCGTCTGGTCCAACGACGAGGACCTGGCTCGCATCGGCACGGCGCCGTCGGGTCGCAACCCGGTGGAAGGGCTGTGGCAGGCTCTGGCCAAGGACGGCAAGAAACTGCCCGGCTTCTGGGAAGGCGAGGCCCGCAAGATGAGGAGCGAGGAGGCCGCCAAGGGCCGCCAGGAGTGGCTTACCGGCGGCTGGCAGGAACGGACGAAGAAGCTCTTCGCACTGGCGGGGGAAGTGAGCAGGAAGCTGAACAGGAAGCCATGACGCTGCGTCACGTGGCGCCGTGCTCGCTCGCGGCCGGCCACCGTGCCGCAGACAGGGTCACAGCCACGGCGTTGGGTAGTCCTCGGGCGGATAGATGAAGCTGTCCCGTGGGCAATCGTAGACTTCGAAGTACTCGGTCGTCAGGGCGGGCGTCTGCCACCGCTTGCGGTTGAGGCGTTTGACATAGTGGAAGAGGCCGCGGTCCTGGTGAGTTCGCGGCACCACCACGAACCGGACCTGGCGACGGCCGATCGCGTCCCGCGTGAGCCGCCACGGGCCGAGGGCCGTGTCCGGAGAATCGGCAGCATCGACGGTAGGCCGGTCGCTGAGCCAGTGCACAATGGACGCCTCGGGCGTGAGGACGACCTCGTCGGCGGCCATGGGCTGCCGCCTCAGGTACTCGACCACCGGCAGCCACCGCGCGATGCGGCCTCGCTCGACGAGTTCGCTGAACCGCGGATGATGCGACATGTAGAGGCCTTCACGGACGATCTTGGGCAGGTTGGCCGCCAGGAGCATGGCGACAACGATGCTGAGGACCATCGGCGCGACGGACGGTCGCCGCCACAGGGCCAGGATGGCGGCAACGGCGGCTTCGAGGCCGTCGAGGAACAGGTAGACGACCAGGGGCAGCATGAGGCCCAGGTATCGGGCTGCCGGCTCGCCCCAGATGAGCACAAGCATGACAACATAGAGGAGCGCGGGCAGGACGATGAGGGCCCGCCCCCGCCTCAGAAGCCGGCCCGCCCCCCAGAGCATCAGGGCCAGAAAGGGCACGCTGGCCAAGGGCGGCAGCGTCTGGCCGCTCAGAAGGCGGAAACAATTGCTCGGCAGACTGCTCAGGGCGCGGGCGTAGAACTCCTCCCAGTAGACGAACTCCGTGAAACGTCCGAGGAGCGCTGGACCGTAGCCGCCGCCGATCGCGCCGGACGATCCCAGGACCATCGCGGCAGCGGCCAGGACCAGTGGCGAGACGACGGCCGCCGCACCGACCCATGCCTTCCACCGCGGCAGGGCGCATCGCTCCAGGGGCAGCGCCACCGCCAGTCCCACGACGACCACCGCGCCGACCATGCGCATGCCGATGAGCCCCAGAAGCATGACGACCGCCAGGAACAGGTACCGCAGTCCCCCCTGCTCGAACTTCAGCAGGCACCACAGGGCCGCCATCATGAACAGCATCGCCGGCACGTCGCTTTCGATGCTGAGACTGCGCACATAGAGGGCCACGTTGAGACCGGTCAGGAGGAACACGTTGAGGGCCGTCCGGCGCGAGCCGTCGAGGCGGACGATGCGGTAGGCCAGAACGGCCGAGAGGTACCCCATGGCCGAGATCAGCAGGTTGACGGGCCAGAGCGTTTCGCCGAACAGGCGGAAGCAGACGGCAATCAGGATCGGCAGCCCCGGCGACCCGCCCGGCAGGCCTTCGCCGCCCTGAAGGGCCAGCCCCTGGTCTCGCGCGAGGCTCCGTCCAACCGACAGGTACAGGGCCGAATCGTTGCCCGGCCGCCACTGGTCGTTAACGGCAAAGGCATACAGAATCGCGACCACAAGGGCCACGACGAGCACCTGGCGCCGCGTCGGTTGCCATGGCGTCGAGGGCAATGAAGGCAGGGTCTCGGTCTTCGGCTCAGACATGCCGCACATGATACGCGCGCTCCGCAGCAGCGGCAAGCAAAAGCCCCGTCGTTCCCCACCCGGGCCTTGCATCGCAGCGGGCAACGATTACCATGGGAATGTTCACAGGTGGGACCATCCGCATGAATGCCATATCGCAGCCCGACGGGCCGTCCACCGATGCCGCGACGCCATCGCCGCCTCGGCCGCTGCTCGCGCCGGCCATTGCCATGAGCGCGGGCATCCTGCTGGGACACGGATTGGGCGGCGAGGCGTGGATTCCGCTGGCCGTGGCCGGCGCCGCGGTTGTCGCCATGGCGGTCGCGATGCGTTGGCGGAACGTCAGGCCGCGGACCTTTCTTGCGGCGGCAATGGTTTTCTGGGTCTGCCTGGGAGCCGGGTGGCTGCGGGTGCGGACACAGGTCGGCCCGCGCGACATCAGCCGCATGGCCCTGCCTGAGGGACGCTTGGCGACGGTCGAAGGGGTCCTGCTGGAGAGTCCGCGGCCTTCGCGGCGGCCGGACAATCCGCTGTTGCTCCAGGATGACGAGGCCACCGGCCACACGGGAATGCTCGTTCGCGCGACGGCCGTCACCGTCCAGGGGCGGCGCGAGGCGGTCGATGGGCGTCTTCGCGTGACTGTGGCTCAGCCGTTGGCCGCCGCCGGGACCGACCCGCCACGCACCGGCGACCGCTTGACTGTGATCGGGCTACTGCGGCCGTGGGACGCGCCGCTGAACCCGGGACAGGCGGATATCCGGCAGGTCTACGCGTCGCGCGGCATCCACGGGCGGCTCGGCACCAAGTTCTGGGAGGCGGTGGCCTGGCGCCGGGCGCCGGCCTGGGACCCCTATGGATGGATCGGGACGATTCGCGCCCGGATTCGCGGCGCGATGCCCGACGACACCGGTGCGGCCGCACGTGTCATCCCCGCCCTGCTCCTGGGCGACCGCACCGGACTGACGGATGCCGACGAACAGGCCTTCATCCGCGCCGGCGTGCTGCACTACCTGGCCGTCAGCGGCCTCCACGTGGCCCTGCTGTCGGGGCTGCTCCTGCGGCTGCTGCGGCTCGTGATGGTCGGACCGCGAGGGCGCGCCGTCGTCCTGATGGCCTTCATCGTTCTGTACGCCCTGGCCACGGAACTGCGGCCCAGCGTCGTCCGGGCCGGCGTGTTCTTCATGCTGCTGTGCGGTGCAACGCTGCTGGGACGCCGCCGCGACCTCCTGAACACCCTGGCCGCGGCGGTCCTGGTCGTCCTGCTGCTGAACCCGAGCGACCTGCTCCAGAGCGGCTTCCAACTCTCGTTTCTCGTCGCGCTCGCCCTGATCGTGGTTTACCCGCGAGTCCACGAGCGGCTGTTCCCGGTGGCCGACTGGGAACGGCTGAAGGAACGCACGCCGCTGGGCCGCTTCGGGTGGCGGCTCAAGCGGCACCTGATGCAGATCGTGTCGGTGGGCCTGACGGCCTGGGCTGTCTCGACGCCGGTGGCCGCCAGCCACTTCCACCTCGTGGCTCCGATCGGCGTGCTGGGAACGATTGTCGTGTTGCCGATGGTCTTCGTGCTGCTTCTGCTCGGCGCGGTCACGGCCGCCGTCGGACTGGCGGCCGGCGGACCGGTCGGCTTCCTGGATGCCGCGATTGAGGCCATCAGTCGGCTGCTCGAATCGACCATCGGCCTGCTGGCCCAGGCGCCGTACGGACACGCCTACATCCGCGAGTTCGGCTGTCCCTGGGCGGTCATGACGCTGGGGCTCGTCCTGGTCTGGACCGCGCGCCGGCGACTGCGCGTGGCCCGGTGGCAGGTGGTCTCGGCGACCGTCGTCCTGGCGGCGGCGTACGTTGCCCTGGGCATTCCTCGCGGCCCGGCGGACCAGGTGCGTATCACTACGCTGGCCGTCGGCAGCGGCAACACCGTTCTGGTTCAGGGACCTCGCGGGTATGCCCTGCTGGTGGACTGTGGCAGCAGCCTGCTGGCCGAGCGGACCGGCGAAACGGTGGTCGTGCCGGCGCTCTGGAAGCTGGGTGTCGGGCGGCTGGACGGCGTCGTGCTGACCCATGCCGACGCCGACCATATCAAGGATCTGCCGGCGGTGCTCCAGCGGATTCGCTGCCGGCGAGTGTTTCTCGGCTACGGGTTCGAGACCGAGGAGAAGGGCTACGACGACCGGGCCCTGGAGTACCTGGCGTCGGCCGGGCTGGAGGTGATCCGTATTGCAGCGGGCGATGCCCTGCCCTCGCCCGACGGCGTATCGATCACGGTCCTGGGCCCGCCGACCGATCTGCCCGCGTCGGCCGACACGAACGCATCGAGCGTGGTGCTGAGGGTCGCCTTCATGGGCCGCAGCATGATCCTGACGGGTGACGCGACGCCCGACCGCCTGGCGGCCATGACCGGCGAACAGGACGTGCGGTGTGACGCGCTGCTGCTGCCGCACCACGGCGAACGAAGCGAGGAGGTTCTTCGGTTCCTGGAGTCCAGCGGCGTGACCTCGGCCGTGATGAGCGTTGGCCGCTATCGCGACGTCAGCCGCCGCGGGGGGTTCGCCTGGCCCGACGGCGTCCGCCTCTACAAGACGTACCGCGACGGGGCGGTGAGCGTGTGGCTGGGCGGCGAGGCGGTGCGCGTGGAGCCATTCGTGCCGGCGTGCGACCCGCCGTGAGATGCCTCATCGCGAATCATCGGGAAGCACCTCGTTCATGCTGCCGGTGCGGTAGCCTTCGAGGTCCAGGGCGACATAGGCGTAGCCGAGGGCCTTGAACCGCTCGACAATGCGGCGGCGGGCGTCCGGGGCGGCTGCGTCGGCAATGCGGTTCGGCGGCACTTCGATGCGGGCGACGGGGCCGTGGTGCCGCACGCGACACCCCTCAAAGCCCATCGCGCGGAGTTCTTCCTCGCACGCGCCGACGCGAGCCAGGGCGTCGCGCGTAATCGCCGTGCCGTAGGGGAACCGGCTGGCCAGGCAGGCGTACGACGGCTTGTCCCACGTGGGCAGCCCCATCGCGTGCGACAGCTCGCGGATGTCCTGCTTCGTCAGGCTGACTTCCTCCAGGGGGCTTCGCACGCCGAGTTCCCGCGTCGCGCGGCGGCCGGGGCGGTAATCGCCGGCGTCGTCGGCGTTGGCGCCGTCGCACAACACATAGTCGCCGCGCGCGGCAGCCGCCTCGCCCATCCGCGCGAAGAGCAGCTTCTTGCAGTGGTAGCACCGATCGGGCGGATTCTCTCGGAAGGCCGGCAGTTCCAGTTCGTTCGTGCGGATCACCAGGTGCGACAGCCCCAGCCGTTCGGCCAGGTCGCGGCTCTCGGCGCGTTCGCGCGAGCCGAAGGACTCGCTCTCGGCCGTCAGGAGCAGAACCTGCCCGGCGCCCAGCACTTCGCGTGCCGCGGCGGCCAGGAACGTCGAGTCCACGCCGCCGGAGAAGGCCACGGCCACACGCTCCATGGACCGCAGGGCGTCGGCCAGTCGCCGGAACTTCGAATGCTCGCGGAATGCGGCGTCGGCCATGTCAGGTCGCCTCCCCGCCGTAGCCGCCGCAGCGGCCCTCGGCGGCCACGAGCATGAACCACGACTGCTCCTCGTCCATCGGCCGCACGCTCACCTGCTCCACGGTCGCCGCTGCGTCGGCGGCGCCACGGCGAACGGCAACCACGTGCTCGCGCTGCGGATCGGCCTTGGCATAGCGCAAAACGAGTTGCGCCACCTGGCGCACGGCCTCGGGCGATGCCTCGCCGCGCAGCGTCGCATGCGGCCCGGGCATGTCGCGTGCGTCAAATCGCAGGTCGTCCGGGCCGAGCAACGCCTCCAGGGCCGCACAATCGGCGGCATCGCGGCCCAGAACAGCCTTGTGACCTGGATCGATGCGGAAATGCCGACCCAGTTTCAGCAATTGAATCTCCTGCGCCGTCGGCTCGCCGAACCGCAACAGGTCGCGCAGGCGAATCTCGAACCCGGCATCGGTCAGCAGGCACCCGCCCGCGGGCATCTCGTACCGCCCGATGCCCAGTTCCTCGGCCATCGCGATCTGGCGTTTGCGGCCGCGCCCCTGAATGTCCAGCAGTTCCTCGCGGCGAATCCAGCCCTCCCGCTCGGCCAGCGTCTCGGGCATCAGACGCCCACACAGCGGACGCACCACGAGGCCCTCCATCCCCGACTCACGATCGATGAGGTTCATGATCTGCCGTCGCTGCGACATGGGCCGCTGACCGACCACCTCGCCGGTGAAGACGAACCGGGCCCGCTCCTCGGCCATGAGTTGCCGGGTCATGCGGAACATCAGGATACGGCAATCGATGCACGGGTTGACCCGCGAGCCGTACCCATGCTCCGGGTGCATGACCACCTGAATCATCTCGCGCGAGTTGTCCACGAAGCGGACAGGGACGCCCAGCCGTTCGGCCGTCTGAAGGGCCAGGGGCGTGGCCTCGCCCGGCGCGGGCGCGGCATGGAACCCGTTCTCGAAGTGGTACACGACAATGTCGTAGCCCAGCCGGTGCATCGAGGCCAGTGACAGGGCGCTGTCGAGCCCCCCCGACAGCAGGCCGATAATGCGGATATCCTTGCGGTCCATGAACTCCTCTGGCCTTTCTACCGTGGCGGCGTACAATAGGACAATCCAGTGTACGGACGATGACGCAGGAAATCAACCGCGACAGGAACGGCAGTGAAGAGTCCGCAGCAGATTCAGCAAGAGCTTGGCCCGCAGATCGAGGGCGACTGCCTGGCGAGCCTCGCCGCCCGGGTAGCGTATTCCACGGCCGCGTGCATCTACAAGATTCGCCCGTTGGCGGTCGTGCTGCCGAGATCGGCCGCCGACGTGGCGACGGCGGTCCGCTACGGCCGGCAGCACGGATTGCCGGTGATCGCTCGCGGCGCAGGCACCGGTCTGTCGGGCCAGGTCCTCGGCGAGGGCCTGATCCTGGATTTCACGCGGCACATGAACCGGATCGAAGAGGTTCGCGCCGCGGAGAACCTGCTTCGCGTGCAGCCCGGGGCCATCCTGGGTCGCGTGAACGAGCAGTTGCGGCCGCTGGGCAAGCGCGTGCCGCAGGATCCCGCCAGCGAAGCCATGTGCTCCCTCGGCGGCAACGTGGCCAACAACGCCGGCGGCCTGCGGGCCTTCAAGGTCGGCTCGACGAAGCAGCACGTGCGCGGGCTGGAGCTGGTCCTGAGCGACGGCACCGTGGCGTGGCTGCGCCCGGGGGCCGAGGGCAGCCCGGAGCTGGCCGCCATGACCAACGCCCCGGGGACGCTCGGACGCGTGGTGCGCGAGACGCTCCGCGTGCTGCGCGACAACGAGGTGCTGATCGCCCGGAAGCGGCCGCTGATGGAGAAGAGCACCGCCGGGTACGACCTTTTCTCGGTGTTTCACGACGGCCTGGTGGACCTGACGCGGCTGATTGTCGGCAGTGAAGGCAGCCTGGCCGTCGTAACCGACGTCGAGATCGCCCTGAGCGACCTGCTTCCCCCGCCGGCCACCGCCGCCCTGTACTTCCAGACCATGGAGCAGGCCGGCGCCGCCGTGCAGGAGATCCTCGCGTTCGATCCCATCGCCGTGGAGTTCATGGAGAAGCACTTCCTCGACATTCTGCGCCGAGAGAACGTGCTCGACCCGGCCTATCTGCCCGACGGTATCGAAGCCGTGCTGCTGGTCGAGTTCGTGCGGCCGACCATGAACGAGAACCGCGACGCGATGCGGACGATGATCACGCGGCTCACCGACGAGTTGGGCCTGGCCGTGGCGTCGCGCGAGGCCTACGACCCGGCCGAGCAGGCCCTGCTCTGGAAGCTGCGCAAGGCGGCGCTGCCGATTCTGAACAAGTTGCCGCCGCCGCGACGCATCATTCCGTTCATCGAAGACAGCGTGGTGCCGCCGGAGCGGCTGGCCGAGTACATCCACGGCCTGTGGGACATCTTCCGCCGCCACGGTGTCGAGGCCGCCATGTACGGCCACGCCGGCGACGCCAACCTGCACGTGCGGCCGATTCTCGATCTGCACACGCGCGACGACGTGGAGAAGATGCGCCGCATGGCCGACGAGGCAGCCGACCTCGTCCTGCACGTGGGCGGCACCCTCAGCGGCGAACACGGCGACGGCCGCGTCCGCAGCGCGTACCTGCGGCGGCAGTTCGGCCCCCTCTACGACGTCATGCGGCAGATCAAACGCATCTGGGATCCCGACGGCATCCTGGCCCCCGAGAACGTCGTCACCGACCGCACGGAACTGGACACCGAGCACCTGAAGTACGAGTCGCCGCGGCGCGTCGTGCCGACCGGCAGCCGCTTCGACACCGAGTCGCTGCGCGAGGCGATCGAGCGGTGCCACGGTTGCGGCACGTGCCTGGCCCATTGCCCGACGTACAAGGCCACCAGCGACCTGTGGGCCGGACCGCGAGCGAAGATCAACCTGCTCAAGGCGGCCGTGGCCGGCGAGCTGGACTTCGCCGACATCGCCCTCGGCGACGAGTTGCGCGCGGCCGCCGACCTGTGCTACAACTGCAAGACGTGTCTGGTCGAGTGCCCGAGCGGCGTCGATACGCCCGCGTTGATGCTTGCCGAGAAGACGCTACGGATGGACCGCGACGGGCCCACCCTGGCCGACCGCATGTTCGCCCACGCTCATCTGGCCGGCCGCCTGGGCAGCCTGACCGCGCCGCTGAGCAACCGCATCGCCGGCCTGTCCGTCGTTCGCCGCATGAACCGCCGCCTGGCCGGCGTGGCTGACCGCCCCATCCCGCCGTTCGGCAGACCGAGCCTGGACAAGTATCCCCTGCCCTCGCCGCCCGAACCGCGGCACAGGGTGGCCCTGTTCGCCGGCTGCTTCGGCCTGTTCAACGATCCGGCGAGTGGCCGCGCGCTGATCGACGTGCTCGGGGCCCTGGACTGTGAGGTGATCCTGCCGCACCAGCGGTGCTGCGGCCTGCCGGCCTACACCTCGGGCATGAAAGAGGCCGCGCTGAAGGACATGCGATTCAACGCCGACGTGCTAGCGCCGCTCGTGGAGGCCGGGTACGACATCGTCAGCGGGTGCCCGAGCTGCGTGCTGTCGCTCAAGGAAGACTACCCTGAAGCGCTCGGCACCGAGGCGGCGAAGGCCGTTGCGGCGCGCGTGTACGATGCCAACGCTTACGTGGCCCGATTGTTGGCCCAGCGCGACGACCTGCCGCGAACCGGCCACGCCTTCGCCGGCAAGCGGCTGGCCTACCATGCCCCGTGCCACCTGCGGGCCATGGGCGAGGGGCTCGTGCCGCAAGAGATGCTCCAGCGAGCCGGGGGAATGCGGTTCGCCCTGGTCAACACCACCTGTTGCGGCATGGGCGGCACCTTCGGCATGAAGGACCGCAACCACGCCATCAGCCTGAAGATTGCCGAGGACGTGTTCGCTCGGCTGAAGGCGGCGGAGGTCGAGGCCGTCGTCACGCCGTGCGGCATGTGCAAGACCCAGATCGAGACCGGCACCGGCCTGACCGTCTATCACCCCATGCAGGTACTGGCGGAAATCATGCGGTAGTCAGCGTGTTCGTCCACGCCCGTCGCCCCTGGGCGTCCTCAATCTCGACGTAGGCGTATTTCCACTTCTCAGGGATTTCGAGCGTCGCCTCGGTTATCAGGTTCGTCGCATCGAACGACCCGACGCGCAGACCGTCCCACCCGCGGCCGGCCAGACGCACGAACTGCACCGGCGACGTCCGCACCGTCACGGCATTGCCGTGGAGGCGGATGTCCTCGAACTGCGGCCCCATGGTCGAGTAGAAGTTGCCCGAGCGTAGCGACGCCATGATCGCCTCGGCGGAGGGTTCCCGAACGTTGACCATCACCCATCCGCCGTTCCAGCCTGGATGGTCGGGCCGGATGTGCGCATCGTCCACAGCCAGGCCCACCGTGTTCGGCCGCACCTCCAGCATCTTGTTCCAGTGGTACGTGCCGTCGCTCTTGCCGTTGAGCCAGCGACAGACGTGGTTGTAGATTTCCACGGCGTCGAACTGGTGCCGCAAGGCGTCCTCGTGCGTGTTGCCCATCCAGTGCGGATGGGCCAGAACGATGTAGCCGCCCTGCCGGCGTGCGGCGCCCATGGCCGCCTCCAGCCCCATCTCGCGGTCAAGGCCCGTGAACCGCCCGATGCAGACGACGTGGTACCGCGAGCCCGACTCGTCGGGGCCGTCGAGTTCGACGCCGTCGAGCCACAGGAGCGGGTAGTTGTGCCCCTCGGCGGCGGCATCCGACGGCACCCAATGGTCGGCGCGCACGAGGAAATCGTACCCTTCCGCGGCATACATCGCCGCCAGCTCCACCGGCGTTTTGCCGCCGTCGGAGGCCGTGCTGTGAATGTGCGTATTGCCCTTCAGCCACTGCCCGCTGCAATCGTAACGTGGAACGGCCATGGTCGCTTCCCTGCATAGCGTTGCGAAAAACACGGGCGGGGCCGCCCCCGCCCGAATGATGCCCATCGAGTGCGGCTCGCGAGCCGCCCCTACATCGCTGCGTGGCCATGAGAAGACGCATGGCTGCAAGCCCGTAGGTCGGGTCAACAGACCCGACATGCCGAACTCACCCCTCCCCCTTCCAGGGGGAGGTGCCCCGAGCACCGTCGAAGGGCGGTGAGGGTCGAACGGAGAAGACGCTACGAGGTTGCAACGTTCTCTCCGCGCGTCACCCTCACCCGGCCCTGCGGGCCACCCTCTCCCCTCAAGGGAGAGGGGTCGGCGACCGCTTCCCGGAAGTCCTCGAAGAACCTGAAAAGACGCGTGGCTGCCCCTCGACGGTGCTCGGGACCCGCGTCAACCAGCCACCCTGCGCCGCCACGGGGCCGGCGCAGGCGTCTGGCCCGGCGCACGTCACTCGTTGGCCGGCTCGCCGAGCATGGCCTTCAGCCCGGCGAACTTGTCGTCCAGCACGTCCTGCGAACGGGCCTCGACGATCAGCCGCAGCAGCGGCTCGGTGTTCGACTTGCGGCAGTTGAACCACCAGTCGCCGTACTCGACCGTCACGCCGTCGAGGAAATCGACCTTGCCGTCGGCGAACTTGCGGGCCAGTTGCTTGATCATCTCGTCCTTGTCTTCCACATGGAAGTTGACCTCGCCCGTGGTAGCGTACTTGCGCAGCGGTTCGAGAATCCCGCTCAGCGGCGCATCGCTCTGGCTGACCACCGAGAGGACCTTCATCAGCGTGATGACGCCGCTGTCGCAGTAGAAGTTGTCGCGGTAGTAGAAATGGCCGGACAACTCGCCGCCGAACGGGGCGTTGTACTTGCGGAGCGTGGCCTTCATGAACGAGTGGCCGACGCGCTCGCGCCGCGGCACGCCGCCATAGGACTCGATCGTCTCGCGAACGGCCCACGAGCTGCGCAGGTCGTAGATGATGCTCGCGCCGCGTTCGGCCTTGAGGAACTCCGCGGCCAGCAGAGCCGTCAACGTGTCGCCGCCCACGCGGTCGCCGTTCTCGTCGAGGATGACACACCGGTCGGCGTCGCCGTCGAAGCTGACGCCGAGGCGGGCCTGGGTTTCGATGACTTTCTGCTTCAGGTCCGCGACGTTCTCGTCGCGCAGGGGATTCGGCTCATGGACAAAGCGTCCGGAACGTTCGAAGTACAGCGGCACCACGTCAATCGCCAGATCGCGCAGAATCGACGGCGTCCACTTCGACCCCATGCCATTGGAGGCGTCCATGACGATCTTCATGGGCTTGATGTCGCGCGCGAAGCGCCGGACGTGCTGGATGTAGCCGCTGGAGAGGTCGAACTGGCGGAGCTTGCCTTTGAGCGGGCCGCCGGACTGCTCGATGGACTGGGCGATGCGCTGGATGTCCTTCAGACCCGACGATTCGCCGACCGGCTTCACGCCCGCGGCGGTGATCTTGAACCCGTTGTAGTCGCCGGGATTGTGGCTGGCGGTGATCATGATGCCGCCTGCGGCCTGGAGGCTGCCGACCGCGTAGTAGATGGCCGGCGTCTCGATTTCGCCGAGACTGACGCAATCGGCCCCGGTCGCGAGGATGCCGTCGGAGCAGGCCTTCATCAGGGCCTGGCCGCTGGATCGCATGTCGTGGCCGACGACAATCGCCTTGGCATTGTCGCCCGTAAGCCGCCGGGCCTCGTCCGTCGAGAGCAGGTACTGCGCCGCCGCGTGGCCGATCCGCCACGCCACGTCCTCGTTGATCTGGCCGGGCACTTTGCCTCGCACGTCATAGGCCTTGAAAATCGCATCCACGATAGGCGCTCCGTTGCCGACCTTCGGCGGTTTGGGTTGAACTTCATCGTCGTTGAACTGGCACCCCTTGCACTTGGGATAGTGCCGCACCCGCCGCCCCTGGCAGACGGCGTCGCTGATGGTGTACTTCTCGCCCGGACAGTGCCGCTGATTCTCGCTCATGGATGGATACCCTGCTCCCTGCACGCAGACGCAACCGATGCCGTGCGGCCGATCACCGCACGTCGAACTTCGCACTGTGGCCGCAGAACGTCCGCGGATTGTCCCACACGATCTTCTGAATGTCGGCCGTCGGCATGCCGCGGCTGCGCATCAACTGGGCCGTGCGGCACACGCTCAGCGGGTCGCTCGTCTCCCAGTCGGCCGACGAGTTGACCAGCATCCGCTCCGTGCCGTACTTGGCGATCATGTCCACGGCCCGCTCCGGGCTCAGTTTCGTCGGGTAGACGGTCATCCCCGCCCAGCAACCGGCCTTCAGCGTCAACTCGATCGTTTCCTCGGTGTTGTGGTCCACGTCCACCAGGTTCGGGTCCAGGCCGAGTTCCTTGACCAGCCGCAGGATGATCTTCACGCCCTCCAGCTTCGGCACATGCGGCGTGTGGATGATGACCAGCAGGTTGAGCTGCCTGGCCAGTTCAAGTTGAGCTCGCAACACCTTGATCTCGTTCTCGGTGTTCAGGTTCAGGCCGATTTCGCCGATCCCGATCACGTTGGGCCGGTCCAGCAGCGGCTTCATCCGCTCGATCACCTCGAAACTGATGTCGAGGTTCTCGGCCTCCTTCGAGTTCATGCCGAGGACGACGTAATGCTTGATGTTGCGTTTGGCGGCCCGCGCCGGCTCGAACGTCGTCAGGTGGTTGAAGTAGTCCAGGTGACTGTCGGCGCTGGTCTTGTCGCACCCGCCCCAGAATGCCGGTTCCACCACCGCTTCAATCCCAGCCAGCTGCATCCGCTCGTAGTCGTCGGTAGTGCGGCTGTACATGTGGCAGTGCATGTCGATGATACGCATGGCCGTATCCTTTCCGTCCTCCGAGGGTTGTCGCCGCCAGAGGCGCACCCGAACGCCAGCCGTGGACAACGGCGGCGCAACCCCCCGGAACCAACCATATTACGGCTGTCGCCCCGTCCGGTCAAGCCAGAGGCCGCCTCCGGCTTCTCCCAAATCCTCCTGAACGTGAACAGGCGACAACCGGCAGAGTTCCATCCCGGCGCGCACCCTGAGCGTGCCTCTCCGTCTGACCGGCGCGCAATTGACGTGCCGCCGGCTCCGCCACCCACTCAGAATCCTCAAACCCGTGTTTTCGCCTTTGCCAGCCTGGCCTGTCACCCCCACCCTCCGCCATCAACCCGCCAGAGGCTGGCCATCGGCTGTACACCGTCGCACATTGACTGTGCATACACCGCCCCGCACGGCCGCGGTCTGCATCACCAGCGTCCCCCGGCTTCGCAGTTGACGGACCGTTGCCGAACAGTCATACTCTGGCCGCTACGGTCACGCGGTATGCTGCTGTGGAGTTGCGTCCCAGCGTGGCTGTCGCACCAGGGATCCGTCATGATCGAAGGTCAACGAGCAGACTTCGTCGCCCGCTTTGCCACCGAGCCGCACGGCTTCAGCATGGCACCCGGCCGCGTCAACCTGATCGGCGAGCACACGGACTACAATGACGGGTTCGTGCTGCCGATGAACGTCCAGCGGCACACGAGCGTGGCCTTCCACCCTCGCGGCGACGGCACGGTGCGGGCCTTCAGCGAGCACGCCCGACAGGCGGTCGAGTTCCCGCTGGGCGACGCGCCCGAGTCGCTCCCGGCCTGGGCCCGATACGTGGCCTACGTGGCCGCCGCACTAGCCGAGGCCGGGTGGCCCCACGGCGGCGCGGACCTGCATATTCGCAGCGACGTGCCGGTCGGCGGCGGGCTGTCCAGCTCGGCGAGCCTCGAAGCCGCCGTCGCGGGAGCGCTGCTGGCGTCGGCCGGTCGGGTCCCGGGCCGCACGCTGGACCAGTTGCTCAGGGACGCCGGCAGGACGCGCACCGACCTGGCCCTGCTGTGCCAGAAGGCCGAGCACCGCGTGGGCGCCCTGTGCGGCATCATGGACCAGTTCGTGGTCCTCAACGGACGCGAGGGCCACGCCCTCCTGATCGACTGTCGGCGGCTCAGAGGCAAACCCGTGCCGCTCGACGGGACTCAGGACCTGGCCGTCGTCGTGATCAACAGTCGCGTGCATCACGATTTGGCGGCCAATGCGTACAACGAGCGCCGCAGGCAGTGCGGCGAGGCAGTCCGCGTCTTCGCGCAGCACATCGCGGGCGTCACGGCACTGCGCGACGTGGCCGCGTGGCAGTGGGAGGAGTTCCGCGACCGGATGGACCCGCTGGTGGCGCGTCGCGCGCAGCACGTGGTGACCGAAAACGAACGCACGCAGATTGCCGTCGAGGCGCTGCGCGCCGGCGACCCGGTCACCGTGGGCCGCTGCATGGTCGCCTCGCACGAGTCGCTCCGCGACCTGTACGAGGTGTCGTGCCGCGAGCTGGACCTGCTGGTCGAAATCGCCCGGGGCGTTCCCGGCGTGTACGGCAGCCGCATGACCGGCGGCGGCTTCGGCGGATGCACCGTCACGCTGTGCCGGCGCGAGGCCATTGAGCCGCTGCGGCAGGCCGTCATGCGGGAGTATCCGAAGGCCACCGGCCTGGAGCCGGACGTTCTGGTGACCGGCGCCGCCGGACCGGCCCGCGTGCAGTGGCAGGCTGAATGAGTTGCCCCGTCTGAGGCCGCGGCAACGTTTGAATCGGGGGGGGAAACGACGACCCATGCTGGAAGCCATACTCAAACTCTCACGCCGCCAGGATCTGACGGTCGAGGAATCGCGAGCCGCCATGACCGAGATCATGGAGGGCCGGGCCAGCCCCGCGCAGATGGCAGCCTTCCTGGTGGCCCTGGCCATGAAAGGCCACACGAGCGACGAGGTGACCGGGGCGGCCCTGGTGATGCGCGAGAAGGCGACGCGGATCGATCCGGGCGGCCGCACGGTCGTGGACACCTGCGGCACCGGCGGCGACCACAGCGGCACGTTCAACATTTCCACGGCATCGGCCCTAGTGGCCGCGGGGGCAGGCATCGCCGTCGCCAAGCACGGCAACCGCAGCAGCACGAGCAAGAGCGGCTCCAGCGACGTGCTGGAGGCCCTCGGCGTCAACCTCAACGTGTCGCCCGAGACGGTCAGTCGCTGCATCCGCGAGGCCGGCATCGGGTTCCTGTTCGCGCCGCTGCTGCACGGGGCCATGAAGCACGCCGTGCCGGTCCGCAAGGAACTCGGCATTCGGACGGTGTTCAACGTGCTCGGGCCGCTGACGAACCCGGCCGGGGCAAGGCGACAGGTCATGGGCGTCTTCGACGTGCAACTGGTCGAGTTGATCGCCCGCGTGCTTCAGAATCTCGGCGCCGAGCACGCCATGGTCGTCCACGGCACCGACGGCCTGGACGAGATCACGCTGACCGGCGCGACGCGAGTGGCCGAGGTGAGGCCCGACAGCATCCAACTGTATGAGCTGACGCCCGAGCGGTTCGGCATGTCGGCACACGACGTCGTCGGCCTCCGCGTGGAGTCGCCACAGGCCAGTGCCGAGATCATCCGCGGCGTGCTGGCCGGCCGCAAGGGACCCGCCCGGGACATCGTCGTGCTCAACAGCGCCGCGGCCATCTACGTGGGCGGCGTCGCGGCGTCCCTGGAAGAGGGCATTGAAAAGGCCGCACAAAGCATCGACTCCGGCGCGGCCGCCAAGGCCCTTGCACGACTCGTGGACCTGACGCGCAACGCCTGAACGCCGAGGACCGTAATGCAATGGACGGTTTCACGTGCGACATGTGCGGCAAGGTGCTCCTGGCCGACGAGAACACGCGGTACATCGTCCGCATCGAGGTGCTGGCGGCCTACGATCCCATGGAACTCTCCGCCGACGACGTGGCCACCGACCGACGAGGGGAAATCCAGCGGCTGCTCGACGCCATGCGACAAGCCGACCCCGAGGCACTTCAGGACCAGGTCTATCGCCGGATGCAGTTCGACCTCTGCCCCGCCTGCCAGAAACGGTACCTGGCCCACCCGCTGCCCGAGCCGCCGGCCTCGGGGACCAACGCGGACAGTTGATCGCGAGCCGCCACAGAGGCCTCGCCGCAGCCTATCCATCCACGCGCCGGGACTGGACGCCGGGCCGCCGAACAGGTACTATGCGTTCGCACCATCCATGTCGCGGCAGCGTGTGTCACGTGTCCACCAGTGAAGACGGAGCCCATGCCAGACAGAACCATCATTATCATGCCGGCCTACAACGCCGAAGCCACGGTGGAACAGACGGTTCGCGATCTGCCGCCGGGCTGCTACGACGAGATCATCCTCGTGGACGATTGCAGCACCGACCGCACCGTCGCGATCGCCGAGCGGCTCGGGCTGACGGTGGTCCGTCACGAGCGTAACCGCGGCTACGGCGGCAACCAGAAAACCTGCCTCGACACGGCCCTGGCCCACGGTGCCGGCTACATCGTTATGATCCACCCCGACTACCAGTACGATCCGCGGGTCGTGCCGCACGTCGTCGGTTTTCTCAAGGCCGACATCTGCGACGTGGTGCTGGGCAACCGCATCCGCACCCGCAAGGAGGCCGTCGGGTCCGGCATGCCGCGCATCAAGTACGCCGCCAACCGCTTCCTGACCATCGCCGAGAACATCCTCTACGGACAGAACCTGGGCGAGTGGCACACCGGGTACAGGGCCTACCGCCGCAAGGTCATCGAGACGATCCCCTATCACCGCAACAGCGAGGATTTCGTCTTCGACTCGCAGTTTCTGGCCCAGGCCGTCCACTTCGGATTCCGCATCGGCGACGTGCCCGTGCCGTGCCGCTATATGCCCGAGGCATCGAGCATCAACCTGCGCCGGTCCACCACTTACGGCCTCATGACGCTGTGGACCGCCGCGCGATGGGGTCTGCACAAAGCGCACCTCGTCACGTCCGAGCTGTTCATGCCGAAGGAATCGGACACACCGGCCGACGCCTGACCAAAGCCAGCGAGAAGACGGTTTGTTCTGCCGGCAGCGGCGGCTGAGTCGTACTGTCTGAAGTCCGGCCTCGTGACGAGGTCTGCCGAGGTGAATCGCGTGAAACGCACCGCCCTTGTCGCCCTGATCGTGCTGGCATCGCTCGGCGTCGCCGCGTGGGCCGACTTGCCGCCCCCCGAGCCGCCGACGCCGCCCGCTGCCCGGCCCAAGGGCCTTCTCATGCGCCGATCCGCCGACGACGCCCCCAGCGACAACGAGTCGGGCAACTACCAGCCGCCACGCGTTGAGCAGGACGACCTGGAGGCCGACCTCCTGATGAAACGCATCGGCGATCCGCGGCTGCCGATGCCCGACGACTGGGAACAGCAGGTCACCAGCGTCTCCAGGGCCGCCCACGTCGGAACGGATCGCATGGCCCAGCGCGTCGAAGAACTGCTTCTGATGCTGGAAAACGTCACCCCTCTTCGCGACGGCGCAGACGCCTCGCGATGGCAGGTCCGCCACCGCGCTGCCGTGACGCTGTCGGTCATCTCCCACGTCTGGTTCGGCCACCTGCCCACCTGCGCCCCCGGAGAAGCCCTCACCGCAGAGCAGCAGGAGAACGCCCGCCGGATCGTCGACCAGTGGCGGCAGTGGTGGAAGGAGGCAGCACCGATGGACGAGGTCCAGCGCCGCGATCTGGCCCATCGGCTCCGCATGCCCCTGCTGGAGTCCGGCGACCTCGACCTGGCGTGGCCCAACCTCATCCACGCCCACACCGACCGCGACATGGAAGCCCTGCCCGTCATGGGCAAGGTCTTGCTCGAAGCCGACCCCATGACGTCGAGGGCCCAAAGACTCGTCAGCTTCTACGGGAACCTCTGCCGGTCCGGCGACGCCCCCAGAGATGCCGCCTTGCGGCTCGTCGAGTTCCTCCGCAAGAACAATCAGCCCAACGCCATTCACCGCTCCGCAGCCGTGCAACAAGCCGCCTTCTACGCGCAGCAGATTTCCGGCGTCTCGATGGAGTACCAGAAGCAGGTCGATGCCCCGGCCGACGAAGCGGATGCCGGCGGCGGCAATGTCTACATCATCGACCCGCAGGCCCTCGACGCCTGGGAGAAGGCCATCAAGGCCAAGGCCGACGCCCCGGCCGCCGACGGCGAAGCGAATGAAGAGGATGGTGACTTTTAGGAGGCCGCACTGCCATGGACCCCCTTGCCGCACCCGACATTCGCCGTCTGCTGGCCGCGCTCGACCACCGCAAGGCCGACCGCGTGCCGAACTTCGAGATCCTCATCGACAACCAGGCCGCCCGCCACATCCTCGGCATGCCGCCCGACGGCGAGCGCGTCACCCTCTGGACTCTGCCACCCAAGGAGGCCGTCCGACTGGTCACCGCCGTCGGCCAGGACGCCGTGGCGTGTTCGCTGACCTGGATGGTCCAGCCCGACGGCTCGATCCTGACCGGCGCCGACGCCGACCGGATCGAGCGGCCCGACCCGCGGCTGGCCCGCGACCGGATGCAGCCGTACCTCGACGCCATCCGCGGCACGGGCGTCGGCCTCTGCGCCCGGCTCAGCGGCCCCATGACCCTCACCTACATGGCCCTCGGCCCCGTCCCCATCCAGTCGTTCATGTACCTGCTCTACGACAACCGCCCGCTGGTCGAGCGGCTCATGGATATGTTCGTCGAGTACCACATCGCGGTCATCGAAGCCGTCAAGGACATGCCGTACCACTTCCACTACATCGGCGACGACATCTCCTCGACCACGGGCCCGATGATCAGCCCGAAGGATCTTGCCGAGTTGTGGGCCCCGCGGACCGAACGCCTCATCCGCGCCGCCCAGGCCACCGGCCGCCCCATCCTCTTCCACTGTTGCGGCATGCTCGCCCCGATCCTGCCTTACCTGAAACGCTGGGGCGTCAATGCCGTCCACCCCATCCAACCTGTCGCCAACGACATCTATGCGATCAAGGCCGAATACGGCGACTGCCTGACCCTCGTCGGCAACATCGACGTGGCCGGCTGCCTGAGCTTCGGCACGGCCGACGACACCCGCCAGAGCGTCCGCGAACACATCGAGCGCCTCGCCTCCGACGGCGGCTACGTCGTCTGCTCCAGCCACTCGATCATCGACTCCGTGAAGGTCGAGAACTACCTCGCCATGTGCCAGGCCACCCGCGACTTCGGCAGGTAGCCGGCGCCGTAGCCGCTCACGGCCACGGTCGGGCCGCATTTTACACACTGTTTTTCATTGACATCATCAGCGGCCGATGATATTGGCATGTTGTGCCTTGTGACACTGCCGTTCTTGACGGCGTGCGGACCGGGTAACCCGGCAGGCGTCTGCGAAGGGACACAGATGGCGCGGCGGCTCCAACCACGAGCGAGGAAGGCAGGCGCGCCCCACCGAAGG
>JAAYDY010000051.1 GCA_012729015.1 Phycisphaerae bacterium | reverse complement strand
CCCAAACTAGCGCGTTCCCGTGGTAGCTATTCAGGCAGCGGGACGCCGACGGCGGTGAGCAGATCACGGTTTCGCCTGCTGATCTCCAGCAGGTGACGTGCACCGGTGGCCATTCGAACGCTCTTGATCCGGCGCATCTGGGCCAGGAACTGCGGCACGGTGATGCGCCGCAGCAGCCCGGCGTCGCGCAGGCGTCGCTCCACTTCGCTGTGCAGAACCAGTGCGAGAAAGGCGACGAAGAGCCGGCCGGCGGCGGAGTGATCGTCGCCGGTGCGCAGTCGGTTCTGCCCGTCGTCGTTCTTGAGCGTGTCGAGCAGCTTCTCGACCCGGTCGCGTCCGCGATAGCGTTCGAGGACCTCTTCGGCGGCGAGGCCCCGGCGATCGGTCAGCACGAGGGTGAAGCCCATGCGCGAGGTGGCCAGGGCGACAGCGCGCGGTTTTCGCTCGATACGCCAGGAGCCGTCGGGTCCAGGCCGTACGGCCAGGCAGGACCGCAGGCTGCCGGCGTTCTCAACGAGCCACTCCCAGGCATCGCGGCGGGCGTCGAACCGCTCGGCGGCGGCCTTGGCCTCGAGGGCGAACACGCCGCTCTCGGTGCGGATCACCGCTTCGGCCTGGCGTGCCGGCTCGAAGAACAGATGTGCGTCCAGCCCGCGCGGCCGGCCGCGCTCGCCCTTGACCTTCCAGTCGGCCCGGACGTGGCGCATGATGTGGTCGTGGAAGGGGAAAGACCGCTTGGTCGACCCCAGCGCGGCGCGGTGCCGCTGGACCAACGCCCGCGCCTGCGCGACTGAGAAGGGCACACCGATGGTGAAGCCGATCTGCTCCTGAAGCATGCCCCTGACGTTGGCCTGACTGTAGAAGCCGCGGTCCAGCGAGAAGCTGAAGTCCTGCAGCCCCAGGTCGTGAAGCAGCTCTCCGGTCAGCCTCAGCGTGGACACATCCGGAATGCTCCCCGGGAGGGCACGGTACCACAGCGGCCGGCCGCTGCGGCTGTCGCTGACCAGGGCCAGGTTGATCTGCGGCAGACTCTCGCCGTCGCGGTTGTAGCCCCACTCGGCCAGTTCCAGGTCGCGGGCATAGGTGGAGATGGACGTGATGTCGTAGATCAGCGCCGCCGGGCGTCCCGATGCGGCGATCCAGCCGCGGAAGAACTGCTCCTGCGCCGGTGCGTCCGAACCGGCCGCGGCGATCAGCCCGTAGACCCGGTCGGTCTGCAGCAGGCTCCCGTGCATGGCCGGAGGCACTTCGCGGTCATCAAGCCAGTCGCGGGCCAGGTAGATCGCGCGGCCCTCAGCGGCCTGGTGCAGGGCCAGGCCCAGCAGTGCCGGCCCGGCCGACGCGCCGAAGGCCGCCTCCACCAGCCCGGCCAGTCCGATCTCACGGGCCAGATGCAGCAGCACGTGCGCATCCCCCACCGTGGCAACCCCGGCCGGAACGTCGCCGCCCGAAGCGGCCGGGAGGGCTCCGGGCGCCGGCATGCGCAGCCAGGCCTCGACATCCTCGCCGGACTCAAGACGGCGCCTCAGATCAGACAGTTCCACGATCTGGCCGCTGCGGGCGCCGTAGCCCTTGGAGAGCACCAGCCGCTCTCCCGACTGCTCCAGGCGCCCCACATAGACGCGCCGCTGGACTGACCGGCCCCGCGCCGGATCCCACAGGCTCCGTGCCAGGTGCACATAGGCCAGTTCCTCGCCCGTCCCGCCCCGGTTCCGCTGGATCTGCAGATAGCTCATCGAGTGCCTCCTGACCAGCCACCTGTACATACCATATGGTAGCTATG
>JAAYDY010000050.1 GCA_012729015.1 Phycisphaerae bacterium | reverse complement strand
TGCCCCGCGAAACCATGGACCAGACGCTCGAGCGGATCGCCCGGGAGGAACTGGAGATCACCACGCTCGAATCGCGTCACAGCGACGAAGAGGACTTCCACACCTTGGCGGTGTGGGAAATCGAAACGATCATGGAGCGGGCCTACCAGGCCGGCTTCGAAGCCGCGAGCCAAGCTCGCAGAGGAGACTGACCCATGAAGAAGGCAGACGTACAGATCAATGCGACGTACCTGGTGAAGGTCGCGGGCAACCTCGTGCCGGTGAAGATCACCCGCGAGCACGACAACGGCGGCTGGGAAGGCCGGTCGGTCAAGACCGGCAAGACCATCAGGATCAAGAGCGCCCAGCGCTTGCGGAAGTGCCTCGACGACGCGGCCCCCGTGGCGGCGAAGGCCAAGGAGGCGACCAAGGACGCCACCGACGCGCCCCAGCGCGACACGGGCGAACGTGGCGCGACGGGGGCCAAACGTGAGCCCAAGCCGATGAGCCTGCTGGACGCGGCGGCGCACCTGCTGAGCCTGGGCACCGGCGACCCGATGCGCTGCCAGACAATCGTCGATCTGGCCATCCAGCGTAGCCTGTGGGCACCCCGCAACGGCGGCAAGACGCCGGCCAACACACTCAGCGCCGCGATGCGCCGCGAGATCAAGTCCAAAGGCGACGCCAGCCGGTTCCGCCTCGCCGAACGCGGGAAGTTTGAACTGAACCGCTGACCCGCATCCATCTCCCTTCGCCAGACACCCCGGTCACCGCCGGGGTGTTCCTCTTGCGGCCGGGCCTCAACCGGACACCCCGTCGCCCTCGCTCGCGTCCACCGGCAGTTCGATCGGCTCGAACTCCACGTTCGACCAGTCAATGTCGTCATCGGCGTCTGGCCCGTATTCCTCGGCCCACAGCGCTTCGGCCATTCGGCGGCCCACCGGCGTCAGCCGCAGGTGCGTGGTGCGCCGACCGCCGGTCAGGCTAACACGCTCGATCAGACCCATGCCCTCCAAACGAAGGTACTCGCGATGGAACAACACATGGTCGCTGTTGGTGGGCGCTCGGCCCAGCCAACCGGGCAGGTTCATGGGCACCAGGCCACTGCGGGCGTTGCGGACGGTGATGCGCTGCCGGCCGCGATCCAAACGTGAGCCGACATCCGTGGGCATGTCGGCCAGGCGGCGCTGATCTTCGAGCACACCGAGCAGGACGGTGCGTTGGCGCTGGGTCAGGGGCATTGGTGGGCCTCCGGAAGGGGTGGCATTTTCGTGCGTGTTAATAAACAAAGTCTGATGTAGGACGCGACTGGTTCCGCCGCCATCTTGGCAGTCTCGGCCAGGAAGGACCCGTTACGCTTTCCGCGACAGATACGCCTTAGCGTCGCGGGCAGCGTAACGATCTGTCGCCGAACCGTAACCATCTGTCGCGACACCGTAACGCGGTGGCAGTCGGTCATGATCGACCTGCCATTCTGGCGCGCTGCCGGTATGCCGCCTGTCGGCAGGCGCTGGAGCAGAACTGCTTGTGCGAACGCGAATCTCTCAACGGACGACCGCAGTGCGAACAGCAGTGTTGGCGTCGCAGGGCAGCTTGACGTTGACGCCATCGAGCCTGGCGACATTGCCGCGAGCAGAACTTGGCGTTGTCGCGGACGGCCGTGAATGTCGAACCGCAATGGTTGCACGTCAGTCGATGTATGGTCCGCCCGTCTGCCCGGACGGGCCCGGTGGCTGCATTGAGCACGTCGTTCTCCTTGGCAACTGGGCATGCGCCCGACCCGGCCGCCACGAGGACGACCGGATCGGGGCATGTCCCGATTTTCAGTTGAGATGCTCGTAGACCTCACGCTGACGGACGGTCAGGGAGTTGCCGCAGCCGGCGCGGTGGTAGGCCGACTCGAGCACACGGAAGATGGCCTGCAACGGGGCGATCTGCTCCCGCACGGCAACGACCGCATCGTCGCTGTCGGCCTCGGTTTCAACCCAGACCTGAGCGCGAACAGGCTCGGACTTGAGGAAGTCGCGGTTCGCCCGGCTGATGGCTCTGCGGGCGCTATCGAACGCCTGCCCACACTGCTCATCCAGGTCGCTGACTTTGCCGGCGACGTGGGCCAGCAACTGCTGGAGCACGTCCTTGCGATCCTGAACCAGCTTGCGAAGCGTCACCAGCACATCCCACGACTCAGCGACGACACGGCGGCGCTCAGCCAGGACGGCCTTGCTGTCGCGCTCGAACCAGTGGTCCGACCGGTTGAGTTCTTCCCGGTCACGGGCAAGCTTCTCGAACCGCTCGGTCAGGTCGCTCAGCCCCTTGTTGTGGCGCTGCACTTTCTTGACCAGTTGCTCGCTGCCCTCGGCGGGGCCAGTCTCCAGCGGCGACAGGTCAACCCGCTTGAGCATCTCGACATCCTTGGCGTTCTCGTCAGTCCATTGCATCATTGTGAAGAATCCTCGGCAGGCCAGGTGGGGTAGCGCCCGC